>CASIAX010000007.1:0-23387 GCA_949372955.1 uncultured Flavobacteriaceae bacterium | reverse complement strand
GAGAGAATCCAATTAGATTAATCTTATCTATTTTCAAAAATTGTAATAAACCATCTAATTGGTTTGAAAAATCATTCAAAGTAACTTCCCCTTTACCATAAGGAGTTCTTCCATGACCTAACAAGTCATAAGTAATTATTGAATGATCATTTAAAGATTTAATTTGAGGCTCCCACATTCTATGATCTAGTCCAACACCATGAATGAATACTAATGGATCTGTATTATTATCAATAAATGAATAATAATTTTGATTTGGGTCAAAATTTTGAGACATCTAATTACTTAGGGTCTAGTCCCATTTCTTTCATATCTTGATAACGATCTCCTGTTCTAGCATGAGCTCTACCACTTGAGGCTCCACCGATAGCAATAACGATTTCATCATCAAAAGGAGCATCATGTATAGTAAATTCATGTGTTAAGATAATAAGGCCTTAGACCAGAATCTGTTTTATGCATCATCGGAATTGACATTTTAGAACCAGCGGGACTTCTTGTGTTCGTGAAACTTAAATAAGATGTTCCACCAACAGCATCTCTAAATTTATTTCCAAATCTTAAAGTGTGAATAAATGCTGATGCATGTTCAATTTCACCATTAAGTCCGACTGTACCAGCCTTACCATAAGCTAAAATTTTTTCAGGAGAGCCCATTTCTTTTATTAATTCAGAGACTAGAATAGTACCTAATTTGGGAGCTAAATCTAAAATGATTGGTTTTAAGTCTTCAACAAAACCTTTTCCATGCCATGGATTTTTAAATACAGCAGCAACTGAAACTAGTAAAACAGGTTCTTTAGCTTCCTTACCACCTTCAATAAAAGTTTTATCAACAAATTTTGCAAATTTTCTTAATTCAAGTTTCATTAGCTAGCCTTTTCTATATTTGAATTATCTAAATTAATTTTTGGTATTACCTCATCATTAAACAGTTTTATACTTCTCATGCAAGCATCATGCTCTATACCAGGAAAGTTAGACCATACTTGAAGATTTTGTAAATTTAATTCAGATTTTAATTCATTTATTTTATTAACCACATATTCTGGTGTTCCAAATAATAAATTTCTTTTATGTAAAAAATCATAATTAAGTAAATCTAATTTATGTTTTGTTTCTGGTAACTCTTCATCTGGATCCATATGATTACCTAATCCTCTCCAATGACAAACCCATTTCATATAATTAATAATATGTTCACCAGCCATTTTTTCTGCTTCTTCCATAGTTTCAGCAACAAACATATCTCTAACTAAAGATACACCTTCTCCTAGTGGAACATCTCTATTTTCTGCTTTAGATTTTGCATCTCTATAAATTTCAAATCTTTTCTTTAAAGCTTTAACAGTAGGTATCCACATTATTGTATTTAATCCATTTTGTGCTGCCCATTCAATTGATCGTGCTCCATCAACAACTTGCCATATTGGTGGATGTGGTTGTTGTTTTGGTTTTGGAACAACACTAATTTTTTTTATTTCACTTGTTTTTGTATCTAAAAACTTTTCACTAGGAGGACTCATGTCATGTTGCCAAGTAAAACCAGGAGTAGGGTAGTTATAAAATTCACCTTGATGACTAAAAAATTCTTCTGTCCAAGCCTTTTTCATTATGGTTAAAGATTCATCAAACAATCTAAAATTTTTTGCCTGATCTTTTAAGTCAGCCTCTTTGTTCATATTGATAGCTTCTCTTCCATATATTCCTCTACCAATACCAACATCAACTCTTCCACCTGATAATTGGTCTAGTAAAGCTATGTCTTCTGCAAGACGGATGGGGTTATGAAAGGTAATTACATTGCAAGCTTGACCAATTCTAATTTGTTTTGTTCTTGCGGCTGCATCCACACCCATCATTAAAGGGTTTGTACAAGATTCCATTCCTTCATGATTGAAGTGATGCTCTGTATACCAAATAGAGTCCCAATTATTTTCATCACAGTAAGTTGTGATTTCTTGGGTTTCATTTAATAATTGATCGTATGGTTTATGATCCCAGTTAGTAGTGTTACAAAAATATCCAAATTTCATTCAAACCTCCTTAAATAATTAAATTTAAAGACGACTGATCCCACTTTCGTATTCTTTAGTACCGTTTAAACCTTAAGTAACGACGAGTTATGTACGCTTTTGTTAAACTCTATTTTAACTAGACTCCTTATTCAATATATATTTAATCAAAATATTACAGGTAATTTATGAAATTAAACAAGGTTGAGCCAAAATACATTTCAAAATCTAACCCAAGAATTGGTCTTATAACGCTAGGTAGTGATTTTAGAATTGAAAAGGATTTTAATAATGTGATCTATGGAAGAGACATTGATCTCTATGTAAATAGAATTCATTGCTACAATCCATTAACCAATGAAACGTTAGCTAAAATGTCAGATGACATTACCGATGTTACAAAAGATATTTTGCCAGATCAAAAAATAGATTGTGTAGCGTATGGTTGTACGTCTGGAACAGTTGCAGCTGGGTATGATGTGATAAAAGAAAAAGTAAATTTGGCTAAACCAGAAGCAAAGGTAACAACACCAATAACTGCAGCTATTAAAGCATTAAATAAATTAGGTATTAATAAAATATCTATTTTTACACCTTATACAAAAACAATAAATGACTCTGTGGTTGATTACTTTAAAAAAGAAAATATTAACGTTAATTCTTTAACTTATTTTGATATTGATTCTGATTTAGATATTGGAAAAGTTGATGAGGATCATTTATTTGATGTCTTGTCAAAAATAGATCTTGCAGATAGTGAGGCGTTATTTGTTTCGTGTACGGCTTTACCAGTATTATCTATAATTGATAAGTTAGAAAAAAAACTAAATAAAGTTGTTCTATCAAGCAATCAAACTTTAATCTGGGATTCTCTTAATGCAATTAATTATAAAGAAAAGATTGACGGTTTTGGAAAATTATTTAATAGTTAAACTATATGAATTTTAGCAAAGAAGAATACAAAGCAAGGTTAAAAAAAGTTCAAAGTGCAATGCAAGAAAAAGGCATAGAACTATTAATCTCTAGTGATACAGCAAATATGAACTATTTAACTGGTTATGATGCTTGGTCATTTTATTATGCTCAAGCTGTAATTGTTCATGTGAATGCTGATGAACCATTATGCTGGGTTAGAAAGCAAGACTCAGGTGGAGCTTATATAAAAACTTATTTAAAAAATGAAAATATTTTAGTTTATGATGAAAAATATATTCATACTTGGCCAGTGCACCCTTATGATAATTTAGTAGAAATTATAAAAGAGAGAAAATGGGATAAACTTACAATAGGTTTGGAAATGGATAGTCATTATTTTACAGCTTATTGTTATGAAAAAATGAAACAAGGGTTACCAAATGTTAAGCTAAAAGATTCTGAAAGATTAGTTAATTGGGCTCGTGTTGTTAAATCTAATGCTGAAATAGAACTTATGAAATCTGCAGCAATAATTTCTCAAAAGGGAATGCAAACAGCAATTGATGTGATAAATCCAGGTGTCAGGCAGTGTGATGCCGTAGGTGAAATTCAAAAAGCATTATTTTATGGAACCCCAGAGTTTGGTGGTGAATATTCAAGTATTGCAACACTACTTCCAACAGGAAAAGGGACTTCAGCATCACATTTAACAGCAACACAAGATAAGTTTGTTGAGGGTGAGGCTACAATTATTGAACTTTCAGGTGCTTATCAAAGGTACCATTGCCCAATGGCTAGAACAGTTTTACTTGGAAAACCTGATCAAATGAAAATTGATACTATGAATAAAACAAATGAGGCACTTCAAGCTGGAATAGATGCTGCAAAACCTGGACAAACAGCAGATGATGTTGCGCAAGCTTTTTGGAAAATTCTAGATAAATATGGAATAGAAAAAACCTCTAGAACTGGTTATTCAATAGGAATTGGTTATCCACCTGATTGGGGTGAGCATACTCTTAAATATATCAAAAGGTGATATGACTATTTTAGAGCCAAATGTTACATTTCATATGATTGCAGTAATGCAATTTGGAGAATGGGGTGTTGAAGCATCAGAAGCAATTCGAATAACCGACAAAGGATGTGAGTTATTTTGTAATTTTTCAAAAGATCTGCACATTAAATAATTGAAATAAAAAAACTTGATAAATAAGTCAACAAATGTTTTAAATTCACTTTAAAAATATGACAAAAAATAAAGAATTCGTAAAATTTGACAATGTAGATAAAAGCTATGACGGCAAAACATTAGTCGTTAAAGGGTTAAATCTAGATATTGAAGAAGGTGAGTTTGTAACAATGTTAGGACCCTCAGGTTCTGGTAAAACAACTTGTCTTATGATGTTGGCAGGATTTGAAACTCCAACTAATGGAGAAATTTATCTAGATGGTAAGGTTATTTCAAATATTCCACCTCACAAAAGAGGAATTGGAATGGTGTTTCAAAACTACGCTTTATTCCCCCACATGACTGTTTATGAAAACTTAGCTTTTCCGTTAAGAGTTAGAAAAATTCCAAAAGATGAAGCTGATAAAAAAATTGATAAAGCTTTATCAATGGTTTCACTTCACGGTTTTGAAGCAAGAATGCCTATGCAATTATCTGGTGGACAACAACAACGTGTTGCTGTGGCAAGATCATTAGTGTTTGATCCTCAAGTAGTGTTGATGGATGAACCACTTGGAGCGTTAGATAAAAATTTAAGAGAGAGTATGCAATATGAAATTAAACACATTCATGAAAGCATTGGTGTAACAGTTGTTTATGTAACTCATGATCAAACTGAAGCGTTAACAATGTCAAATAGAATTGCAGTTTTTAATGATGGTAAAGTTCAGCAGTTATCAAGTCCTGATGAATTGTATGAAAAACCAGTTAATTCTTTTGTTGCCGAGTTCATTGGAGAAAATAATAAGTTTTTAGGTCAAGTTTCAGATATTTCAGGGGATAAATGTAAAGTAAAATTAGAAGATGGTACAGAAATTTTAGCAAACCCAGTTGCTGTAAAAGCAAAAGGCGATAAGACTAAAGTTTCACTAAGACCTGAAAGAGCAATTATAGATCCTACAGACAAAATGGATAATAATCATAAGGGTAAAATTGAAGAAATAATTTATCACGGTGACCACACAAGACTTAGAGTTAATTTATTGGGAAACAAAGAATTTATCCTTAAAGTACCAAATAGCACAGCAAGATTAGACCTTAAAAAAGGTAATGTGCTTAATATTGGCTGGAACAGTATTGATTGCAGAGCTTTAGACCCAAAATAATCTTTAAAAATTTTCCAAAAAATACAAATAAATAAAGGCAAATTAGACATAATTGGCTGTTGACTAAACGTACCTATATTGTTTTACTTTCACTTTATAAAATAACAACGTTAACGTTAAATAGGAGAGAAAATGAAAAAATTAAGTAAACTATTACTTGCTCTATCTTTTGTACTTTCTATCACAACTTCAGCATTTGCAGTTACTGTAGTGTCTTGGGGTGGTGCTTATACTGAAAGTCAAAAACTAGGGTACGGCGATCCAACTGCTGCTAAATTAGGAATACCTGTTAATTGGGTAGACTACACTGGTGGATTATCAGAAATTAAAGCTCAAAAAGAAGCTGGAAAAATCACTTGGGACATCATTGATGTGTACGCAAAAGACACTATCATTGGATGTGACGAAGGTATTTTTGTTGAATTTGACTTCGACAAAGACTTCTCACCTGCTCCAGATGGAACACCAGCAAGTGAAGACTTCTTTACAAGCATGCCTTCTAAATGTGCTGTAGGAAATATTCTTTACTCTTGGAACTATGCTTACAATGACTCAACAATTGGTGACAAAAAACCAACAACATTAAAAGACTTTTTCAACACAGCAAAATTTCCTGGTAAAAGAGCAATTTACAAAGGTGCAATGTCTAACTTAGAGATTGCTATAACTGCAGCCGGTGTAAACCCTGGTAAAGGTTCTGACTTAACTTACAGAAAGCTTGAAGCTGACGGTGGAGTTGACAGAGCAATGAAGATGATTACAGATCTTTGTACTGATCCAAATGGTGGATGTGTATTCTGGAATGCTGGAGCTCAGCCGCCTGAATTACTTGCTAATGGTGAAGTAGTAATGGCAACTGGTTGGAATGGTAGATTCTTTAATGCGCAAATGGAAGGAACTCCTCTTGTACAAGTATGGGATGGACAAATTCTTGACTATGAGTATTTTGCTCTAGTTAAAGGTGGACCTAACCAAGCAGACGCTATGAAAGTACTTAGAGAAATGACAAGTACTGAAGGTTTAGCTGGAAGTGCTAAGTATATTGCTTACGCTCCTTGGAGAAAGTCTTCAATTGCTATTATAGATGCTGGAGAGCCATGGTTTAAAGATGGTAAAACAAGCATGGTACAACACATGCCTACAGCACCTCAAAACACAAAAAAATATATCCTTATGAATCCTGATTTCTGGGCAGATAACCAAGATGAAATCAACGAGAAATGGGAAGCAATGAAAGCTGGACTATAATTTAGTTTTATAGATTAAGTTTTTATTATAAAATACTAGGGCGGTTAGAAAATAACCGCCCTTTTTTTTTAAAGAATTTAAATATGAGTACAGAACAAATACTATCATCAGACGGAATACCTCTAGAGCTTAGCTTAAAGAAAGCTGAAAGAAAAAATAAGATGAAAGCATTAATGCTTGTAGGTCCGTTATTTTTATTTCTTCTTATTACTTACATATTTCCAATAGGTGACATGCTGTTTAGAAGTGTTGATGATCGAATGATTACGGGAAAGTTACCTAATACTTTTGCGGCACTTGAAAAATGGGATGGTAAGGAGTTACCAGATGAATCAACTTATGAAGCTTTTTATAAAGATTTTTATCCACTGGCAATAGCCAAAGAAGCAGGAAAATTATATCAAAGATTGAATTATGAAAAATCTGGTTTTAGTAGTGGATTAAAAAAAACAAATAGAAAAATAAAAAATTTTGAAAAGAGTAATTATAAAGAACAGTTTATGGCAACTCATAAAATATGGAGAAATGTGGACTATTGGATAGCATTAAAAAATACTGCACCAAAATGGTCTTACGTTAAATACTTAAAAGGTGTTGATTTAAAGCTAGATCAAGAAAGAAATATAGTTCAACAAGATGAAGACAGAAAAGTTTACAAAACTTTATGGTTAAGAACTTTAAAAGTAGCTTTTTGGGTAACTATATTTTGTTTTTTGCTTGCTTATCCAATTTCACATTTATTAGCAACACTACCAATGAAATACAGTAACTTATTAATGATATGCGTGTTACTTCCTTTCTGGACATCATTATTAGTTAGAACTTCCAGTTGGATGGTTTTACTGCAACAGCAAGGTCCGATTAATGATTTAATTGTTTGGCTTGGACTTGCAGCAAACGATTCACGACCGGAGCTAATGTATAATGTGGTTGGTACTTTTGTAGCAATGACTCAAATTTTACTACCATTTATGGTTTTGCCACTTTATAGTGTGATGAAAACAATATCACCAAGCTTGATGAGAGCAGGAAAGTCTTTAGGTGGAACACCATTTACTGCATTTAGACAAATTTATTTCCCATTAACAATTCCAGGTATTGGTGCTGGATGTTTGTTAGTTTTTATTTTAGCGATAGGTTATTACATTACTCCTGCATTAGTTGGTGGAGCTAGTGGATCATTAATTAGTAACACAATTGCTTATCATATGAAGAGTTCTTTAGATTGGTCATTTGCAGCAGCACTGGGTACGATGTTGTTGGTAGGTGTCTTAACCATTTACTGGATTTATAATAAATTAGTAGGAATAGATAATATTAAACTAGGATAAATTTATGGCTTTACCAACTTACACATCATGGAATTATAGAGTATGGCACTACACATATTTAACTATTTGTGGATTGGTTTTTTTCTTTTTAATTGCACCATTGTTTGTGATTTTGCCTCTCTCATTTAATGCAGAACAATACATTCACTTTTCAAGTGGAATGTTAGCACTTGATCCAGATGCATTCTCACTAAGATGGTATGAAGACATGATTTATGGAACTAAAAACCCTTGGGGATTAGCAGCAAAAAATAGTATTATTATAGCTTTCTTTGCAACTATTGGTGCAACAATTCTTGGAACAGTTGCAGCACTGGGTTTAAGTAGTAGACATATGCCTCACAAAGCAGCATTCATGGCTTTGTTAATATCACCAATGATTGTGCCATTGATTATTTCAGGAACAGCAATATTTTTCTTTATGGCAAAGGTTGGTTTGGCAGCAACTCATACAGGTATAATTTTAGCTCATATTATTTTAGGAACACCGTTTGTGGTTATTACAGTTACAGCAACATTATCAGGATTTGATCATAGCGTAACAAGAGCCGCAACAAGTTTAGGGAGTAATCCAGTAAATACTTTTATGAAAATAACATTACCATTAATTTTACCAGGAGTGATATCAGGGGCATTGTTTGCTTTTGTAACCTCATTTGATGAAGTTGTAGTTGTATTATTCTTAGCAGGACTTGAAAATACTACCATTCCAATTCAGATGTGGGTTGGGTTAAGAGAGCAGTTGAGTCCAACAATAATGGCTGTAGCAACCTGTTTAATTATAATGTCTACTTTAATTCTAGTTACTGCAGAACTTTTAAGAAGAAGATCTGAAAGACTAAGAGGAATTAATCGATAATTTATTTACTAAGTTCATTTTTTTATTATAAATAGTCTTTCAATTATTAAATCTGATGGAAATTAAAAAAGTAGTAGTTATTGGCTCAGGAACAATGGGCAGTGGAATTGCAGCACATCTGTGTAATGCAAATATTCCAGTAACTTTACTGGACTTAAAAACTGAAATAAGTGAGCAAGCACGAGATAAAATTCACAAATCAAGACCTCCACTTTTATTAGATAAGTCAAAAATAAATAACATTAAAGTAGGAAATATTTTAGATAATTTTGACGAAGTAAAAGAAGCAGACTGGGTAGTTGAAGCTGTTGTTGAAAGAATAGACATTAAACACGATATTTATGAAAAAATATTTAAGGCAAGAAAAAAAGGTGCAATAGTATCTTCAAACACTTCATCTATACCTATTAAAGTCTTATCTGAACATTTATCAGAAGAAGAAAAAAAAGATTTTTGCATTACCCACTTTTTTAATCCAGTTAGATACATGGGGTTATTAGAGATAGTTAAAAATGAAAATAATGATCTAGATAAAATAAATTCTTTAAAAAATTTTTGTGAAACAGAACTTGGAAAAGGTGCAATTATTTGTAATGACACTCCAGGTTTTTTAGGAAATAGAATAGGTGTTTTTGCAATGCAAGTTGCAATGACTGAGGCTTTTAAAATGAAACTTAGCATAGAAGAAGCTGATGCAATTTTTGGAAGACCAATGGGTATACCCAAAACAGGTGTGTTTGGTCTTTATGACTTAATTGGTATTGACTTAATGGCTGATGTTTTAAAAAGTTTTATTAAAGAATTACCAGAAAATGATCCTTTTCAAACAGTTGCAAAAGAAATTCCTTTAGTAAAGACGTTAATTGAAACTGGATATACTGGTCGAAAAGGCAAGGGTGGGTTTTACAGGGTTAATAAAACAGGTGAAGTTAAAGTCATGGAAGCAATTAATCTTGAAACTGAAGAATATTCAGCAAGTAAAAAGATTAATATTAAATCAGATAAGGTAGATCTTAAAAAATTAATCTCAAGAGAAGATAAATACGGTGAGTATGCTTGGTCAGTTATTTCTAAGATTATTAAATACGCTTCATCCTTAGTACCATCAATTACAAAAGATTTTAATGATATTGATGAAGCAATGAGATTAGGTTTTAACTGGACTAAAGGTCCATTTGAAATGTTGGAAGAAATTGGGGTAGAAACTTTTTTTGGTAAGATTGATGATATTAAAGGAAATACTTTTTTAGAAAATTTATCTCAAAACAAAAATCAAAATTTTTATGGATCTAGACAAAAATATACTGACATTGAAACATTTGGAAAAGCTAAAAAGAAAGCATTAAGTGTGGATGGAAATAGCTCAGCTCAGATATATAGATTTAATGATTATAATATTGTCGAGTTTACCACTAAAGCAAATGCTCTTGATTATGATTCAATGGATGCTTTAAAAAAAGCTACAGACAAACCTTTGATTATAATAAATGAAAGTATGCAATTTTCTGCTGGAGTAAATTTGAGTTATACGATGGATTTTGCAAATAAAAATGATTTTAAATCTATAGAAAAATTCATTAGATATTTTCAAGAAACCTGCAAACATCTTAAATATTCTAATCATCCAGTTATCTCTGCACCATCAGGGTTAACACTTGGTGGAGGATTTGAAGTTATGGTTCAAAGTAATTTTGTAGCTTCACATACAAATATTGTAGTTGGATTAGTAGAAACAATAGTTGGATTAATACCAGCTGGCGGAGGATGTAAAGAGATGTTGGCAAGATGGCTAGATACAGATGAAGCTAAAAAAGATCCTCATTACGCACCTCTTAAAGTGTTTGATATTATTGGTTATGGAAAAACTGCAACTTCACCAGTTGAAGCAGAACCATTAAAATATTTAAAACCTGAAGATAAAAAAATAATGAATAGAAATAGTTTACTAGAAGTTTCAAAAAAAATCTTAGATGACAATAAAGAATTTAAAGCTCCAATAGAGACTGAATTTAAACTACCAGGAAAAGAAGTTTTAATAGAAATGAATAAAATTGTAGAAAAACTTTACAATGAAAAAATAATTCGTGAGCACGGTGTTACAGTTGCAAAAGAATTGGCTCATGTTTTGAGTGGAGGAGACACAACTATTGATAAAATTTTGTCAGAAGATGATTTATTTAAATTAGAATTAGATGCTTTCATGAGATTAATAGAAACAAAAGAAACTCAAGATCGTATTAAACACACACTAGCAACAGGAAAACCTTTGATTAACTAATATTTTTCATCTTCTTTTTTTTTTATCTCATTATCTAATGTTTCTTCTTTCTTTTCTTCTACAACTTCTTCTTTTTTAAATTCTATTATCTTTTCATTTTCTTCTTTTTCTCTAATTAATTGGTCATTAAATTTCTTTATCAATTCTTGTTCTTTCTCTATTTGTTCCTTATCAAATTTTCTTTCCCATTCTTTTATTCTCTCTTCTTCGTCTTTGATTCTTTTCTCTTCAAGAATTCTGGCTTGAATTATTTTTTGTTCCCTTAGATTTTCTAATTTTATCTCTTCTTCTTTTAATTGTAATTCTTCATCAGCTTTTCTTTGATTGAGATCATTTAGTCTTAATTCCTTAAGTTCTTCTATTTCTAATTGTTCTTTTAGTCTAAGTTGTTTTTCTTTTTCTCTTATCTCATCAGCTTCTTTTAATATTTTTATTTCTTTTTCTCTTAATCTTTCAACCTCAATTTTTTTGATATTTTGTTCAATTTCTTCGAGTTTTTGTTTTTGATAATTTAGTTTATGTTCCTCTTCATTTAATCTTTGCTCATCTTTTTTTTGTTTATCAATCTCAATATTTTTTAATCTTTCTTCCTCATCTTTTATTTTTTGTTTAGCTTCACGGGCATTCTGTCTCTCAAGAGCCATTAATTTATCATTTTCAATTTTGGCTTTTTGTTGCTCTTGTCTTATTCTTTGCTTTTCAAAAAATTCTAATCTTAGTTTTTCTTCTTTTAATTTTAAATCATCTTGTCTTGTTTTTTCCTCCTCTTCATCTCTTAGTTTTTGCTCTTCAGCTTTAATTCTTTGAGCTTCAAGTTTAATTTTTTTTCTTTCAATTTGCTGTTGTTGTTTTATAATTTTTACTTTTAGTTTTTCTTGGTTCTCTATTTTTTGTTTTTCTTCTTTTATTAGATTTAATTCATTTTGTTTAATTAACCTTATTTCTTCATTTTTTTGTTTTTCTTGTTCTAACTTTTCTTTTTTTAATTCCTTAATTTTTTCTTCTTTTAATAATTTGATTCTATGAAGTTCTTTTTGTTTAGCTCTTTCTTTGAAGTTCTTATATTTTTCTGCTAGCGATGATGATGTGAACTTTGTTAATTTTTCTATATTAATTTTTTTTAAAATTTTTAATGGTTGTTCAATTAATTTTTTTTTACTTAAATTAAATTTTTTCCTAATTGTATTTTTTAGGATATTTTTCATAACCGCACTTCATCAAGCTTTGACAACAAAAAGAAGTAATAAACTGACTAAAATGGGTTCAACTTGAGATTTTATCTCTTATTAATTGTGCATTTTAAAGGAATTAATGAAATCTGGTCTTAATATATACTCTGAGCGTCTATCGTATTTTATTTTTTTTAGGACTTCTAGCCCATAAAGAACTTTACCAACAGGTGTATACTCACCTTCAAATAATGGTTCATCTTGTAGAATTATAAAAAATTGACTGTCTTCAGTATCATTCTTAAATGTTCGAGCTAACCCGACACTACCTTTGGTGTAATTAAAATCATTATCAATTTCTGATTTAATTGTACCTAAGCCTGATTTTCCAGTGCCAATTTTTCCATAATCTAAATTTCCTTTTTTTCCAAACTCAAGGTCACCAGCCTGGATAAGTTTATTTTCAATTACCCTATGAAAAGCAATATTTTCATAAGCATTAGATCTAATTAAAGTTACAAATCTTTGAACTGCATTTGGTGAAATATTTGGGTAAAGTTCTATGATTACATTTCCACAAGGTGCATTTAAAATTGCAATATTATTTGGCTTCTTAAATATAATATCCTTTGGATCAACATTTTTGACAAATAAACATTTATTTTTAACTATAAAATATGTGCAGAAAGTAGTGACACCTAATAAAATTAAAAAAATAAAAATAAATTTTTCTGATTTAGAGGCTTTAATTTTTTTTATCATTAAAAAGTAAAAGAACTATCTATTTCTTTTATTTTATTTTCAATATATGAAATTTTATTATTTAAAATAGGATCCAATTTACGAATTTGATTAATTTCCTTCTTTTCTAAAAAAATCATGTGTGAGTAAACTTCTGCCATATCTTCGGAGGCTGTTGATTTAGAGTATTCTGTAAAAAACCCATTAGTCTCTTGATATTTTTCTAAAGATATATTTTTTGTGCATGTAGAGCATTCAGCATATTTAAATTCAAAATTATTAAATTCAATCCACTCCTCTTCATTAAAAATATTTTTATGTTGAAGGTGAATTATATGAAAAACCTCATGATGAATCACTCTTTCAAAATATTTTTCATTAAATTTGATATCTAATATTAATGTTTTCATTATATTATCCGGAATACCAGCCGTATATAGTTCTGAGATAGATAAATTTTTGCACATAACAATATATTTCAGATTAATCTTTTTTAGATAATCATAAGAATATCTATTAAGATTTTTATGAATAATTTTATATTTTATTTCTAAATCTTTCTTATTCGGATTTGAACAAACTATGTTTTTTTGAGTGCCTAGTTGGAAGGGTCTAGCTGCATAAAAGTACTTAAGTTTATTTTTGGTATTTATTTCATAAATCTCTAAGTTAGGTATCTTAATTAAATTATAAATAGTATTTGCCTTTAGAGGTGTAATTAAAAAAATTAATAGTAAAATAGCTCTTATTAAGTTCATAATTTTAAAGATAGAAGATATTCCATTCTTAAAGAATGTGGTACATTTTATTTATAAAATGAAAAAAGAAAGAAACAAAAATCCAGTACAACCAATAAGTGGAACTAAAGTTCCAAGATTTGCTGGACCATCTACATTTGCAAGATTACCAGAATTAAGAGATGTTGATAGTTGCGACGTAGCAATTGTTGGAATTCCATTTGATGCAGGCACTAGTTATAGACCTGGTGCGAGATTTGGACCCATGAGTATTAGACAGGCATCAAGACATTTAAGAACTAATTATCATCCAAGTTATGATGTTGAACCTTTTAAAGTTCAGCAAGTTGCTGATGCAGGTGACATTACATGTAATCCATTTAATATTGATGAAGCTATTAAACAAATAGAAGAGGGTGCTACAGAACTTCTAAATAAAGTAGGTGGCATTATTAGTTTAGGGGGTGATCACACAATTGCTCTTCCTTTACTTAGAGCTATTAATAAAATGAATAATGGACCAGTTGCATTGGTACATTTTGATGCTCACTTAGATACATGGGACACATATTTTGGAGCGCCTTATACTCATGGAACTCCCTTTAGAAGAGCAAGAGAAGAAAATTTATTTTTAGATGATGCTTCAATGCATGTTGGGATTAGAGGTCCTCTTTACAGTAGAGATGATATTAAAAATGATGAAGAGTTTGGTTTTAAGATTATTCATTGTGATGAATTTCAAACTCAAGGAATAGATAAAATTGTTGAAAGAATAAGAAAAAGAGTTGGAAACAATCCACTTTATTTATCTATTGATATAGATGTTTTAGATCCTGCTTTTGCACCAGGAACAGGCACACCTGAAATTGCTGGAATGACTACAAGAGAAATGGTTAATGTTATAAGAGGCCTTTCAGGTTTAAATCTAATTTCTGCCGATGTAGTCGAAGTGTCTCCAGCATATGACCATGCAGAAGTTACATCTTTAGCGGCAGCTACGATTGTTTATGAATTAACTAATTTGTTTGCAAAAGTTAAAAGATAATATAATTTTTCAAAAATGTTAGATAAAAAAAACTTTTATATAAATGGAGAATGGGTTTCTCCAAAAAAATCAAATGATTTCAAAGTAATTGACCCTTCAACTGAAGAGGAATGCGCAGTTATATCTTTAGCTGGAGTTGATGATGTAAATGATGCTGTAAGTGCTGCAACTAAAGCATTTGAAACTTGGGCATTTTCTACTAAAGAAGAAAGATTAAAATATTTAGAAGCCCTTTATGAAGTTTATAAAAAAAGATGGAATGATATGGCTGAAGCAATCTCGCTTGAAATGGGATCGCCGATAGATTTTTCAACACAATTACAAGCTGGTACAGGTGCTAGCCACATAAAATCTTATATAAAAGTTTTAAAAGAATTCACATTTGAAGCAAAATTAGGAGAACATGCTCTTAATAATAATATTTTACATGAACCAAAAGGAGTTTGTGCGTTAATAACTCCATGGAACTGGCCAATGAATCAGGTTTGTTTAAAAGTAATTCCTGCTATAGCAGCTGGTTGTACAATGGTTCTTAAACCATCTGAGATAGCTCCATTATCATCAATAATTTTAGCAGAAATGATTGATGAAATTAAACTACCAAAAGGTGTTTTTAATCTTGTTAACGGAGATGGTGCTGTTGCTGGTAATGCACTTACTAGTCATCCAGATGTAAACATGGTTTCATTTACAGGATCAACTAGAGCAGGTGCTTTAATTTCTCAAAACGCTGCAAGTGATTTTAAAAGAGTTAGTCTTGAACTCGGAGGAAAAGGTGCAAATATTATATTTAAAGATGCTGACGCTGAAGCAGTTGAAAGAGGCGCTTTAAGATGTTTTAGAAATTCAGGACAATCATGTAATGCTCCAACAAGAATGTTGGTTGAAAAATCAATCTATGCAGATGCAGTAGAAAGAGTTAAAAATTTTGCTAACTCAATGAAAGTTGATGTTGCAACAAAAAATGGTGATCATATTGGTCCCGTTGTTTCAAAAACTCAATTTGAAAAAATTCAAAAATTAATACAGGTTGGAATTGATGAAGGTGCAAAATTAGTTGCTGGTGGAACTGGCAAACCAGAGGGCCTTGATAAAGGTTATTTTGTTAAACCTACAGCATTTGCGGATGTTAATAACCAAATGCAGATTGCAAGAACAGAAATATTTGGACCTGTTTTGTCAATTATACCTTTCGAAACTGAAGAAGAAGCTATTGCTATAGCTAATGACACTCCGTATGGATTATTAAATTTTATTCAAACTCAAGATCAAGAAAAAGCTAATAGAGTTGCTAGAAAATTAAGATCAGGAATGGTCGATATTAATGGTGCAGGCTTAGCTCCAGACGCTCCTTTTGGTGGATACAAACATTCAGGTATTGGCCGTGAAGCTGGTAAATTAGGTTTAGAAGAATATTTAGAAGTTAAAGTAGTTAGTGGCTGGAACGATTAGTTTACAACAGAATTATTTTTTATTCCCTCAAGAAGACCCAAACATTTCTTTAACTCATCAAGAATTATAAATTCATCGATTTTGTGAGCTTGTTCAATAGAGCCTGGTCCGCACACGACTGTGCTTATTCCTATTTCTTGAAATAAACCAGCTTCAGTTCCAAATGACACAACTTCTCTAGTATTGTCTCCAGTTAAACTTGAAACCAACTCACAAGCAGCTGATTGTTCATCTCTATCAAAACCAATAACCTCACCAATAATTTTTTTCTTAATTGATGCGTTGGGAAAGACTTTTTTCATATCTGGCAAAAGTACTTCATTTGCATATTTATCTAATTCTGCATTTAAAAAAACACCATCTTCTTTAACGACAGGTCTTGTTTCCCAGTTAACATGACACTTATCTGCTATTACATTGTGAGCTATACCACCAAAAATTCCTCCAATTGAAAGAGTAGAATGTGGAGGATCAAAAATAGAGTCTTTAGGACCTCTTTCTTTTAGTTTTTCTCTTAATTCAATTAGTTTATTCACATATCTTGATGCGTATTCAACGGCACTTACACCTTTGTGTGGGGCAGAGCTATGACCTGCTAAACCCTCAAAATAAGTTGTGTATTCGTAACATCCTTTGTGTGCATCTATTATTTTCATATTAGTAGGCTCACCAATTATACAAATTCCATCTTTAACACCTCTTTTTTTTAACTCTTCAATTAAAATTGGAGCTCCTATACAGGCAGTTTCTTCATCAAACGTATATGAGAAATGAATATCTCTATCTAAATTTGCTTCAGCATAAATAGGAGCAAAAGCTAATGTACAAGCAATAAACCCTTTCATGTCACAAGAACCTCTACCAAAAAGTTTGTCATCTTTTATTGTTGCAACAAATGGATCAGTACTCCATCCTTTAGAAACGGGAACAACATCGGTATGGCCTGATAAGATTATAGGTTTTTTATTACTAGGTTTTTTTGCTTTAAGTGTAGCAAAAAGATTAACTCTTTTTTTTTCATCATCAAAAGTTCTAAATGATGTAGCACCTAGTTTGTTTAAAATTTCATCACAATAGTTAATTAACGAACTATTGTCTTCTCCAGATATGGTTTTGAAACCAATTAAATCAGTTAAGATTTTAACAGAGTTGCTGAATAATTGATCTGAACTATTTTCTGTACTCATAATATAGTTGTATTATATATTAAATTTATGAAAGAACAAATAACCTATGATATTTTTGACAAAGTAGACATTAGAGTAGGCACTGTAATATCAGTTAAAAAAAATGAAAAAGCTAGAAAACCTTCACTAGTAATTGAAGTGGATTTTGGAAAAGATATAGGTGTTAAGCAATCATCCGCACAAATTACCCATTATTACAATGAAGAAAATTTAAAAGGTAAACAAGTTATTGGTGTTTGTAACTTTCCAGAAAAAAATATTGCAGGTGTAGTTTCACAAGTTCTTATTTTAGGTTCGATTGATAAAGAAGGTAAAGTTATATTAGTTCACCCATCTCAACAATCAGAGAACGGGCTTCCAATAGCTTAAACTTTATGCATCCTGAATTATTTTTATTAATAGGAATTTCTTGTTCATTAGGTTTTACACCAGGACCTAATAATGCTGTTGCATCTTACTCAGGTTTTAATTTTGGTATAAAAAAAACAATTCCATTAATAATGGGAGTTTGGTTGGGTTATACTGTGTTAGTAATTTTGATCAATTTTGTATTGATATCAACTTTTATTAAATATCCACTAATCCAGGAAGTGATCAGAATATTAGGAACATTATTCTTGATATATCTAGCCTATAAAATTTCATTTTCGGAACCATCCAAAGAAGGTAAAAAAATTAATCCAGTAAAATTTATTGATACTTTTACATTTCAGTTTTTGAATCCCAAAGGAGTAATGGCAGCTATTACATTAATCTCAAATTTTGTATTAGAAGATGATTACTTAAATAGTTCTTTAACAGTTATTGTCGTTTGCTCTTTGACAGCTCTAACAAGTATTACAGCATGGGCTTTTTTAGGTAAGTTTTTAAGGAATTTTGCGACAAATAATAATTTTATTAAACGATTTAATTATGCTATGTCCTTGCTACTTATTGTTTGTATAATAGGGTTCTATATCTAAATTAAATGAAACCAGGAAATCAAAATTCTTATAACTCTCTAAAAACTATCAGTATTAATGATAGAGATTATAAATATTATTCTTTAGCAGAAGCAGAAAAAAATGGTTTAGATGGGATCTCAAAACTTCCAAAGTCATTAAAAGTTTTGTTAGAAAACCTTTTAAGGTATGAGGATGATCTGTCGGTTACTAAAAGCCAAATTGAGGCAATTAAAGAGTGGTTAAAAACTAAAAAATCATTAACTGAAATTGCTTACCGGCCAGCTAGAGTTTTATTACAAGACTATACTGGAATTCCAGCTGTAGCTGATCTTGCAGCTATGAGAGAAGCGGTTAAAGAAAAAAATAAAGATCCTAATACAATCAATCCACTTTCTGCAGTTGATCTAGTTATTGATCACTCTGTGCAAGTAGATAAATCTGCAAAATCAGATTCATTTGAAAAAAATGTTGATATTGAATTTAAAAGAAACGGTGAGAGATACTCCTTCTTAAAATGGGGACAACAAGCTTTTAATAATTTTAGAATTGTTCCTCCTGGAACTGGGATTTGTCACCAGGTTAATTTAGAATATTTATCAAAAGTTGTCTGGTCTGAAAAATTTCAAGATGAGGATTATTTATTTCCTGACACATTAGTTGGTACTGATAGTCACACTACTATGGTTAATGGCTTATCTGTTCTTGGGTGGGGCGTTGGTGGAATTGAAGCAGAAGCTGGAATGTTAGGTCAGCCAATTTCAATGTTAATCCCTGAAGTAATAGGATTTGAAGTAACAAATAAAATGCCAGAGGGCACGACTGCAACAGATTTAGTTTTAACGGTAGTAAAAATGTTAAGAGATAAAGGAGTTGTTGGAAAATTTGTTGAATTTTATGGAGAAGGTTTAAAGAATTTAACTCTTGCTGATAGAGCAACAATTGCAAATATGGCACCAGAATATGGAGCAACATGTGGTTTTTTCCCAATTGATGAAGAGACATTAAAATATTTAAGATTTTCAGGAAGAGATGAGAACACAGTCAATATAGTTGAGAAGTATGCAAAAGAACAAGGTTTGTGGGCTAATGATGAAATTGAATTTACTGATACTTTATCACTAGACATGTCTACAGTTGTTCCAACTATTTCAGGACCTAAAAGACCTCAGGACAAAGTTTTGTTAACAGATGCATCTACTGGATTTAAAAAAGTTTTTGAGGATGCAACTAGTAGAAAAGAGCAACATGTTTCAAAAGTATCAGGAACAGATTATGAAATTAAAGATGGCTCAATATTAATTGCAGCTATTACTTCATGCACTAATACATCCAATCCAAATGTATTAATTGGCGCTGGTTTACTAGCAAAAAAAGCAGTTGAACTTGGTTTACAAACTAAACCATGGGTTAAAACATCATTAGCACCAGGCTCGCAAGTAGTTACAGATTATTTAGCAAAAGCAGGACTAAATGTATTTTTAGATAAACTTGGTTTTAATTTAGTTGGATATGGTTGCACGACTTGCATAGGAAATTCAGGCCCTTTACCGGAGGAAATTGTTAAAGCAATAGACAAGGAAAACATCTACGCTGTGTCAGTTTTATCTGGAAATAGAAATTTTGAAGGAAGAATATCTCCACATATAAAAGCTAATTACTTAGCATCACCACCACTTGTAGTAGCTTATGCACTTGCTGGTCACATGGAATTTGATTTATACAAAGAACCTTTAGGAAAAAGTAAAGACGGTAAAGATATTTTTCTAAAAGATATTTGGCCATCTAATAAAGAAATTGAAGACACATTAAGAGAATCTCTTAACGCAGAGATGTTTGTTAAAAGATATTCAAATGTTTCAGAAGGACCTAAGCAGTGGCAAGAAATTAAAACTGAAAATACAAGTATTTACAATTGGGATTCAAGTTCAACTTATGTAAAGAAACCACCATTTTTTGAAAATTT
Source organism: uncultured Flavobacteriaceae bacterium (assembly GCA_949372955.1). Taxonomy (GTDB): domain Bacteria; phylum Bacteroidota; class Bacteroidia; order Flavobacteriales; family Flavobacteriaceae; genus SGZJ01. The sequence goes on along the minus strand of CASIAX010000007.1, from coordinate 3,166 downwards.
ACCTGATCAACCTGAAGGATTTAAGCCCATTAAAGATGCAAGACCACTTTTGATTTTAGGGGACATGGTTACAACTGATCACATTTCTCCAGCAGGAAATATTCAAAAAGAAAGCCCAACAGGCGAATATTTTATGGAACATCAAATACTTCCAACGGACTATAACTCGTACGGATCAAGAAGAGGTAATCATGAAGTAATGATGAGAGGCACTTTTGCAAATATTAGAATAAGAAATGAAATGGCTCCAGGAACAGAAGGTGGATTTACAAAACTATATCCAGAAGAAAAAGTGATGCCAGTTTATAATGCTGTAGAGGAATATAAAAAAAGAGGAACTGATCTTGCTGTTATAGGTGGTAAAGAATATGGAACAGGATCATCAAGAGATTGGGCTGCCAAAGGAACAAAACTATTAGGTGTTAAAGTTGTAATAGCAGAAAGTTTTGAAAGAATTCATAGATCTAATTTAATTGGAATGGGTGTTTTACCTCTACAATTCACCGAAGGACACGATAGGCTTAACTTAAAATTAACTGGGTCAGAATTGATAACTGTTCTTCAAATAGAAGAAGGTATAAATCCATCAGATCATGTACAGGTTGAAATAAAATATGCTTCAGGAGACATTAAAAAAATTAAAACTCTATGCAGAATAGACACTAAAAACGAATTAGAGTATTATAAAAATGGTGGAATACTCCAGTATGTACTAAGGAATATGATATAAAAATGGACGAAGAAATTACAATCATAGATACAAACGCAAGAAATGAAAGAATAAAGAATTTTTTTATAAATAATAAAAAAAAACTTATAATAACTGTTTCAATAATATCAGTAATTATAATTGGGTATCTATCATTTGAAAATTCTAAAGAAAAAAATAAAATTAAATTAGCTAATCAATACAACTTAGCATTAATAGATCTTAATCCTGAAAATAAACAAAAAACAATTGATGAAATGGTCAATGTTGTAAAAAGCAATGATGCAACTTATTCTCCACTAGCTTTATATCACCTGTTAGACAATAATTTATTAGAGAACAATGATGAGATAAATATATTATTTAATGAGTTAATTGAAAAAACAAACCTTGATAATGAAATCAGGAATTTAATTATATATAAAAAAGCATTATTTAATTCAGAATTTGTAAGTGAAAATGAATTATTAAAAATACTTAATCCAGTAATTAATTCTGAAAGTATTTGGAAGTCCCATGCATTATATTTACTAGCAGAATTTTTTTACTCAAAAGAAGAAAAACAAAAAGCTAAAGAATTTTTTAACCAGATTATAGCTTTACCTAATGCTAACAGCGCAATTAAAACTGAGTCACAAAAGAGACTAAATAGAGATCTTGGTGAATAAAGTACTATTATCAGTCTTAATCCTCTTAATCTTAAACAACTGCTCAGCAAGTAAAAAGGCAGGTTTTTGGAATAAAGATGACAAAGATCAACAGCAAATTGAAAATACTAAAACTATTTTAACTAAACAAATAAGACTTGAAGAAGAATTTAATTCAAATCTTTACGTTAAAATATCAAGTGGAAAGTTCAATCAAAACAGCTTGAATGATCAAAACGATACTGGTGAGCTAGCTTATGAAGGTGTCCTAGAGAAAATTGGAAAATATAAGTTTTCTAAATTTAATGATTTTGATTTTATTAGTCCTAATCCTTTGTTTTATAATAAAAATTTAGTTTTTTACGAAAACAAAGGTGCAATAACTCTTTACGATGAAAACCAAAAAACCCTATGGAAAAATAATTTTTATAATAAAAGTGAAAAGAAAATTAAACCAAGACTAAACTTTGCATTAAAAAATAATACATTAATTGTAACTGATGATGTGGCTAAATATTATGCAATTAATATTGATACAGGTGAACTGTTATGGACGAAAACAAATATAGTTCCTTTTAATTCTAATATTAAAGTAAAAGACAATGTTTTTTATGTAGTAGATTATAAAAATATTTTAAGGTCAATATCAATACAAGATGGTTCAGAAATATGGAATTTAAAGACTGAAGAATCTTTAACAAAATCAAACACCAAGATATCCATAACGCTTGATGAAAAAAATATTTATTTTAATAATTCTATTGGAGACATCACAGCGGTGGATATAAAATCTGGTCAGCTTATTTGGCAGCTCCCTACACAAAATAACAATATTAGTCAAAATGCATTTCAGTTATCAAATTCAGAATTAGTTATTAATGAAAATACAATATTTTTCTCTAATAATAAAAATGAATTTTATTCTATTGATACAGCCACAGGATTAATTAATTGGAAAACTGAAATTAGCTCAGATCTTAAGCCTGTTGTTATTGGTAAACTTATAATAACCATATCTGAAAAAGGATATTTATATATAATTGATAAAAAATCAGGAAACATAATAAGAATTAATGATTTATTTAAAAATTATAAAGATAAAAAAAGAAACCAAATAAAACCTACTGGTTTTTTTGTAGCTTTGAATAAAATATATTTAACTAATAGTGATGGAAAATTAATTATTGTAAATAGTAATGATGGTAACATCTTGAATGTATTAAAAATTTCAGGTGGCAAAATTTTACAACCATTTATAAATGAGAATAATCTTTTTTTAATAAGCAATGGTTCTATTATTAAATTTAATTAGTAATGTTTCTTAAGTTACTTGATAAATTAGGAAGAAAAAAAGTTGTTTTAGATCGAGGACCTTCCCATCCCAAATTTAATGAAGCTAAACCCTGGATGAATAGATATTATGTCTTATTAAGACATAGGCCAAAATGGTTTCCATTTAATATTTTATTACACGAAATGTTAGCTGACGATCATGGGGAAGGAGTTCACAATCATACATTTCCTTACATAACAGTGATATTAAGAGGGGGTTATTGGGAAACACTAAATACTGGAAGATTTTGGAGATCGCCTGGATATATTGGTTTCAGGTCAGCAAATAATTTGCATAGGGTTGATCTTAAACCAGACACAAGACCGCTTACTTTGTTTATATCTGGACCCTTTGGATTAAGAAAAGGTCCTAGATCAGAATATGGTATAGATTTTAAAACAAAAAAATGAATTTAAATAAATTATTTCTTAGTTATTGTAAAATTAACAATTTAGAAATTAATCCTAATCAATTAGA
>CASIAX010000006.1:0-30290 GCA_949372955.1 uncultured Flavobacteriaceae bacterium | reverse complement strand
CAGGAAATCTATAGTCTTGTTTGGCCTTAAATACTATAAATCTAATAATACATCTGTTCAAGGGCCTGGATCAAATGGAGATGGACCTAACTTTGACTTTCAATACCAAGATTATCCATACTACAATAATCAATCTAATTATAAATACCCCAATCAAAATATATCACTATTCACAGAAAATATATTTTATGTATCTGAAAGGTTTTCACTAACTCCAGGAATTAGATATGAAAACATAAGAACTGAAAGTGATGGATATTATAGTCAAATTAATTTTGACAATGCAGGCAATGTAATATTCGATAATACTGTTTTTGAAAATCAAATAAGAAAAAGGTCTTTTTTATTATTTGGTCTAGGTGGTAGCTATAAACCTAATAAGTACATAGAAATGTATGCTAATGCATCACAAAATTACAGATCTGTTACTTTCTCGGATATTAGTATTTTTAATCCTGCATTTGTTATAGATCCAAACATATCTGATGAAAAAGGGTATACAATTGATATAGGAGTAAGAGGAAATAATAAAAAATTAATTTCTTATGATATTAGTCTATTCCATTTATTTTACAACGATAGAATAGGTTTTACTCAAATCGTCTCCCCCGATGGAAACATTAAAAGTCAAAGAGGAAACGTAGGAGATGCTGTTATTTATGGAGTTGAATCAATAGTAGATTTTAATTTAAATAAATTATTTATTCGCGATAACAATTTCATCTTAAATTACTTTATTAATACATCTATTATTGATTCTAAATATGTTAAATCTGAAATTAATGGAATCACTGGAAAAAGATTAGAATTTGTTCCAAAAATAAATATTAAAACTGGAGCTAAGCTTGGCTATAAAAATATATTATTAAATATTCAGTACACCTATCTTTCTGACCAATTTACAGATTCGTCAAACTCTATTGAAAGTAATTTAAGTGGGGTTATAGGGCAAATACCAACTTATGATATTTTAGATTTTTCTTCTTCTTATAAATTTAAAAATTACAAATTAGAATTTGGAGTAAATAATATATTAGATAATAATTATTTCTTGAGAAGAGCGACTGGTTATCCTGGGCCAGGAATTATACCATCAGCTCCACGCAATTATTACTTGACGTTTGAAATTAAATTTTGAAATTCTTAATCTAATAAATGAACTAACTATATTTTAAAAATAGTTAAGACAATTGGGAGGGAAATAAATTAAATCTTCATCGTTAAAACTAACATATATAACATCATTTTTTTTGTAAGCAATAGAACTAAATAGGCTCCATACCTCATCTTCATATTTAGCTGTAATATTGTATTCTTTACCCTGAAAAAGTGATTTTTCAACAATAAGTTTGAGGTCGGATGTTTTCTCAATTTTAATTTTTTCTGGTCTAATGTAATATGGCTTATCGTCTTTAGTCAGCTTATTAATTCCACCTAAAATTCTAGCACAATAACAATTAGCAGGTTTACAGTACATCTCAACAGGATCATCATATTGTTGAAGTTTACCTGCTTTAAATACTAATATCTTATCAGCAATATTAAGTGAATCATTAATATCATGAGTGACTAAGATTGTAGTAGTTTTTGTAGCTTTAATTATTCTGTAGATCTCATCTCTTATAGAGTGTTTTATAGCTACATCTAGATTACTAAAAGGTTCATCTAGTAGTAATAAATCAGGCTCCCTTATTAGAGCTCTTGCAATGCATGCTCTTTGCTGTTCACCTCCAGAAAGTTCATGAGGAAATCTATCCACTAAATCGGTCAGATTAGTTAGAGATAGCATATAATCTAAATTAGACAAATACTTTTTATCTAAATTAAAAACAATATTATCTTTTAAATTTAAATGAGGAAAAAGTGGGTAATCCTGAAAAACAAAACCAATTTTTCTGTCTTGAGGTCGTACAAAAACATCTTTATTATTAAGAGTTTTGTTGTTTAAGACTATTGATCCTGAATTTATATTTTCTAGACCAGAAATACATTTTAAAAAAGTAGTTTTACCAACCCCGCTTTCACCAAGAAAAGACACAATCTCTCCTTTTTCAACGGAGAAATCTAGCGACTCAATAAGAGGCTGACTTTTATTATAAAACTTAACGAGGTTACTTACTTTAAGATGCATTGATTTGTTTATTAATAATATATTTTAAAAGTATTAACATCAAACTACCAATTAATATAATTGCTAATGAATAACTACTAGATTCAATTAACATTTCTTCAATAGCATACTCGTAGGTTTGAGTAGCTAAGGTGTCAAAGTTAAATGGTCTTAGAATTAACGTTATAGGTAATTCTTTTAATAAGTCAACAAAGGTAACAATAAAAGCAGTTATTAAAGCAAGTCTATTTATTGGGAAATGAATTTTTTGTAATATTTTAAATGGACCTAGACCTAATGTTTTAGCTGTTTCGTCATAAGATTCAGGTTGCTTTTCAAGGCTAGATTTAATTGGTGACTTTCCAACGGCTAAAAAACGAAAAACATACGCATAAATAAGTACATAAAAAGAACCTATTAATGAGAAAGATTTCAGCATTGGAATTTTTGTAAATAACAAGATAACAGCTAAACCAATAACTGCCCCTGGAATAACATAGCCGATAGATGTAACCTGACTTATAAAGGTATTGATTTTTAATTTTGATATTTTTTCAACATACAAAAACAGTAATGCTATTATTATTATTAAAATTGTAGAAATAGTAGAAACCGAAATAGAATTTAAACTTAAATCTAATAATTTATCAAAATCCGTATTACTATAGTTTAGTATACTATTATTCAAAATATAAATAAAGGGGATTAAGAAACCCATTATAAAAGGAACAGAACAAAGGGTGTAGATATAGAAATATTTCTTAGAGGTAGGTATATTTAATTTTTCAGTCTTAGTATTTGTAGAATAATAAAATTTAGATTTTTTATAACTGATTTTCTCTAAAAATAGTATGGTAAATACAATAAAAATTAGAAGGCAAGCAAGCTGAATAGCAGCATTTTCATTACCCATAGAAAACCATGCTCTAAATATTCCAGTAGTATAAGTATTAACCCCAAAATATTTTACAGCGCCATACTCGTTTAAAACTTCCATAATAACTAAAAATAGACCTGAAAATATAGCAGGTTTAGATAACGGAATAATTACTTTAAAAAATAGTTTAGTAGAAGATAATCCAAGGTTTTTAGACATATTTATATACGTAGAGCCTATTAGGCTAAAAGAAACTCTAGAAGCAGTATAGACATAAGGGTACAATGCGAGTCCAAGAATAACACCAAGAATTTCAATTTGTAAGTAATCGTTATTGAAAATATCTGATAATTCAGGAAAGTTATTTCTTAAAAATGATTGCAGTGGTCCAGTAAAACTTAATATATCACTGTAGGTGAAGGCCATTATATAAGTTGGGATTGCTAAAGGTAGAAATAGTGCTATGTCAAAAAAAGTCCTGAATTTAAAACTATAGTTACTCACGTACCATGCGGGAAATATTCCAAATAGTAATGCAAAAAAACTTGTTATTAAAATTAAGTATAAGGTATTAAGACTATAATCTAAAAGGAGGGTTTTCCATAAGTATACAAATGCACTTTGTTCAATTTCAAAAATATTACTAAAGAGGAATATTATCGGTAGTATAAGCACTAAAGCCACTAAACCACTACCTAAAACCCATCTTTTATGTTCTATCTGAACAATTTTCTTTATTATTTCCAAGCTGATTTATCAAATATTTCAATTGCTTTACCTCTGTAAACGCCTAATTGATTCAAATCTAGGTTATCTTTTTTGAAGGAACCCCATTTTTTCACTATTTCGTTTGGTTCTACAATTGGGTTTGCTGGATATTCATAACTAGTATTTACGTAAGTCTTTTGGGCTGACTCGCTAGTTAAAAATTCCATTAACTTAATAGCATTATCTTTATTAGGAGCATTTTTTGTTAACCCAATTCCAGAAACATTTATATGACTTCCTGATTCATTTACTCCTTGATTTGGGAAAAATACGCCTACAGAATTGCCTGCTTTTAATTCTTCTTCTTTTTCTGATGAAAGTAAAAGTCCAATATAATAAGAGTTTACTATCGCAAGGTCACCTTGACCAGCAGCAATGGCTTTTACTTGATCTCTATCACTACCTTTTGGATCTCTAGCAAAGTTTTTAACTAAATCAGTAGCCCATTTTGAAGCAGCATCTACTCCTTTATTAGCGATAATTGAAGATAATAGTGCTTGATTGTATGCATTGGAAGAAGATCTTACTAGAATTTTATTTTTCCACTCTTCACTAGTTAGATTAGCGTAAGTTGACAATTCATCTGCATTCACTCTATCTTTACTATAGACGATAATTCTAGCTCTGTAAGTTATAGGAATCCAATACCCATTAACATCTTTTAAAGCACTATCAACATTTTGATTAATGACTGGAGAAGATATTTTTTGCAATAAGTTTAAATCACTAGCTTTATGAAGTTTACCTGCATCTACTGTGATAAATAAATCAGCAGGACTATTTTCACCTTCATTTTTTAATCGTTCTATAAGTTCATCTGCATTAGCCTTAACTACATTAACTTTTATACCCGTTTGTTTTTCAAAGGCCGCATACTGCATTTCATCTACTTTATAGTGCCTTTGACTATATAGGTTAATTTCATTTGATTCTTTTGGAGTATCTAAACAGCTACCTAACATAAGAAACATTGATATATATATTGTAAAATTTTTCATAGAATTATTTTTTTTTAATCTGAAAATTATAGCTTTTTACTAAAGCAACAAAATTATGGTTATTTAGAACAAATCCAAATAAAAAAGGATAAATTTATATAAATGAAGTTAAAATAAAGTTTTCTTTATAAAACGTATTGGCCTTCCCTGCTAAGATAACTCTACTTCCTTTATCCTCACAAATGAGTAAACCTCCCCTATCAGATAATTGTAACGCTTTTAAGTTTTTTTTTTGTAAAATTCGAGACCAATATGGAACCAATGAGCAGTGAGCAGAACCAGTTACAGGATCTTCGAGAATTGAAGACTGAGGAGTAAAAAATCTTGAAACAAAGTCAGAGTCAATTCCTTTTGAGGTGACACATACACCACCAGGATCTAAATTAATTTTATCAAATTCAGATCGGTTAATACTAATGTTTTTAATATCAGATTCATTTTCATAAACTAAAATATAATCTCTTGATTTTAAAACATGTTTTGGCTGAATATTTATAGCTTTTTTAATTATTTCAGGCAATGTTTTTTCTATAGGATTTCTAGATGGAAAGTTCAAAAGATAAAGTTTATTCTTTGCAGAAACCTCCAAATCACCACTTAAGGTCTCAAATATAATTTGATCAGAATTAAATTTTAACTCACTTTTTAAGCAATGTGCAGCAGCTAAAGTAGCATGACCACATAAATCCATTTCAATATCTTGAGTAAACCAACGCAGTAAAACCTTGTCTTTTTTAATAATTACAAAAGCAGTTTCAGGAACAGAATTTCTTTTACTTATTTTCAAAAGAAGTTCATCTGGCAACCAACTATCTAGAGGAATAACACAAGCTGTACTTCCTTTACAGGAATCGCCAACAAAGGCATCAATATGAAATATGTTTAAATCCATATATAATTAGATTAATTAATTGTTAAATTAGACTATTCAACTAAAATAAAAAAATGAAAAAATTACTATCTATATTAATGCAAATATTAGCTATCGTTTGCTTTATTGTAGCTTCTGAAGTAGATTTAGAACTATTTAGTATTACTGTTATGACGATAGGGTCTGGAACAACTATATGGAAAACAATAGCTTATATATTTGCAGGGGTTCTTATATTAAAACTTAAAACAAAATTTAAAAATTATGATTTTCTTTAGTTGGCACAAAAAATTTACTTATAAATTATTAAGTAAATGGAAAATTAGTAAATACACTGCAATGTGGATATCATTTGTAGAAGGATTACTTATAGGAGCTCTTATTATTTATTATTTTTAACTAGTAGAATAATATATTTAAATCAAATATTAATCGTTAAAAAAATACAAAATATGATTTTCTTTACTTGGCATAAAAAATTGGTTGTAAAAAATTTAGAATATTGGAAAATGAGTAATTACACAGCAATGTGGGTCTCTTTTTTAAAAGGTCTAATTATAGGAGCTATTCTTTTTTATTATTTTACCAATTAGTATTATAACTTAGCACAAAATTAAGTCAGAAAATGAAAATTGAACAAATTTACACTAAATGTCTAGCTCAAGGAGCGTATTATATTGAAAGTGATGGTGAAGCGGCTGTAATAGATCCGTTAAGACAAGTTTCAGAATACATTGAATTGGCAAAAAAGTCTAACTCAAAAATTAAATATGTGTTTGAAACACATTTTCATGCAGACTTTGTTAGCGGTCATTTAACACTTGCCAAAAAAACTGGTGCTTCAATTGTTTATGGACCTAAGGCAGAGCCTGAATTTGAAGCTATAATAGCCGTAGACAATCAGGAATTTAAAATTGGGAAATTAACTTTAACTGCTATACATACTCCAGGCCATACTTTAGAGAGTACCTCTTTTTTATTGAAAAACGAATCTGGTGAAGACCATTGTATCTTCACAGGAGATACTCTATTTTTAGGAGATGTTGGTATTCCTGATGTCGCACAAAGATATATGGGAGTATCAAAAGAAGAATTAGCTGGGATTTTATATGAATCAGTTAATAATAGAATTAAACCGTTATCTGACAACTTAATAGTTTACCCTGGTCATGGAGCAGGATCTGCTTGTGGAAAAAATATGATGAAAGAAACAGTAGACTCTTTAAAAAATCAGAAAAAAGTTAATTATGCTCTAAACGGTTCCTTATCGAAAGATGATTTCGTTAAAGAACTTACCGATAATTTACCTGAGCCACCAGCTTATTTTCCATTAAATGTAAAGCTTAACCAACAGGGTTATATAGATTTTGAAACAGTACTAAATAAAAGTTCAAATGCATTAAATCTAAATGTCTTTGAGATGCTAGCAAAAGATAAAGAAAACATAATCCTAGATGTAAGAAATCAAAAGGATTTTATAGATGGCCATATTCCGAATTCAATATTTATAGGCTTAAATGGAACTTTTGCCCCTTGGGTTGGAACATTAATTAAAAATATTAATCAAAAAATTCTTTTAATTGCTCCAATCGGCAAAGAACTTGAAGCGATAGCACGACTTTCTAGAGTCGGATACGATAATTGCATAGGATATTTAGAAGGAAGTTTTAGCACTTGGGAAAAAAGTAAAAAAGAAGTGTTTACACTCAAATCAGTGTCTGCTAATTCTTTTGTTGAAACACTAAAATTGAATAAGGTTAAAGTTTTAGATGTAAGAAGAAGTGCTGAATTTGAAAATAAACATATTGAGGGTGTAGTTAGCTTACCATTAAGTGATTTATATGATAAAATAAATAATTTAAATTCTGATGACACCTATTACATTCATTGTGCAGGTGGATATAGATCAGTAATTGCAGCGTCAATATTTAAATCAAAAGGACTTAATAATGTTATTGATGTAGCTGGTGGATTCGGTGCAATACAAAAAACTGACTTAAATGAAAGTTGTTATAATTCACAACTACCTTGCTCAAATTAGTTACTGACTTTAGATAGTTTTAACGAAACCCAATCGTTTTCTTGTTTCGTTTCAATTAATTTTAAAGCAGAACTTCTTGCTTCTTGTTCGATTTTGTTAATGTCTTTTTTATAAAATCCACTTAAATAAAGTACTCCATTTTTGTTTAACATCTTAGCATATATGCAAATATCATTTAATAAAACATTTAAGTTAATATTAGCAAAAATATTATCATAAGTAAAATGCATTAACTTCTCAACTTCACCTTCAAAAATATTAATATTTTTTGAATTATTTCTCTTAATATTTTCAAGTGAATTTAAATAACACCAATTATCAATATCTATAGCATCAATTCTATTAGCGCCTCTTTGCTCTGCTAAAATAGCTAAGACACCCGTCCCACTTCCAATATCACACACAGAAGAATTTGTGAACTCATTAGCTAAGATAAAGCTTATCATCATTGAAGTAGTTTCATGATGCCCTGTGCCAAAACTCATTTTTGGTTCGATCACTAAGTCATATTTGTAATCACTTTTTGGGTGGAAAGGAGCACGAACACAACAAATATTATCTACATAAATAGGGTCAAAATTACTTTCCCATTTAATATTCCAATTTTGCTTTTCAACAGAGTAATTTCAAATGAGATTTTAAATTCTTCTGTATTAAAGATTTGAATATCTTTAAGATCAATTTCTGATGAAATCTTTGAATCCACATAGGCAGAAATTCCATTTTCATGTTCTTGAAAACTATCAAAACCTAATTGACTTAATTCAGCAATTAAAATCTCACAGCCAGGGATTGCAGGCTCTACATTGAAGTCATAACAAACAAATACAGTATCAGACATTAAAATGAATTTACAATTGAGAAGAAATCTTTAGAGTTCAAAGCGGCTCCACCTATTAAACCACCATCAACATCTTGCATAGAAAATATTTCTTTTGCATTTCCAGGCTTAACACTACCACCATAAAGAATAGATACACTTTCCGCTAATTGAGTATTATATTTTTTAGCTACAAAAGTTCTAATAAAATTATGCATTTCTTGAACTTGATAAGAACTAGCAGTTTCTCCAGTACCAATAGCCCAAACTGGCTCATATGCTAAAACAATATTTTTCCAATCTGATTCCTTTAAATGAAATAGAGATTCAGATATTTGATTAGAAATAACAGAAAAATGATTTTCACTTTTTCTGTCTTTTAATTCTTCACCAAAACAGAAGATAATTCTCATAGAGTTCTCTAATGATGTATCAACTTTATGTTTTAAAATATCATGTGTTTCATTAAAATACTCTCTTCTTTCACTGTGACCAATTATTGTAGTCTTAACTCCAATACTTGACAACATTTTTTCAGAAACCTCACCAGTATAAGCTCCACTACTTTTTTGATGAACATTTTGAGAAACTACTTCAATATCATTATCGATTAGTAAATCTATTGCAGTCTTTAAACATACAAATGAAGGAGCTATCATAACCTCACATCCACAACGGTTAGTTTCAGCTACTAATTCATTTATTAAAAGTTCCGTTTCTTGTAAATCATTATTCATTTTCCAATTTCCTGCTACAATTTTTTTTCTTAACATTTTTTTTATTTTTTAATTCAACTTAACTCTAGGATCTAGAACTCTATAAATTAGATCCACTAAAATATTTATTGTGATAAACATAAATGCTATCACCAAAACAGAACCCATAATTACAGGCAAATCTAATGTATTTAAAGCATTTACAATCTCTTTACCTAAGCCATTCCATCCAAATATATACTCAACAAATACTGCTCCAGCAAGCATGGATGCAAACCATCCTGATATAGCGGTAATAACAGGATTTAATGAATTTTTTATAGCATGGTTTTTAATTATCTCATACTCGGATAAACCTTTTGACCTAGCGGTTCTTATAAAATCTTGAGACATTACATCTAAAAGCTCATTTCTCATTAGCTGGCTTATAACGGCCAATGGACGGATACCTAAAACTATAGATGGTAGTATTAGGTTTTTTAAATTAAGCACATAATACTCTCCGAAGTCATCTAACTCATAGATGTTGCCAGTCATGTTAAGGTTTGTATATTCTTTAAGAAGGAATCCAAAAACCCAAGCAAATATAATTGCACTAAAAAAAGAAGGAACACTCATCCCAATAGTACTTATGATTTGAATAAAATTATCAATAAATTTATCTTTATATATAGCTGATATAATTCCAAAAAATATACCAATAAATATTGCAATAGTTATAGAGGAAACGGCTAATACAAGCGTATTAGGAAGTGTATCTTTAATAATATCACTAACTTTTTTACCTTGTTTAGTAAACGAAGTCCTTAAATAGGGAAACTTGATTACCAAAAAAGATGATTTAGTTTCAAAAAGTTTGTAATGAGAATATTTATTGTCTTCTAAAAAAGTGTAGTCATTGTTTTTTTTGGAGTGAATTGAAACTGGAGATAAATCATTTAAGTATAACATATACTGTTTACTAATTGGTTTATCAAAAGCGTATTTTTTTTTGATATTCAAAAGCTGTTCTGAATTCTCGTTTTGACCTAACATCATTTGAGCTGGATCGCCGGGTAAAACACTAAATAAAAAAAAGATAACAGTTACAACCCCAAATAAAGTAATTATTGAGTATAAAAATTTATTTAATAAATACATTAAAGATTAATTAAATCAAGTGATTGAAAATCATTCCAATGAGCTTTTTGAATAATAGTTCCTTTGTGTAGTTTCAAAGCAGCAGGATTGGACCTCACTATTGTTTTAAGTGCCGTTTCATCACAAAAATAAAAATCAAGATCAACTAAAAATTTCGATTTAAAGTTATTTACATCTTCATTTCCTGATGCAGTTAGTCCAATGATTTTATAATTATTATCCATTGCTATTCTCAATGATTCTTTTAAATCGCCAATAGCTTCTAATTCCATTTTGGAGATGTTATAGAAAACAAAAATTAAAAGGTTTTCTTCTTGCATTAAATCATCCGTATAATCAATATCATCTAATTCCATAGAAAAATCATGAATAGGCGGCTCATAGCCTTCTTCTAAAAGTTCAGTCTCTACAGAAATAAAGTCTCCTTCTATAGACGGAAAGTTCCCAGATGTAGAAATTATTTTTTTCTCTCCCTCAACATTAAATAGCCAATCATATCTAAATATAGCTTTCTTTGAATCCTCTGGCGTTATCATATTTTCAATGATATTATTACCTATTTTATATGGACGAAAATCTATTAGTGGTAAATGTGATAGTACTTGATTTACAATTAAGATACATATTACTAAAGAAATTACTGGAATGGTATATAGTAATTTATTAGTAAAAAGTGGTTTAATATATTTTAAACCCATCATTAATATGATTATAAATACTAGTAATATTATATCTTTTGTAAAGGACTCCCACGGAGTTAATTTTATAGCATCTCCAAAACATCCACAATCAGTAACTTTGTTAAAATATGCAGAATACCAAGTTAAAAAGGTGAAGAATACTATCATTACAAAAAGACTATAAATAGTAAATTCTTTTTTTAATCCAATCAAAAGAAAAACTCCAAGTAAAACCTCAACAACAACAATAAAAATTGCAAGAGGTAACACATATGGCAACAAAAAATCGATATTAAATACAGTAGGACCAAAATACTCTTCTAATTTAAATGAAAAACCAACTGGGTCATTAATCTTAATTAAACCTGAAAATATAAATAGAAGACCAACAAATAGTCTAGAAAAATTAACTAAAAATTTCATATATTATTCTTTTAAATGTATTAACGCAAATACTGCATAGTTTACTATATCTTGATAATTAGCATCAATTCCTTCACTAACGAGTGTTTCTCCTTTATTATCTTCAATTTGCTTAACTCTTAATAACTTTTGTAAAATTAAATCAGTCAATGAACTAACTCTCATGTCTCTCCATGCCTCTCCATAGTCATGGTTTTTATCAATCATTAAAGATTTTGTTTGTTCACTATGAGCATTAAACAAATCCAATGATTCTTCTAAATTTAAATCAGGATGTTCAACTACCCCTTTTTCAATTTGTATTAAAGCCATGATTGAATAGTTAATAATACCTATGAATTCAGAATATTGACCTTCATCAACTTTCCTTGTATTATTTTGCTGCAGTCCTCTTATACGTTGTGCTTTTATAAATATTTGGTCTGTTAGTGAGGATAATCTCAAAATTCTCCAAGCTGAACCATAATCTTTCATTTTTTTGGAAAAGAGTTCACTACATTGATTAATTACATAATCATATTGTTTTATAGTATTTTGCATAACTAAGATGAATTTTACGTAAATTTCGCTTAAATTTTTATAAACTTCAAACATTCAATATTAAACTTTTAAAAGTTAGTAATTTTAAAATTATCAATAAATAAATATGAATATAAATTGTAAGGGAAAATTAATTGATATTTCATCTCCAAAGGTAATGGGTATTTTAAATCTTACCCCTGACTCATTTTATGATGGAAACATGTTTAATAATAAAAAAGCAATATTAAACCAGGTTGAAAAAATGATAGTTGATGGAGCTACCTTTATAGATGTTGGAGCTTATAGTTCTAAACCGGGAGCAACTCATGTTTCTGAAGATGAAGAAAAAAATAGAATCATTAAGACCGTTGAGTTATTGGTTAAGGAGTTTCCTTACATAGTCTTATCGATAGACACTTTTAGAAGTACCGTTGCTGAAGAGTGTTTAAGTGCTGGTGCTTCAATAATTAATGATATTACTGCTAGTGAATATGACTCTAATATTTTAAAAATAGCATTTAAACATAATGCCCCTTACATTATGATGCACATGAAAGGGATGCCAAAAGACATGATGAAAAAAAATAAGTATGATGATTTATTAAAAGATATTATATACTATTTTTCTGAAAAAGTTGCAGTCGCTAGGAGTAATAAAATCAATGATATAATTATCGATCCAGGTTTTGGTTTTTCTAAAGATCTTGATCAGAACTATACCCTGCTTAAAAATTTAGGTTTACTTAAATCTTTGAACCTACCAATTCTAGTTGGTCTTTCTAGAAAATCAATGATATACAAATTACTAGAAACAACTCCAAAAAATGCCTTAAATGGAAGTACTTGTTTAAACACAATAGCACTGATAAATGGAGCTTCTATATTAAGGGTTCATGATGTTAAAGAAGCAATGGAATGTATAAAGATTACAAACCAATTTAATAAACAATAATTATGTGTATATTTAGCTTATAATGGATGTTTTTAAAGAAATATTAAACTTTTCTATAGTAGATTTTGCAGACGTTTTTTTAGTTGCACTTTTACTATACTCTTCCTACAAACTACTTAAAGGAACAGTTGCCATAAATATTTTCATAGGAATAATACTAATTTATTTCACCTGGAGAATTACTGATTTCTTAAACATGAAGCTACTTAGTATTATTATAGATGGCTTTATGAGTGTTGGTATTATTGCTCTTATTGTAGTCTTTCAACCAGAAATTAGAAAGTTTTTATTAATGATTGGATCAACAAATATTTCAAAAAAAGGATCATTTATAAAAAAAATAAACTTCTTGAAAACTCAAGAAAATATTGCTACTGATATAAACGCTATTGTTAATGCTAGTCAAAACATGTCTGAATCTAAGACTGGAGCATTGATAATTATAGAAAGGAATAATAGTCTGAATTTTTTACTAGATACAGGTGATCAAATGAATATTTCTGTAACACAACCCATTCTTGAAAGTATATTTTTTAAAAATAGTCCTCTTCATGATGGAGCTATTATTATTGCTAATAATACTATAAAAGCAACTAGAGTTGTTTTACCAATTAACAACGATAATCAAATTCCTAATAGATTTGGGCTTAGACATAAAGCAGCAATAGGGATTACAGAAAAAACAGATGCACTTGCTATTGTTGTATCAGAAGAAACTGGGCATATATCTTATATTAAAAACGGAGAATTTGTTTCCTATGATAATCAAAATAAGTTAAGTGATCTAATACAAGAAGACTTGAACTAATTCGTCTTTTTTATATCAAACTGAACATCATATAATTTCTTATAGTATCCATCTATATTATTGATTAACTCTTTATGGGAACCCTGTTCAATAATATTTCCTGAATCCATTACAATAATATTATTGGCTTTTTTAACTGTTGCCAACCTATGTGCAATTATTAATGAAGTTCTGTTCTTAGTTATTTTTTCAATTGCTTTTTGAATGAGTAACTCAGAAGCAGAATCAATTGATGAAGTAGCTTCATCAAGAATTAGTATTTGAGGGTTAGAAACATATACCCTTAAAAAAGCAATTAATTGACGTTGACCAGAAGAGAGCATAATACCCCTTTCTTTTACATTATAGTAGTAGTTGTTAGGAAGACTCATAATAAAATCGTGAACACCAATTTGTTCTGCAGCAAGCTTCACTTCTTCAATTGAAATACTCTCATTTTTTAAAGTAATATTGTTTAATATTGTATCAGAAAATAAGAATACATCCTGCAGAACAATACCAATATTTTTCCTAAGAGATGAAAGTTTATATTCTTTGATATTGAGTCCATCAATTAATATTTCGCCAGAATCAATCTCATAAAAACGAGAAAGCAAATTAATTACAGATGTTTTTCCTGCTCCAGTTGACCCAACTAAAGCTACAGTAGAACCTTTTTCAATATTAAAAGAAATTTTATTTAAGACCTGAACTTCCTGATCGTATGAGAAATTCACATTATTGAAACAAACCTCCCCTTTAAACGTACTAACCGAAACTTCTCCTTTATCAATTATACTCGATTTAGTATCAATGACTTTAAAGACTCTCTCGGCTGCAACCATACCCATAAGTAAAGTGTTAAACTTATTGGCTATTTGATTTAATGGTCTAAACATCATAGGGATCATCATTATAAACGCAGTTAACTCTCCAATTGAAGCAGTATTATCTTTTATAATACTTATACCCCCATACCAAACAACTACACCTAAAGTTACAGATGATAAAATCTCAGCTATTGGGAAAAAAATTGAATTATACCAGACTGTTTTTAGCCATCCTTTTTTGTGACGAGTATTAATGTTTTTAAAATTTTCTAGTTCTATATCTTCACGAGTAAATAATTGTAAAATTTTCATTCCAGTAACTCTCTCTTGAACGAAAGAATTTAAATTGGATACTTCTGATCTAACTTCTTCAAAAGCTATTTTCATATACCTCTGAAATATCTTGGTTGCAAATAATATTAAAGGCAGAGTCAAGAAGACAATTAAGCTTAATTCCCAATTCATGGTAGTCATTACTATTCCTACTATTAACATTTTTAAAATATCACTAAAAATCATAAAAAGACCTTGACCAAATATGTCAGAAATTCTTTCCATATCAGTTACAGATCTTGTTATTAGAACTCCAACAGAAGATTTATCATAATACTTCATTTTAAAGTTAATAATATGATTGTAAAGTAAGACCCTAATATCTTTAACTACAGATTGGCCTAACCAGCCTGCAAAATATATAAATAAATAGTTAGAAATCACCTCTAAAAGTAATAGCACACCCATTATAATGATTAGTTGTAAAAACCCATCACTAAGTCCTAATGAGATGTTTTCATCTAATATTTTCTCTAAAACTACTGGCCTAAGAGCACCAAATAATGCAAGTCCAAAAACAGCCATTAATGAAAAAATAAATATATAATTGTAAGGCCTAACATAATTTAAGAGCCTCTTGAATAAATAAGTATTTAATGTGTTTTCTTTTTTACTCATTGGATCTAATTTCTTTTGGATATTCAATATTTGATAAATATAAAGCATGAGCTGGAGCAGAAGGTCCAGCTTTAGTTCTGTCTTGAGAAATTAAAATTTCCTGAAAATAATCTAGGCTAATTTTTTTTAAACCAACCTGAATCATTGTTCCAACGATTGCCCTTACCATATTTCTTAAAAATCTATTTGCCTTGATTGTAAATACTAACTTACCATTTTTAAATATCCATAGGGCATCAAATATCTCACAATTATATGTTTTTACATCAGTTTTAGATTTAGAAAAACATTTAAAATTAGTATGTGATTTTAGAATAACACATGCCTGATTCATTAAATTTATATCCATTACATTATTAATAAAGTAGCTTCTATTAATGTTAAAAACATCTTTATTTAACGAAATTTTATAGTCATATACCCTGCTAATGGCATCAAACCTAGCGTGAGACTCTTCGTTAACCTTATAAATATCATTAATTGAAATATCTTTTGGTAAAAATGAATTCAAATCATAAATTAACTTACTTAAATCTAGCAGAAGATTAGAATCAAAGTGAGCACACATTTTCATAGCATGAACTCCAGTGTCAGTTCTTCCTGCACCGAAAATTTGAGTCTCTACCTTAATCAAAAGACTTAATGCTTTTTCAATGCAACTTTGAACTGAAATAGCATTAGGCTGATTTTGCCAGCCATGGTAATTAGTACCATCATATGAAAGATCCATGAAATATCTCAAAACAAATCAATATTTTTGTTAGCGTAACAAATATAGAGAGATTAACTTGATAAAATAAAAATGAAAAAGATTCTTTTAATATCAGACACACATGGGTTTATTGACCAAAAAATAATTCAATATGCAAGAGAATCTGATGAAGTCTGGCATGCGGGAGATATTGGAGATATAAAGGTTACAGATGAGTTAGAAAAGGTAACGAAACTAAGAGCCGTGTATGGAAACATAGACAACAATGGGATACGCGCGGAATATCCAGAAAACTTAAGGTTTGTCTGTGAAGGTGTAAGAGTATGGATAACACATATAGGAGGATACCCTAATAGATATTATCATAAAATTAAAGAAGAAATAAACAATAACCCTCCAGACATTTTTATCTGTGGGCATTCACATATATTAAAGATAATAAATGATAAAAAACTAAATCTATTGCATATAAATCCTGGAGCAATTGGAAAGCAAGGATTTCATCAGGTACGGACTATGGTAAGGTTTCAAGTGGATGAAAGTAAAATAAAAAACTTAGAGGTCATAGAATTTAAAAGATAATGAATTACCTAATTCTATCGAGTGAAGAAACTAGATCTTGGTCTTTTTTAATAAACTTCAAAGCTGAATAAATTAAATAATTACAAATAAAAGGATTAACTATTGCAGCATATAGTAAAATTTCAAAAATTAATGAAGGCATAATCTTAATCAAGCTGTTTAAAGTAAAACTAAAATAAACTACAGTATATATAGACATAAATAAACTTAAAAAAACAGATATCGCTGTAAGCTTAATTTGTATAGGCCTTTGTTTAAATAAAAATAAGGCAAGCAAACAAATCAATGATATTATTAGTGGAATAAATGAAGTAATAGACAAGAATAAATCTAAAAAACTTAATATATTTTTACTAGAAGTAAGTAATGGTTCAAAACTCATAATAATAGAATATCCTTCTTCGTACCATTTCAAACCAAAAAACCAATAAATAAAATAAAACAAACTAGCTACAAATAGATAAACTGACTGAATTCTTTGAATCATTGAAATGAATTAAATTAAAAATCAAAAATAATAGTTTATCTCCAAAAATAATCAATATTGAAAATAAAGTTGTATAATTGCATTGATATTACTTAATTCTTTCAAGTAATTAGATCAATACTCCAAAAAATATTTCGAAAAAATACTTCCAAAATAATATTATTAATAAACATAAAAACAAAAAATGTTTGAAATTTCAAAATTAAAAGAATTAAAGCTACCTGAACTTCAGGAAATAGCACAAAAGTTAAGCATATCTAAATTTAAATCATTAAAAAAATTAGATTTAGTATATAAAATTCTAGACCATCAAGCTGACAACCCATCTGAAGAGTCAAAAACATCTAGTGAAGTAAGAAAACCGATTAAAGCAAGAAAAGTTATAGGAAAAAGAAAGCCTGTAGAGGCAATAAAAGCTGTTGAAGCGGTAGAAACTGTTGATAAAAAAAATACTGTTGAAGATAAAAAAGTAGATCATAAACCAATAGCTAAGAAACCACTTGAAAAGAAAGAAGATCAAAAAAACAATGAATCAAATGGAAAAGAAAATTTAAAGGTTGAAAACACTAATCATCCTAGAAAAAAATCTAATACAGAGAATACACCAAGACCAAGACCACAAGCGAAACATGAAAATAATCGCTCTAATAATAAAGACAACGGCAATAAAGATAACAGAAATAGATATCGTGAACCAGAATTTGAATTTGATGCTATTATTGAAAGTGAAGGTGTCTTAGATTTAATGCAGGACGGATATGGGTTTTTAAGATCTTCGGATTATCATTACCTCTCTTCTCCAGATGATATTTATGTATCACAATCTCAAATTCGATTATTTGGATTAAAAAAAGGAGATACAGTACTAGGTAATGTAAGACCACCAAAAGAAGGTGAAAAATATTTCCCTCTAATTAAAGTAAGTAAGATAAACGGTCTAGACCCTGAAGTAGTTAGAGATAGAGTTTCTTTTGAACATCTAACTCCTTTATTTCCTGATGAAAAATTTAATCTTGCGGATAAAAGCAATACTATATCTACTAGGATTATGGATTTATTTTGTCCAATAGGAAAAGGACAAAGGGGAATGATTGTTTCTCAACCTAAAACTGGTAAAACAATGTTATTAAAGGATGTTGCAAATGCAATTGCAGCAAATCATCCAGAAGTATATCAGATGATACTTTTAATCGATGAAAGACCTGAAGAAGTTACTGATATGCAAAGAAATGTTAAAGGTGAAGTAATAGCTTCAACATTTGACAAAGAAGCTCATGAGCATGTTAAAATTGCGAATATAGTTTTAGAAAAAGCAAAACGTTTAGTAGAGTGTGGATATGATGTTGTAATACTTCTAGATTCTATTACTAGACTAGCTCGTGCTTATAACACAGTTCAACCAGCATCAGGTAAAATATTAAGTGGTGGCGTAGATGCTAATGCACTACACAAGCCAAAAAGATTTTTCGGAGCTGCTAGAAATATAGAAAATGGTGGTTCTTTATCTATTATTGCAACAGCATTAACTGAAACAGGTTCAAAAATGGATGAAGTTATTTTTGAAGAATTTAAGGGAACAGGAAATATGGAACTTCAATTAGATAGAAAAATATCTAACAGAAGAATATTCCCAGCAATTGATTTAACATCTTCCAGTACTAGAAGAGATGATTTATTATTAGATGCAAAAACTATCCAGAGAATGTGGGTTATGAGAAAGTATTTAGCAGATATGAATCCTGTAGAAGCAATGGAATTTATTAATGGTAGATTTAAACAAACTCTTAACAATGAAGAATTCCTTATCTCAATGAATGGATAAGAGTTAGTTTTTTCAAAAAATTGTAAAAAAAAACCAACAAATAAATTTGTTGGTTTTTTTTTATATAAAATTAATTACTACAACGAAGCAATGTGCTTTGTCATATTAGACTTTAAATTAGAAGCTTTATTATTATGTATAACATTGTTTTTAGCTAGTTTATCAATTAAAGAGATAATACTAGGTAAAGTTTTTTGAGCCTCTTTCTTAGCAGTTAATTCACAAAACTTTTTAATAGCATTTCTAGTTGTTTTATGCTGATACTTATTTCTAAGACGTTTTGCTTCATTACTTCTTATTCTTTTTATAGAAGATTTATGATTTGCCATAATTGTTTTTTTTTAAGTAATTAAATACTTATTATTATAATTTGTAGCCCGTAGGGGAATCGAACCCCTCTTACCAGGATGAAAACCTGGCGTCCTAGCCGATAGACGAACGGGCCCTATTTTTATACACTACTGTTAGTAATCAATAAAAGTATTGCGCGTGCAAAAATACAACTATTTTTAAATGTTGCAACTTCTAATAGATTTTTTTGAAAAAATTATTAGTAAGCTTTAGCAAAAAGGACTCTTTGATCTGATTTTTCACCAGAAAAAACACATTTTCCTTCGGACTTATTATTATCTAATGGAATACATCGGATTGTTGCCTTTGTAAATTCCTTTATTTTATTTTCTGTTTCGGCAGAACCATCCCAATGTGCTGAAACAAAACCACCTTTATTCTTTAAAACATCCTTAAACTCTTCGAAAGAATTTACTTCAGTCGTATGCTCGATTCTAAATTTATTAGCTTTAACGAATAAACTTTGCTGAATATCTTCTAGTATTTGAGGTATTTTTTTATCGATAGATTCTATGGAAATTGAATTTTTAGAGTAATCATCTCTTCTTGATAACTCAACAGTGTTATTCTCTAAATCTTTAGGACCAATAGCAATTCTTAAGGGAACTCCTTGCAGTTCGTGTTGTGCAAACTTAGCTCCTGGCCTATAAGTATCTCTACTGTCAAACTTCACCGAAATATTACTTTTTTTTAAGTCTTGAATAATTTTATTAGCTAAGACGGATATTTTATCAAATTCTGAATCAGTTTTGTATATAGGAACAATAACTACCTGAAAAGGTGCCAAATTTGGAGGTAAAACAAGTCCTTTATCATCACTATGAGTCATTATAAGAGCACCCATTAATCGTGTGGAAACACCCCATGAAGTTGCCCACACATAATTTAACTTACCTTCTTTATTAGTAAACTTGACATCAAATGCTTTAGCAAAATTTTGACCTAAAAAATGAGAAGTTCCTGCTTGAAGAGCTTTTCCGTCCTGCATTAAAGCTTCAATACAATACGTTTCTTCAGCTCCAGCAAATCGTTCACTTTCCGACTTTAAACCTTTTACAACAGGCATCGCCATAAATTTTTCTGCAAAATCAGCATAAACAGAGTTCATTTTTTCTGCTTCAATAAGAGCCTCTGCTTTAGTTTCATGCGCTGTATGTCCTTCTTGCCATAAAAATTCAGCAGTTCGTAAAAAGAGTCTAGTTCTCATTTCCCATCTTACTACATTGGACCATTGATTAATTAATATAGGAAGATCCCTGTAGGACTGAATCCATTTTTTATAAGTACTCCAAATAATAGCTTCACTAGTAGGTCTAACTATCAATTCTTCTTCTAATTTAGCTTTTGGATCTACCCTTAACTTACCTTTATTATCGGGGTCGTTTTCTAATCTATAGTGTGTAACAATCGCACATTCTTTAGCAAAACCTTCTGCATTTTTTTCTTCAGCTTCAAATAAACTTTTTGGAACAAAAAGTGGAAAATATGCATTTTGATGGCCAGTTTCTTTAAACATTCTATCTAACTCTGCTTGCATTTTTTCCCAAATGGCATAGCCATAAGGCTTAATTACCATACAACCTCTTACTGCAGAATTTTCCGCTAAATCAGCTTTTACGACTAATTCATTATACCATTTTGAATAATCTTTTTCTCTTGAAGTAAGGTTTTTGCTCATTCTTTCGTAAATTGTGGCACAACTATTGCAACGTAGTAGTTGTAAGGTTTGTTTTTACAAAACTAATTAAATTAAATTAGTTCAACAATTAAATACTTTTTTGATATGCAATTATACTATTTTTCTAACCCAATTAGATCATTTTTAAACATATTTATTTTAATCTGCCTAACTGCTTGTGGAAGCTATCAAAGCTCCAGTGTTATGACCGAAGATATTTATGAAACTGATAAAGTTGTTACTACTCAAGTTCCTGAAATTCAGCAACTACCAAATTCTCAAAATACATTTTACAAAAATGCATTTAGTGAGAAATCAAAAGAGTATGAGTTAGTAGAGGCTGAAAATGATATTCTATTTACTGAAGCTGAACAGTATACAGATGCAAACAGAGACAATGATTCAACTGACGTCAGTTATGGACCTTGGGGAGATAATAAAACAAATGTGACCATAAATATGCTAGGTGGGCGATCCATGTATAGTCTTCGTGGTTCAAGAAGCAATTATCCTTCATGGCTTATGAATTCTGGTTATGGTTATGGTAATGTTTTTGGATATGGCTTAAATAGTTGGGGTTATGGGTATGATATGTACTGGACTAAACCATATTGGAATAATTTTCACAATGGTTTATTTTATCCTTATTGGAATAGTATGGGATACGGATATGGTGGATACGGATATGGTGGATACGGATATGGTGGATACGGATATGGTCTTGGATTTTTTCAATCCAGTAGCTTTTACAGAAATACTAACGTAGCTTATGTGTCAGGCAGAAGAGGTTCTACAAGTTTAGGTAGTAGATCTTCAAGTTTTAGTAGTCGAGTTTCAAAAAACAATTACACTGGTCAATCAAGAATTAGTGATAATATGATAAACTCAAGTTTAAGAGATAGAACTTCAAGAGTTGAGAAGCTAAACCAAACCTTAGCCACTAAACCTAATTACAACTAAGCTCTAGTAGTGCTAGACCTTCAAATGCTAAACCTAGTAAATGGAGACCTGCAAATTCAAATAATAATTCTAAGCCTAGCTATAATAACTCTAAACCCATAAACAATTCTAAGCCTAGCTATAATAACTCTAAACCCATAAACAATTCTAAGCCTAGCTATAACTCTAGACCTAGCATGAACTCATCAAGCCCATCAAGGGGTGGAAATTCGAGTTCTTCCAGTTCATCAAGAGGAGGGAAAATCGGAGGTAACTAATAAAATAATTGAAAAAAATGAATAAAATTATTATCTCTCTAATATTTATTTTTGGAGTTGGACAAATTGTTTCTCAAAATATAAATGATGCACTCAGATACTCATCTGATAATGTAGAAGGTTCTGCAAGGTTTTCTGCAATGTCGGGAGCATTCGGTGCGCTTGGTGGAGAACTATCAGCAATAAGTATTAACCCTGCTGGTTCAGCCATTTATAACAAGGGGGTAGTTTCACTCTCATTTTCAAATAATTCAATTACAAATGATAGTGATTTACAAAACAACTCTCTAAATAGCGTAATGCAGTCTAATATATCCAAAAAAAGCAATCTCAATCTTAACCAGATTGGGGCAGTACTTGTTTTTAATAATATTGAAGAAAAATCAAAATGGCGAAAAATAGCTATTAGTTTGAATTATGAACAGACTAACAACAACTTTAATGAGTTTCAGACTTCTGGGATAAACTCCAATGGTATAGATAGTTACTTTTTATCATATGCAAATGGATTAGCTTTTGATCAAATATCTGCTTTTGATGGAGAAACAATAACACAAGCTTATAGCGAAATAGGTAGTTCATATGGTTATGCAAACCAACAAGCCTTTTTAGGATATGAGTCATTTATTATTGATCCCGAGGAAATAGATAATCCAAATAATTCCTCATATTACTCTAACGTAAATAATACAAATAGCTTAGGCTATTATCAGGATTATTATTTTAAGTCTAGAGGCTACAATGGCAAACTAAGTGCAAATATTGCATTTCAATATTTGGACAATCTTTATTTTGGCATGAACTTAAATAGCCATTTCATTGATTATGACCAAGCTACGTATCTACAAGAAACAACAGCTACAGGTGATTTACCTGCACTTGGATTATCAATTGATGAAATTAATTTTGAAAACAATTTATCTGTCATAGGAGAAGGTTTCTCCGTACAAATTGGTGCTATTGCTAAAGTAAATGATTTATTAAGACTAGGTATATCTTACGATTCACCTACATGGTATACAATCACCGAAGAAACTTCTCAATATCTAGCTACTTCAAGAAGTGAAATAAGTGAATTTGATACTGTAGTTGGAATTGAACAAGTTTTAAATCCTAATGTGATTAATATTTTTGAAGATTATAAATTACAAACACCTTCAAAAATTACTGGTAGTGGAGCACTGGTATTTAAAAAAATAGGTCTTATAAGTTTTGATTACTCTGTTAAAGACTATAGCTCTATTAAATTTAAACCAACTAACGAACCCTATTTTATTGAACAGAATAATTTAATTTCTAACTCATTAAATAAAACTATAAGTTATAGAATTGGGGCTGAGATACTTCAAAATAGAATGTCATACAGAGCTGGTTATAAATTTGAAGAAAATCCAAGAGGACTTTCTAGCCATGATTTAACTGGATTTTCTTTTGGATTAGGATATAAAATAAATAATAGTAGAATTGATCTTTCCTTTGAAAAGTTCAACCTTAAAAATACACATCAGATGTATGATGCTGGCTCTTTAGGGAATATTAATTTAGATACTACTAATTCAATTATTAAACTGACCGTTGTTTCCATCTTGTAATAAATAATATATCTATGAAAAAGATATTTACTTTATTTATACTTATCGCTTTCAGCTGTTCTGACGAAAACGACAATCCTACATGTTATGATGAATTATTAGTTAATCAAAATCCTTGTACTGAAGAGTACATGCCTGTCTGTGGATGTGATGATATTACATACTCAAACTCTTGTAAAGCCTCTAACAATGGGATTCTTTTATGGGATGAAGGCCCATGTAATTAACTGTGAATTAGTTTACTAAATTCACAGTTGCTACAACTATTACTTTATTGATATCACAATACCTAAATGTCTATTAAATTGATCACAAACAATATCGTTATTTTGCTTAGTTGTAAGTAACTCAAACACACAGCTTGTGTCCATTTGTTGATTTAAAATCTTAAGATTATTTTCTTTAATCACTCTCATTACCTTATTCATTAACAAGTAATCAAATTTAATCTGGACTTTAATAGTTATCTCTTTTATTATAATTGTATTGGATTCAATAGTTAGTTTTGCACACTCCTTATATGCCGAGACTAATCCACCTATACCTAGTTTGGTTCCTCCAAAATATCTAACGACTACAATTAAAATATTAGTTAATTCGAAAGATTGTATTTGTCCGTATATAGGTGTGCCAGCACTATTGCGGGGTTCTCCATCGTCATTTACCCGAAATACTAAATCTTGTACTCCAATTTGATAAGCATAACAAAAATGTCTAGCACTGTGGTGCATTTTTTTTAAAGAGTCGATACTAGATTTTACAGATTCAATATCTGAAATAGGAAATGCATAGCCATAAAACTTACTTTGTTTTTCTTTTAGCAAGCATTCAGACTTTACATCAATTGTACGATATGTGTTTTTCATTACTACTTATGTAAGTAATCACAAATATTACCGTTTAAAGTTATTTATCTTTTGAGACTAAAGTGTCCTGTAAATTCTTTAATTAGGGATTCATCATCTCCGAAGACAACATCGAGTCTAACAGTAAACCAGTAATCGGTAGCAGGCAAGTTTCTTCCGTTTAATCTTCCATCCCAACCTTCACCACCAGGTGTAAGTTGTTTTATCATCTTCCCGTACCTATCATAGATATATATCTTGGATAGTGGTCTAGTTTCTATTCCTTCTACATTCCATGTGTCGTTGTACCCATCTCCATTAGGGGTAAAGAAGTGTGGATAATCAATAACCAGTACCTGTGTAGTAGCTGTACCACAACCATTTACGTCTCTAGCGGTAACGTTGTGGAATCCAGGAGTTACGTCCTCAAAGAGTCCGTTATCTTGCCATGGCCCATCGTCTAAGCTAAACTCATAGATGCCTTCCCCTGTTGCAAAGGCTTGTATTGTATGCATATCGGCAAAGAACTCTGTAGTAACTACAGCGCTTACTTCAGGTGGTGAACTAGGATCTACTAAAGTAGTAACAGAGTTTTCACATCCAGTATCTAGGTTAGTAGCAATGGCCGTAAATGTTCCACCAACTAAAGGAGTATAGGTTACCTCTGTACCAACTAAAGTTCCTGTTGGATCGAACCATTCAAAGCTATAAAAGGCAGGGTCTAATCCTATATCCATTACCACTATATCTAAGAGTTCAGATCCATTTACATTAACACATCCTAGATAAATATCTTCAAGGGTAAATTCTGGAAGTAAATTTACTATTAATGTTAAGTCTGCAATTGCATAACACTGCGCATCTGCAGTAGTATCGTTATCTACTCTAGCATAAATAATCTGAGGACTACTTGTGTTTACATAAGAGTTTGCTAGTGGGGTTGTACCAGCTTCCGCATCTTCCAGGGTGAGATAATAACTGACAGTAAAGTTTACAGGATCTTGTCCATCTAATAGTTCTTCGTCTTGAGAACTTAAAGTAAATGTAGCCAAGCCATCATTATCGCCAAGGTTATCACATAGTATATAGTTAATAGGATCTAAGTCACTATTTGCCTGTGCAGCCTCTTGTACTTCTAATACAATACTTTGTGCTGTAATAAAGCATCCTGTAGCATTATTGATAATATTTACAAACAACTCTTGAGGATTAGTATCGTTGGTATAAAGACTAATTAAAGCTCCTTCTGCATTTTCTGCATCTTCTAGAGTCTGGTAATAATTAACTGTAAAGTTCAACGGATCTTGTGTTCCTAATATCGATGCGCTTACCGTATCTAAATCAAAGTCATATTCTCCATCAGTGTTAATCTCACAAGCAATATACTGATCTGCAGCAGATACATCTGGCAGTGGATTAACCACTAGATAAAAGGTTACAATCGTATAACATGCTGTATCGTCGTTACTTACTCTTACGTAAATAATTTGTTGACCAGCTGTTATGTTGGTATATGCTGTAGTATTTACAATTGCATCAGTTCTATTTTCAGCATCTTCTAGTTTCTCGTGGTAACTAACACTTACACCTTCTTCTCCGTTAATGATATAAGCTTCGTTTACCGTAATATCAAATACCTCAAGCCCATCTCCTGGGTTATTATAATCACATAGCTCTATTTTGGGTGGATCAATACTTGGTGTAGGGTTAGGAAGTACTCTTATTGTAAGGGTAACAAAAGAATAGCATGTGGTCGATGGATCGGTAACTCTAACAAATAAAGTCTGCGGGTTTAATGCATTACTACCTACAGCAGTATTGGTATAGGCCTCTGGATCTACAATAACATTAGTTCCTTCTAGTGCATCTTGTTCTGTTTCATAGTATGCTACAATCCAAGGATTACCACCGGTAATCTCTTCATCTTTAACCCTTAAGTCAAACTCTGTCATCTGGTCAGCTACAAGATCATCACATACCTCTAGTGGTAATGGTTGTATGATATCTGGAGGAAGCGATACAATAAGATCAAACTGTCCGGTAGAGACACATAGGTTCTCTATACTCTCCAATCGAACATAAATAGTCTGTGGATTAGACAGGTTATTATAAGTCTGTGGATTTACAATAGGATTATCTCCTGTATCAGCATCTTCTTGAGATAGGTGATAGGTAAGATTAAACTCAGAATCTATCTGATCTGCTAGTATAAGACTACTATTTTGTGTTAAATCAAACTGGAAGAATCCATTTAAATCTTCATCACATATAATAATATCATCAATAACAATAGGCAGCTGTGGAGAAGGAAGCGTTACAAGCTCTAGATTTACAATACTAAAGCATCCAGTTATACTGTTCTCAGCTCGAACAAAAAGAGTCTGGTTATTAGGAACTATATTATCATAAAGACTATCTAAAGCATTCAGCGCATTCTCTGCATCGGATAAGGTCTCATAGTAAGTAACAAAGATATCCAGCTCTCCATTAATAATATCTTCTGATACACTCTCTAAATCAAAACTAGCAAATCCATCCGCATCTACATCACAAGCCTCTAAAGGTTCCACCTCGACTGGACTAGGTAATGGATTAACTCTTAAATCTAGAGTGATTGTGTTAAAACAACCAGTAATGTTGTTCTCTGCACGAATATAAATGGTCTGTGCATTAACAATGTTGGTGTACGGACTAAAGATTGGACTCTCTGCATTATCTGCATCCTCTTGAGTCTGGTGAAAAGTAATGTCTATTCCCGTCTGTCCGTTTAATACCTGACCAATACTATCCTCTAAAGTAAATTCTTCTACTTCATCTCCTGTGTTGTTATCATCACAAAGCTCTAATGGATCTGGCTGTATAAGTACAGGAAGTTCGTTTACAATAAGCGTTAAAGCAGTGGTGTTGTAGCACTGTGTATCTATATTCTCTACACGTACATATACCTGTTGTGTAAAAGGAGCTACGTTGGTATAGGCTAAAGGAGTGGTGATTGGATTAGTTTCTAGTTCAGCATTATCTAGTGTCTCGTAATAGCTTATCTCAAAATCATCTGGATCCAATCCATTTAATATCTCTTGATTAGCAAGGCTTAAATCAAATAATGCAAAACCATCCGTGTCATTATCACAAACCTCTAAAGGAGTCGGATTAGTCTCTATCTGTGGAACATCATAAACTACAAGGATAAGCTCTAGGTAAGTAGCACAAGCAGTGGTGATCGTTGCACTTTCTACGCGTACATAAATGGTTTGCTGATAGGCAACAATGTTATTGTACTCTCCAACGATAGGGAAAAGATTATTCTCCGCATCCGATAGAGTCTCGTGGTAAGTGACAACTAAACCTGTTTGGTCAGTTATTATCTCAGCATCAGCATCGGTTAGAGTGAATACTCCAAAACCATCGGCATCGGCATCACAGAATTCTAAGTTAGAAGGTATAGTGGCAGCAGGGGCCGACTCAACACTAAGATCCATCGACGTTGTAACAAAACATCCATAAGTAATATCTGCAACTCTAATGTGAATAGTTTGAGGGTTAGATATGTTAGTATAAGGGATAGGTAAAGGATTTTCTCCAATTTCGGCTTCAACAGATGTAAGGTAATAAGTAACTGAATAATTATTATTACCAATGGTAATTTCAGAATTTTTTATATTTAAATCCATTTCTGTTAAGCCATTAGCAATATTGTCATCGCATACTTCAAAAGGAGTAGGATCAGCAATAACAGGCAATACAGCAGATGTAACGTTAAAAGATGAAGTGGTCTCGCAAATAACATTTAAATTATAAGTAACAGAAAAGTTAAATCCATAATCAGCACCAGTAACCTCACCCGTTATTGAGTTTATAAATGGTCCATCGATTGGCTGTGGATCAGCAAAAGCAAAGGTTCCACCTGGCGTAGCCAAGGTTGTAACAACTGCTCCATCACATGTAGGGGTCATTTCAAAAGAAGAATCATCTCCATCTAAAGTTGTAAATGTAAACTCTCCTGTGGTTGTACAGTCTGGTGTTGTGTATTCAATCGTGTAGGATGTAGAATATATACCGCCAGTAACTTCACCTGTTGTTGAATCGATAACTGCACCATCGGTTGGCTGTGGATCAGCAAAAGCAAAGGTTCCACCTGGCGTAGCCAAGGTTGTAGTATCTACTACTGCTCCATCACATGTAGGGGTCATTTCAAAAGAAGAATCATCTCCATCTAAAACAGTAAAAGTAATCTCTCCTGTAGTTGTACAGTCTGGTGTTGTGTATTCAATCGTGTAGGATGTAGAATATATACCGCCAGTAACTTCACCTGTTGTTGAATCTGATAACTGCCCCATCGGTTGGCTGTGGATCAGCAAAAGCAAAGGTTCCACCTGGCGTAGCCAAGGTTGTAGTATCTACTACTGCTCCATCACATGTAGGGGTCATTTCAAAAGAAGAATCATCTCCATCTAAAGTTGTAAATGTAAACTCTCCTGTGGTTGTACAGTCTGGTGTTGTGTATTCTACTGTGTAGGATGTAGAATATATACCGCCAGTAACTTCACCTGTTGTTGAATCTATAACTGCACCATCGGTTGGCTGTGGATCAGCAAAAGCAAAGGTTCCACCTGGCGTAGCCAAGGTTGTAGTATCTACTACTGCTCCATCACATGTAGGGGTCATTTCAAAAGAAGAATCATCTCCATCTAAAACAGTAAAAGTAATCTCTCCTGTAGTTGTACAGTCTGGTGTTGTGTATTCAATCGTGTAGGATGTAGAATATATACCGCCAGTGACGTCACCTGTTGTTGAATCTTCATAACTGCACCATCGGTTGGCTGTGGATCAGCAAAAGCAAAGGTTCCACCTGGCGTAGCCAAGGTTGTAGTATCTACTACTGCTCCATCACATGTAGGGGTCATTTCAAAAGAAGAATCATCTCCATCTAAAGTTGTAAATGTAAACTCTCCTGTGGTTGTACAGTCTGGTGTTGTGTATTCAATCGTGTAGGATGTAGAATATATACCGCCAGTAACTTCACCTGTTGTTGAATCTATAACTGCACCATCGGTTGGCTGTGGATCAGCAAAAGCAAAGGTTCCACCTGGCGTAGCCAAGGTTGTAGTATCTACTACTGCTCCATCACATGTAGGGGTCATTTCAAAAGAAGAATCATCTCCATCTAAAACAGTAAAAGTAATCTCTCCTGTAGTTGTACAGTCTGGTGTTGTGTATTCAATCGTGTAGGATGTAGAATATATACCGCCAGTGACGTCACCTGTTGTTGAATCTTCGATAACTGCCCCATCGGTTGGCTGTGGATCAGCAAAAGCAAAGGTTCCACCTGGCGTAGCCAAGGTTGTAGTATCACTACTGCTCCATCACATGTAGGGGTCATTTCAAAAGAAGTTATCATCTCCATCTAAAGTTGTAAAAGTAATCTCTCCTATTGTAGTACAGTCTGGTGTTGTGTATTCTACCGTATAAGGTGTAGGATATACACCGCCGGTAACTGTTCCTGTTTCTGTAACTATTT
>CASIAX010000005.1:0-156882 GCA_949372955.1 uncultured Flavobacteriaceae bacterium | reverse complement strand
TTTTGACAATGCGATTGATGTATATGCTATGTCAACTTATAATACAATAACTTCTCTTTCAGAGTCAAAAACTAATGAAAGTGTACTTTATGCCGGAACAGATGATGGGATTATTCAATTCACTCGAGATGGTGGGGATAATTGGACAAAAATGATGGTTGATGAACTACCTGATGTTCCTGCTTCAGCTTTTGTAAATGATATAAAAGTAGATTTACATGATGATAATACTGCATATGTAGCTTTAGATAATCATAAGTTTGGTGATTATAGTCCTTATTTATATAAAACAACTAATGGAGGAAAAAAATGGGAACCGATAGTTAATGGATTACCTGAAGGAACATTAGTATGGAGATTAGTACAAGATCATGTAAATCCAAACCTATTATTTTTAGGTACTGAATATGGAGTATATATTAGTGTTAATCAAGGAGATAAGTGGCATAAATTTTCTAATGGTCTTCCAACAATTTCAATTAGAGATCTTGCAATACAAAAAAGAGAAAACGATTTAGTTTTAGCAACTTTTGGAAGAAGTTTTTATGTCTTAGACGACTATAGCCCTTTAAGAGATATTACTGTTGAAACATTAGAAAAAGAAGCACATTTATTTAATCCAAGAAAAGCACTTCAATATAATCAAGTTAGAAGTGGTACTGGAAGTTCAGGTGCTTCTGAGTATTCCGCAAAGAATCCATCTTATGGTGCAACTCTAACATATTATTTATCTAAGGGGCAAAGCTCTTTAAAAAGCAAACGTCAAAAATCAGAAAAAATGATTAAAACTGATGACATTCCTTTTCCTGGATGGGAAGCTTTAGATAAAGAAATGAATGAAGCTAGCTCTGAAGCAGTTTTAATGATAACAAATAGTAGTGGTGAATTAGTAGATATAGTTTCTGGGCCTTTGAGAAAAGGTATTCACCGAGTATCTTGGGGATTAGGTACATCTATCTCTACAACAACAGTTGTATCTCAGTCTTCTTCTACTAGAGGTAGATGGGGTAGAAGATCAGCAGGAATGGTAACCGCAGTAGATCCTGGCACATATCAGGTAACACTTTATAAAAGAGTGGGGGGGGATTTAACTCAATTATCTGACCCTGTTAGTTTAGAAGTTGAACGTATTCGTGAAAATATACTAACTAACCCTATGTCAGATAAACATAGTGAATACAATATAGCATTAGCTGAATTAACTAAATCTGTTAGAGTCTCTTCACATGTTTTTACTAAGGCTATGGCACGAGTTTCTACATATGAGAGAAATCTAAAACAAATCAAAACAAATAGAGAGGAACTTACAAAAGCTGTCTACAACCTAAGAGATGAAATGATTAGCTTAGATAGAGAGTTTGTTGGTAGTGGAGCAAAGGCAGAAATTGGTGAAAAGGATAGGTTAACTATAATGGATCGTCTTTCAAAAGCAATGGGCGGATATTATGGAAATTCATATGGCCCTACAGAGCTACATATGCAAAGTTTTGATATTGCTCAGCAAATGTTTGATAGAGCTAAACCAAAAATGGATGCCTTTGTTAAGGAAGTTCATTTATTAGGGAAATTACTTGAAGATGCTGGAGGACCAATTTTCTTGGATTAGTATTTTAATAAATAATTAAAAAAACCATAGAACAAAAGAGTAATTATATTCTTTATTCTATGGTTTTTTTGTTTGTTTTTATCTACTTATAATATAATAAAATGTAGGTTTGCAAATTGTTTAAACTTATGTCACAATCAACTAAATATTTTATAGACTCAAGTCCTATGACCAGGCTACAGTATTCTACAATAGGAATTTGTTTTTTAATGAATATTTTTGATGGAATGGATGTGCTTATTATATCCTATTGTGCACCTGCTATTTCCAACTCTTGGAACCTAGGACCAGAAGCCCTAGGAGTTGTGTTTAGTGCTGGTCTAGCTGGAATGGCATTAGGAGCTTTATTTTTAGCACCATATTCAGATAGTTTTGGAAGAAAGAAAATAATTCTTTTAAGTGCTTTTTTAATGGGCATCAGTATGTTTTTAACTGGATACAGCGAAAATGTTAATCAGTTAATTACTTTACGTTTTCTAAGTGGAATAGGAATAGGGAGTATGTTGGCAAGCACCGCAGCTTTGACTTCTGAGTATACACCAAATAAGTCAAAAGATTTTTGGGTTAGTTTTGTTATTTCTGGATATCCTGTAGGAGCAGTAATTTCAGGATATATCTCTGTTTTGGTTATTCCATCTAGTGGGTGGCAAATGATGTTTATAATTGCAGGAATAGCCTCTTTATTAACTATTCCTTTGATTTATTATTTTTTATCGGAATCCATTGAGTTTTATATAAGAAAACAACCTAAAAATGCTTTAGAAAATGTGAATAAGATTTTTATAAAAATGAATTTAAAAATTTTAAAGCAATTACCTCTAAAAAAAACATTAACTGCAGGAATACCTGTGAAACAGTTGTTGTCTAAAAAATATAAGGTTTCTACTTTTCAATTGTGGTTTGCATTATTTTTTGCTTTTAGTTGTTTGTATTTTCTTATAAGTTGGATTCCTAAGTTGGCAACTAATGCAGGCTTGTCAATAGAGCTCGCAATTTACGCTGGAACTGTCTTTAATATTGGTGCATTCTTTGGAATTATACTTCAAGGTTATTATTCTTCGAAAATTGGTCTTAAAAAAACTATTTCTATATTCTTTTTAATTGCAGCTATACTAATGGCTGTATTTAAAATTTTTATAGGATCCGATTGGTTATTAATTGTTTTTGGTTTTTTAGGTTTCTTTATACAAGGTGGATTTGTAGGTCTTTATGCAGTAGCAGCAAGATTATATCCTACTGAATATAGAACTACTGGAATAGGGTGGGCTATTGGAGCGGGTAGGTTAGGTGGTGTTTTAGGGCCATTAGCAGGAGGTGTAATGATAGGGATGGGACTTAGTATGTCTATTAATTTTATGATTTTTGGAATTCCAGCTTTACTTTCTGCAATTTTCACTTATTTTATTTCCTCCAAAGAAGTTTCGTGAAAAATAAGGGTTAATAATTACAGTTTGTTTTCAAACCACCACATAACATAACGTCCTTTTTTATTTCCTAAAGCCATAGGTACAATAGAATATTCAGCTTTTACTTTATTAAGTTGTTTCTCAATTGTAGGTAAACTAGTTTTTTTAGCAACAAGGGTAGAAAATATTTTTATTTGATCTTTAAATCCTGCACTCTCTTTAATTAATCTTTTGATAAAGAGTATTTCACCTCCGTTACACCAAAGCTCATTAGCCTGTCCTTCAAAATTTAGTGAGAATTTTTTCTTTTTTGTTTTATCTCCTAAATTATTAAGTTTTCTAAGTGTGCCTTTTATTGCTTCTTCTTTAGAATTATGAAAGGGTGGGTTACAAACTAAAAAATCAAATTTATCATCGGCTTTAATAATATTTTTAAAAAGAAAACTTTTATTCTCTTGGTGTAATATCTTAACCTTGTCTTGTAATTCTTTGGTCTTTTGAATGTTAATGTTCGCTATACTTATTGCATTTAAATCACTTTCTATACCAACCATTTTCCAGTTAAAATGTTGTGCGCCTAAAATGCAATATATTCCATTAGCACCAGCGCCTATATCTAACCCCCTTAGTTGAGTGTCTTTAGAAGTGTTAAGTTTTTCTGAAAGAAAGTCTTGCATATGCAGTAGATAGTCTAATCTTCCAGGAACTGGAGGGATTAGATAGCCCATAGGTAAATCGTAATCCTCTAGTTTAAAATCTGCAAGTAACATAGCCTTGTTCAACGAATACACCGCTGTTGAAGAAAGAAAATCAATCGTTTCTTCTCCAGATGGATTTAAAACAATATGTTTTTGTAACAATGGATAATATTTCACTAACCTCTCAAGGTCGTAACGACTAGAATATGGATTTTGTTGATGCATAAGTGCGAAGGTATGTTGTTTTAGTTAGAAGTAATACAAATACTTATTGATATTTATAAGTCTGTAATATTGTAACTTAAAAATACAAACCTTCAATTTAGACATAAATAAAGCATCGGATAATTAGCTTAAAAAACGAACTATAATTAAGTATCTTTATTTTTTAAACCGAAATCATTTTGAAGAAAACAAGCTTATTACTTTTTATTTTAGTTATCAATTTTTCTTGTCAAAAAACAATTAAAAATACAGCAAGTATAGACCCTGCCATAGATTCGTTATTGGTTAAAAAGCATTTGTATACTCTGGCGTCTGATCGGATGCAGGGAAGAAAGGCTGGAACACCAGGAATTGAAAAGGCAGCTAGTTACATAGAAACTGAATTCAAAAAAATTGGGTTAACTTTTTATGATACTTTAAATAGCTATCGACAAACTTTTACTATTAAATCTAAACAAGGAAATAAGGATATAACAACCAGTAATATTATAGGGGTACTAGAAGGAAAGAGTAAAAAAGAAGAGTATGTAATTATATCTGCACATTATGATCATTTAGGTATTAATGGAATTTTAGAGGATTCAATATTTAACGGAGCAAATGATAATGCTTCTGGTGTTACTGGCGTATTAACTTTAGCTAAATATTTTAAAGAAAAAAAATTAAACGAGAGGACAATTATTTTTGTTGCTTTTACTGCAGAAGAAATGGGTATGTTGGGCTCTAAATATTTTGGAAATGGGATTGACGCATCGAAGTATATTGCAGGAATAAATCTAGAAATGATAGGTAAATCACCAAGCTTTGGACCTAACAGCGCTTGGTTGACTGGCTTTGATCGATCAGATTTTGGTCAAATTATACAAAATAATTTAATAGGGACAGGGTATCAACTATTTCCTGATCCCTATCTAAATTATAATTTATTTTTCAGATCTGATAATGCTTCTTTAGCTAGATTAGGGGTGCCTTCTCACTCATTTTCTACTACCGCAATAGATATAGACAAGGATTATCATCAACCTTCAGATGAGGTAGAAACCCTAAATATTACTGTAATTACCCAAACTATAAATGCAATCGCTAAAGGCACTGAAAGCGTTATTAATGGTAAGGACACTCCTTCTAGGATTGTTTTGAAATAAGATAAAAAACGAATGATTGATAAATCTCTATGAATTACTTAATTAAGTCTTTAAAAATCCTTTTTTCTTTTATTATAATGTTAACAATAGGTGTATTTATCCTTTTTTTTCATCGTGATATTTCGTTGGATAAATTAAAATTAAAATATGCTAATATAGAGTCATCATTTATTTCTGTTAAAGATATAGATATTCACTATCGAGATGAAGGAAATCTAACAGATTCTGTTCCTATAATACTTATCCATGGTACAGGGGCTAGTTTACATACTTTTGATGATTGGACTAACAAATTAAAGTCTTCTAAACGAGTTATAAGATTAGACCTTCCTGCTTATGGTTTAACTGGCCCTTTTGTTGACCGAGATTATTCTATTTCAAATTACACTTCTTTTTTAAAAGAATTTTTAGAGACTTTGGATGTTAAACAATGTATTATAGCTGGTAATTCTTTGGGTGGAGAAATAGCATGGAATTTTGCTTTAGAGAAACCAGATATTGTAAAAAAATTAATTTTAATTGATGCTGGTGGTTTTCCTTTAGTTTCAAAGAGTGTGCCTATTGCTTTTAGATTAGCAGAGACTCCGGTTATTAATAAAATCGTTCGTTTTATAACTCCTTTTTTTGTTGTAAGATCTAGTGTTGAAAATGTATTCTTTGATAAGTCAAAGGTTACAGATTCCTTAGTACAAAGATATTTTGATCTCTGTC
The DNA here is from genome assembly GCA_949372955.1 of uncultured Flavobacteriaceae bacterium. Taxonomy (GTDB): domain Bacteria; phylum Bacteroidota; class Bacteroidia; order Flavobacteriales; family Flavobacteriaceae; genus SGZJ01. Next base: position 151,091 of record CASIAX010000005.1, on the reverse strand, counting down.
TAAGAAAGGGTAATCGACAAGCATTTATTGATAGGCTTGGTATAGGTAAAAGAAATAATTACACTAATATTACTAACATCAAACAACCAACTCTTATACTTTGGGGAGCAAATGATTTATTAATTCCAGTTGAGAATGCTTATAAATTTCAAAATAACTTACCAAATAATAAACTAGTTATATTAGAGAATAGTGGTCATGTTCCTATGGAAGAAAACCCATTCGAAAGTATAAAGCATGTGATAGAATTTTTAAATACCCCATAACACATAATCTATTCTTTAGCTACTGACCAATAGGATCAACTGAAAAAGAAACTAGTGTATTATAATCAGTTTTTAAGTTAAATTCTAGAGGGTTACAACATATCTCACAGTCTTCAATAAAGTTTTGACTATTTATTGAGGTATCTATCATTTTTAACTGATTTTCCCAGCAGTGTGGACAGTCAAAGTAATGTTCAAGCATATAATTAATTTTTTATTTTGTCTTTTTTAAAAAATAAAAGCACCCTAATTATAAAATTAGAGTGCTTTTATTTACAGTTTTATTAATGTTATCTAATAATTAGCTTAGAAACTTTACTCTGTCCTTGAACAGTCACTTTCACTAAATAAACACCAGCACTAACAGAACTGATATCTAGTTTATCAGAATTTAATATAGTATTAATTAGTCTCTTTCCAGTAATATCATATACTTCAATATTCTTATCTCCACTAATTGGAGACTGTATTGTTACATAATCTCCATTAACTGGATTTGGATATATCTTTAGATTAGATAGATCAAAGTCATTAACGGATAAACCAGCACAGCTAACATCAAAAGTAATTGGACCTCCTTGTACAGATCCGTCAGCAGATAGATATACATTTATTGTACCATCTGCAGATGTTACAGCGGCATCTTGAACTCCGGACGCAGGACCATACAATAATTCACCTGCTCCATTAGTTATAAATACCCAATCATAATTATTTTCTGTTGAACCACTAACAGTTACAGTAATCTCATCTGTGTAACCATCTCCGTCTTGATCACCAGATGTCGTTGTAAATAATAATTCAGACGAGTAATCATTTGTAATAGTAAAGTTATCATCAAATGTTGAACCCCCACCGGAACCGTTAGGATAATCATATTGTGAAATACTTTCACCACATTCAGGTGATTGCAGTGAAGTAGTAAATGTCACGCTAGTCCATTCACTAGTAGATCCGTCTTCACATACTGCTCTTACCCAAACATCATAACCAGTGATGGGGTAGCAATTTAAAATTGATACAGTAGGTTCAGTTATTGAAGTTCCTGCTTCAGTAGGTACTGACGAATCTTCGACTGTTGAAGAAACATATTCCCAAGACACTGCTTCACCAGCATCCCATGAAACATCTGCACTAACAGCGGTAACATTCGATACAGCTAAATTAGTTGGAGTACCACACAATAACTCTGTAATACTTAAATCATATGCAACATTTTGAGGTGCTGCCCAAGTAGATATTACAAAATAGTATGTAGATCCTTCTGTAACGCTTAGTTCAAAAGAAGCTGGCTCAGAACTAAATCCAAGTTCTAGTTCTGCAATCCAACAATTAACACCAACATCCTCAGCATTTTCATAGACATACATACCAGCATAATTAGCTGATGTTTGAGTTTCACCAATTGATGGAGCTAAATTAACATTTAAGCTCATAGTTGACGCGGCTGTATATAAATATACTACATCATCTCCATTAAGATAATATCCGATTCCTAAACCACATCCAAGTGCAGTATTAGTATAATCATCTCCGTAATTAATGGTATCATCACTTACTGAATAAGGAATACTTTCTATTATAATAGGTGCGTCAGCTGTACTTCCAGTAGATTGTAGTTGTCCATTCATCTGGAGATCCGATCCAATCAGAAACACTATCTCCACAATTAGATTGCATTGCAAAGAAATAAGTTGTAGCTTCCGTTAAGCCAGTAAGTGTGTGTGGGAAAGAATCAAACTCATAAACAGTAGCTGTTCCATCTCCAGGAGTAAACGTAGTCTCGCTATATTCAAGAGTGTATCCGATAGCTTCATCTACATTTGTTCCATCAACAATGTAACACCATCAAGAGTCATAGTCCAAGCAGTTATTGCCGGAACATAGCAATCAGGAGTAGTGCAATTAGCTATAACATCGGCAAATTCCCCAAACACTCCAGAGGCAAGTTGTATACCAGCTCCATCAATTATTGACCAAGAAATCTCATTATTATAAGTCCCTGTCACCCAGTCTGAGAGTGTGATTGAAGAACCTTCAGCTACAGAAAATAATAAATCTTCAGTACTACCACTTGTAACTCCTGCACTCACAGCAGCGGCAGCTTCTACAACTACAACGCCATCAACTAATATATCAACTGATGCGCCATTCCATCCATCTCCGTAAGAATCGTTCATCACAAATGTGTGATCACATTGTGAATAAACAGATAAAAAAGAGAGAATTGTAAATATAATTGTTAAAAAGTAATTTTTTTTCATAATATAAATTTTAATATTTATTAGATATAAGAATTCCAAATTAATAAAAAAAACATAGACACTAATATTTTTTATTAAAATTATCATATTATAATATTTATTTAATAAAAATAATACTGGTTAAAAAAATGATTGTACTTTTGTTTTTTTTTAATTAATACTCTTTAATTAACATAAATTCTATTGGCAAAACTCCCAATAAAATACCAGTTTTTAGATTTATCAGACTACGGACGCTCTGGTGGAAATTGGATCGCAAGTAAACTTCAGTATACGAGTTTTACTCCTATTCATGTCACTACTACTTTTATTGTAGCTGGGCTTATTGCAATTGTATTCATGTTATCTGGACATTATATCTTAGCTGCTATTTTTATTATATTAAAATCTGTTTTAGATGCTGCTGACGGTGAGTTGTCTCGATTAAAGAATACACCATCTTACACTGGTAGATATTATGATTCAATAGCAGATTTTTTACTCAATTTTTGTTTTTTATTAGCATTTTGGTATATTTCTAATGCATCAATAATTTATATGTTAATTGCTTTTTTTGGAATTCAATTACAAGGCACTGTTTACAACTACTATTATGTTATTTTACGAAATTCTGTAGATGGCGACTCTACTAGTCGAGTTTTTGAAGACATTGCCCCGAAAGCTTTAAAAGGGGAGACTCAAAAGATGGTAAATATTTTTTATAAAATCTATGATGTCTTATATATCTCTTTTGATAAGATTATGTACTATATGGACAAAAACGCAAGTGATAGTCCACCATTTCCAAAGTGGTTTATGACCCTAGTTTCTATGTATGGTTTAGGATTTCAATTACTAATTATGGCTGGTATGTTGGTTTTTGAATTACAAGAGTATGTAATACCATTTTTTATTTATTACTCAGTTTTTATAATCGTATTTGTGCTCATAAGAAAAATATTTTTGAAACCTTTATAGGTTTATAATAAAAAAACCTTGCAAATCATAGACTTACAAGGTTTTGCGGAGAAAGAGGGATTCGAACCCCCGGAGGTGTGACCCTCAACAGTTTTCAAGACTGCCGCATTCGACCACTCTGCCATTTCTCCAATAGCGAGGCAAATATAATATCCTTTTTTTATTCTTTCAAGATTATTTATACTTATTTCACTTAATTTTATAAGTTCTTAAAAACACTTTCGTTAATTTTGCATTAGACACACATATAATATGAATATAATTGATAGATTAAATTGGAGATACGCTACCAAAAAATTTGATTCTGAAAGGAAATTAACTCTTGATCAGATTAACACTTTAAAACATGCATTTAATCTAACAGCTTCTTCATATGGTTTACAACCAATAAAATTAGTTGTAATTTCAAATCAAGAATTTAAAAATAATTTACTGGAGAGTTCTATGAATCAACAACAGGTAGTTCAATGTTCTCATCTTTTGGTTATATGCATTGAGACTAAGATAGACGAAGCTTATATTGAGACTTATTTTAAAAGAATTACAGATATAAGAAAAACACCTGCAAACATTTTAGAGTCCTTTAAAAAATCACTTATAAATGAGTTTAACGATATGTCTAATTCTTCTATTTTTAGTTGGTCTAAAAACCAAGCATACTTAGCTCTTGGTAACCTATTAACTGTCTGCTCTGTTGAAGGAATAGATTCTTGCCCAATGGAAGGTTTTTTACCTGATAAATATGATGAAATTTTAGATTTAAAGTCAAGAAATTTAAAATCAGTTTTAGTACTGCCAATAGGGTATAGGTCTGAAGATGACAAGTTTTCTGCTTTAAATAAAGTCAGAAAAAATATTAATGATAATACTATAGATTTTTAACTAAAATTAATTATTATGCGTTTGCTATTATTTTCTTTTTTTCTATGTAATTTTATCTTCTCTCAAGATAATAATGTTTTTTTATACAAGCAATTTATTGATGGTCAGGATACCTTAAACTATAGGCTATTAGTTCCCAAAGATTTTGAAAAAAGTAAAAAGTATCCATTACATTTATTTTTGCACGGATATGGTGAAAGAGGTTCTGATAATAACCTGCAACTAAAATATATAGCTAAGCTGTTTACCGATAAAAAAAATAGAAGCCAATATAAATCTTTTGCTGTTCTTCCTCAATTCCCTGATGGTGACTCATGGACTAATAGAGAAAAAGTTAGTTCTAATAATAATATGTATTACAAGTTTTTTGAGAACAAAAAACCCACAAAATCACTTTCTTTAGTAATCAAGTTAATGGATTCTTTAGTTAAAACTAGTAATGTAAATACCGAAAGGGTTTATGCTACAGGTTTATCTAATGGTGGAATGGGGACTTTTGAGATGCTCTACAGAAGACCAGATATGTTTGCTGCAGCTACACCAATTTGTGGTGGTGCACAACCAGAAACTGCTAAGCTATTTGCTAAAAAAACACCTGTTTGGATTTTTCACGGTTCTGAGGATAATGTAGTGCATCCATTATATTCAGTTAAAATGGTTGAAGCAATAATTGAAGCTGGAGGTACTCCTAAGTTTACACTATATGATAATGTGAATCACGATAGCTGGTTAAACGCATTTAAGGATAAAGATTTTTTTAAATGGATATATAGTAAAAAGAAAAGTGACTAGTAATTTATGTAGTCAATTATTTCAAGTCCATAACCAATAATTCCAACTCTTTTTGTTGCTGTTCCATTAGAAATTAATCTTAATTTATGGATATTTAAATCATGTAAAATTTGAGCACCAATTCCAAAATCTCTATCATCCATCTCTATTTTTGGAGCCTTTATTACTTTTCCTTTAATTTGACTTCTTCTCAAGATTTTCAATCTATTCAACGTGCTTAATGGTTGATTCTGTTGATTTATAAATACTATCGCTCCTTTTCCAGCATCGTTAACTAGTTTAAACATGTCATCTAGCTTCTTGTCTAAGTTGTTAGTTAAGGTGCCTAAAACATCATTATTAAGTAGTTTAGAGTTGATTCTAGTAAGCACATGTTCACTCGGTTCCCAAGAACCTTTGGTTAATGCAATATGTAGTCTGTCATTTGTGGTTTGTTGATAAGCTCTTAATCTAAAACTTCCAAATCTCGTTTCAATTTGAAAATCCTCTTTTTTCTCAATTAATGAATCATGTTCCATTCTATAGGCAACAAGATCTTCAATTGATATTATTTTTAGATTGAATTTTTTTGCAACTTCAAATAATTCTGGCAACCTAGCCATAGTTCCATCCTCATTCATAATTTCAACAATTACACCAGCAGGCTTAAATCCAGCTAATCTGGCAAAATCTATGGCAGCTTCTGTATGACCAGTTCTTCTTAAAACCCCACCTTCTTTAGCTATTAATGGAAAAACATGCCCTGGCTTTGAAATGTCATGAGGTCTAGTTTTTTTATCGACTAAAGCTTTAATAGTTTTAGATCTATCGGAAGCAGATATTCCAGTAGTTACTCCACTACCAATAAGATCAACTGAAACTGTAAAAGCAGTTTCCATTGGATCGGTATTGTTACCAACCATTGGGTTTAAATTTAATTCTTTGGATCTTTTTTCAGTAATTGGTGCACATATTAGACCTCTTCCATGCATAGCCATAAAATTCACAATCTCAGGAGTAATTGATTCAGCAGCAGCTAAAAAATCACCTTCATTTTCTCTATTTTCATCATCAACAACAATAATTACTTTACCAGATCGAATATCGTTTATAGCAGATTCGATACTATCTAATTGCCGATTATTTTCTTTAGACATTTTTGTAAATTTTTGTAAATATACACTGTTTTTTAATCAAATTTTATCACTTCTCTTTAAAAACTTATTTATCAGTAAGTATAAATTATCAAAATTAAATATAGATCTATCTTTAGTCGCTCTATTGGTTAAATAGATACTGACAGGAAGCATTATAATTGTTGATAGCCAGCTAGCCAGTACTGGATTTATGCTGTTATCTTCTGCTAAATTTTTAGTAAATATTCCAATAAAATGAAAAACACAAAATAAAACAATAGATAAAACCAACGGTAATCCAAATCCCCCTTTTCTAATTATCGCTCCTAAAGGAGCGCCAATAAAAAATAATATTACACAAGCAAATGAAATAGCGAATTTATCATGTAACGATATTATATGTTTGTTTATGTTTTTATCTCTGTATGCCTGAATTATTTTATTAGACTTTATAATACTATTCGTGCTATTAATTGAACTAATAGCTAGATCAAATAGTTGAACTTGTTTTTTGAGTTTAAATAAGTCGTAAAAATTTTCTCCCTTATAGATAGTATCTACAATTTTAGCTCTTACATTATCATTTAATACTAAGGCATTAGACCTGTTATGCATTTTTGATGCAATTAGTTTGTAGTCCTCTTCTTTCTTTTTCAGCAATGAATCTATTGTGATTCCAAGATCTGAAACGCCAAGCATCGTGTGTTTATTTACATTTTCTGTATCATCAAAATCGACATTGTTTATTTCTGCCAGATTAATATTTAATATGTATTCTTCGAAATAACTTTTTAAATGTGGTTTTTTTAATCTTTGTTTATAATCATTGGATGTTACCTCATCATAATAATTACCTTCAAATAATTTTAACTGTAATATATCGGAGTCTAGACTACTAGAAATCTCACCTGTCTTGGATTTTATGACCGTGTAATTACCAACTTTATTTTTTTTCTGATGTATTATTACATCTGTTAGATATTGACCTTTATCACCTGTTTTATTTTTAACTTTAATATTTATTCTCCCAATTTGATTAAACTGCCCTTCGGCTATAGCCATTGTGGGTTTTACTTTAGATATATTTTTTCTTAAATTATGAAAATTGTATTCGGCTACTGGGTTGACATTATTTAAGAAAAAAAATGTTATTACACCAATAAATAGAATAAAAACACTCAAGCTTCTCATTGCTCTTTGCAGAGAGATACCTGTAGATTTCATGGCTGCAAATTCGTAATTTTCTGCAAAACTACCAAAGACCATTATACTAGACAGTAAAATAGTTAGTGGAAGAATTAAAACTATAAGTCTTGGTGATACATAGGTCAGGAACTTAATTATAATAGCTATGTCTAAATCTTTTCCAGCCAATTCTGAAATATAAACCCATACTGATTGTAGTAAAAAAATTAACATAATTATACAGAAAACACTTAAGAATGTTTTAATAAATGTTTTAAGTATGTATTTGTCTAAAATTTTCAATTTCTATCAATCAATATCGTTTATGTAATAATCCTTGTACTCTTTTTTGTTAAATAGAAATAAATCATCATCTAAAGGAAGGTCTACTTCAAATGATGTAATGGTATATGTTGTTGTAGTACCATTTTTACCTTTTTCAATACTTTTATATATTCTGTTATTTTTTTTCTCTACTGCCAATAGTATGTAGTCTATTTCAGATTCAGAGTCTATGGGAATTAATTTAATATACTGTAATAACTTTCTAGTTCTTTGTTCATAATAATCTAATACAGTTACATCTTGTGTTATATCCATTTTAAACTCATAGCCTTCTTCGAAAAAGGTTAAAATCTTATTTGGAGTTATAGTACTTTCTTCATCTAAATCTTCTGTAGATATAGTTACTTCTTCATCATCTGGATTGATAGTAAAAAGCTTTTCTCCATCATATATAAATGTTATATTATTCCATTTAACATTGTATTTAGTTCCTTTTTTTACAAAACTAACCTTGTTGGTTTGGTCAATATCTTCTTCTAGGTTAGTTAAGTTGTGATTTATATTAATATACATACTTTCGTAACCCTTGATATTCTCAGAGACTTTATTTAAAAGCTCTTCAGCCTTAGGGTCATTTTGAGAAAATATTACAAGAGTGTTTAAAATTAATATGAGTAGGGTGTATGCTTTTTTCATTTTTTATATATTTTTTTCATTTTCTAGATGTCTGTCTAGTGCTACTAAATCAGTTATAATTACTTGCCTTGCTTTACTTCCCTCAAATGGTCCAACAATTCCAGCAGCTTCTAGCTGATCAATAAGTCTTCCTGCTCTGTTGTAGCCGAGTTTTAGTTTTCTTTGTAACAAAGATGCAGATCCTTGCTGGGCTATTACTATTACTTCTGCAGCTTCTCTAAATAACTTATCTCTGTCGGATATATCAATATCAAGATTTGTGCCACTTTCATCTCCTATATATTCGGGCAATGCATGGGCGCTAGGGTAAGCTTTTTGTGATCCAATAAAGTCAGTAAGTTTTTCAACTTCAGGTGTATCAACAAATGCACATTGAACTCTTATTAGTTCGTTACCTTGGGTATATAGCATATCACCTCGACCTATTAGCTGGTCAGCACCTGAACTATCTAAAATTGTTCGTGAATCTATTTTAGAGGTTACTCTAAATGCAATTCTTGCAGGGAAATTAGCTTTAATAACACCTGTTATAACATTTACTGAAGGTCTTTGTGTTGCAATAATTAAATGTATTCCAATTGCTCTAGCTAATTGGGCAATTCTTGCAATTGGAGTTTCAACTTCTTTTCCAGCTGTCATTATTAAATCTGCAAACTCATCTACTACCAATACTATATATGGAAGAAACTGATGTCCATCATTAGGGTTTAGTTTCCTAGATTTAAACTTTTTATTGTATTCAACAATATTTCTACATTGTGCATTTTTTAATAGCTCATACCTGTTGTCCATCTCTATACACAATGAATTTAAGGTGTTTATTACCTTGGTATTGTCTGTTATTATAGCTTCTTCACTATCAGGTAATTTTGCTAAGTAGTGTCTTTCAATTTTATTAAAAAGTGTAAGTTCAACTTTCTTTGGATCTACTAATACAAACTTTACTTCAGCGGGATGTTTTTTGTACAAAAGAGAGGTTAGTACTGCGTTAAGACCTACTGACTTACCTTGCCCTGTTGCACCTGCCATAAGTAGATGAGGCATCTTAGCAAGATCGACAACCAGTGTTTCGTTACTAATTGTTTTTCCTAGAGCTATGGGTAATATCATATCGGACTGTTGGAATTTCTGAGATGAAATTACAGAGTGCATAGAAACAATTGTTGCGTTTTTATTTGGAACCTCAATACCAATTGTTCCTTTGCCGGGGATTGGAGCTATTATTCTTATACCTAGTGCGGATAAGGACAATGCAATATCATCTTCTAAGTTTTTAATTTTAGATATCCGTATTCCTGCCTCAGGAACTATTTCGTAAAGAGTAACTGTAGGACCAATTGTAGCTTTTATGCTTTCTATTCCAATTTTATAATTATTAAGAGTATTTACTATTTTTGTTTTATTCTCTTCTAATTCATCCTTGTTAATTGTTATTCCTTCAGAATCATATTTTTTTAGAATGTCTAAATTTGGAAATTTATAATTACCTAGTTCTAATTTAGGATCAAATAATCCGAAATCATCGACAAGTTTTTTAGCAAGATTATCAGATTCAGATTCTTCTTCAAAAGTTTCTTTTATTTCTATTTCAAGCTCATTTGTTGATTCTACTTCTAATTTTTTGTCTTCAATAATGTTAGTTACAGTTAATTCCTCTTGGTTTAATTCAATTTTTGAATTAGAATTATTAGTTTCAGCTTCATCAATGGTTAAAACCTCTTCAGTACTAGATTCATCTGAATTAGTTATTATTTCTTCTTCGTTATTTTCAGTTTTGTTTTTAAAAGTAAACCATTTTTTAAAGGAGTCTATTCCTATGTTTAATCGAAATGTTAAATAATAGATAGCAAAGAGTAGTAATAAAAAAGAGGTTCCAATATTTCCAACATAGCTATTTAAGAAAAGATTTACTTCAAATCCAATTATCCCTGAAAACTTTCCAGAGTCTAAATCAATCAATCCAAATAGTAAGGATATCCACAACATGATTAATATTCCCCAAAACCAATGTCTAGTTAATTTTGCTTTATTAGAATCTAATAAAATAAATAGTGCAGATAGAAATAATAAAAAGCAAATTATGTATGAAGAGATTCCAAAACCTTTATATAAAAAAAAGTCTGCTAATTGAGCACCTATCTTACTCATCCAGTTCTCAGTAACTACTTCAGGATTAGTGAATTCTGTTAAAGTGCTTTGATCTTTAATTCCAGTATAAAAATATGAAGTAAAGGAAAGAAATAGCGTAAAGGAAAGAACTGCCAAAGTACTTCCAAAAAATAGTTTTTGAGAGCTATTAAGTTTCCTTTCTTTTTTATCAAAGGAAAATAGCTTCTTTTTTTTATTTTTATTTGCTTTAATCATTTTTTTAAAAATATTAAATAATATACAAATTACTGTATTTGTTTTTATTAATCACTTTGTTTAGTTATTGATCTAATTTTAATCCCTATGCCAGCATATATCAATGTCATAATTGGACTAAGCCAGTTGAAAATCGCATAAATAAAATAGTCTGCAACACTGACTCCAAGTACTCCGTAATGATAAGCTCCACATGTGTTCCAAGGAATTAGTGCTGAGGTAACTGTTCCTGAATCTTCTAGAGTTCTACTCAAATTCTCAGGAGCTAAATCATATTCTTCATATGCATTTTTAAACATTTTACCAGGTATTACTATTGCAAGGTATTGATCAGAAGCCGCAATATTTATTCCTAAACAACTAACTACTGTGCTAGCGACTAATCCAAAAGTAGAATTAGCTAGAGATAGCAGCTTGTTGGTGATCTTGGTTAATGCTCCGATTGCATCCATTGCTCCACCAAAGATCATTGCACAAATTGTCAGATTTATTGTCCAGATCATACCTATCATTCCTCCAGAATTATATAGGTCTGATATTCTTTCATTATCAGTAGGAATTTCTGTATTTAGAAAAACAGAATCAAAAATACTTGAATAACTTCCAGGAGAAAGTAAATCAATAATATTAGATTGAAAAACAACTGTAAAAATAATTGCTAAGCTTATACCAATACTCAAAGCAATTACTGGTTTAACTTTTAATGCAGCGAGTATAATTACGCTTACAGGGACCATAAATAAAATAGGTGAAATATAAAAATCATTAATAATGGTATCTGTTAGACTAGTAATACTATCTAAATTTCCAGAAGATTCTGTATTTATATTAAGACTTATAATTGAAAACACAACTAGTGTTATTAATATAGTTGGTACAGTTGTATAAGTCATGTATTTTATATGCGTATACAGGTCTGTTCCTGCCATAGCCGGTGCTAAGTTGGTAGTATCACTAAGTGGAGATAGTTTATCTCCAAAATAAGCACCTGATATTACTGCTCCAGCGGTCATTCCTGGTGGTATCTGAAAAGCAGTACCAACTGCTACTAGAGCTATTCCAACTGTCGCAGAAGTGGTATATGAGCTACCAGTAGAAACTGATACAATGGATGATACAATAAGCGATAAAGGTAAAAATATAGATGGATCAATTAGTTGAAGGCCATAATATACCATAGCTGGAATTACACCACTGACTTTCCATGTTCCCGCTAAGGCTCCAACTAATAGTAAAATTATAATCGGAGTGGCTATACTTTTTATACTTAAGTAAATCTTTGTTACTATTGTTTTAATAGATACTCTATTAGCCAAACCAATTAACGAAACTATTAATGAGGTAATTAAAAGTATTAACTGGTAAGTGTATTCCCCTAGCCATTCTTTATCTTCAAACATTAATATGTTATAAGTTAACATAGAAATAAGTAATATTACTGGAAATAAGGATGTGGTTAAACTAATTTCTTTAGGATTATTCATGAGCCAGATTAAATTAACTTTCTTCTTAAAAAATAGTGATATTTATCTGTTACAAGATATGCAATATTATTTTATTTAAAATTGATTTATAACTTAAATTATTGATTAGATATTCATTGCAAAGAGTTAAAACATTTGTATTTTTGCTAACTAATTAAATAATTATTTTATGAACTCTTTTGATGTTGTTGTTATTGGGTCAGGCCCAGGAGGTTATGTATCTGCTATTAGATGTGCTCAGTTAGGTATGAAAACCGCTATAATCGAAAAATACAGTACCATGGGTGGTACTTGCTTAAATGTGGGCTGTATCCCTAGTAAAGCTCTTTTAGACTCTTCTCATCATTACGAAGAGGCTACAAAAAATTTTTCCAATCATGGTATAAACATTGAGGGTGAGATTTCTTTAGATTTTGGTAAAATGATATCTAGAAAAAACAATGTAGTGTCACAAACTACAAAAGGAATTGACTTTTTAATGAATAAAAATAACATCACGGTTTTTAATGGTTTCGGTTCATTTGTAGATCAGAACAAAGTAAAAATCACTTTGGCTTCTTCTGAGGAAATTATAGAATCTAAGAATATAATTATTGCTACTGGTAGTAAACCTTCTGTTTTACCGTTTGCTAAGGTTGATAAAGATAGAATCATAACCTCTACAGAGGCGTTAAAGCTAAAAGAAATCCCTAAGCACCTAATTATTATTGGTGGTGGGGTAATTGGATTAGAGCTGGGTCAGGTATATAAAAGGTTAGGATCAGAAGTTTCAATTTTAGAGTACATGGATAGAATAATTCCAACAATGGATTCTGGTTTATCTAAAGAGTTGACAAAGGTGTTTAAAAAACAAAAATTTAAAATTTACACATCACATAAAGTTACTTCTGTTGAAAGAGTTGGAGATAATATTAAAGTAGTGGCTCAGAATAAAAATGATCAATCTATAGAGTTTAACGGAGATTACTGTTTAGTAAGTATTGGAAGATCTGCGTATACACAAGGATTGAATCTTGAGCAATTAGGAATAGAAACAAATAATAGAGGTCAAATAGAAGTAAATGAACATTTACAAACAAAACATTCTAATATTTACGCCATTGGAGATGTTATAAAAGGGGCAATGTTAGCTCATAAAGCTGAAGAAGAAGGTGTTTTAGTGGCCGAAATTATTGCAGGTCAAAAGCCTCATATTGACTACAACTTAATCCCGGGTGTTGTTTATACATGGCCCGAAGTTGCTTCAGTAGGAAAAACAGAGGATTATTTGAAAGAAAATAATATCGAATATAAAGCTGGTCAATTTCCGATGCGTGCTCTTGGTAGGAGCAGAGCTAGTTCTGATTTAGATGGTTTTGTTAAAATATTAGCAGATAAAAAAACTGATGAAATTTTAGGAGTTCATATGATAGGGGCTAGATGTGCAGATTTGATTTCAGAAGCAGTAACCGCGATGGAGTTTAAAGCGTCAGCTGAAGATATTGCTAGAATATCTCATGCTCATCCAACTTACTCTGAAGCAGTTAAAGAAGCTGCTCTAGCCGCAACAGAGAACAGAGCGCTACATATATAAATTTATTCTATTGATATAGATCTTTGTTATATTAGCAGTATATAATTACACTATAATGCTAGAAGATTTTAAATCTCATTTATTAAACGAATTGCCTTTTTTGTTTAGTAGTAAAATAATTATTGCTACATCTTCTGGAGTAGATAGTGTTGTTTTATGCTCTCTTTGTAAAAAATTAGATTTAGATTTTTCTATTGCTCATTGTGATTTCTCACTCAGAGGTGAGGAAAGTGACATAGATGCTAAGTTTACGGAAGATTTTGCAAAATCATTGAATGTGTTGTTTTATCAAAAAAAATTTAACACTAAGAAATATAAAACAATAAATCATTTATCTATTCAGATGGCAGCAAGAGAGCTTAGGTATAAGTGGTTTGACAAATTATTGGTAAATTATGATTATGTTTTAACAGCACATCACTTGGATGATCAGCTGGAAACATTTCTTATAAACTTGTCTCGTGGAAGTGGTTTGATAGGTTTAATGGGTATTCCTGCTATTAATGACAAAAAAATACGTCCTCTATTGAGTTTTTCAAAAGATCAAATTTTAAACTATGCTATAGCTAATAAAATTAAATGGAGAGAAGATAGTAGTAATTTGTCAGACGATTATCTGAGAAATGAAATAAGAAATAAGGTAATATCTAATTTTAAGAAATCAAGTCCTACACTCTTAAGTAATTTTAATAATTCTTTACGGTACTTAAAGGGTTCTAGGTCAGTTTTAAGTGAAAAAATAAATGAAGTATCTAAAAGTATTCTTGTTGAAGACGGATATCAAATTAAATATAGAATTGAAGGGATTTTAAAATTGAAAAATTTAGAATTCTACTTGCACGAATTTTTCTATAAATACGGGTTTAGCAAAGTAAATGATATTAAAAATATTTTAACATCTCAGTCTGGTAAATATGTTAGTTCAAAAACCCACAGAATAGTAAAGGATAGGGATTATCTGATTCTTGAGGAGATATCAACTAATAAATTTGATCCAATTAAAATATTCAATGATTTAACTAACGTTGAAACTATTTATGGAGATCTGTCATTTAACCTAATTGAAAATTTTGAGAAGAGTTTAACTCTTTCTTCTGTTTGTGTAGATGAGGGTAAACTTGTATACCCGTTAAGGGTCGAATGTTGTGTGCAGGGTATGGACTTTATCCCGCTTGGGATGAAAGGTAAGAAGACTTTAAGTAAGTTTTTTAAAGATGAAAAAATTTCCATAATTGATAAAAAAAGAACCTTAATTCTTATAAATGGGAATAATGAATTAATTTGGGTTGTTAACCAAAGAATTGATGACAGGTATAAGTTATCTGATTCAACAAATAGTATATTAAAAATAAGTTTTAAATAAATTTTGATCTCTTTAAAAAATATAGGACCTGGAACTGTTATTGCTGCTGCTTTTATTGGTCCAGGAACGATCACGATGTGTTCGATAGCCGGGGCTAAATATGGTTTAGATTTATTGTGGGCTTTATTATTTTCATTAATTGTCACTACTATATTGCAGTTGACCGCTGCAAAAATTGGTTTAATTACTCAAAAAGGGTTGTCAATAAATTTGATTAGTAGCTTTAGCAATTCGTTTTATAAATACATAGCTATATTTCTTGTTCTCTCTGCTATTTTAGTAGGTAATACAGCTTATGAGGCTGGTAATATTAGTGGTGGAGTTATGGGTATGAGTTCTGTGTTTGGTGAATTTTCTTTTTCTCTGGCAGGTTTTAAAATAAATTTATATTCACTTTTGGTTGGGATGATGGCGTTTATTATATTATTTATTGGAAATAGAAAAATAATAGAAAAAGTTCTTATCGGTTTAGTTTTATTAATGAGTTTTGCTTTTTTAACTTCTGCCATAATTGTTAAGCCAGATCTGTTAATTCTTGCAAAAGGATTATTTATACCTAAATTTCCTGCGGATAGTTTTATTGTTATTGTTGGACTAATAGGTACTACGGTAGTTCCGTATAACATCTTTTTACATGCTTCGTTAGTAAGTGATAAGTGGGACTCTCCATCTGATTTTGATTTTGTAAAAACAGATACTTTGTTGGCGGTATCATTAGGGGGAGTGATTTCAATGTCTGTTATGATTACAGCTTCAGCTATCTCCGATTTGCAAATTAACAGTGCTTCTGATTTAGGATATGCTATAGAGCCTGTATTTGGAAGTTTTTCCAAAATAATTATCTCATTAGGTCTGTTTGCTGCTGGCTTAACAAGTGCTGTTACTGCTCCGTTGGCTGCGTCGTACGTGACTTGCGGTTGTCTTGGTTGGAGTGTTGAGAGTAAAGGATATAAGTTTAGGCTGGTTTGGTTTTGTGTGTTGTTTTTGGGAGTGTTATTCTCAAGTTTAAATTATAAATCTATTGAGGTTATTAAATTTGCTCAAGTTGCAAATGGAATACTTTTACCTGTAATCGCAATATTTCTTCTGATAGTAGCTAACAACAAGAAATTGCTAAAAAATCATGTCAATAGTTATTTGTTTAATTTTATTACAGTAGTTATTGTTTTAGTAACCATTTTTATTGGTTTGAAAAGTATTTTATCAGTGATTGGCTTAATCTAATTGGTATGCGAAAATTAAATATAAATTCAGATGTAGGCGAGGGTGTTTTATGTGAAGAAAAACTTATGTCCTATATAAGATCCTGTTCGGTAGCGTGTGGAGGTCATTTTGGAGATAGTGAAACTATGAAGAAGTCTGTCGGATTTGCTATAAAAAATAGAGTACTTATTGGAGCTCATCCTTCTTATCCAGACAGATTAAATTTTGGAAGAAGATCTATGTCTATCAATTCAGATGATTTAAAAAAATCACTACTCACTCAAATATTCTCTCTAGAAAGAGTCATAAATTCCTTTGGTTTAACAAAGCTTGATCATATTAAGGCTCATGGAGCCTTGTATAACGAATGTATTGTAAATTTTGATATTGCTACTTTATATGTAGAAGTGGTTAAATCTTTTGTGGGTGTGAAGATTTATGCTCCTTACGGCTCTGTTGTAGCTGAAGTAGCAAAACAAAATGGAGTTTCGATAGATTACGAAGTTTTTTTAGATAGAAATTATGAAGATGATCATACTTTGGTCTCCAGGTTTAAGCCAAACTCAATGTTGATAGATCCAGATGAAATGATTTCCAGGTATGAAATGGTTAATACGGACTTAAAAATAAAAACTATTAACAATCAGCTTATTGATACAATAGGGGATACCTTTTGTATGCACAGCGATACAGAAGATTCACATTTGCATTTAGATAATTTTTATAAAAATTATTTTTCAAATGAATAAGAAATTAGCAATCAATTATTTTCAGTTTAGCTCTAAATCTATTCTAATTAACTGGGATCATTCTATCAGTAATCATATTCTTTTTGATGTGCTTTCTTTTATGCAGGCCATCAAATCAAGTGATAAACCTATACTTGAAGTAAGGAATACATATTGCTCATTACTAGTTACTTATAATACAACTATAGATAATATCTATAATGAAATAAAGAGCTTAAATTCAATATATCTACACAAAAAAAAATATAATATATCAGAAAAAAAAATATGGAAAATACCTGTTTGTTACAATGAGTATTTTGGAAAAGATTTATTAAATATTAGTAAAAAAACAAAGTTAAATGTGGAGGAAATAATAAAGCTTCATTATAAAAATACCTATACAGTTTGTTTTTTAGGTTTTTTACCTGGGTTCTTGTATTTAAGTAATTTGAACAAAGAACTATATTTTCCTCGAAAATCTGTTCCAGATTTAAATATAATTAAAGGTTCGGTCGGTATTGGTGGCTCTCAAACAGGTGTTTATCCTTCAAATAGCCCCGGTGGTTGGAATATAATAGGTAATTCTCCAATTGATTTTATAGGAAGTGATTTTAATGACAAAATTTCATTTGCAAAACCTGGTGACTTAATTAAATTTATACCTATAAGTCAAGATCATCACAGCTATATTTTAAATAATTTAGAAAGCTATAAAATTGAATCGGAGGTGTGTAATGGTTAAAGTCTTAAAACCTGGAATGTTTTCTACAGTACAAGATAAAGGAAGGGAAGGTTTTCAATCTTATGGAATACCTCAATCAGGCTCTATGGATAGTTTTTCATCTGATTTAGGTAATAAAATATTAGGTAATGCTATTAATGTTGCTGTATTGGAGATAACAATGGTAGGACCAGTCTTAGAATTTGAATCTCCAACTTTTATATGTATAACTGGAGCTGATTTATCTGCGTCTGTTCAAAACATTAATATTCCAATGAATACAGTCATTGCAATTAAAAGTAATGATATATTAAGTTTCGGAGCTTTAAAAAGTGGACTAAGAGCTTATATCGCAGTTTTAGGTGGTTTTAAGACTGAAAAAGTATACAATAGTAGAAGTATGTACAAAAACTTAACTAAAGCAATCAAATTAAGTAAAAATGATACTTTAGAAATTTCTAATGAAACTTTGTTTTGTGATTCAAAACTAATAGTTCAGTCTGTTCAAAATATCGAAAATGAATTAATGGTAACTAAGGGGCCAGAATATTCTATGCTTAATTCTAATCAAAAAAACTTTATCATTTCACATGATTTTACTGTATCAAATAATTATAATAGAATGGCCTTACAATTAACAGATTTGTTAGAAAATAATTTAGATTCAATTATAACTTCAGCAGTTCTTCCAGGAACTGTTCAGTTGACGCCTAATGGTACATTAATTATTTTAATGAGAGATTGTCAAACAACTGGTGGTTACCCTAGGGTTTTACAATTAGAAGAAAGAGCAATTAATTCTGTTGCTCAATTAAAAAAAGATTCTAAACTTAGTTTTAATTTAAAAACCTAAGCAATTTTTTAAGACTTTTTAGCTTACCTGTGAAAGGAGCATATCTAGTACTAACATCTAACCAATTTGCTTTTTTAATTATGGGTTTTTGATGCGAAAAAAGTTTAAATCCAGATTCTCCGTGATAAGCTCCCATTCCACTTTCTCCAACTCCACCAAAAGGTAGTCGATGGTTTCCAAATTGTATCATTGTATCGTTTATAACCCCACCACCAAAACTAACTTTATTTATAATTTCATCAGAGAGATTAGAGTTTTTTGTAAAAACATATAGGGCTAATGGTTTTTCAAATCTAGAAATTAATTTAAAAATGTCTTCAGTTTTTTCATATTCTAGAACTGGAAGAATAGGTCCAAAAATTTCACCTTTCATTAAATCTGAATGTACATCTGGATTGTTTATAATAGTTGGTGAGAAATATTTATTACTTAAGTCGTATTTACCTCCGTAGATAATGTCCTGGTTATCGATTAAAGAAGCTAATCTTTTTAGCTCTTGCTTATTTATAATTCTTGGATAGTCTTCTGAAACCTCTTGGTTATCTCCATATGCTTTTTTTATTTCCAGAACTAATTGTTCAATCAGATCTTTTTTAATAGACTTTTCAACTATTAAATAATCTGGAGCGATACAGGTTTGGCCAGCATTTAAAAATTTACCCCAAACTAATCTCTTTGCAGCTAGCTTAACATCAATATTTTTGTCAACAATACACGGGTTTTTACCACCTAATTCTAATGTTACTGGTGTTAAAAATTCTGAAGCTGCTTTAGCTACAATTTTCCCGACTCTTACACTCCCTGTAAAAAAGATATAATCCCACCTTAACTCTAGTAATTTTGAGGCAACTTTAGAATCTCCTAAGATTACTTTTACGTGATCTTCAGGAAAAATATCTGTAATTATTTCTTCTACTAATTTTGAAGTATGTGGTGAATGTTCACTAGGCTTTAGAACAGCTGTGTTTCCTGCTGAAATTGATGATATCAGCGGTAGTAAAGCTAGTTGAAATGGATAATTCCAAGGGGAGATGATTAATGTAATCCCGTATGGTTCTAAATGTAGATAATCTTTGGATGGAAAACTTGCTAAACTTGGAGTTATTCTTTTGGGTTTACTCCAGCTTTTAAGTTTTTTTTTAATTAATTCAATTTCACTTTTTAAAATAGCAATTTCGGTTAGGTAAGTCTCAAAATTAGATTTATTTAAATCTTTTTTGAGTGCTTCAAATATTCTTAATTCATTTTTTGAAATAGATAAATATAACTTATCTAATACTTCAATTCTAGAGTTAATATTTCTTGTATTACCAGATTGAAAATAAGATTTTTGTTTGTCAATAAAATCAAAATTTTTCATAAAAAAATTATAAGCAAGAATCCCATATGGGATCTTTTGGGGTTGGACATGTTAAATTAATATTTTTTTTACTTACGGGATGAATAAATTCTATTTTTCTAGAATGTAAATTTATACCGCCATCTTTATTACTTCTTTTAGATCCATATTTTAAATCCCCTTTAATGGAAGATCCAATCGAGCTAAGTTGACATCTAATCTGGTGGTGCCTTCCAGTTTTAAGGTTAATCTCTAATAAGCAATAATTATCTAAATGTTTTATTATTTTATATTCCAATATAGATTCTTTACTTTCCTTTACTTGTCTGGAATAACTAGTTGACTTATTATTTTTAGGATTTTTTTTGAGCCAACTATTAATTACACCTATTTCATTTTTAGGTATATTTTTAACTATAGCCCAATATGTTTTTTTTATTTCTTTATCAACAAGCATTTTGTTTAATCGTGTTAATGCTTTAGATGTTTTTGCAAATATAACTGCACCGCTTGTGGGCCTATCAATCCTATGAACAGTTCCAAGAAAAACATCACCAGGTTTTTTGTATTTAATCTTTATATATTTTTTTACGTAATCAAGAAGGGGAGTGTCACCAGTTTTATCACCCTGAACTATATCTCCACATCTTTTATTTATTATTATAATGTGATTATCTTCGTGGAGTATTAATAAATTATTTTCATTACTTCTAATATACATACATTGTAATGAATTTAATATTGCTCACTTGAGTTTGGAAAATCTTTACTTTTTACATCTGCACTATATTTAGATATTGCAGTACTCATTTGATCATACAAATTTAAATATCTTCTCAAAAATCTCGGATTAAACTCTTTTGTCATCCCAAGCATATCGTGAAGGACCAATACTTGACCATCAACATCACCACCCGCTCCAATACCTATTACAGGAATATTTAAGCTTTTTGAGATAACCTCTGCAAGTTTAGCTGGTATTTTTTCAAGAACTAGAGCGAAACAACCAAGTTTTTCTAACATTTTAGCATCTTCAACTAATTGTTTTGCTTCTTCCTCTTCCTTGGCTCTAACGGTGTATGTACCAAATTTATATATCGACTGAGGGGTTAAGCCTAGATGCCCCATAACTGGAATTCCTGCTTTAATTATTCTTTTAATAGAATCTTTAATTTCTTTACCACCTTCAAGTTTAACCGAGTGTGCTCCACTTTCCTTCATTATTCTTATTGCAGATCTAAGAGCTTCTTTTGAATCACTTTGATAAGTACCAAAAGGTAAGTCAACAACGACTAGTGATCTATTTACACCTCTTATTACTGATGAGGCGTGATATATCATTTGATCCAATGTAATTGGTAAAGTAGTTTCGTGACCAGCCATTACATTACTTGCGGAATCTCCAACAAGAATAACATCTATCCCGGATGTATCAACAATTTTGGCCATGGTATAATCATATGCGGTTAGCATTGATATTTTTTCATTTTTGGATTTCATATCTGTTAATGTCTTAACAGTTATCCTTTTATATACTTCTTTGTGTATTGACATATCGGTAAGTTTAAAGTGTAAAAGTACTAAATATATAGATAGTTAAAATTTATTTTTATCAAATATTACACCCTTAAATTTACTCTAAAAATGACAAAATGGCATATTTCTATTAAAATAAATGACAAATTTGATTAATATATCTATTGGCACAATCCTTGAATATTAGTTGTTGAATTTAAAATTGAATTTAAAATTAAATAAATATATATTATGAGTAAAATTATCGGAATTGATTTAGGTACTACAAACTCTTGTGTTTCAGTAATGGAAGGAAATGAGCCTGTAGTTATTCCAAATGCAGAAGGTAAAAGAACAACCCCTTCAGTAATCGCATTTGTTGAAGGAGGAGAAATTAAGGTCGGAGATCCGGCAAAAAGACAAGCAGTAACAAACCCAACTAAAACAGTTTATTCTGTTAAAAGATTTATGGGAAATAAGTTTTCTGAATCTTCTAAAGAAGCAGGAAGGGTCCCATATAAAGTTGTAAAAGGGGATAATGACACACCTAGAGTAGATATTGATGGTAGATTGTATACACCTCAAGAACTATCTGCAATTATTTTGCAAAAAATGAAAAAAACTGCTGAAGACTATTTAGGTACTTCAGTTAGTGAAGCAGTTATTACTGTACCAGCTTATTTTAATGATTCTCAACGTCAAGCTACTAAAGAAGCTGGAGAAATTGCAGGTCTTAAAGTAAGTAGAATTATTAATGAGCCTACATCTGCTGCATTAGCGTATGGAATGGATAAGAAAGGTAAAGATCAAAAAATTGTTGTTTTTGATTTTGGTGGTGGAACACATGATGTTTCTATACTTGAACTAGGAGATGGAGTTTTTGAAGTTTTATCTACAGACGGAGATACGCATTTGGGTGGAGATGATGTTGACGAAAAAATTATCAATTGGTTAGCAGAGGAATTTAAATCTGAAGAGAACATGGATCTAAGAAAAGATCCTATGTCATTACAAAGATTAAAGGAAGCTGCTGAAAAAGCAAAGATTGAACTTTCAGCATCAGCGCAAACTGAAATCAATTTGCCATATATTACTGCTACTGCAAGTGGTCCAAAACACCTAGTTAGAACACTAACTAAAGCTAAATTTGAGCAATTAATCGATGATTTAATAAAAAGAACAATAGCTCCTTGTAAATCAGCATTAAAAGCAGCGGATTTATCAACTAGCGATATTGATGAAGTTATATTAGTAGGAGGATCAACTAGAATACCTGCAGTACAAGATGCTGTTGAAAAATTCTTTGGAAAAAAACCAAATAGGGGTGTTAATCCAGATGAGGTTGTAGCTGTTGGAGCTGCCATACAAGGTGGTGTTTTAACTGGAGATGTTAAAGATGTTCTTTTACTTGATGTTACCCCATTATCATTAGGGATAGAAACCATGGGTAATGTTATGACTAAATTAATTGAGTCAAACACAACTATTCCTACCAAAAAGTCACAAGTCTTTTCAACTGCGGCAGATAATCAGCCTTCAGTAGAGATTCACGTATTACAAGGTGAAAGACCAATGGCAGTGGATAATAAAACAATTGGTAAATTCCATTTGGATGGAATTCCACCTTCACAAAGAGGGACTCCTCAAATTGAAGTTACTTTTGATATCGATGCAAATGGTATAATCAAAGTTTCTGCAACAGATAAAGCGACTAATAAAACTCAAGATATTCGAATAGAAGCATCTTCAGGTTTAACGGCTGAGGAAATTGAAAAAATGAAACAAGAAGCTGAAGCGAATGCTGAAGCTGATGCTAAAACTAAAGAAAAAGTCGATAAACTAAATAGTGCTGATGCAATGATTTTTCAAACCGAAAAGCAGTTAAAAGAATTTGGCGATAAATTATCAGATGATAAGAAAAAGCCAGTTGAAGAAGCTTTAGAAGAACTGAAAAAGGCGTACGAAACTAAAGATATTGAAGTTATCGATCCTGCTTTAGAGAAAATCAATGAGGTTTGGAAAGCTGCAAGCGAAGAGATGTATAAGGCTCAAGCTGAATCGCAGCAAGGAGCTCCAGGAGAACCAGGTCAATCACAAGATGAAAGCCCTGCTTCAGATGACGTTGAAGATGTTGATTTTGAGGAAGTTAAAGAAGAATAATTTTTATATTATTATTTATTAAAAAAGGACGTGTAATAGCGTCCTTTTTTAATTTATAAGAGATTCTAATACGTCAATGTTAACTTGATGATTTCCATCAAATGAAATACAGTTAACTTTTTTAAATAAACTTTGAACTTTATTTTTTTCAAATTTTAAGAATTCTCCGTTTATATATTCGTCTTTGTCTCCAAAAACGTAGTGTACTTCATATTTATTTTCTAAATAGTTAAAATCTCCACTAGTTAACTCTTTTGGCACTCCACCAGACATTAACAAAAGTTTAGTAAAAGAGATTTTTCTCTTAGCTATATATCTCATAGCAACAGAAACTCCTTGTGAGTAACCTAAAAAAATCAAATTCTTATTTTTAATATTTTCATTTTGAAAAACACTATCAAAGTAATTCATTACATTTTCTGTTTCTCTAATGGTATTTTCTTTAGTGAGCCATGATGCTCCAACATGTTTCATTTTTGGAGCTATATAATACTTGCTTTGTGCTTGTGGTACTATAATATAATTCAGTTCACTGTCAAGACCTTTAAAATATTTTAAAAAATACCTACTTAAATAACCCATCCCGTGGCAAGCAAATATCACATTTCTTGTTTTACTTGTTAAAGCATTTAGAGTAGAGTAGGAATTGGAAATTTTATATATTATTTCTTTTTCAGTTGAATTCATTTTTAAACTTGGTTTTGTATTTTTGATAAAAATCTAATTATGCTTAAGAATAAAGATATAATATTACGTGAAGCCAACAAAGTTTGTAAGAACACTTTAATGGAGACTCTTAAAATTGAACTAGTTGATGTCGGAGAAGATTTCTTAATATTAAAAATGCCAGTTAATTCTAGAGTTTATCAACCAGACGGAGTCCTTCATGGTGGAGCTACTGCTGCTTTAGCTGAATCTGCTGGTAGTATGGCAACACACATGTTACTTAAAGATTCGAGCTATATTGTTAGAGGGATTGAAATTACAGCTAATCATTTAAAAAGTGTTAAAGACGGTTTTGTTTATGCAAAAGCTACATTTATTCACAAAGGAAGGACTACTCAACTTATTTCAATTAATATTACAGACGATTCCAATAATTTAATTTCTCACTGTAAATTAACCACAATATCTCTACCTAAATCTAAATAGATTAATGAATCAATCCGATTTATTTCAGCTTATTATAGATCACAAGGATGAGAACTTACCTTTTGTAGTCTTTAGTGAACCATATTCTGAGATTTTAAATGTTAAGCTTCAAAATGATGATAAATTACATCTTAATTTTGATTTAAATTGTGGAGCTTTTGTATTTGCACCATTTGATTCTGATAAATTTGATAAAATTTATTTGCCTTTTGAAAAATGTAAATCTTTTACTTCAGTATATTCAAATAAAGTAATTAGGCCTGAGTTTTCAAGGATTGAGTCAAGTAACGTGTTTAACGAAAACAAACATACTAGTTTAGTCGAAAAATCTTTAATAGAAATAGAAAAAGGGACCTTGAAAAAAGTTGTTTTATCAAGAGTTGAACTTATGTCTATTTCTTCAGTTGATTTAATTTCTGTTTTCAATAAACTTTTTTCTTTTAACAATAATTCTTATACATATATTTGGTTTCATCCTAAAGTTGGTTTTTGGATTGGTGCTACTCCAGAAAAACTATTAATTATTAATAATGATTTAATGGAGACTGTTGCTCTTGCTGGGACACAAAAAAGTAATTCAGAAGATTTAGTCAATTGGTCTGAAAAAGAGATTAATGAGCAGCGATATGTGAAAACTTATATTTTAGATGCATTAGTTAAAATCGTTAATAATTTATCTTACAGTAAAACAGTCAATGTAAGGGCTGGAGATTTATATCATTTATCTACAACAATTAACGCAAATTTAAAGTCTTTTAATGATTATAGCAGTATTGTTGATCTGATTCATCCTACTCCTGCTGTTTGTGGCATGCCTTTAGATGATTCTAAAGAGTTTATAACACTTAATGAAGGTTATGAAAGGTCTTATTATTCTGGCTATTTAGGAGTTATATCTCCGAAAAATAAATCGGTTAAGTTATATGTTAACTTAAGGTGTGCTGAAATAGTTAATAATTTAATAAAAATTTATGTTGGAGGTGGTATAACTAAAAGTTCAAACCCTAAGGATGAATATGAGGAAACTATAGCTAAATCTTCTGTAATGAAAAATGTTTTTTATTAAATATTAGTTCTCTTAATTCTTATCTTTACAATCAATATTTATTTAAATGAACTTTTCTGTAAACATCCTTGCTCAATCTATAATAGATCTATGTTTTAAAAAGAATATTAAGAACATAGTTATCTCACCTGGAAGTAGAAATGCTCCGCTGGTTTTAGGTTTTAATAACAATCCATTTTTTAAAACATACAGCGTAGTTGATGAAAGGGTTGCTGCTTTTTTCGCACTCGGAATAGCTCAACAGATTAATGAACCCGTGGTTTTAGTCTGCACTTCTGGTAGCGCATTATTAAATTATTACCCTGCTATTTCAGAAGCTTACTTTAGTAATATACCTCTAGTTGTTCTTTCTGCAGATAGACCAAAAGAGTTTTTAAATATTGGTGACGGTCAAACGATTAATCAAAAAAATGTATTTGAAAAAAACATTGAATATTCTGTTGATTTAGATCAAAAAGATAAGTCGTTTTTTAGCTTATTAGGTTTGAAACCGGATAATCAAACAAAGATTAATAATGCACTAAATATTTCTATAACTAAACAAATGCCAGTTCATATTAATGTTCCTTTATCAGAACCTTTGTATGAGTTGACAGATTATATGAGTGTTAATACGATAAATATATTACCAAAACTTAATAAATCAAGAGATACTAGAATTAATTCATTTACTAAAAAATGGCAAAATTCAATTAAAAAAATAATTCTCATTGGAGTTTCCTCACCTGGTTTATTAAATAAAAAATCAATTGATTTATTAGCCAATGATCCTTCTTTATTAGTTTTGACAGAAAACACATCCAATGTTTACCACCCTTTATTTTGTAATAAAATCGATCAGTTAGTTGCTCCTTTAACTATCTCAGAATTAAAAGACTTTAGACCTGAAATATTGATTACTATGGGAGGGATGATTATCTCAAAAAAAATTAAAGTAATTTTTAGAAATAATCAGCCAAAAGAACATTGGCATATTGGTAACCATAAAGTAAATGATACTTTTTTTTGTTTAACTAAGCATTTTAAATCTAAACCAGATGATATTATTGCTAGATTATATCAAAATTACATAGAAAACAACTCTAATTTTTATACTATTTGGGCCTCTGTAATTTCTAAAAGGAAACTAAAACATAAAGATTATTTTTCTAGTCTTGATTATTGTGACTTTAAAGTATTTGATACTGTTTTAAAATCAATTCCATTAAAATCAATGTTGCAAATATCAAATAGCTCAGCTATTCGTTATTCACAATTGTTTGATATTGACAACTCAATTAATGTCTACTGTAACAGAGGAACAAGCGGAATTGATGGGAGTACATCTACAGCGATAGGTGCTTCTATTAATTACAAACACAACACTGTTTTTATCACAGGAGATTTAAGTTTCTTCTATGACAGCAATGCTCTTTGGAATGATTTTATCCCTTTGAATTTTAGAATTATACTTATCAATAATAGAGGGGGAGGTATTTTTAAAATTTTAACAAAAGACAACAGCTCTGAGTTATTTAAAAAGTTTTTTGAAACAAAACATCATTTATCTGCTAAAGAACTATGTAAAATGTATGGTTTTGAGTTTTATGAAAGTGATGATGAATCAAAATTAAAATTAATCTTGAATGATTTTTATCTACCTTCTAATAAACCAAAACTATTAGAAGTTGTAACTGATAGTATTTATAATCAAGATTACTTGTTAAATTATTTTGACTTTATAAAATAAGCACTCTAATATTTGTACCTTTGAAAAATGATAGAATTAGGTGTAGTAAATAATTTAAAAATACTTCGTCATACTCCTCCAGGACTGTTTTTAGGCGATGAAGAAGATAATGAAGTTTTGTTACCAAATAGGTATGTTCCTGAATCTTACGAAATAGATGGCTATTTAGAAGTTTTTGTTTATTTAGATAATGAAGAACGTATTGTTTCTGTTACTGATGTGCCTTATATCCAAAGAGGCAGTTTTGCACTATTAAGATGTAATGAAGTTACTAGTTTTGGTGCTTTTTTAGATTGGGGCTTAGTTAAGGAATTGTTTTGCCCTTTCAAGGAAATGGCATTTAAAATGAAAAAAGGGGACTGGTATTTGGTTCATTGTTATTTAGATGATGAAACAAATAGGTTATTAGCATCAAGTAAGACGAATAGATTTTTAGATAATAAGACACTTTCTGTTGAGCAGTTTGAAGAAGTAGATATAATTATATCGCATCCATCAGAATTAGGAATGAATGTAATAGTTAACAATATTCATTCTGGTTTAATATTTAGTGATAATATATTTAAAGATATTTCTGTTGGAGATAAACTTAGAGGTGTGATAAAAAAAGTTCATGAAAACAATAAGCTAGATATTTCTCTTGGTCATATTGGATACAGAAATATTGAACCAAACTCAAATTTTATATTAGACAAGATTAATGATGCGAATGGCTTTTTAGCGGTAACAGATAAGTCATCACCAGAACTAATTAAAGACACGTTTCAAATGAGTAAAAAAGCCTTTAAAAAAGCTTTAGGCGGTTTATACAAACAACAATTAATTTCTATTAAAAGTGATGGTATATATCTAACTAACAAATAACTTTAATGAGTAAAATTAATTGGAATCAAGCGAAAAAATATAAAGACATCACTTACAAAAAAGCAAGTGGTGTTGCTAGAATTGCATTTAACAGACCAGATGTTAGAAATGCTTTTAGACCTCAAACAACTTCTGAATTATATGATGCTTTATATGACGCTCAAGAAGATACCTCAATAGGTGTGATTTTGTTAAGTGCAGAAGGACCTTCTACTAAAGATGGGGTTTATTCTTTTTGTAGTGGTGGAGATCAAAAATCAAGAGGGGAGAAGGGGTATGTTGGAGATGATGGTTACCATAGACTAAATATTCTTGAGGTTCAACGCCTTATTAGAATGATGCCTAAAGTTGTTATTGCTGTAATTCCAGGTTGGGCAGTTGGTGGAGGACATAGTTTACATGTAGTTTGCGATCTTTCAATCGCTAGTAAAGAACATGCCATTTTTAAACAAACTGATGCTGATGTTACTAGTTTTGATGGTGGCTACGGTTCTGCATATTTGGCAAAAATGGTTGGTCAAAAAAAAGCTAGAGAAATTTTTTTCCTAGGAAAAAGCTATACTGCCACTGAGGCTCGTGATATGGGAATGGTTAACACGGTTGTTACCCACGATAAATTAGAGTCTACAGCCTATGAATGGGCTCAAGAGATTTTAAAAAAATCTCCAACTTCGATAAGAATGTTAAAATTTGCTATGAACCTTACCGATGATGGTATGGTTGGTCAGCAAGTTTTTGCTGGTGAAGCTACACGTTTAGCATATATGACAGACGAGGCAAAAGAAGGTAGAGATGCTTTTTTAGAAAAAAGACCACCGAATTTTAACAAAAAATGGATTCCTTAATAGTATGACTAATTTTAAAGTATGGATTTCTAGCTTTAGATTAAGAACCCTGCCTTTATCAATCTCTGGTATTTTAATTGGTAGTGCTTTTGCTTATTCTAATGATAATTTTAATAGTATTATTTTCTTACTTGCCTTATTAACTACAATTTCATTACAGATTTTATCTAACCTTGCTAATGATTATGGAGATGGTGTTAAGGGAACAGATAATAATAATAGAATTGGCCCTGAAAGAGCTATTCAAAGTGGATTGATTTCCCCAAAAAAAATGAAACATGCTATTATAATTAATGTTATTATTTTAATAGTATTAATTTCTTCTCTTTTATATTGTTCTTTTAAACCAGATGAATATTTTAACCTTTTGATTTTCTTTTTTTTAGGATTTATTAGTATTTTTTCAGCTATCAAATATACAGTTGGAAATAAAGCTTACGGATATTATGCTTTAGGAGATCTTTTTGTTTTTGCTTTCTTTGGTTTACTTAGCACTATGGGTTCTTATTATCTATACGCTAAAAGTTTAGATGTAATACTGTTATTACCCTCAATTTCTGTTGGCCTTCTGAGTGTTGGTGTATTAAATTTAAATAATATGAGAGATTCTGTTTCTGATAAATTATCCAATAAAATCACAATAGCTGGTAGTTTAGGTTTTGATAATGCAAAAACATATCATCTTTTAATTTTAATAATTTCAATTTTTATTTCTGTAACTTTTATTTTTAATTTTTATTTCACATTAACAAGTTTAATTGTTTTACTTTCTTATTTTCCAATTGTAATTCACTTTAAAAATGTTTATTTGATAACGGAGCCTAAACTTTACAATAAGGAATTAAAAGTTCTTGCTATTTCTACTTTTGTTTTTAGTTTAATTCATTCAATAATAATTATACTATAAGGTAATTTGTAATTTTAAGTGATGCAGAATTAAGACTAAATAGTTTACATTATGAAGGCAACGTATAAAAAACGTAATTTCTTATTTAAAATCCCAGGAGGTACATCTAGAGGAGTTTTATATTCAAAAGATTCGTGGTTTATAATTTTAAATAGTGATTTAAAAACTGGAATAGGAGAATGTAGTATAATTGAAGGGTTAAGTATTGATAATGTTTCAGATATTGAATCAAAGCTGGAATGGTTATGCTCAAATATAAATAAACCTCTATCAAATTTATTTGTCGAACTATCTAACTACCCGTCTATTGTGTTTGGATTAGAAATGGCCTTAAAATCATTAAACTCATTAAAAGAAAATGTCTTATTTTCTTCTAATTTTACTCTGGGTAAAGCTAGTATTCCAATTAATGGTCTAGTATGGATGGGGGAGATAGGTTTTATGAAAAAACAAGTGGATGAAAAAATTTCGGAAGGCTTTAAATGTATTAAGCTAAAAATTGGTGCTTTAGATTTCAATACAGAATTTGCTCTATTAAAAAGTATTAGAGACAAATATGACTCTTCAGAATTAGAAATTAGAGTTGACGCTAATGGTGCTTTTGATTATAAAAATGCCTTGACAATTTTGGATAAGTTATCTAAATTAAAGATCCATTCAATTGAGCAGCCTATTAAAGCTGGTCAAACAAAAGAAATGTCGAATCTATGTAAAAACTCTCCAATCCCTATTGCTTTAGACGAAGAGTTAATAAGAGTTGTAGGTATTGCTGATAAAGTAAAATTATTAGATGAAATTAATCCTCAATATATAATTCTTAAACCAAGTTTATTGGGAGGCTTCAAGTCTAGTGAAGAATGGATTAAGGTTTGTCCAAAAAATACAAAATACTGGGTAACTAGTGCTTTAGAGAGTAATTTAGGTTTAAGTGCAATTTCACAATGGGTATATACTCTAAATAACTCATTACCACAAGGTTTAGGTACTGGCTCATTATTTTCTAACAACTTTGATTCCCCTTTAAGTATAAAAAATGCTAAATTGCACTATAATATAAACAATAACTGGAATATAAATATTTAGATTATGTATATAGAACAAGCACAGAAAAATTTAAGTCATTGGTGGAGATATATATTAGGAGTAGTAATTGCTATTAGTGGTGTTGTTATTTTTTCTATACCTCACTCAGTTGCACTTATAGCTAAAATTGCAACAGGTGATGTAGATATGGATAAGATAGCTGCTAGCGATACCGCCTACCTTATGGGATTATTTGAATCTAATCTTAATTTTTTATATATATTATTGCCTTTCGCAGGTGGTTTAATATTTCTACTATTTATAGCGGTTAAGTTTTTACACAAACAAAGTATAACAAACCTTACTACTTCAAGAACTAATATTGATTGGAGTAGGGTAGCATTTGCATTTATTCTTTGGGGGTTTATATCAACTGTTATGACAATGGTGGACATATACTTATCACCTGATGATTATGTTTTTAATTTTGAGTTAAATAGGTTTTTAATCTTAGCTGTTATTGCAATTTGCTTAGTTCCTCTGCAAACTAGCTTTGAGGAATATATGTTCCGTGGGTATTTGATGCAGGGAATTGGTAATATTTTTAGAAACAAATGGGTTCCATTAATTGTTACCTCTGTTGCTTTTGGTTTATTGCATATAGCTAATCCTGAAGTTGATAAGCTGGGTAATATTATTATGATTTATTATATAGGTACTGGATTCTTCCTTGGAATTTTAACTCTAATGGATGATGGTATGGAATTGGCTTTAGGTTTTCATGCTGCCAATAACTTATTTACAGCATTACTAGTGACTGCGGATTGGACTGCTTTTCAAACGTATTCTGTTTATAGATCAATCGCCGACCCATCCTCAATGGGTGCTTCAGAAATTATTGTACCGGTGTTTGTTATATTTCCAATATTACTTTTAATTTTTTCAAAGAAATACAATTGGAATAACTGGTTTAACAAGTTAGCTGGACCAGTTAAAGCGTTAGAAACTGATGATATAAACCAATAAACAAATAATTTGAAAGATAAATGGCACTTATATGTAATGTCCTCCTTTTATTTATTTACTGGGATAGCACATTTCACTAACCCTGAATTTTTTCTTGATGTAATGCCTGCATTTATGCCTTCACATCAATTTTTAGTAGATTTAAGCGGATATGCTGAGATTATTTTAGCTTTAGCACTATTATCTAGCTTTTTAAGAAAAACAGCGGCATACTTAATTATACTAATGCTTATAAGCTTCTTCTTAGTTCATTTAGATATGATATTTACATATGAAGTGTTGGATAATTATTATTTAAATAAATTACTACTATTAACTAGAATTCCATTACAATTAGGATTAATATACTGGGCTTATCAATATTGTAAAGATTAATTCTTTATAAATGTAATTTCTAATTTATTAAAGTCAGCTGCTGCATTAATCACCTCTCTAAAATCTTGGTACTTTGCCTTACTATATTTTAGTGACTTGTAAAACTCTTCTATTGTTATTGTAAGTAGGTTTTTATTTATTGTATAGGTTGAGTGAAATTTTGCTGTGATATTTCCATTAGAAACATACTTTTTGTTAATATTAATTCTATTAGCATCTTCAACTTTATAGCCCCTTGGAATTTTTATATTTATTGAGTATTCATAAAAATTTGGATATCTAATTTCGATTGGATTTACTCTTTCATTATCTGAGTACAACTGACTTTGAGTTCCAATTATACTACCTAGCTTAAAATTGTATTTTTTTAATCTTTTTTTAGCTGGATAATCTGTTTTATGCTCGTTAATTAGACTTTCAGTAGAAATAGTAGAATTGACTACAAATGGTTTATTATATTCTGATTGATTCAATTCTTTATTTTTAATTGAGTAATCAATAACTTTTTTTGATGCTATGCCAGATGTTGTTAAATAATCTGTTAAATCTGAATTTGCATCAGTCAAATTAACTAAGGCTCTGTTTGTTGTTGCCCAGTGTCCAGTAAATTCCTGGACTTCACTTATGATTACGCTTTTCATTTTTTTGAAATCAACTTCTATAGTTCTTTTTATAACACTATAGTTCTTGTCATTTTCAATTATTGTACTGAAATAATAATCTTTATTTTTATTAATAAAAATACCATAATTACCTAACACATTAAATGGTGCTTCTCCAATTCTATATTCATTTCGGTCTGGAATTATATACTTTTTTTCTTCTGGAATATAAAACAAAAGCTCTCTTAAATTATCTGGATTGAAGAACTCAGGATCAAATTTATTAAAATACCTATTTGAGGTTATTAATAGTTCATAATTAATATCATTGTAAGTAAATAAACTAGAGTAAAGCTGTATAATACCAATATTGCTTGCCTTTTTGTTTTTAAGAATATAATCCAAATTAGATAATTCAGATTTTCCATTTTCTTCAATTATGAAAGCTTTTTTTAAATAATTGTCAATTATATTTAATTTTTGAAAAGTAGTGTAGTTAGCCTTATTGGGTAAAATAAGATCATTAAGAGTAATTAACTCTTTAGTGTATTTACTAGGAAATGCAATAGGATGAACACTGTTAGTTATATTGGTCCAAAATTCGTTTTGAGAGTTTTTCTTGTCAGCGCTATAGCATTGATAAATAACATTAACTCTGTTAGCTTGAAGAGTTGAGTACTCTTCGTTGCTAATAGAATTCATATTATTAATTATAAAGTTCTTTGCCTTTACTCCATTTATCAATTTTGTATTAAACACCTCATTTGTGTTATATGCTTTTAACTTAGACCTGAATTTTCCTGGAATTAATATAAATTCTGTTTTGTTATTAAAATATTCTTCTTGTAGTATTTGACTACCATGAATTTCGTTTTTTTCTTTTGTAGTATAAATGTATTCAAGGCTAGAGTTAATTTCTAAATTATTTAGTTTATAGACTTTAAAGTTTTTATTCAATTTGTCATTTTCTTGTTCGATTAAATCAGATCTTTCTAAGTTTACAACATTTCCAAGACTATCTGTAATTTTAACTTTCAAATCAATTAAACTTAATGAATTGTACATGGGTATGTATAGTGTCTTGTGATAATCCACCCCTTTAATATCTACTATTTTTATTTTTGTATGTCTAGTTAAAAACTTATCAAATGAATTACTTAAACTGTCTATATCACTTTGATACTCTACTATGTATTTGTTTATTAGCCCAAAAGATGATCCCTTATAGGTTGAGTCAACTTTTATTTCCTCTGAATTTTCATTAGACCAGTCGTAAGTTTTATGAAATTGAGAGAATACTAAAGAGTCTAATAATACTAGAATTATAAGAAGAGTTTTTTTCATTATGTTTTTTAAATAGACATTTGATTCAAATATATTTATTATAATTATACATAAAGTTAAAATATATATAAATTTAACGTATTGTATATTTGTAATTATGATTAAAATTCATAAAAATTTTAAATTAAATTCTAAAGATTACAACAGGCAAGAATTAGTTAGTTTTGCTTCTAATAATCTTGCACGTAATGTTAGTTCATTATTTGATTTATCTAATTTAATTTTAGAGATTCTTAATGATGAATCTTTTATTTCATGTAAAACCTCTGGTTCTACTGGCAAGCCTAAGGTTATTAGGTTAGAGAAAAAATCCCTTGTAAATTCTGCCTGTATGACAGGCGCTTACTTTAATCTTTTACCTGGTCATTCTGCAGTATCTTTTTTACCTATGAATTTCATTGCAGGTAAAATGATGTTAGTAAGAGCGATGGTTTTAGGTTTAGATTTATCAATTTTTACGCCAACTTCTAACCCTAGTGATCAAATAGATAAAAAATATTTTTTTTCTGCGATGACTCCAATGCAGGCTAATAATTCAATTGCTAAATTGAAATATATAAATACACTTATCTTGGGAGGAAGTGAAGTTTCAACTATTTTAAGATCAAGAATTCTTTCACAAATAGATAGTTATTATGAAACTTATGGGATGACTGAAACAGCTACTCACATTGCTGTAAAAAAAATCACAAAAAATGATCAAAATATAAAACAATTTTCAGCTCTAAGTGGAGTTAGTATTTCTACTAATAAAAACAACTGTTTAGTAATTGATGCCCCTCATATCTATAGTGGTAAAATAGTTACTAATGATATTGTAGAAATTACATCTTCTAAGAATTTTTCTATTATTGGTAGAATAGATAATATCATTAATTCTGCTGGAATCAAATTAATGCCAGAGGAAATTGAAAAAAAATTATCTTGTTTTATTTCCAAAAATTTTATTATTTCGTCTCTTAAAAATGAATTATTAGGTAATAAATTAATTTTAATAATTGAGTCAAAAAAATATAAATTAAATAATGATATTTTTAAATATTTAACCAAATTTGAAGTTCCAAAAGAGGTTTATTTTATTAATAAATTCATTTACACTAGAACAAACAAAATAGATAGGGTTAAAACTTTAGAAACATTAAACTAAATAATTATGTACAAATTAATTATAGCAATATTAATAACAACTAATTTATTTTCTCAAGAAATATTAGTTCAAAAAGACAGAGCCGATGTCATAAACAAGGTGCTGGAAGATAGGTTAAACAATCTTTTACCGATTCTTATGGATCAATCAGGGATTGACATGTGGGTGTTAATTTCAAGGGAATACAATGAGGATCCAGTGCTAAAAACAATGCTTCCGGCAGAATGGTTAAATGCTAGACGAAGAACCATTATTGTTTTTTATCGTGATAAAAAGAACAACACAATTGATAAGTTAGCTGTAGCTAGATATAATTTTGGTGATAACATAATATCTGCATGGGATAAAGAAAATCAACCGGAGCAGTGGCAAAGATTGGTTGAACTTATTAAAGAAAGAGAGCCTAAACAAATTGGTTTAAATTTCTCTAAATATTTCAATATTTCAGATGGTTTAGATAAAACAGATTTCGATGAGTTTATGGATGTACTACCAATTGAGTATAAAAATAAAATTGTTAGTGCTGAAAAATTATCTAATTTATGGATAGAGACAAGAACAGAATATGAAATGAAGTTATATGAAAATATTATTGAAATTACTCATAATATTATTTCAGAGGCATTTTCTAACTCAGTAATAAAGCCTGGTTTAACTACAACTACTGATGTGGAGTGGTGGATGAGGCAGAAAGTAACAGATCTTGGTTTAGATACTTGGTTTCACCCTACTGTAGATATTCAGCGTAACGATGAATTACAGAAGGACCATTTAAATTCTTTTTCAGATAGACCTAATGATAAAACAATTATTTACGGAGATTTAATTCATTGTGATTTTGGAATTACTTATTTAAGACTGAATTCAGATTGTCAGCAAATTGCTTACGTTATGAAACAATCTGACAGTACTATTCCTGAATTTTTAACAAAAGCATTTAAAAAAGGAAATGACTTACAGGATATCTTAACCAACAACTTTACTTATTTAGATACTGGTAATGAAATTCTCATCAATTCTTTGAATGAAGCTAAGGTTAAAGGTTTGAGGCCGTCAATTTACACTCATCCGTTAGGTTCTTACGGTCATTCCTCAGGGCCTACAATAGGCATGTGGGATTCTCAACAGGGAGTAATTGGCGCAGGAGACTATCCTTTAAATCACAATACTGTTTACGCCATAGAGCTTAATGTAACAACGTTTATAACAGAGTGGAACCGAGATATTAAAATCATGTTAGAGGAAGCTGGCTTTTTCGGCAAAAATGGATTTAGATATGTTAACAATAGACAAACTAATATAATTGAAATTCCATTTATTAATTAATAATTTGATTAGTTTAGTAAAAAATTAATTTAATGAAAAGACCTCTGGTTTTAGTTCTGTTTTTCTTATTCTCAATTTCATCATATTCTCAAATTAATAATATGTATAGACCCGATAGGGGTCAAAGAGGTTATACTCCTATGCCTAAATATGATAGTTCTGCATATGTTTCTACTTTAAATATTTATAAAGAATTAGATAAAATTTTACCTAAATGTAAAGAGGAGTTTATTTTAGACGAATTTGAGATGCAAATACTTAAAGGATTGCTTATTGAAAAGATGGAAGGTTACAATACGATTGTAGATAATGAAGATTATACCCGTGATGTAAGACTTAGTAAACTTAAATTGAACGAATTTGAATTTGTGAAATCTTTAAATTTAATTTTAAGTTCTGAGGAAGTTTCAAGGTATATAGAAATGGACTTTGAGAGTAATAGTAAGGAAAAAAAGAAAAAAAGAAAAAAAAGAAAAAAATCTTAGTTTGATATGAAAATGATGAATAAAAATACGGTTTTAGGTTGGGCAACTTTTATAATGATAATTATAGGTTTAGTTCTTGTAGGTCTAGGTGCCTTTAAATATAATGAAGTAGCCGGCTGGGGTTTTGTCTCTGTAGGTGTTGGTTTTTTTGCTAATGCATGGGTTTTCTATGCGCTTAAAGGAAGAGTTTAATGAGTGATGATAAGAAAATAATATTTTCAATGTCTGGTTTAACCAAGACATTTCCAGGTGAAAGTAAAGCTGTATTAAAAAATATTTATTTAAGTTTTTTTTATGGAGCTAAAATTGGAATCCTTGGGCTAAATGGTTCTGGAAAATCCACCTTATTAAAAATTATTGCAGGTTTAGATAATAATTTCCAAGGTGATATAACTTTTCTACAAGACTATTCTGTCGGTTTTCTAGAACAAGAACCAATTCTTGATGATAATAAAACAGTTCTAGAAATTGTTAAAGAAGGAGTAAGTGAAACAGTAGCTATTTTAGACGAATATAATGGCATTAATGATAAATTTGGTTTAGAGGAAGTTTATTCAAATGCTGATAAGATGCAGAAATTGATGGATAGACAGGCTGTTCTTCAAGATATGATTGACGCTTCAAATGCCTGGGAATTAGACACCAAGTTAGAGATAGCTATGGATGCGCTAAGAACACCAAGTCCAGAGAAACAAATTAAATATTTGTCTGGTGGGGAAAGAAGAAGAGTAGCTTTATGCAGATTGTTGTTAAAAGAACCTGATGTATTATTATTAGATGAACCTACAAACCACTTAGATGCTGAGTCTGTGGACTGGCTTGAACAACATTTATCTAGATATAAAGGGACAGTAATTGCTGTAACTCACGATAGATACTTTTTAGATAATGTAGCAGGTTGGATTTTGGAACTAGATAGGGGAGAAGGAATTCCTTGGAAAGGTAATTATTCATCTTGGTTAGATCAGAAGTCTACAAGACTAGCTCAGGAAAGTAAAGTCGCATCGAAGAGGCAAAAAATTCTTGAAAGAGAATTAGACTGGGTTAGACAAGGAGCTAAAGGTAGGCAGACAAAACAAAAGGCAAGGTTAAGTAATTATGATAAGTTGTTGAACCAAGATCAAAAACAACTAGATGAAAAGTTAGAAATATATATACCTAATGGACCTCGTTTAGGTACAAACGTTATTAACTCAATTAAAGTTAGTAAAGCATTTGATGATAAATTATTATATGATAATCTAGAATTTAGTTTACCTCAGGCTGGAATCGTCGGAGTGATAGGTCCTAACGGAGCTGGAAAGACAACCATATTTAAAATGATTATGAAGGAACTAAACCCTGATAAAGGTGAGTTTTTAATTGGTGAAACTGCTAAAATAGCATATGTTGATCAGTCGCATACAAATATTGATTTAGAAAAAAGTATATGGGAGAATTTTTCCGATGGTCAAGAGCTAATTTCAATGGGAGATAGGCAAGTGAATTCAAGAGCTTACCTAAGTAGATTTAATTTTAGTGGTAGTGAGCAAAATAAAAAAGTAAAATTACTTTCTGGAGGGGAAAGAAATAGACTTCACTTAGCCATGACATTAAAAGAAGAGGGTAATGTATTACTTCTTGATGAGCCAACTAATGACTTAGATGTCAACACTTTAAGGGCTTTAGAGGAAGGTTTAGAAAGTTTTGCTGGTTGTGCGGTAGTCATAAGTCATGATAGATGGTTTTTAGATAGAGTTTGTACTCACATATTAGCATTTGAAGGAAACTCTGAAGTATACTTTTTTGAAGGAGCTTATAGTGAATATGAGGAGAATAAAAAGAAAAGACTAGGTAAAGAAACTCTTCCAACTAGAATTAAATACAGAAAACTAATTAGATAAATAATTCCATTTTTATGTTTGCTCTTTTGTAAGGGCATTCTTTTTCTAAATTAATTTCAATAAAGTTATATTTGAGATATAGATAAATTGCATTTTTTAGTAATCTGTTGGAGTATAATATAAGTTTATATATTTTTCTTTTTTTTGCAACAGATATAACTTTTTTTAGTATTTTTTGCCCAATTTTTTGATTTCTATAGTTTGGATCTACAGCCATTTTAGTTAACTCATAAATATTTACTTTATTAGTGGGCATTAATGCAACAGTTCCAACTATCTCTTTTTTAATGACTGCAAATAAAATTATACCACCCTTGTTAATTATATATTTTTCTGGATTACTTAATATTAATCTGTCATGCTCTTCTACATAAAAAGAGGACTCTAACCATTCAATGTTCAAATCATAAAATTTACTAGAATATTTATCTTGATAATTTATAAAACTAACCTTCATAATTAGATATAATATTTGAATAATTAAATTTAATATTAATATATTTATTTCATATAAAAAAAAATATGCAATTAATTGAATGTGTTCCAAATATTTCTGAAGGTAGAAATCAAATTGTAATCGATAAGATTGTTGAAGTTATTGAAACTGTAGATGGAGTTAAATTACTAAATGTAGACCCAGGAAAAGCAACAAATAGGACTGTCATAACTTTTGTAGGGGAGCCTCAAGCTGTGATAGATGCTGCTTTTTTATTAATTAAAAAAACTAAGGAACTTATTAATATGAGCATCCATAAAGGAGAACATCCAAGAATGGGTGCTGTTGATGTTTGTCCATTGATACCAATTTCAAATATCTCAATGGAAGAAACTGTAGAGTATGCTCACAAATTAGCGGAAAGAGTAGGTAATGAATTAAAGATTCCAATTTATTGCTATGAAAATGCTGCAAAAGAAGAAAAACGAAAAAATCTGTCAAATTGTAGGTCAGGTGAATATGAAGGCATAGAAAAAAAAATCACTACAATAGAATGGAAGCCAGATTATGGTCCGAATATTTTTAATGACAGTGTTTCCAAGTCTGGAGTAACTGCAATATCTGCAAGGGATTTTTTAATTGCTTATAATATTAATTTAAACTCAACTTCATCTAGAAGAGCTAATGCTATAGCATTTGACTTAAGGGAAGCTGGAAGAATTAAGCGTCAAGGAGGGAAAATTTCAGGTAAAGTATTAACAGATGATAATAATAATCCAATACGTGAGCCAGGATTATTTAAAAACTTAAAAGGAATAGGTTGGTACATTGAAGAATATGGCATTGCTCAAATATCTTATAATTTAACCAATATTAGAGTTACAAGTTTACATGATGTTTTTGAAAAAACATGTCAAAGAGCAGAGATTAGGGGGCTAAGAGTCACTGGTTCTGAATTAATAGGATTAGTGCCTAAAAAGGTTTTGATAGATGCTGGTAAATTCTTTTTAAATAAACAAAGTAGGTCCTTAGCTATCTCAGATAAAGAAATAATTCATATTGCAATTAAGTCTTTAGGTCTAGATGAGCTACAACCCTTTAATCCCGAAGAGAGAATCATTGAATACGCATTACAAAATGATGATCAACAGCTAGCTAAGATGAATTTAATTGAATTCGCGAATAAAACTTCTAGTGAATCACCTGCACCTGGTGGCGGTTCAATTTCTGCGTATTGTGGAGCTCTAGGAGCTGCATTATCCACAATGGTTGCTAATTTATCTGCAAACAAAAGAGGATGGGAAGACAAATGGGAGTTTTATTCTAAATGGGGTGAGAAAAGTTTAGCGTATCAAAACATATTAGTAAAGCTAGTAGATGAAGATACTCAAGCGTTTAATAGAATAATGGCAGCAGTTACATTACCTAAAGATTCAGATGAGCAAAAAGAATCTCGATTAACAGCTCTTCAATCTGCTACAAAATATGCTATTGAAGTACCTTTTAAAATTATGGAAACTTCATTTGCTTGCTTAGAGAGCATTAAATGTATGGCAGAGGTAGGTAATCCAAATTCTATTTCTGATGCAGGTGTTGCAGCTTTATGTATCCGTACAGCTGTAATGGGTGCGTATTTGAATGTGAGAATCAACTGTAAAGATTTAAATGATGATAATTATGTTTCTGATATTATACAAAAAGGTAAGTTGATAGTTGAACAAACTAATCAAATAGAAAAAGAAATAATGCTACTAGTAGAAAAACAACTTAATTAAATCAAACAATAGCCCCTGCTAAAATCACTTTACTGATTTTGTTACTTCCGAACGAGTATGGTATTTCATCTATAGAATTTAATTTATCTGTGATAATTAAATTTGCAATTTTACCTATAGTTATACTTCCGGCTTTATCACTTATTCCCATAGAATATGCACCATTAATTGTTGCTGCATTAATTGCTTCTTCAGTAGTCATTTTCATTTTAATACATGCGGTACTAATTACGAAATTCATATTCCCACTAGGCGATGACCCTGGATTATAGTCGCTAGCGATAGCTAATGGTAAACCGCTATCGATTATCTTTCTTGCTGGCGCATATTTGATACCAAGAAAATAAGAACAAGTAGGAAGTGCTACCGGCATTGTAGAGCTATTTTTTAAAATTTCTAAATCTTTAACATTTAACACTTCAAGATGATCCACAGACAAGGCATTATATTTCACCGCTAATTTTATACCACCTATTGAATTAAACTGGTTTACATGAATTTTAGTTTGTATACCTAGTTCCTGAGCTTTAGAAATTATTTTTTCTGATTGAGATAAGTCAAAATAACCTTTTTCGCAAAATACATCTACATAATTAATCAGTTGTAGATCATGAAATTCAGGAAGCATATTGTTAATAATAAGATCTACATATTGATGCTTGTTCTTTGAAAATTCCTTGGGAAAAGCATGAGCTCCTAAAAAAGTTGATTTTACTATAATTTCAGTACTTTTATTAATCTCAGAAATTACTTCTAGCATTTTCTTTTCAGAGTCTATATTTAAACCATAGCCAGATTTAATCTCAATTGCACCTGTCCCTTCTTTAATTACATTATGGACTCTTTCTAAAGATTGTTCTAGTAAATCTTCTTTACTAGTATTTCTTAGAATTTCAACAGAATTTAATATTCCGCCTCCTTTATTTGCAATTTCAGTATAGCTCAAGCCTTTAATTCGATCTATAAACTCCTTTGATCTGTTTCCAGAGTAAACTATATGGGTATGGGAATCACACCACGAAGGTAACACCATTTGACCTCTACAAT
The DNA here is from genome assembly GCA_949372955.1 of uncultured Flavobacteriaceae bacterium. Taxonomy (GTDB): domain Bacteria; phylum Bacteroidota; class Bacteroidia; order Flavobacteriales; family Flavobacteriaceae; genus SGZJ01. Next base: position 108,311 of record CASIAX010000005.1, on the reverse strand, counting down.
CGATAACCTTAAAATCATCTAATTTATTTGGACAATTCTCCATCTCACCAAATTCTTTTATAAAAGAATTTTCTAACAATAAATATGCATTATTAATTGAAGGAATAATACCCATATCTTTTCCAGAAACGTATTGAACGTTACTTTCTCTAACCTGTAAAAGTTTTTTTATATTTATTAAGAGAGTAAATGACATTTTATAAATTTATTTAAATCATATCTTCTGGTCTTACCCACTCATCATATTCAGAAGCTGTTAGATATCCTAAGTTAATAGCTTCTTCCTTTAATGTAGTTCCATTTTGGTGTGCTTTATTAGCTATTTCAGCAGCTTTATAATAACCTATTCTTGGATTAAGTGCAGTTACCAACATTAAAGAGCTGTTTAATTTTTCTTCAATTACTTTATAATTTGGCTTAATTCCCTTGACACAGTTATTATTAAAACTGTTACATGCGTCAGCCAATAATTTACAGGACTCAATTAAATTGGATGCCATCATAGGTTTAAAAACGTTCAATTGAAAGTGACCTTGCGTAGCGCCAAATGATATTGAGGAGTCATTACCAATTATTTGAGCACAAACCATAGTTAGTGCTTCACATTGAGTTGGGTTTACTTTTCCTGGCATAATAGAGCTTCCTGGTTCGTTAGCGGGAAGTGAAATTTCACCAATACCACTTCTAGGTCCAGATGCCAGAAATCTTATGTCATTACCAATTTTGTTAAGAGTTATCGCAATACCTTTTAATGCAGAATGAGATCTCACTATAGCATCGTTAGCAGAAAGAGCTTCAAATTTATTTGGTGCAGTAATAAAAGGAAGTCCTGTTAAGTTGGATATTATTTCAGAAACTTTTGATGAATATCCTTTTGGTGTGTTTAGCCCTGTTCCAACTGCTGTACCACCTAAAGCTAGTTCACTTAAATGGTCTAAGGATTCATTTAAAGCTTTTATTCCATGCTCTAACTGAGACACATAAGAAGAGAACTCTTGACCTAAAGTTAATGGAGTAGCATCCATTAGATGTGTCCTCCCTATTTTAATAATAGATTTAAATTCTACAGTTTTTTTATAAAATTCTTCTTTTAAGTTCTCTAAAGCTGGTATTGTGTGGTCAATTAATAGTTTATAAGATGATATGCTTATCGCAGTAGGGAAGGTGTCGTTCGATGACTGTGATTTATTCACATCATCATTTGGCATTACTAGTTTTGTGCCATGACCTAGCTTATTTCCTTGTAATTGATGTGATCTATTAGAGATAACCTCATTTATGTTCATATTAGTTTGAGTACCTGAGCCAGTTTGCCATACTACTAAAGGAAACTCGTTATCGTGCTCTCCATTTAATATCTCATCACATACAGAAGATATTAGATCTTTTTTTTCTATTTCTAGTATTCCTTTTTCGTGGTTTACAATTGCAGCAGCTTTTTTTAAATATGCAAAAGCATAAACAATTTCTAGAGGCATTGAAGAGCTAGGTCCAATTTTAAAATTATTCCTAGACCTCTCTGTTTGAGCACCCCAGAGTTTATTTGCGGGTACTTTTACATCTCCTAAAGTATCTTTTTCTATCCTATATTCCATATTATTTATATGTAAAATTAGACTACAAATTTACAAATTTAAGTTCAATTATTTTTTTATTATTTATTGTTTAAGATTATTAAACAGTATATCTTTGGAACTTATTAAATAAATTATGTTTGAATTTGATCAGTATTTAGGTTTTTTAGCATTTGCAACTATACTCAGTATAGGTTTTTGGTTAATGATATTTTTATTAACCTTTGTTATTCCATATTGGGTAGGTGGATCTTTGCTTGAGAGATTGAAGGAAATTCGCGACGAAAAAAAGAATAAAGCTAAAAAATAATATTCCTTTGAATAATATATTAAAATGCATTATTTTATAATAAATATTGCATTTTTAATTTAATATCCCCTTGTTTTATATTTCTTATTCCTGTTTATTTCTTTTTTTTGCAGATTTTGAATTATGCCAAATATTCCATATCGTGAAATACATGTAAGCAATCCAAATAAGACCTCCAATTATATACATTTCTATACTCATGTGGTTCTTCTTTGTCTTAATGCTATTGCAAATAATAATATAGTTCCTGGCCAATGTGCAGAATACTGAGCTGACTCAGTATCTCCGGAAATACCTAAACCTATTGAATATAACATAGCTACAAATGCTATTATAATTGGGTAATACTTTGAAATAAATTCTTTCATAATTTTATAGTTAAATGTTGTTAAATTTAATATTTTTTTTTAAATAAATCTTAACCACCATATTCATCCCCGCCACCTTGATAACTTTGTCCCTCTCTTTGATACCTTTTCTTCTTTTGATTAATTCTATAAGTAAAGTTTAGCGTAAAACTTCTTGAACTCCATCTGTATTTTGATTCAGAATAGAAAGTCTCTGTAAATGCTTCACTAATTCTTCCGCTAGAATCAAAGAGATCTCTGACATTTAATGATAATGTACCTTTTTCGTTTAAGATGTCTTTACTAAATGCTAAGTCTGTTGAGTAACTAGCTTTAGTCTTATTGACTGCATCTTCTCTTGGACCTCTGTAGTTCATCCTTGTTTGCCACTCAATTTCACCTGGTAAAGTCAACTTATTATTTAATCTCATACTCCAACTTAAATTTTCACTTCCATAATCAATTTCATTGTATTCACCTTCAACTTTATTATTATATAAATTAAAATTTGAATTTACACTCCATTTTTTACTAGGTCTATAAGAGAGGTTAAATTCAAACCCAAATCTTGCATTAGTAGCTAGGTTTATAGGAAACCTCTCAATTATTGGAACATCTGTTCCGCCAAGGTTCACTGTTTCACCTGTATCTTGAGTTATAAAATTAAATGTATTAGTTGATTTTTGAAAATACATTGATGAATTTACTGAAAATGAAGATTCAAAGGTCTTTAGATAGCCTAAATCAAAGTTGTTTGAATAAGTTGGATCTAAATTTGGATTCCCTCTAAATATACTTGTTGGACTATTTTTCGATGGAAATGGATTAATAAACCTTGACCAAGGTCTTCTTAATCTTCTGCTATATCCAAAAGTTACACTTTCATCTTCTGAAATTTCAAGACCAAAATTAAATGTCGGAAATACCCCAGTATCGTCCTTTTTAATTAGTTCATCGGTTGTAATTTGAATAATGTCTTTTTTAGTTTGTTCAACTCTAACTCCAAAAAGAAAAGAATATTTATCATCAATTTTAAACCCATATTGGGAATATATCGCATTAATCTGCTCTTTGTACTGGAATACATTACTTTGTTCTGTATCTAATATTAGATTATTGTTTAAATTAGAATAAACTTTATAATCTTGATATAAATCTGATTCTTCTATTTTAAATCCTGCTTCAAATTGTCTGTTTTCTCCAATTGGTAATACATAATCTGCTTTAATAAGTTTACTGTCGTTTGTTTCGTCAGATGTAATCTGCTCAAAGTCTAAATTATTTTGGGTTAAAATAGAGTTTTCATTGTCCGTGTTTTCTCCCATTTGAAAATCAACTACTAATTTGTGTCCTTCATCGTTAAATCTTTTATCAAAATTAAGTGAATACTCATAATTTTCATCTTTAGATATTTCGTTTTCTAACCTAAAAGTTTCATTAATAACATCTTGACTACTGTCAAGTTCTAATGTCGTGTTTTTATTTAAGTTAACTCCTTCAGAATTACTTGTTAAAAACGATGTAGTAATTGATGTATTATCATCAATATACCATTCTAAACCAGTATTGGTAAATAAACTATTATTTTCTCTTTCCCAATTTCTATTGTCTCTAATAAAAGAGCTTTGATCATCTCCATTGTAATATTCTGAGTAAGCATAAGAATCTCCAACTCTAAGTCTGTCGCTTAATCCACTAGAATTAAATATATTAACATCACCTGTTCTGTAATTTAGGTTTGTAGATATCCCTGAACTTTTAGGGTCTCCAATATTCGCGTTCACAGTTCCGTTAAAACCTAATAACTTGTTTCTTCTTAAAATTATATTTATTATCCCACCATTTCCTTGTGCATCATATCTTGCTGATGGCGAGGTTATAACTTCAACTTTCTCAATAGATTCAGATGGCAGTTGTCTTAGTGCTTCAGCTGAATTTAAACCGACTAAACCAGATGGTTTTCCGTTAATTAAAATTCTAACATCCTCACTGCCTCGAAGAGCAACATTTCCTTCTACATCAACTGAAATTGATGGCACATTATCTAAGACATCACTAACTGATCCTCCTTTTACAGTTAAATCTCTACCCACTGTATATATCTTTTTATCCAGTCTTATATCAACCGTTGTATTTTCTGCAATAATCTCCACCTCATCCAAAGATTCAGCGTCAATGTCTAATTCAATATTTCCTAGCTTTAAATTACTGGCTACATTTACTCCTTCTTGTATAAAGTTTTTATGTGAAATATATTCAACCATCAGATTGTATTCCCCCTTTTTTACAGTAATACTAAATTTACCTTTACTATTAGTTAATCCATCAGTTACTACAATATTATCAGTGCTTAAAACAGTTACTATGGCATACTCTAATTCCTCTTTAGTTTCAGACTCCAATACGACTCCCGTAAGTGTGAATTCTTGAGCAATAGTTACGTTGGTAAACAGAATGCTTAATATTGTAAGTAAAAGATAATTTTTCATAATAATTGATTTTAAGGTAAAAATAAATCCTCTTAGTACATTTAATTGTTAAAAGTATGTTATTTTTTCTCTAAAAAAACCGCTAAATTTTCAAGGGGTCTAGCAATCACAGCACTTTTTTCACTTTCAATAATTGGTCTTTCTATTAGCTTTGGATTAGAAAATAGAATACGCACTATATCTAAATCAGACATTTCTTTGCTTTTGTAATTTTCTTTCCAAATAGATTCATTTTTTCGGACTAATTCTATTGGTTTTATTTGAAGCTTATTAATAAGTACTGATATTTTTTCTTCACTTAAATTCTGATTTAAATAATCAATTATATTAAAGTTTATTTTTTGATCTTTTAAATATTCTATAGCTTCTCTAGATTTTCTACATCTAGTGTTGTGATAAATATTAATCATATTATAATTCCTTTGAGTTTTTAGATTGTCCTGACATCATTAAATAAGATTTTAAAAAAGGCTTTAGTTCCCCGTCTAGAACGGAGTCTACATTTCCTGACTCAAACCCAGTTCTTACATCTTTGATTAACTTATATGGGTGCAATACATAGTTTCTAATTTGACTTCCCCATTCGATTTTCATTTTACCAGCTTCTATATCTGATCTTTCAGCTTGTTGTTTTTTAATTTCTATTTCGTATAACTGTGACTTTAGCATTTGCATTGCTCTAGATCGATTATCATGTTGGGATCTAGTTTCTGAACAAGAAATTTTAATTCCTGTTGGTTTGTGTGTAAGCTGAACTTTTGTTTCAACTTTATTAACATTTTGACCTCCAGCACCACTAGATCTAGCAGTCGTAATTTCAATATCTGCAGGATTAATTTCTATCTCTATTGAGTCATCTACTAAAGGATATACATATACCGATGCAAAACTAGTATGCCTCTTAGCATTACTATCAAATGGAGAGATTCTCACAAGTCTATGAACTCCATTCTCACCCTTAAGCCATCCAAAAGAAAAATCACCTTCAATTTGAAGTGTTACAGTTTTTATTCCAGCAACATCTCCGTCTTGTAAATTTAGTTCTGTTAGTTTGAAGTTGTTTTTTTGACAGTACATCATATACATTCTCATAAGCATTTGAGCCCAATCACAGCTTTCAGTTCCTCCAGCTCCAGCAGTGATTTGCAGAACTGCACTCATGCTATCACTTTTTTCAGAAAGCATATTTTTGAATTCTAATTCTTCTACAAAACTTAATGATTTCTGATAAGTATCAATAATTTCACTCTCACTAGCTTCTCCAAGTTTATAGAATTCTAACAAAACTTCTAAATCATTAATTTGTTCTTCTAGAATAGAAAAATCCTTAACCCATTTTTTATTTAACCTTAGTTCCTTTAATAAAGTTTCGGCAGCTTTGGAATCCTTCCAAAAATCAGGATCAAATGTTTTTTCTTCTTCATTTTGAATTTTTATTTTTATTTCATCTAAGTCAAAGATACCTCCTTAACGCACCTAGGCGATCTTGAAGATTTTTAAATTGATCTGTTGTAATCATTGTCAAAATATTTATAGCTAAACTACTATTATATAATTTCTCAAAAAAATTATTTATTTTTCTTTTTGTTATTTTTTTACAAATAATTATTCCTTAGTTTTATGATAAATATTTACTCTTATGAAAAATTTATTGCAGTTATACATTTTTTTGTTATTTACGACTTGTTTCTCTCAGTCAATTTTAGATAAAGAGTTAGAGAAATTTGAAGGTTTTTTCAACTTTTACTACGATAATTCAACAGATAAAATTTTCCTAGAGGTTACAGAACTAGATAAAGACTTTTTATATATAAACTCATTAGCAACAGGAATTGGTTCAAATGATATTGGTTTGGATAGAGGTCAACTTGGAAATGAAAGGTTAGTTAGTTTTCAAAAGGCTGGAAATAAGCTATTGTTAATCCAGCCAAATTTATCTTTTAGAGCAAGTACGACAAATAAGGCTGAAGAAAAAAGTATAGAACAAGCATTTGCAAAATCTGTTATTTATGGATTTAAGATTTTAGAAACTATTGATGATAAATATTTAATTGATTTTACTTCTTTTTTAATGCAAGATAAGCATGGTGTAGCTGATAGATTAAAAGCTGCAAAACAAGGAGCTTATAAAATTGACTTAACAAAAAGTGCATTACAATTAGATCGAACAAAATCTTTCCCTAAAAATTCTGAATTTGAAGCATTATTAACTTTTTCAGGAAAGCCAACAGGTAGATTAATCACTAGTGGAGTATCTCCAGATCCATCTTTAGTTAGTGTTGTTCAACACCATTCTTTTATAGAACTTCCTGATAATGAATATATTCCTAGAGTTTTCGATCCTAGAAGTGGCGCATTAACTATTTCTTTTATGGATTATGCAACACCTGTACAACAAGAGATTAATAAAAAATACATAACAAGACATAGATTAGAGAAAATTGACCCAACTCTTGAAATGAGTGAGGCCAAAGAACCTATAATTTATTATTTAGATCCTGGAACTCCAGAGCCAGTTAGATCAGCCTTAATTGAAGGAGCCTCATGGTGGAACCAAGCATATGAAGCGATTGGTTATAAAAATGCTTTTCAAGTAAAAATGTTACCAGAAGATGCTGACCCAATGGATTGTAGATATAATGTTATTCAATGGGTTCACAGATCTACAAGAGGATGGAGCTATGGTTCGAGTGTAGTTGACCCTAGAACTGGTGAAATAATAAAAGGTCATGTAAGTTTAGGTAGTTTAAGAATAAGACAAGATTTTTTAATTGCTCAAGCTTTAATATCAAAGCCGTTTGTTGATGATGACAATTATGACCCTATGCTAAATATGGCAATAGCTAGAATTAAACAGCTCAGTGCTCATGAAGTTGGTCACACAATTGGATTTGCTCACAATTTTGCTGCCAGTACAAATAACCGTTCATCTGTAATGGATTATCCTCATCCATTAATTAAACTAACAAATAATAAAATTGATTTAACTGATGCTTATGCAGTTGGAATAGGAGAATGGGATAAAGTATCCGTAGCTTACAGTTATTCGGAATTTAACTCAGGAAACGAAAAAGATTTATTAGATGGTATTTTGGATAATGCATATGAGAATGGGTTAAGATTTATTACTGATTCTGATGCTAGAGCAACTAGTGGGGCCCATGTGAATGCACATTTATGGGACAATGACGGAGATGTTTCTGAAGGATTATCTAAGATTATGTTAATTAGAGATAAAGCTATTAATGATTTTTCTAAATTTAATATTAGATCTTTTGAGACTTATAGTAAGCTAGAAGATGTTTTTGTTCCACTTTACTTTTTGCATAGGTTTCAAACCGAGGCAGCTGTAAAATTAATTGGCGGTCTTGATTATAATTATGTAACAAGAGATGATAACCAGACTATAGTAAAAGACATTTCGTTTGAAAAGCAAAAGAATGCTCTTTTCTCATTGTTAACTACATTAAAAGCTAAAAATTTAGCTATTCCAAAATCCAAATTAGAATTGTTTCCACCAAGAGCCTATAGCTTTCCTAGGACTAGAGAATCTTTTAAAAGTATGACAGGAGTTAGTTTTGATCCTCTAAGTGCAGTATCAACTGCTAGTGAAATGACACTTTCTTTATTATTAAATCCAGAGAGAATGAATAGGTTAGTTATTCAAAGTAGTATGTCTAACATAACATCGCAGAATATGAGTTTAAGTTATTTACTAACTACTCTAACAAATAGCACTTTCAAATTGGAGAATAAAATTAATGATAGTTATTTATTTGAAGTTCAACAGGTGATAAACAATAATTATTTAAAGTTTTTGTTAAACTTAGCTTCTAACAAGAAATCTTTCTTTCAAGTAAAGGCAGAGTCTAGAAAAGCTTTGAGTAATATTATTCAATTATTAACGTCTAAGAAACATAAAAATAAGTATAGTGGAGAGTATTTAAACATTATTGCTAAATTTAATTCTAAACCAGAACTCTTTGTATTAGCTAATAGTCCAAAGATACCTGATGGATCACCTATTGGATCTGCTATGTGTAATCTAAATAATTAAATATTTATGATAGTTGATTTAAGAAGTGACACTGTCACTGTTCCTACTAAAAAAATGCTTGAATTTATGATGGATTCAAAAGTTGGTGACGATGTTTATGGAGAAGATCCTGCAGTTAACCTTTTGCAGACTAAAGTTGCTTCAATGTTTGGCAAGGAAGTAGGGATGTTTTTTCCATCAGGAACTATGGCCAACCAAACTGCAATTAAATTACATACAAACCCTGGGGATCAAGTTATATGTGATAAATATTCCCATATATATAATTATGAGGGAGGGGGAGCATCATTTAATAGTGGAGTTTCGTTTAATTTAATTGATGGTGAAAGAGGTATGTTTAATAGTGATCAAGCTCTTAGTTCTATTAATCCAAAGGATTTTTATCATAGTCCCTTATCAAAATTAATAGCTATAGAAAACACAACAAACAAGGGTGGTGGAGCTTGTTGGGACATAGGTGAGTTAAAAAAAATACAAAAAGTAGCTAACTCAAACAATCTTGGGATGCATTTAGACGGGGCAAGAATATGGAATGCTATTATACACAAAAATGATAATCCCAAAGATTTCGGTAAAATATTTGACACTATCTCAGTTTGCCTCAGTAAAGGGTTAGGTTGTCCAATTGGATCAGTTTTAATTGGTAATAGTAAGATAATGAGTAATGCCTTAAGAATTAGAAAAATACTAGGTGGTGGTATGAGGCAGGCTGGATATTTAGCCAGTGCTGGGATTTATGCTTTAGACAATAATTTAAGCAGATTATTAGAAGATCATCAAAGAGCACATGAAATTGGAGAGGTTTTAGCAAAATCTACATATGTAAAATCTGTTGAAAAGATTGAAACAAATATTGTGATATTTGAATTAAATAAAGAAATTAATGAAAGGTCATTTATAGAAAAGCTTTACAGCTTAAATATTAGGTTAATATCGATGGGTAGTAATAAATTAAGATTAGTTACCCATTTAAACTATACAAATATTCATCACGATTATTTTTTGTCATTAATTAAGTCTTTATAACATAATTTTTTTATATATAATTTATGTTTATTCATAATGTATTATTTGTGTGAATTACATGATTTTTTAATCAAATCTTTATTAATTCAGTTATTATAATAAGAATAAATTAAATATTATATGTTTTTAAAATAAAACTCTTATTTTTACTCTGTTTGGTTAATATGCTAAAATTACATAACTTGACATGTTTATATTATAGATGAAAAAACATAAATCAGCTTTCAATAATATATTACAATTAATAGGGGATACCCCTCTTGTTAAGTTACACAATATTACTTCAGATTTTAAAGGTAATTTTCTTGCAAAATTAGAGTATTTTAATCCAGGTCATTCTTCTAAAGACAGAATTGCATTATTTATTATTGAAGAAGCTGAAAGAAAAGGCATTTTAAAACCAGGAGATACTATAATTGAAACTACTTCTGGTAATACAGGTTTTAGTATCGCTATGATAAGCATTATTAAAGGATATGACTGTATTTTAGCTGTAAGTTCAAAATCTTCTTCTGATAAAATTGACATGTTGAAAACTATGGGAGCTAAGGTTTATGTTTGTCCTGCGAACGTTAGTGCAGATGACTCAAGGTCTTATTACGAAGTTGCAAAAAGGTTACATGAAGAGATTAAAGGTTCTGTTTATATTAATCAATACTTCAATGAATTGAATATTGAAGCGCATTATAAAACCACAGGACCAGAAATCTGGACTCAAACTAAAGGAAAAATAACCCACTTAGTTGCGTGTAGTGGAACTGGAGGCACTATTTCAGGAGTTTCTAGATTTTTAAAAGAAAAAAACTCTAATATTAAAATAATTGGAGTAGATGCATATGGATCTGTATTAAAAAAATATCATGAAACTAAAGAGTTTGATGAAAAAGAGATTTATCCATACACAATTGAAGGTTTGGGTAAAAATCTTATACCCACTGCTACAAACTTTGATCTTATTGATGAATTTATAAAGGTTAAAGATGAGGATAGTGCACATACAGCTAGAGAATTAGCAAAAAGTGAAGGAATGTTTGTTGGTTATACTAGTGGGGCTGCTTTACAAGCAGTTAAGCAGTTGGATGCAAGAAATGAATTCAAGTCTAGTGATCTGGTAGTTATTATTTTTCCAGATCACGGAACAAGATATTTAAGTAAGATTTATAGTGATAAGTGGATGGAAACTCAAGGATTTTTTGATAGTAAGCATGAAAAAATAATTGAAAAAATTCAGTATATAAAATAATATAATTATTAGATGAGAGATTTATTTGAAAGAATGTACAAGGATAAAGGTCCTTTAGGTAAATGGGCATCTATAGCAGAAGGGTATTTTGCATTCCCGAAATTAGAAGGACCAATTTCTAATAGAATGAAGTTTCAAGGTAAAGAAGTAATAACTTGGAGTGTTAATGACTATTTAGGTTTAGCTAATAATCCTGAGGTACGTAAAGTCGATGCTGAAGCAGCTTTAGAATACGGATCTGCTTATCCAATGGGAGCTAGGTTAATGTCAGGTCATACTGATTTACATGATAAGCTACAAATCGAATTAGCAAAGTTTGTTGGCAAAGAATCTGCTTATTTATTAAATTTCGGTTACCAAGGGATTATGTCTACAATTGACTCACTAGTTTCTAAAAATGATATAATAGTATATGATGTTGATTCCCATGCTTGTATTGTTGATGGAGTTAGACTTCATATGGGGAAAAGGTTTACATACAAACATAATGACATCGAAAGTCTAGAAAAAAACCTTGGAAGAGCAACGAAAATGGCAGAAACTACAGGTGGAGGTATTTTAGTTATTTCTGAAGGAGTGTTTGGTATGAGAGGTGAGCAAGGAAAATTAAAAGAAATTACAGACTTAAAAGGTAAATTTAATTTTAGATTGCTAGTAGATGATGCACATGGTTTTGGTACTCTAGGTATAACTGGTGCCGGTGCTGGTGAAGAACAAGGAGTTCAAGATAAGATTGATGTTTATTTTGCCACTTTTGCTAAATCCCTAGCAAGCACAGGTGCTTTTATCGCTGCTGACAAAGAAATAATTGATTTTTTAAAATATAACTTAAGGTCACAAGTGTTTGCTAAATCATTACAAATGCAACTCGTTGTAGGTGCTTTAAAAAGATTAGAAATTATAAAAACCCAACCAGAAATCAAACAAAAATTATGGACTAACGTTGTTGAATTACAATCTGGTCTAAAAGATAGAGGTTTTGACTTAGGTTCAACCCAAAGTTGCGTAACACCTGTTTATTTAAATGGTACTGTCCCTGAAGCGTTTGCATTAGTTAAAGATCTGAGAGAAAACTATGGAATATTTTGTTCAACAGTAATTTATCCTGTTATTCCAAAGGGTTTAATACTATTAAGATTAATTCCTACAGCTACACATAACTCTAATGACATTCAAGTTACACTTGATGCTTTTTCCGCAATTAGAGAGAGATTAATTTCTGGGGTCTACAAAGAACTTTCTAAGGATTTGCCGATTATGGATTAGATAAATCTTTTTTGAAAGTACATCTAGTCTTATAAGTTACAGGATTAAAGTTTTTCCAAAGATTATTGATTGCTAGATTATCTTTAAGTTCAGGAGTTCGAATACACTCCTTAATTCCTTTATTTTTTAAAGTTACTAGAAGTGAGTCAAAAAGAACTGCTGTAACTCCTTTATTTTGATAGTCAGGATGTACACCAATTAGAAAGAGAGTTACATTTTTTGGAAAAGCTTTAGCGTATAACAAGTGTAGAAATCCAAAAGGATAAACTTTACCTTTTGATTTTTGTAAAGAACTAGCGAAGGAAGGCATTATTATTGCAAAACCGATAAGCTTGTCATTATTGTCCAGTGTAAATTTTATAAACTCTGGGTTAATAAATGAAAGAAACTTTTCCTTCATATATTTTACCTGTTTAGTATTTACTGGGATAAATGAAGATAATTTTGAATAGGAGATGTTAAATAAATCAAACATTTGATCTGCATAACTTAAAACTTTTTCAGTAGATTTAAAACTAACTGACTTGAGTAAAAACCTTTTTTTTATAATTTTAGCCATTCTAGAGTAATATTTAGTGTCAATATTATTAAAGTCAAATTTATTCTCTAAATATTCTTTTTCAATATGAAAATTTAATTTCTCAAAATGCTCTTTATAGTAAGGGTAATTATACCATGTAATCATGGTGCTAATTTTATCAAAGCCACTAGTAAGTACTCCGACTTTATCTAAATTAGAAAAACCTATTGGACCTTCAATAAAACTTAATTGTTTATTTATTCCGATTTTATTAACTTCATAAATTAGAGCTTTAGTAACACTTATATCGTTAATAGCATCAAACCAGCCAAATCTAATTTTTTTTATTCCTTGAGTATTTATCTCATACCAATTAATAATAGCTGCAATTCTTCCAACAACTTCATCATTTTGAATTGCTAAAAATAAATTAACATCGCAGTCTTCGAGATTTGGATTAACCCCCTTGGTAAAGCTATTAATTTCTTCTTTTATAATAGGGGGTACCCAGTATTTAGAGTCTTTATATAGTTTAAAAGGAAACTTAACAAATTTCAGTAATTCTTCGCTGCTATTAACTTTTACTATTTTCATTTTTCTGCAGCTTTATCTATATGAAAATCGAACCTGTAACTTAAGCCTAAATTTAATCTTCTAACCTTAGGGGTGTTTTTGTTGTTTATAGATATTGATCCATCAATTTGGAAATCCTTATTTAATAGATATGCAGCTCCAATACTAAATAAATTATCTGCATAAAAATCACTTTTTATTCCTTGGGTTTCTGCAAATACTACCCAATTGATGTCCAAAGCTTTAGTTAGGGTAACAATATATTCAAAGTCCGTTTGAGTGCTTCCTATTCTATCTAGGATTAAATTTGTAATAAGTACAGTATTATTTTTAAAGTTGTTTTGAGTTGAAATTAAAAGAAACGGGCTTACACCTTTAATTCCGTTAGATGTAAATGGATTCCTTTCTGTATCGATATTAATTCCAGCCATTACAGAAACAGCTGGTATTAAAGACCTCCATTTAAACTTTTGGTTAGCTCTATAACTATATACGTTTGGAATATCTTCATAATTTTTGTGAGGATCGTAAACTAAGTACTTTATTGCTACTTTAAATTCTTTAAAATTATTTTGACTAATTTCTTGTGTAGGGTTATATCTGTAATCATAAAAAATATTATTTTGATAGGTACCATAAGTTAAAAATTCTAACTCTTCTTTAAAAACCCCATATCTGATTGAGAAATCTAAACCGAAACCAATAAACTCTCTGTTTAATAAATCATGCTTTTCTTTTAAAAATGTTGTGCCTGTTTCAATTTGTAAAACATTAATACCCACTGAAAAAGCACTAAAGGATTCTCCTGGTTTGTTTGAGTTAATTACATCAGTATATTGGCTGATTGCTATATATGGAAGTAAAGTTAGTAGTATAGATAATAAAGTTTTGTTCATTATAATTCAATTTATTCAAATATATAATTTTTATTATTTTATTAACTTTTTTGATCTACAATAATTGTATTTTTGAATTATTATAATGAATATATATGGGCTTAATTATATTTCTTGTTAAGGTTTACGCTGGTTATCTTTTTATAAAATTTTTAGCTAGATTGTTTTCACCCTTTTTGTTCAAGTACTTGACTAATAAAATGAAAAGTAACTTTAACAACACTAATAATAGAGCTGAAAACAAAAAAAGTGAAGGGGAAGTTACTATTGATAAAATTCCAAAAAAAAAGAAACCTTCAAAAAACAACGTTGGTGATTATGTAGATTATGAAGAAGTTGAATAATATACTATCCTTTCTCAAATTCAATACGCATCATTTAATTGTGTTTGTTTTATTTATCATTATTTCTATTTCTTATTTTTATCCTATTCTTGAAGGTGATAAAATTTATCAAAGCGACATCGTTCAATACACAGGAATGGCTAAGCAGCAGAACGATTTCAGGGACTCTACTAATACAGAAACTTACTGGACAGATAGTGCTTTTTCAGGAATGCCGACATATTTATTAGGAGCTAAATACCCTCATAATTACATAAAAAAATTAGATTTATTCCTTAGATTTTTACCAAGACCAGCTGATTATTTATTATTATACCTTATAAGTTTTTATGTTTTTTTACTAGTGTTAAAAATTGATTATAAATTAGCATTTTTAGGATCTATCTTTTTTGCCTTTTCAACCTATTTAATAATAATCATTGGAGCAGGACACAATTCTAAAGCGCATGCCATTGCCTACATGCCACTAGTATTGTCTGGTATAATTCTAGTTTTTAATAATAAGTATTATAAAGGTTTCTTTTTAACTGCAATTGCCCTAGGTCTACAGATTTGTGCTAATCATTTTCAAATGACCTATTATTTAATGTTTATCGTTATATCTATTGGTGTTTATTTTCTGATTGATTCTATTAGAACAAATGCTTTAAAAAAATATTTCAAATCTTTAACGATATTGTTTTCTGCTTTATTTTTAGCTATTGGATTTAATGCTAGTACAATTATGAGTACCTATGAGTATTCTAAACAAAGTACTAGAGGAGATAATGAAATCACCATCACACCTGACGGAAACCAAATAGAATCTAATGGTTTAAATTATGACTATATCACCGAGTATAGTTATGGGATTTTTGAAAGTTTAAATTTATTTATTCCTAGAATAACAGGGGGTGGGAATGTAGAAAAACTTGGCATCGACTCAGAATCTTACAAATATTTTAAATCTATAGGGGCTAATTCTATTCAAGCCAGAGATGCTATTGAGTATAGCCCTACTTATTGGGGCAGTCAACCTATAGTTGAAGCACCTGCGTACATTGGTATAGTTGTATTCTTTTTATTTATTCTATCTCTATTTTTAGTATCTAATAAAAACAAATATTGGTTACTTGCCTCTATCCTAATATCCTTACTATTATCTTATGGCAAGAACATGTCTTTTATTACAGACTTATTTATAAATTATTTCCCTTTTTATAATAAATTTAGAGCTGTCAGTTCAATCCAGGTTATTTTAGAGCTTTGTATCCCTGTTTTAGCTATATATTCATTACATACTATTATAGTACAAAAAAAACAAAATAAAGTAGTTGCAGCAGCCTTAAATAAGACTCTAGGGGTTTTTATACTTTTGTTGACTACCTTATACTTTTCGATTGATTTATTAGACTTTAAAGGAGTAAGTGACTCATTATTCTTGGATGGCTATGGACCTGGTTATTTAGATGCTTTAAGATTGGACAGAATTGATTTATTTAAATCAGACTTAATAAGAACTTTTCTATATGTAATATCCTCTTTTATCTTACTAAATATTTATAAAAGTAAATTGATATCTTCAAACTCACTAATCATTACATTTCTAATTTTAGTTTCGTTTGACCTAATATCTTTTAATAACAATTATGTTAATTCAGATGATTTTGTTAATGCAAATAAGGTTGAAGTTCCTTATGTTGTTAACGAAGCAGATATATCAATATTGAATGATACAACTAAATTTAGAGTACTAGATTTAACAAGTAGTTCAACAAAAGCGTCTTATTTTCATAATTCTGTTTTAGGCTACCATGCTGCTAAGCTTTCAAATTATGATGCTTTATTGAAATTTTACATATCAAAAAATCACATGCCTGTTTTAAACATGTTAAATGTAAAATACTTTATTAGTAAAAATGATAATGAAAAGATAAAAGCTTTTATAAATGAAGATGCACAAGGAAATGCCTGGTTTGTTAAAGACTTATTTTATTTAAAAGATCAAAATGAAGCTATATTAGCTTTAGATACATTGAATTTAATAAATAGTGCTGTGTCTACTAAATTAAAATCTAAAAAATTCAATGTCCCAGTTAATGCTAAAATTGATTTAATTAACCATACTTCTAATTATTTAAAATACTCAAGTAGTAACAAAGAAGAAGGGTATGCTGTTTTTTCAGAAATTTTCTACTCTGAAGGTTGGAAAGTATTAGTGAACGGAAAAGAGACTGTTTTTGATAATGTTAATGTTGCGCTAAGAGGTTTGTATCTAGCTCAAGGAGATAATTTAATTGAGTGCTATTTTAGTCCGGATGTAGTTAAAAAGTCATCTTATTTAAGCTTAGCTAGTTCTTTATTAGTTTTGTTATTATTTGGGTTTTATATATTTAACTATATTAACAAAAAACAACTAGATTAAATTGAAAAAAAAAGTCTTGATCATTACTTATTACTGGCCTCCATTTTCTAGTCCTGGTGTGCAAAGATGGCTTAAATTCGTTAAGTATTTTGATCAATTTAATATTAAGCCCCACATATACACACCTGACATATCTAATATTAATCAAGTAGACCAATCTTTAATTTCTGATATCCCAGAGACTGCTGTTATAATTAAAAAACCTATATTTTTATTAGATTCTATACTAAAGTTATTTTTACCAAAAAAACACAGTCAGTACAATAATGGACTTATTCCATCTATAAACAATCTTACCTTTATAGATAAAATATTGCTTTATGTTAGAGGTAACTTTATCATTCCAGACCCTAAAATATATTGGGCAAACAAGTCCGTGAGTTTTATTCAGAATTATATAGCATTAAACGGGATTGAGACTATTATAACTACTGGTCCTCCGCATAGTATGCATCTTCTTGGTCAGAAAATAAAGAAATCAACAAATATTAAATGGATAGCAGATTTTAGAGATCCATGGACGAATATTTGGTATCATAAAAAGTTTTATTTCTCAAAATCTACTTTAGCTAAACATAAACTATTAGAACTTGGAGTACTTAATGATGCGGATCACATAGTCGTTACATCAGACACTTTAAAGGATGAATATAGTAAGTTAACTAAAACCCATATTTCGACTATTACAAATGGTTTTGATTATTCTAATGATAACCTAGCTGTTTTAGATAAGAAATTTACAATTTCTCATATTGGTTCTATTTTATCTGATAGAAACCCTGAAATGTTATGGAGGGTTTTAAGTAAAGCTATAAAAGAAATTGAAGGTTTTAAAGATTTATTCATCTTAAATTTAATCGGTAATGTTAGTGATGAAGTTATACTTTCTGTTAAAGAATTCTCTTTAGATATATATGTTAAATTAATTGGT
The DNA here is from genome assembly GCA_949372955.1 of uncultured Flavobacteriaceae bacterium. Classification (GTDB taxonomy): domain Bacteria; phylum Bacteroidota; class Bacteroidia; order Flavobacteriales; family Flavobacteriaceae; genus SGZJ01. The sequence continues at coordinate 90,331 of CASIAX010000005.1, read as the reverse complement.
CATATTCCATATAGTGATACTAAAAAATATTTAAAGAAATCACAAATTCTTCTTCTTATTCAAACGAACAATAATGAATCAAATTCAATAATCCCTGCAAAATTATTCGAGTATTTAAACTCTAATAGGCCAATTATATCTATTTCAAACAATATAGATGTTAAGAAAATTATTACAGAAACAAAAGTTGGTTATAGTTTTAATTATAATGAAGAAGATGATTTATTTAACTATATATCATCTAGTTACGGCAAGTTTCTTAATAATACTCTGAAAGTTTCTCCTTATAATATTAATAAATATAGTAGATTTGAATTAACGAGATCTATTTCAGATGTCATAGCAAAACTGTAATGGGTATAGTAATTAGACAATCAATTAAAAATACAATCTCTACTTATGTCGGATTTATTTTAGGTGCTTTTAACGTATTGTTTTTGTATACTTATTTTTTATCTGATGAGTACCATGGTCTTTTAGCTTTTATTATTTCTACAGCAACTATTATGTTACCGTTTATCTCACTAGGCACTCATAATGCTATAATTAAATTCTACTCCTTTTATAATACGCCTGATGAAAAAAACTACTTTTTAAGCACAATGTTAATCATTCCTTTAATCAGCGTAATCATTTTAGTTTTTCTAGGATTAACATCTATGGATTTTATTAAATATTTTCTCCCACAAAATGTTTATATCACAAGCACCAATATTTGGGTAATAATTATTACAGCTTTTAGTTTTGCCTATTTTGAAGTTTTTTATTCTCTAGTCAAAATCAAATTAATTTCTGTTTTTGGGAATTTTTTAAAAGAAATTTTTCATAGAATTTTAATTTTTTTATTATTATTTTTAATTCATTATCAGTTTATAAACGAGCAAGAATTTATATTGTGTGTTTTATGTGTATATGTGATAAGAACTTTAATAATGATGGTTTATTCTTTAAGAAATAACCCATTTCATTTTAAATTAAAAAAGTCAAAGAATTTAAATCAAATAATTAGGTATTTAATTATAATCTGTCTTGCAGGAGCTGTTGCTAATATTGTTTTAGAGGTTGATAAATTCATGATTGCAAAATATTTAGATATTTCTAAGGTAGCTTACTATGCTGTTGCAATATATATATGTTCATTAATTACTGTACCTAGAAGATCTTTATTTCAAATTGCCAATCCACTTAGCTCAAAGTTACTAAATGATAAGAATTTCACTGATTTAGGGATTTTATATCAAAAATCTAGCTTAAATTTATTGATTGTTTGTGGACTAGTTTTTCTATTAATAGTATTTAACCTTAGTGATTTCTATTCTTTTATTCCCATTACTTACAAGGAAGGTTATTACGTAGTGCTTATTATTTCTTTTACAAAACTTTATAATGCATTTTTAGGAAATATAGATGGGATTATCTTCAATAGTAAATATTACAATTTCATTGTATTTATAGGAGCAATATTGATTTTTACAACAATTTACTTAAACTATATTCTTATTCCTTTATATGGAATTGAAGGAGCTGCTATATCTTCTTTAATAGCTGTTTGTTTGTATAATTCAGTAAAGGTTTACTATGTATATAAAAAATTTAAATTACATCCTGTAACTATAAATACTTTCAAAGTAATCTCACTTATTTTAGTTGGTTTTTTAATATCGTTCTATGTAAATTTTGACTTCGATCCGTTTTTAAATATTATTTTAAATTCTATTCTTGTTTCATTTGTATATATATCAATTGTTGTCTTTTTAAAGTTTTCTGTTGATATTAATAATCTTACGAATAAGTTCCTGGGGAAATAAAAAAAACCTTGCAAACTTCAAGAAGTTTTGCAAGGTTTTAAACTAACTATCTAATAAATTAAACTAACTTTTAAATTTAATGCAAAGAGTGTGCCAAAGATTAATTTTTACAAATATTCTTTTAAATATTTAGCAGTTAATGATTCATTATTTTTTATTATAAACTCAGGCTTACCCTTAACAATCAAGCGACCACCCTTTTCTCCACCAACTGGACCTAAATCAATTATATGATCCGAACACTTTATCAGCTCTAAATTATGTTCAACAATTACTATAGTGTTACCTAAATCAACTAATGCATTGAAAGATTTTAATAATTTTTTTATGTCATCTGTATGTAAACCAGTAGTTGGTTCATCAAATATGAACACTCCTTTTTTAGTTTGATTAGCCTTACCTAAAAATGACGCTAATTTAATCCTTTGAGCTTCACCACCAGAAAGAGTAGAGGAGCTTTGTCCTAATTTAACATATCCAAGACCAACATTTTTTAGGGGTAATAATTTTCTATAGATTTTATTTTCATTAGATTTTTCAAAAAACTCTAATGAATCATTGATTGTCATATTTAAAACATCATATATATTCTTTTCCGAAAATTTTACATCTAGAATTTCTCTTTTGAATCTACTCCCTTTGCAATCGTCACAAATTAAATGAACATCTGCCATGAACTGCATTTCAATTGTTATCTCTCCATCTCCTTTACATTTGTCACATCTGCCACCATCAACATTAAAAGAAAAATGTTTTGCCTTATAACCCCTTTGTTTACTTAATTTATGGTTAGAAAAAAGATTTCTAATTTCATCATATGCTTTTATATAAGTCACAGGATTTGATCTAGAGGATCTTCCAATAGGATTTTGATTTATAAATTCCACAAAATCTATACTGTCTATATCACCATCAATTTTTGTATAATCTCCAGGCTTGTTTTCGTATATCCCTAGTTCGTTTTGTAAAGCAGGATATAAGATATTTCTAACTAACGAGCTTTTTCCACATCCAGATACGCCTGTAACAGTTGTGATAACTCCTAGTGGTATACTAATATTAATGTTTTTTAAATTATTTTCTCTAGCTCCAAAAATTTTTATATGTTTTTTACTACTTCTTCTAATTTTTGGAACAGATATTTCTTTTTCTTTATTTAAATAACTTGCAGTTATTGACTTTTGTTTAAGGAACTGTTTAAAGGTACCTTCAGCCATCAAATTACCACCTTCTGAGCCTGCCTTAGGTCCTATATCAATTATGTGGTCAGCTTGTTTCATGATATCGTGATCATGTTCTACAACAATAACTGTATTACCTAAATCTCTTAAGGACTTTAAAACTTTAATTAATTTTAAAGAATCATTTGAGTGCAAACCTATACTAGGTTCATCTAGTATATATAAAGAGCCAACTAAACTACTTCCCAAAGAAGTAGCTATATTAATTCTCTGACTTTCTCCCCCGGATAAACTTTTAGACTTTCTGTTAAGAGTCAAATAGTCTAAACCAACATTAATTAAGTAATTTAATCTAGAAATAATTTCGATTAAAATTCTTTTAGAAATTTCCTTATCTGAATCATTTAACTTTAAATCTTTAAAAAATATTAATAAATTTTTAACTGATAAATTAATTAGCTCAGATAATGCTTTGCCATTAATCTTCACATAATCAGTTTCTTGCCTTAATCTATTACCATGACATTCAGTGCAAATTGTTTGTCCTCTGTATCTGGACAAAAGAACTCTGTTTTGAATCTTGTAAGATTTAGCTTCTATTTTATTAAAAAAGGCGTTAATACCTTTAAAGTATTGATTTCCTTCAAATAAAAGATTTTTTTGCTCAATAGAAAGCTCATGATAAGGTTTGTGGATTGGAAAATTAAACTTGTGACTCTGATTTATAAAATCTTTTTTATACTTACTTAACTTTTCCCCTTTCCAAGGAAGTATTGCATCATTGTAAACTGATAGCTCTTTGTTTTTTATAACAAGGTTTTTGTCAATACCTACTATATCCCCATAGCCTTCACATTTAGGACATGCTCCATAGGGATTATTAAAACTAAATAGGTTGACAGAAGGTTCTAAAAAAACTTGATTATCTAATTCAAATCTGGTATTAAAACTGTGTGATGATTTGTTTTTTAAATCTTCAATTAAACAAACTCCATTTCCTTCAAATATTGCGATCTCAATAGCGTCTGCTAATCTGTTGTAAAATGACTCATCTTTTTGTGTTATTATTCTATCAATAACTAAATAAAACGAATTATTTTTTGAATAAATTATATCATTAATTTTACTGACATTACCATCATATTTTACACGGCTATAGCCTTGGTTATTTAATAGATCTAATTTTTCTATGAAATCTTTTTTACCTGTGACTTTTATTGGTGATAGTAGTAGAAGTTTTTGATTAATTTCAAACTCCTTTACAAATTTAATAATGTCTGTTACACTCTCTTTTTTAACAATATTATTAGAAGTAGGAGAGTATGTTTTTCCAATTCTTGCATACAGAAGTTTTAAATAGTCATATATTTCGGTGCTTGTTCCAACAGTTGACCTAGGATTAGTTGTGTTTACTTTTTGTTCTATAGCTATCGCAGGTGAAATTCCTGAAATATAATCAACCTTAGGTTTGTCTAATTTACCTAAAAACTGCCTTGCATAACTTGATAAACTCTCAACATATTTTCTTTGACCTTCTGCATATAAAGTGTCAAAAGCTAGGGTAGATTTACCTGAGCCAGACAATCCAGTTATAACAGTTAATTTATTTCTTGGTATTTCAACATCAATATTTTTTAAATTATGAAGTTTAGCCCCCTTTATATAAATATTTTTTTTACTACTTTTCTTCATATATACCCCTATAAATCTTAATAATTTCAAATATAATATATATTAAATCTATCCGAACTTAAAGATTACTTTTTTATTACTTTTTTTGGAAATTAAATGAATAAGCCTATATTTGAATATAACAATTAATCATAAGCCTATAGAATAACATTACTTTTTTTAAATTTTTAGTTTAAACAAATCACAATTTCTTGTTGTGTAAAAATGTAATGTTATGGTTAATAAGTACAAATTTTCAGATTCTCAGTTAATTAGTGATTATTTAAAAGGTGACGAGTTTTGTCTTGAAATATTAATAAAAAGACATAAACAAAAGCTTTACAATTTTATTTATTCTAAAATATTAGATAGAGATTTGACAGAAGATGTTTTTCAAGATACTTTTATAAAAGTTATTAGAACTTTAAAATTGGGCAATTATAATGAGGAAGGTAAATTTGTCTCATGGGTTATGAGAATAGCTCATAATTTAGTAATCGATCATTTTAGAAAAAATAAGAGACTTCAAAAATTTCAAAGCTCTGACAGTTTTGATATATTTTCAGTTTTAAAAGATAATTCTCTTGATGCTGAAGATAATTTGATAAAAAATCAAATAGATAACGATGTTAGAGACCTAATAGAGCTACTACCTGCTGACCAAAAAGAGGTTTTAGTATATAGGTTTTATAATGATTTAAGTTTTAAGGAAATTTCAAATAAAACTGGGGTTAGTATCAATACTTCATTAGGGAGAATGCGATATGCACTTATAAATCTAAGAAGTATTATTTCTAAAAAAAACATATCTCTTACTAGATAACAATAAATTAATATTTTGCTCGTTATAAATAAAAATATAATATGCAAAAAAATTACTTTAAAAAAGACTTACAATCATCAAATTTAAATCCAAAAAAAGAAACAATTAAGTTTCTTTTAGACTATTCAAAATCATTAAATATTATAAGCTTAAATTTTGGTCAGATAGAAATAAATATTAATTAGACTTTAGGTAGTCATTAATTATTTTCTTTCTACCTATTTTATTTGTTATAATATCTTTGCTTAAATCCCAACCTCGAGCTGGTGAATATTCTCTACCATACCATATAATTTGTAAATGTAACTTGTTCCACAAATCTTTTGGAAATGCTTTTTTAGCATCTTCTTCAGTTTTTTTTACATTTTTACCTGTTGATATCTTCCATCTGTAAAGAAGTCTATGTATATGCGTATCTACTGGGAATGCAGGCACCTTAAATGCTTGAGACATAACGACACCAGCAGTTTTATGCCCAACTGCAGGAAGTTCCTCTAAAAGGTCAAAGTCTGCAGGCACCTTACCATTGTGCTTATTAATTATGATTTCAGATAGTCCGTGAATTCCCTTACTTTTCATTGGAGACAAGCCACATGGTCTTATTATAGCTTTGATTTCTTCTATAGACATTTTAATCATATCATATGGGTTGTCTGCTTTTTTAAACAAAATTGGTGTTATTTTATTTACTCTAACATCAGTACATTGAGCTGAAAGAAGTACCGCTATTAAAAGTGTATAAGGGTCTTTGTGGTCTAATGGTACAGGAACTTTAGGATATTTTTTTTCCAGTTCATCTATTATGAATTTTATACTTTCCTTTTTATTCATTTATATTATATTTACTTTCAATTTCAAATATAGCAATTATGGGTTTATTAAAAGTAGGGGACAAGCTTCCTGTTTTTGAATGTCTAGATGACAAAGGAAATACTGTTAAAACTGAAGACTTATCGTCTAAAAAGTGTGTCATATTCTTTTATCCTAAGGCTAATACACCAGGTTGTACTGCTCAAGCATGTAATTTGTCTGATAATTTTTCTGAATTATCAAAAAATGGTTATTCAGTCTATGGTGTTAGTGCTGATAAGGTTAAATCTCAATCTTCATTTTCACAAAAGTTTGGTGGATTTCCTTACCCTTTATTAGCAGATGTAGATAAAGATATTATTAACTCTTTTGGAGTTTGGGGTCCTAAAAAATTTATGGGTAGAGAATATGAAGGTATATTAAGAACTACATTTATTACAAATGAAAGAGGAGTGATTACAAAGGTTATTGAGAAAGTTAAAACGAAGGATCATACTAGTCAGATCCTAGGGGGCTAATAATTAGCAACATAATTTTATAGAACCTTTTTTTGTAGTGAATTATTAGAGATAACTTAATAGAATGGTTTTAATAAACAAATAACCAAAACTCTAATTTACTTGTAGCCAAAGAGCTTTTGATCTTTAATTAGTTTTGTAACTCCATTTGGTAACATTTCCTCCCATTTAGGATCATCATTATTTATTAAAGTAAGAACTTCTCTAGAAAATATTTTTAAGTGATCTTCATTGTAATCTTCTACATCTTGAACTTTATTGTTATATTTAAAAAACTTATACAGTTCTTTCATTCTTGGATGAACTTTTAAATTGTCACTGTTGATTATTACTCCATCCTCATTTAACATCGGATAAGCAAAGACCTTTACATTTTTGAAAAATAGTTTTCCAAATGCTTCTAAAATCCCACCACTAAGATGTGTGTAATATTTAGGATCAAATATTTCAATTAGATTATTTATACCCATAGTAAGACCAATTTTTTTCTTAGTATACAAAGAAAAATATTCAACAAGTTTAAAGTATTCTTTAAAGTTAGATATTAGAACAGTTTGACCAAGTGAGCAAAGTAATTTAGCTCTATCTAGAAAATCTTGTTCATCAATTTCTCCGTCACTTTTCAGATTAGATAGTGTAATCTCAAAAACCACTTGTGTATTATCTAAGTCAACATTTTTTTGTTTTAAAAATAACTTAATAGAATTTAAGTACATTTCAACATTTACTTTAGTTACTGGTCTAAAGCTTCCTCTTAGAGCTAAGATATTTTTTTTATATAAAATTTTTGCAGGTAATACATTTTTACCATCGGGAGAAAACATCACTGCATCTGTCATCCCTTTTTTCACCAATTGTAAACTAATCAATCTATTATCAACATTCTTAAATATTGGACCAGAAAAATTTATAGTATCTATTTCTAGTTGGTCTTTATCTAGGTTGTCATATAAATATTTTAATAACTTCTTTGGTTTATTAAATTTATAAAAAGCACTATAAATTAGGTTTGTACCTAATATCCCTAAAGTTTCTTGTTGAAGTCTTGCTACATTTTCTTTAAATCTAATGTGTATAATTATTTCATTATAATCACCACCAGGCTCTACTTGAAATTTTATACCTACCCAACCATGACCTTTGAATTTTTTTGCAAAATCAATCGTCGCTACCGTATTGGCAAAAGAAAAAAACAATTTATCAGGATGCTTGTCACGAGTTAACCTCTTTTCTATTAAATTCGTTTCCCAAACAAGCATTTTTCTTAACCTTTTTTCAGTAACATATCTCTTGTCATTTTCAATTCCATAAATAGCATCACTAAAATCTTTATCATAAGCGGACATTGATTTAGCTATTGTACTGGATGCTCCTCCAGCTCTAAAAAATTGTCTGACAGTTTCTTGCCCTGCACCTATTTCAGCAAATGATCCGTAAATATTTTTATTTAAGTTAATTTTCAAAGCTTTCTGCTTAGTAGTAGGAACAGTATTTACTACAGAATCGCCATTATGAATTATATCCATTTCTTAGAATTTATAACATAAAAAATTACATATACAAATGTATTAAAAATTGTTCTGCCAAAGAAAAATATTCTATTTTTATGATAATATTTTATTATGCTAAAAATTACTTTTTTGGGTACTGGCACATCACAGGGTATTCCCGTAATTGGAAGTAATCATCCTGTTTGCAAGAGTACTGATAAAAAAGATCGAAGACTGCGATCCTCTATTTTAGTAAATTGGAAAACATTTAATTATGTAATAGATTGCGGCCCAGATTTTAGATATCAAATGCTTAGAGTCGGATGCGGTAAGATTAACGGATTATTTTTTACACATGAACATAGTGATCACGTAGCTGGATTAGACGATTTAAGGCCTTTTTACTTTCATCATGGAGATATTAACGTCTATGCTCACAATAGAGTTGTAAAGAATTTAAAAAGACGCTATGACTATATATTTGATAATAAAAATATGTATCCTGGTATCCCTGTAATTAATCCGATAGTAATCAATAATAATTCTTTTAATGTAAATGGTTTAGAAATAGTACCTGTGAATGTTTATCATAACAAGCTCCAAGTATTTGGTTTTAGAATTAAAAACTTTGCATATATAACTGATATGAAGACTATTTCAGAAAAGGAAATAAAAAAACTTTCAGACTTAAATGTTCTTGTTTTAAACTGTTTAAGAATAGAAGAGCATCATTCGCATTTGAATCTAACTGAGGCGATTGAACTTGTAAATAAAATAAACCCGAAGGCTTGTTATTTTACTCATATTAGTCATAATTTAGGTTTTCATAAAGAAGTTGAAAAAATATTACCTAAAAATATTTTTTTAGCGTATGATGAATTATGTTTAAACATCAATTAGTAGATTCAAGCCAATTTTTAAAATCATAAAAATTATCAGCTGAAATTGTATGTCCTGAGTCAAACTCTTTATAGTTATGATTTATATTTTTTTCTTTAAGAATCTTTATTGATTTTCTAGCCCAATCAACAGGAATTACAGGGTCCTGAGTTCCGTGTGAAATATATAAGTTTAAGTTTGAGTAATTTAAGTTATTGATTTTGGTAAATACCATAGCTTCATCAATATACCCACTAAACCCAATTATTTTTTTAAACCTTTCAGGGTAATTCAACCCAAGAGCATAACTGAGAATTGTTCCTTGACTAAAACCAAGAAGGCAGATATCATTAGAATCGATGGGATACTTATTAACTATCTCATCTAAAAATTTAGCTATTAATTTAATTGAATCTTTAGCTTGATTATGATCATTAAACTTATTCATGTCATTATCAAAATTAATGTTATACCAAGCATACCCACCAGTTGGTAAAGTATAAGGTGCTCTGATAGAAACAACAGTATATTTTTCTGGAAGATAATTAGCGAAAGAATGTAAATCCCCTTCATTACTTCCAAAACCATGCATTAATAATAATAAGGGAGAGTTCTTATTGGATGTGGTAGACTCTTTGATTAAATATTTTATGGACAAGTCTTCTTTTAGCATTACTTAAAGATTGCGAGTTTATTTTTATTTATCACACCATAAACTTTGCCACTTAATTTTGAATCTAAAAAAATAGAATTTTTAGATTTAGATAAAATATGCTTATCAGCGAAAACATACTCCTTGTTTGGGTTAAATAAAGTTAAATTAGCTATTTCCCCAATTTGAATATTATTTTGAGGAATTTTAAAAATGTTCCTACCAGATGTTAGCAATTTTATAGCCATTTTAGTAGAGAAAAGTGTGTTTAATGCTCCGAAAATACTCTCTAACCCAATTGTTCCAAATTCTGCATTATCAAACTCTGTTTTCTTTAACTCAATATTTAACGGATTATGATCTGAAGTTACCATGTCTATTGTTCCATCTTTAACCCCTTCAATTAAAGATTTGATATCCTCTTTGGTTCTTAATGGTGGTAAAACTTTAAAATTTGTATTAAAGTCTAGTAAATTACTATCTGAAAAAAATAAATTATGAACAGCTACACTGCAACTCACATTTAATTTTCTTGCTTTAGCAGCTCTAATTAATTCAACAGATTTAGTAGTTGATATTGTTGGAATATGTAGTTTGCCACCAGAGTATTCTAGTATTGATAAATCTCTCATTACCTGCACTTCTTCAGATAAACAAGGTCTTCCTTTTAACCCCAATGAAGTACTCATTATATTTTCATTAACTACTCCATTATTTGATAAAATTTCATCTTCAGGATAAGAAAGAACAACTCCTCCAAATGTAGAAGTGTATTGTAGAGCTAATTTTAAAGTATTAGCATTTGTGATTGATTTTTTATAATTTCCAAAACAAATTGCTCCACCATTTTTCATATCAAACATTTCTGTGAGTTTTGGGTTTGAGCCTGAGCTGGTTAACGCACCTATTGGATATATTTCTACAACGCTATTTACACATTTGTGTTTTATGTACTCTATTTGAGATCTATTATTAATCACAGGGCTAGTGTTGGGTTGTAAAGCAACTGAAGTAAACCCTGACCTAGAAGCAGTTTTTAATCCATTTTCTATAGTCTCTCTATTTTCAAAGCCTGGTTCACCAAAACAGACACTAGAATCAAACCAGCCTCTAGAAACATGAAGATTAGTTAGGTTAATTTCTTTGAAATTTTTAGGGTTATTAATATTAAAATCAATATTAATAATTAATCCACTTTCAATTAAAATATCAACTTTTTCATTATGAAACTCACTAGTTTTATCTAAAATTGTTACTGCTTTTAATAGTGAGTTCATTTATGAAAGTTAATATTAAATGAATTATAATTTTGACAAAAATAGCAAAAGCTTTTCTATTTATTTGACATAAACTTTTTTTATTATCTAACAAAAATAATAATAGTCTTTCATTTTTTCTAAATTCTTAGAATCGAAAAAATTCTTAATTAGCTTTTGAGATTCTTTATTGGCAACAGTTATTATCGCTTGATAGTTATTTAATTCATTTAGGTATTTCACATCATGTAAGTTTTTATTATATATGTTTTTACCAATTTTATTTGGATTATCACATACCCATGAGAAGTCTATTTTTTTTTCAGATAATTTTTTTGCTAACAATTTTCCTTTTTTTCCAGCTCCCCATATAACCAATTCATAATTATAGTTGTAGTGTAATTCTAAAAAGTATTTTATTTTTAAATCTAAAAAATGATTATCGGCATAATTAGCATCAGTTCTAGAAGTTCTACTTGAATAATCTCTCCAAAGATGTAATTTCTTTAAAGAAGAAATTACCTTAATATTGTTTTTGTAAAATCTAAAAACCAAATCATAATCCTCAGGATAAATATCAAAATCAAAACCGCCACAAGCCAATAAGTCCTTTTTATGAATCATCCAATTAGGAGATGGTATAACACATTCTTTATAAATATCTGTGTAATTATTTTTGTTAACCATTAGACTGTTTAGCCAATCCTCATAATTTTTATAGCCTACTCCAATACCTTTTTTAGAAAAATATTTCACACATGAGGTTGAAATGAATCCTTTTCCAGATTTCTTTAGATTCGTATATAGTTCTTCTAATTTAATTGAATCCATCAAATCATCACTATCCATTCTAGTTATGTAGTTTCCTGAGGATTTATCTAATCCGATTCTTAAAGCCTCAATGATTCCATTATTTAAGTTATTTTTATAAAGCTTGATCCTCTTATCATTTAAAGATATTTTTCGTACAATATCATAGCTATTATCAGTAGAGTAATCATCTATAATAATTAATTCCCAGTTTTCAATAGTTTGTTTTAGTATTGAGTTTATGCACTCTTCTATATACATTGAAGAGTTCTTGAATGGAGTGATTATACTGATTAAATCATTATTAATCAAAGTAAGAGTTATTTAATAATATGGTCTTAACATTATATTTGTCTTTAGCATCTGTCCATGTAATGATTGTTTTATCATTATCAATTATATTGATTTTAGGAAAACCTGAGGCTCTAGTATTGGAGATTTCTTCAATTATAATGAATTTATTATTCCCAGTTATATTATCAATTTTTTGTACCTTTATATATGCTTTTCCATCTACAATATCCATGTAGCTAATTAATGATGAAGTCTCACTAATCATCTCGATATCTACTCTACCTACTGGGTCGTTAGCATTTATTAAAATAGGATCATTAAAGCCATTTATTATATTTTCAGAAAAAGCAATTTTTAATTTACTATCACCTTCTTCTTCAGTATACCAAACTACTGATGATGAATTTTTGAAAGTTGAAATTGCAGGGCCATTTACAGGACAACCTGAAATTATCCATTTGTCATTATTGACAACAGCTGGTACTGACCAGAAAGAATCTTTAAAAAATGAGTAGTAAATATCTCTAGTTTCATTTTCTGATCTGTCTCTATAAACCGTTATTGGAATATTATTTTTAGTTATCCCTAAATCAGTTTGACAACAATCACAAACCCTATCGTCTATTAACTTATCCATTAAAATCTCACCATCTACGTTATATGAAGTAGACCTTAAAGTCATTTGTGGTTTTATACGCTTATCATGTTTTGCTAATTCATTTTGTCTACCATCTAAATAGGTGGAAAGAAAATCATTATTATAATTAATAGTTGAGACAAAACCATGTTCAGTTTTAGTATTATCAGTATGTAATTTTAAAGGTTTGTTCCAATTAGCTCCGCCATCATTTGAATTCATTACTTTAATATCATATGAGTAAGTATCTTCACCACTTTTTTGCAAATAATGAACAGATAATCCATTGGAATTATTAGCAGTGATTCTAGGGAAGTCTGCCCAGTTAACAAACCAATCATCTGAGCTATTTATAAGACTAGGTTTATTCCATTTTAAGTTGTCTAAATCTAATGTTGAAAAGTAAAGTTTACTCTCTTCAGAACTAAGGTCAGTTGATATAAAACTCAAATATGTAGTACCATCAACAGATGTAAATAGATTTGGTTCTGAGGATTGTAAAATAGTTTTAAGACTAATAGGTTGTAAAACAAAATCTTTAGTGCAACCGTAAAAAATAAGTAAAACTAAAAAACTCAAGAATAAATTCTTATTCATATTTAGCAGATTTTCCATTTGATAAAGAATTATTAATAAATTCTCTTAAATCTTCGTTTGATGATTCTAAATCTTCAGATCTTAAATACATCATGTGACCACTTCTGTAGCCTTTGTAAGTAAACCTGTCTTTCATTTTCCCACTTGGGTCAACATGCCACATTGTATACTTTGCTTGAAAATATGTTGTGGCTCCATCATAATAACCAGATTGTACTAGAACTTTTAGATAAGGGTTTTGAGCCATTGCTTGTCTAAGATCATCTCTTGTAGTATCATTTCTGTTGTCCCATGGGCGAACTGACCCAAATAAGTTGTACTTCAAATCAGTCTTGAAACCTAAATTATTTTTTAGATAGTGATTAATTGCTGGAGTAAAAGAATGTAACCATGAATCAAGCTCTGCATTTGAGTCAGGACTAGACCCTGCTTCAGTTTTGTCTAAACCTAAATATCTTGAATCTAATCTACCTATAGTATAACCACTTTTATCTCTTAATAAATCTTTCCAAAAAAATTGAGTAGGAACATCTAAATTGTGTTGTAGGATAGATTTTTTACTTAAACCTGAATAATAAGACATTTTATCTGCTATAGATTCTTTCTCATCTGCTGAAATAAACCCTCCTTTAGCAAGAGCAGGAATTAAGGTGTTTATTGTGAAATTTTCTGATTCAGGTAATATTTCTAATAAATCTTTTTCTTGTAGCTTATTATTTAAAGCATTGTGATACCAAGCTGCAGCAGTAAAATAAGGTAAGTTAATTGCTGAGCTAACTGCTCCACCAGTACTGTATACTTTATAATCTGCAGGAGAAACCATAATCACTCCATTTAGATACATCCATTGTTTTTCTTGCAATTCTAAAGCCAACCCCATAACTCTAGTTCCACCATAACTTTCTCCAATTATATATTTTGGAGATTCCCAACGATTATTTCTACTAACAAATGTATTTATCCAACCAGCTAAATATTTAATATCTGCATTAATTCCGAAGAATATACTTTTATCTGGCATTTTTCCATTTGAATCAGGAATCATTCTTGAATATCCGGTATTGACAGGGTTTACAAAAACGATATCTGCTACATCTAAAATAGAATATGGATTATCTTTAACTCCGTACGGTTGAACGGGAAATCCTTCATTATCAATTTTTAATATTTTTGGTCCAGTATATGCAATGTGCATCCACACAGATGCAGATCCTGGTCCTCCATTAAATGAAATCACTAGTGGTCTTTCATTTTGGTTTTTTACATCTGTCCTTTTATAATAAGTGTAAAATAAAGATGCTATAACTTCTCCATTTGAGTTCCATACAGGTTGAGTTCCTGTAGATGCCAAATAATCGACATTAACATTTTTTATCTTAGTAGTATGGCTGCTATTGATTATTGTATCCACAGGTAATTTTAAATCTTGACTGTGAATAATAAAAGAAAATAAGAATGATAGTAAAAATAGATTAAGTTTCATAATTTTTAAGTTTAATAAAATTAAATTTAACGATTTTAAAATTAAAGATTCTAAAATATAAACTTAAAATGATTCAAATGCACCTAATCCAAAAAGTGCATAATCATATTTAACAGGGTCTATAGGATCTAATTCTCTAAGTTTAGTATCTAATTCTAGAAGTGCTTTTGAATCATTCTGTTTCCTATTTAATAATCCTAATTTTCTTGCTACGTTACCAGAATGAACGTCTAAGGGTACAGATAAGTAATTAGTTGGAATTTTTTTCCATATTCCAAAATCAACACCATTACTGTCCTTTCTAACCATCCATCTTAGAAACATATTTATTCTTTTTGCAGATGAACCTTTATATGGATCTGCTATGTGCTTGACACAACGTTTTTCATGAGGTAGTTCAAAGAATTTTTTTTTTAATACATGAATAGAGTTTTGTGTTGAATTATTAATACAATTATCAGAAAAAATAGATTCTAAACCTCCATATTCATTATAAATATGTTTTAAAGATTTAATAAAGTAAACTAGATCATGAGAATTAAATGTTCTGTGAACAAAGGAGTTTATGGAATTTAGATCTTTCTCACTATGATTTAAAATAAAGTCATATGGGGAATTATCTAAAAGATTCATCATTTTCTTAGCATTATTGATAATTACCTTTCTATTTCCCCAAGAAATAATGGACGTTAAAAAAGCTGAAATTTCTATATCTTTTTTAGATGTATATAAATGGGGTATTTGTATAGGGTCTGTTGGAATAAACTTTGTTGTATTGTATAGTTCAAACTTTTCGTCTAAGAAAGACTTTAATTCCTTTTGACTAAGATTTTTCAATTTTTCTTATTTATTTCTCCATCAATAATTTCGATTTTTCTATCTGCCATATCTGCTAATCTTTCATTATGGGTAACTATGATAAATGTAGTATTGAATTTATCTCTAATTTTAAAAAAAAGGTCATATAAATTATTTGCACTTTGAGTGTCTAAATTCCCAGATGGTTCGTCTGCAAATATCAATTTTGGACCATTAATTAAAGCTCTTGCTACTGCTACTCTTTGTTGCTCACCCCCAGAAAGTTCATCTGGTTTGCTATTTAATTTGTCCTTTAAATTTAGATAAGTTAATAGCTCTTCAGCCCTTAACTCAACTTCAGCTCTCTTTTTTTTATTTATATAAGCAGGAATACATACATTTTCAATTGCTGTAAACTCTGGAAGTAATTGGTGAAATTGGAATATAAACCCAATATTTGTATTTCTAAATTTTGAAAGTTCAATTTCTTTTAATTTTAAAATATCAATACCATCAATAAGTAACTCACAATCTTTATTTGAAGGAGTGTCTAATGTGCCAAGTATTTGAAGTAAAGTTGTTTTACCAGCTCCTGAAGCACCAACTATAGAAACGATCTCAGATCTATCTATATTTAAATCAACTCCATTTAGAACTGATAGAGATTTGTACGATTTTTTTAAATTTTTACTTCTAATCATTGTAAATAATAAATAATAATGTGAAATTACCAATTATTAATCATTAGACAAATAAGTTTTAGATTTTATACTATGAGTAATTTAAAAAAAGCGTATTTAGCCGGTGGCTGCTTCTGGTGTACAGAAGCAATTTTTTCAAGATTAAAAGGTGTTATTGGTGTTTTACCAGGTTATACTGGTGGGGGAGTAGCCTTTCCTAAGTATAAACAAATTTGTTTGGGTATTACAGGACATGCCGAAGCTATTGAAATTGTATATGATAAAGATATTGTTTCCTATACAACTTTGCTTGAAGTTTTTTTTAGTACACATGATCCTACAACATTAAATCAACAAGGAAACGATAGAGGAACTCAGTATAGATCAGCAATTTTTTGTACTGATGAAGCTGAGGTTTTAGTGGCTAATAATTATATAAAAAAATTAACCTCAGGTAATATTTTTCAAAATCTAATTACGACTGAAGTCAGTTTACTAATTAGATTTTATGAAGCAGAAATTGAACATAAGGATTATTATGATTTAAATTCGAATCAGCCTTATTGTAACGCTGTAATCAGTCCAAAGATTAAAAAATTAATAGAAAACAATCAAGGTCTTTTGAAGTAAATTATTTCTTAAAAAGGATTCCAACCGATAAAACTCTTAGCATTGCTTTGGACATTTTTGATGCCATTTTACAAAAAAAGTTGAATATAAATTTATCTTTTTGGAATGTTATTACACTTACTAATATTCCAAAAATAAACCCAAAGCATACTAATAAAACTTGATATATTGGAAATACTATCAATATTCTCAAGGGCCAATATATTATTGGATAAAAGGCCTCTTTTTGAATATTAAAAAAATCTAAAGCAGGTCCAGAAACTAAAGTTGAAGCGGAACCTGTTACTCCAAATACAATGAATATAACCACCATCTGTAAAGATGAAGTTATTCCCCATTTTTCTTTTATTCTTTCAAGCATTTTTTATTTTAAAATTTCAGTAATTTGGTCTGCTAATTCCACTCCTATTCTGTCTTGCGCTTCATTGGTTGCAGCACCAATATGAGGGGTCAAAGATATTTTTGGATTCATTAAAAGCGTTATTTCAGGCTTAGGCTCATTTTCAAATGTGTCAAGTGCTGCAAATGAAATCTTACCTTCATTAATGTTTTTATTTAAAGCAACTTCATCAATAACTCCACCTCTGGATGCATTAATAATTCCTGCATCAGTTTTCATTAAATCAAACTCTTTCTCACCAATAACATACTCTTTCTGAGCAGGTACATGTAAAGTAATAAAATCAGACTTACTCAAAACATCTTTAAACGAAGATTTTTCAAGATTAAAATCTATTTTCTTATTATCAAAAAACTTAAGTTCTATGCTAACTTTATCATTATGAAGATCATAGTATATAACATGCATACCGATACCAATTGCAATTTTAGCAACTTCCTGTCCAATCCTTCCAAAACCAATTATTCCTAGAGTTTTCCCTCTTAGTTCAATTCCTTTAGCAAATGCTTTTTTTAAACTTTTGAAATTAGTATCACCCTCAAGTGGCATATTTCTATTTGAAATATGTAAGAATCTAACACAACTATATAAATGAGCTATAACCAATTCCGCTACAGATAAAGATGAAGATGCTGGGGTATTAATTACTTTTAAACCCTTTTCTCTAGCATACTCTACATCTATATTATCCATTCCAACACCACCTCTTCCAATTATTTTCAAACCTGGACAGCTATCGATAATGTCTTTTCTAACTTTGGTTGCACTTCTAACCAATAAAACAACTACATCGTTTTTATTTATATAATTTATTAATTGACCCTGTTCAACACTAACAGTTATAATATCAAATCCGTTTTTTATTAACTTATCTGCTCCGCTTTTGGAAATACCATCATTTGCTAATACTTTCATTTTTTTATGCTTTTGTTTCTAATTCACTCATTACCTCTACAAGAACTTTAACACTATCTAAGGACAATGCATTATACATTGATGCTCTATAACCACCAACACTTCTGTGTCCATTAATACCCTCAATACCAGCTTCTTTTACCATGTTTTCGAAAGTATCTTTCAAGCCTTCATTAACTAAGCTAAAAGTAGCATTCATAGTTGATCTATCCTCTACAGCAGCAAAGCCTTTAAAAAGAGGGTTTAAATCAATCTCAGAGTACATTACAATAGCTTTAGTTTTATTTATCTCGTCAATGGTTTCTACTCCACCTAAATTTTTAAGCCACTTCATAGTTAGAAGAGAAACATATATAGAAAAAACAGGAGGTGTATTAAACATACTGTCTTTATTAATCATTAATTGATAATTCATCATAGATGGAATTTGTCTTGTTACTTTTCCTAAAACATCCTCTTTAACAATCACTATAGTAGTTCCAGCAGGTCCCATATTTTTTTGAGCACCAGCATAAATCAAGTCAAACTTAGAAAAATCTAATACTCTAGAAAAAATATCACTACTCATGTCACATACTAATGGAACAGGACATGATTTGAATTCTTTCATCTGAGTACCATATATTGTGTTGTTGGATGTACAATGAAAGTAATCACTATCGTTAGGGATTACGTAATCTTTAGGAATATAATTAAAATTTGAACTCTTTGAACTTGCTAGTTCATTAACAGAACCAAATAATTTAGCTTCTTTAATAGCCTTATCACTCCATGAACCAGTGTTTAAGTAAGAGGCTTTAGTTTCAAGTAAATTGTAAGCAGACATTAAAAATTGAGTACTTGCGCCACCCTGTAAAAATAAGACTTTGTACCCCTTACCTTTTAACTTTAAAAGATCTAAAGCGGTATCTCTAGCTTCATCCATAACATCAACAAAAGCTTTACTTCTATGTG
Source organism: uncultured Flavobacteriaceae bacterium (assembly GCA_949372955.1). Taxonomy (GTDB): domain Bacteria; phylum Bacteroidota; class Bacteroidia; order Flavobacteriales; family Flavobacteriaceae; genus SGZJ01. Next base: position 71,045 of record CASIAX010000005.1, on the reverse strand, counting down.
AAATCTCGATTAATGATAAACCACTCTCATTAAAATCCATTACAGATTCTGATGCTTTTAATAAAACTTCCTGGGGAAGTATGCATGGACCTGCACTAAAATTATGTTTTTTCATAGTATAAAATTAAAAGAACAAATTTGATAATTATTCACCAAATATTATAGTTTTTTAAGATAAGTTTTAAACTATATTGTTAACAAAAAACTCATAACATCTATATTGTCTGCATATTGATTTAGTGATGGGTTTTGAGTTTCACCAAAATCAACTTTATTTTCAATTTTTAATTTACTAACGATACATTGAATTTCTTTTTCTTGTTTTGTAATACTATCTTTTAAAATTGAAATATCATCATAAAACTCGTAATTAATTGTTGAAATAGGGGAATGTAAATCATTACCTTCTTTTATCATAAAAAAGCCATTATCAAGAAATTTATATTCACTCATTAAATAAATTGCTTTATTGTAATCATAGTTATTAGCGTACTTATGATTGTTAATTAAATCACTTCTTTTGAAAATTGAGTTATAAAAAGAATCAAAGCTATAATTTTTAGGGACATATAACTTCGAAACATTTCTACATCCAAGCCCAAAATATGTAAAAATGTCATTTCCTAATAACGAAAGTTCATTTTCATTTTCTGTACCATCTAAAACTGCAATGGAATTTCTATTTTTTCTTATAATAGATTTTTTATTTTTAAAATAATAATCGAAATACCTACTAGTATTGTTAGAACCCGTAGCAATAACTCCATCATAGTTTTTTAACATTCCATCTAGATAAACAATATCTTCAGAAATATTAATATTTTTAGAAATTAAAAGACTAGTCAAAAATGGAAGTATGTGTTTGTCATTTGAAGATAATTTAATTATAGATTTATGTCCTGCAAGAAAAACACACAAAAAATCATGAAACCCCACTAAAGGAATATTTCCAGCCATAATTATTGCTATATTTTTTTTGTTTACATATTTGGTATCATAATTACTCATCCACTGAGCTAAATATTTTTTATTTAATATTTTTGCCCAGTACGTCAGGTTAGTCTTTATGTTTTGATCTGTAAACCAAGGATTATTCATTTGACCTTGTTTTACTGTTTTTTCAAAAGCAGTTTGATTACTATCTTTTGAGTTATCATAATTTTCATCTAAATAGTTAGTCAAAAACTTACCTATTTCAGATATAAGATCTATTCTGTTATTTAAATTCATTTAACTTCTTGTTTTTAAATTCTTTTGGAATTACTTTTGTTACAAATTTATAAAACATTAATCATATGGCAATCATAATAACCGACGAGTGTATTAATTGTGGTGCATGTGAGCCAGAGTGCCCTAATACCGCTATTTATGAAGCCAGTGATGATTGGAGGTATTCTGATGGAACTAGTTTAAAAGGTGACGTGATTTTGACTGATGGTGAATCTGTTTGTGCAGATAATAATCAAGAAGCCATTAGTGATGAGGTTTATTATATAGTTCCTGGCAAGTGTACCGAATGTGTTGGTTTTCATGAAGAGCCTCAATGTGCTGCTGTATGTCCAGTGGATTGTTGTGTGCCCGATGATGATAATGTTGAAAATGAAGATACTTTATTAAGAAAGCAACAATTTATGCATCCAACAGACTAATGAAAGCAGGAATAGTAGGATTACCAAACGTAGGAAAATCAACTTTATTTAATTGTTTATCAAACTCAAAAGCCCAAAGTGCAAATTTCCCCTTTTGTACAATTGAGCCAAACATTGGTGTTGTCAATGTTCCTGATGATAGACTCTCGGTCTTAGAAACCTTAGTTAACCCAGAAAAAGTTATTCCAGCATCTGTAGAAATTGTAGACATAGCAGGTTTAGTTAAGGGTGCAAGTAAAGGAGAAGGATTAGGAAATCAATTTCTAGGTAATATTCGAGAAACAGATGCTATTATCCATGTTTTAAGATGTTTTGATAACGATAACATTATTCATGTTGATGGTTCTGTTAATCCAGTTAGAGATAAAGAGATCATTGATCTTGAATTACAATTAAAGGACCTCGAAACTGTTACTAAAAAAATAGAAAAGACTGCTAGAACTGCTAAAACCGGAAACAAAGAGGCGCAAAAAGAATTAGCAATTCTCAATCAAATTAAAGCTCATTTAGAATCTTTCAACTCAGTTAGATCTATTGAGTTTGATGCCGAAAGCTATTTGTCTTTTGTAGTTCCTTTACAATTGATAACTGATAAGCCTGTTCTATACGTTTGTAATGTAGATGAGTCTAGTGCGAATATCGGTAATCATTACGTTGATAGCATAAAAGATTTAGTTTCGAATGAAAATGCTGAAGTTATTACTTTAGCTGTTGGTATAGAAGCGGATATAAATGAATTAGATGATTTTGAAGAAAGAAAGATTTTTTTAGAAGATATAGGTTTAACAGAACCTGGCTCCTCAAAATTATTGAAGTCCACATATAAGTTACTCAACTTACAAACTTACTTTACTGCAGGAGTTAAAGAAGTGAGAGCTTGGACAATACCAGTTGGTTCTACAGCTCCACAAGCAGCCGGAGTAATACATACTGATTTTGAAAAAGGCTTTATTAGAGCGGAAGTTATTTCTTATAATGATTACGTTACTTATAAAAATGAAGTAAAGGTAAAAGAAGCTGGTAAAATGAACATTGAAGGGAAAAACTATATTGTTAGTGATGGTGACGTAATGCATTTCTTATTTAATGTTTAAAAAAATACCAGATCTAAAGTTTAGTTTCACGTTCTCAACAAACAATAGTTTTTTGTTAATTACTTTGTTGTTTCTTGATTTCTTTTTTTATTATGATATACTATATTAGCAACTTGCTTATATAGATTTATTCTCATGCCGTCAAATAATAATTACACAGAAGATAATATTCGTTCTTTAGACTGGAAAGAACATATTAGAATGCGTCCTGGGATGTATATTGGTAAACTTGGCGATGGATCCTCCCAAGATGATGGTATTTATATTCTTTTAAAAGAAGTTTTAGATAACTCTATTGATGAGTTTGTAATGGGTGCAGGAAAAACTATTGATGTTTCTATAAATCAAACTAAAGTTACTGTAAGAGATTTTGGTCGTGGAATCCCACTAGGTAAAGTAGTTGATGTAGTTTCAAAAATGAATACAGGAGGAAAGTATGACTCTAAAGCGTTCAAAAAAGCAGTTGGATTAAATGGTGTAGGTACTAAAGCAGTTAATGCGCTTTCTGAGTATTTTAGAGTTGAATCAACTAGAGATGGTTATTCAGTTGCTGCTGAATTCAGCAAAGGTTCACTAACAAATCATGAGGATAAATCAGAATCCACAAGGAGAAAAGGCACAAAAGTTTCTTTTGTTCCAGATCATACTATTTTTAAGAACTTCAAATACAGAAATGAATATATTTCTAGAATGCTCAAGAATTATGTTTATTTAAATCCAGGTTTAACAATAGTCTTTAACGGGGAAAAGTTTTTTAGTGAAAACGGTTTAAAAGATTTATTAAGTGAAAGAATCAATGAGAGCGATACGTTATATCCAATCATACATATAAAAGGAGAAGATATAGAAGTTGCTATTACTCACAGTAAAACACAATATAGCGAAGAGTATCATTCTTTTGTTAATGGTCAAAATACAACTCAAGGAGGAACTCATTTATTAGCATTTAGAGAAGGTTTGGTAAGAACAATCCGGGAATTTTATAATAAGAGCTATGATGCTTCAGATATTAGAAAATCTATAGTTTCTGCTGTTTCTATAAAAGTTATGGAGCCAGTTTTTGAAAGTCAAACAAAAACAAAACTCGGGTCTACTGATATGGGAGGAGAATTACCTACCGTCAGAACTTATATTAATGAATTTTTAAAGAATAGTTTAGATAATTATCTTCACAAAAACTCTAAAATTGCGGACTCTATCCAAAGAAAAATACTTCAAGCTGAAAAAGAAAGAAAGGAACTTTCAGGTATTAGAAAACTAGCCAGAGATAGAGCTAAAAAGGCTAGTATTCATAATAAAAAACTTAGAGATTGTAGAATTCATTTAGGAGATCTTAAAAGTGAACGTAGACTAGAATCTACTTTATTTATTACAGAAGGAGACTCTGCCTCTGGAAGTATCACTAAATCTCGTGATGTTAATACACAGGCAGTATTTAGTTTAAAAGGAAAGCCCTTAAACTCCTATGGTTTAACGAAAAAAATAGTCTATGAAAATGAAGAATTCAACCTACTTCAAGCAGCTTTAAATATTGAAGAATCTATCGAGTATTTACGTTATAATAATGTAGTAATCGCTACAGATGCTGATGTTGATGGTATGCATATTAGATTATTACTTATCACATTTTTTCTTCAATTTTTTCCTGAACTAATTAAAGAGGGGCATATTTACATTCTTCAAACTCCACTTTTTAGGGTTAGAAACAAAAAAGAAACTATTTATTGTTATTCTGAAATTGAAAGAGTGAATGCTTTGGAAAAATTAAAACCTAGTCCTGAGATTACAAGGTTTAAAGGTTTAGGTGAGATTTCTCCAGACGAATTCAAGCATTTTATTGGAGATAATATTAGATTAGACCCAATAATGTTAGACGAAGGAATGTCTATTGAAGACTTACTTAGCTTTTATATGGGGAAAAACACACCAGACAGACAAAGTTTTATTATAAATAATTTGAAGGTTGAATTAGATTTGATTGAAAATAAAAAATAATAATGACAGAACATATAAATGAAAGTAGTCAATTAGAAAACAATGAATCTATTACCAGAATCACTGGTATGTACAAAGATTGGTTTCTAGATTATGCTTCTTATGTTATATTAGAAAGAGCAGTTCCTGCTATTGAAGATGGTTTTAAACCAGTTCAAAGAAGAATCATGCAGTCAATGAAAGATTTAGATGATGGTAGATACAACAAAGTAGCTAACATTGTAGGTCATACCATGCAATATCACCCTCATGGAGATGCAAGTATTGCAGATGCCATGGTTCAAATTGGTCAAAAAGACTTATTAATTGATACACAAGGGAATTGGGGAAATACATTAACTGGAGATAGAGCCGCTGCATCAAGATACATTGAGGCTAGGATATCTAAATTTGGCCTAGATGTAATATTTAATCCAAAAATCACAAAATGGCAAGCGTCTTATGATGGGAGAAGAAAGGAGCCTATAAATCTGCCTGTAAAATTCCCGTTATTATTAGCACAAGGAGCAGAGGGTATTGCTGTTGGCTTATCTACTAAAATTTTATCTCATAATTTTGTTGAACTAATTGACTCTTCAATAAAACATTTACAGGGAAAAAAAATAAGTATTTTACCTGACTTTATTACAGGTGGTATAGCAGATTTCTCAAACTATAATGATGGTAAAAGAGGCGGTAAAGTTCGTCTAAGAGCCAAAATATCTACATCGGATAAATCAACTTTGTTGATTTCTGAAATACCATATGGAACAACGACAACCTCTTTGATTGATTCAATTTTAAAAGCTAACGATAGAGGTAAAATTAGAATTAAGAAAATTGATGACAATACAGCTTCAAAAGTAGAAATTCTAATATATCTACCAAATGGTATATCACCCGATAAGACTATAGATGCTCTTTATGCTTTTACTAATTGTGAAACATCTATTTCTCCTTTGGGCTGCGTTATAGAAAATAATAGCCCGCTTTTTGTAGGAGTTTCTGATATTTTAAAAACATCAACTGAAAACACAGTAGATTTATTAAAACAAGAGCTGTTAATAAAATTAGGTGAACTTGAGAATCAATGGCATTACTCATCTCTTGAAAGAATTTTTATTGAAAACAAAATTTATCGAGATATTGAAAATCAGGATACTTGGCCAGGTGTATTAATGGCTATAGAGAATGGATTAGATAAATTTATAGCTCATTTAAAAAGAGGTGTCATTGAAGAAGATATTGTTAGGTTGACTGAAATAAAAATTAAAAGAATATCGAAATTTGACAAGGATAAAGCTAGTGATAAGATTATTGATTTAGAAAATCAAATCAAAGAAGTGAAGCATAACCTTGATGATATAATTAATTTCTCTATTTCTTATTTTAAAAAATTAAAAAAAGATTATTCAGAGAATCGTGAAAGAAAAACTGAAATAAGATTATTTGATGATGTTGATGCTACTAAAGTAGTAATCAGAAACACAAAACTTTATGTAAATAGGGAAGAAGGTTTTATTGGTACATCATTAAGGAAAGACGAGTATGTTTGCGACTGCAGTGATATTGATGATTTAATTGTCTTTACAAAAGATTCTAAAGTAGTTATAACTAAAGTAGGTTCGAAGACTTTTATTGGTAAAAATATTATACATGCTGCTGTTTTCAAAAAGAAAGACACGAGGACCATTTATAATATGATTTATAAAGATGGAGATAAAAGCTTTTATTATTTAAAAAGGTTTGCTGTGTCTGGAGTAACTAGAGATAAATCATACAGTTTAACTTCCTCTAAAAGTGAATCAGATGTAGTGTATTTCTCTGCAAATCCTAACGGGGAAGCTGAAATTGTTACTATTTTATTAAGGCAGTCTGCAAAGTTAAAAAAGCTAAAATGGGATTTAAACTTTTCTGATCATATAATTAAAGGCAGGTCCTCACGAGGTAATATTGTTTCTAAAAACAGTATCAATAAAATTGAATTAAAAGAAAGAGGAGTGTCTACATTAAAGCCAAGAAAAGTCTGGTTTGATGATGCTGTTCAAAGGTTAAATGTTGATGGTAGGGGAGAGCTTCTTGGTGAATTTAGTGGTGAAGACAAGTTGTTAGTAATTAGACAAAATGGAACTTTAAAAACTATTTCACCAGAAATAACTACGCACTTTTCTGAAGATATGATTGTTTTAGAAAAATGGGTTCCAAAAAAACCTATTTCAGCAATATATTATGACGGAATAAAAGAAAAATATTTCCTTAAAAGATTCTTAATAGAAAATGAAAATAGAGAAGAGTTTTTTATTACAGAACATAAAAATTCATTACTAGAGATCATTACTACTGATTGGAAGCCAGTAATAGAAATAGTTTATACTAAAGATCGAAATAAAGAGCAAAAGCCAAATACTATAGTAAATATTGATGAGTTTATTTCATTAAAAGGTATTAAGGCTAAAGGCAATCAATTAACTAATTCTAAAGTAAAGCAAATTAACTTAATTGATTCATTAGACTTCACCCCTCCAGTTGAGGTCTCTGCAAATGAAATTGAGGTAGTAGATGTTAGTGAAATTAAGAATAAAATTGAAGAATCTGATGAGACAGATTTAGGCCAAGGTCAAATAACCTTATTCTAAAATAACAGCCGTTCCTTGTTGTTTTGTTGTTTCCCCTACATACGAATACTCAAAATCATAAGAATCTTCAAAAGTTCTTAATATTTTAACTAGTACTGGTTTTTTCTGCTGAATATTTATAGGATTAATTGTAGTAAAGACGACTTCGCAATCATTGACCCATCTAACATAGCTTGAGTCTACAACATTATTAAAAATTTCAATTTGAATACTATCATTTCTAGTAAAAATAGATACATATTCTATTTCATCTATAGTAATTACACTTTTATATTTTCCGTTTTTAAAGTTCTCACAAATCCTTTCTTGTTTGGAGTTACAAGACAAAAAAATTATAAGTAAAAATAGACTGAAATATTTCATAGTTATTTAAATGTTCTGTTTGCAATTTAATTAAAAATTATAACTTAGCTTACTATCTTTGTCAATGAAAAATATTATAAATATAATTCAGGTTTTTGAAAAATTCAAACTATTAGGTCTAAATAGTAAGTACTTAAATAATGATCACCTTGCATTTAATAAATCAAGTTCTGTTTATAAGTTCAAAGAAATTGGACTCAGCGTAAATGGTGAATCGATTAAGTCTGTTCGTATAGGTACTGGAAAAATCAAAATACTTATTTGGTCTCAAATGCATGGAAATGAATCCACATCAACCAAAAGTTTACTAGATTTAGTTAATTGCTTTCATAATAATGAGTTTTTTGAAATATTAGAAAATTGTAGTTTATTTATTATCCCCATACTTAACCCTGATGGTGCTAGATTATATACCAGAGAGAATTTTAATAAAATAGACCTTAATAGAGATGCAAAAGAAAATTCACAACTAGAGTCAAAGCTATTGAATTCTTATTTTGAAAAAATTAAGCCTAACTATTGTTTTAATTTACATGACCAAAGAACTATTTATGGAGCAGAAAATGACAATAACCCAAGCGGGTTAAGCTTTTTAGCTCCTTGCTTTGACTATGAGAACTCTATAAATAGCAGTAGAGCTAATGCAATGTTTTTAATTGAAGGTATTTACAGTGAACTTTCAAACATCATTAATGACAGGGTCCGATTATATGATGACAATTACAATGACAACTGCTTTGGTGATCATTTTCAAAAGAAAGGATCGTCAACTGTTTTATTTGAATCTGGTTTTTTTGATTTGGATTACAATAGAGAAACAACAAGGAAATACATGTTTGTTTCGTTGGTGATAGCACTTAATATAATTTGTGACACAAATGTCTATACTTCAAAAGTTAAGTACTCTCTTATTCCGAAAAATAAAATTAGATTTTTCGATATTATTCTTAATAATGTTTCAGCTATAAATTCAGGAATTCAGGTAGGAGTAAATTTCAAAGAAACACTTTGTGATAATGAAATAATTTTCAAACCTATAATTAGAGATATAGGTGATTTAACTAATTTCTTATGTCATAGAGAGATTGATTTAAGTGCTTTTAAATATAATGCAGACTTAATGTCTTTTAAGATTGGTGCTGAATTAAATGAATCTCTAGTAAACAGCCTTAATCTCTAGATAAAATTTAATTAATAGTGTGTTTTTTTAAGAATAATTCAATGTTTTTGTATAAATTAGCTTTTTACTTTAATTAAAATAAACTTATGGAATCAAAATTTAAATTAGATGAAATAGATCATCAAATATTAGATATGTTAATTGAAAACACTAGAGTTCCCTTTACTGACATCGCAAAAAAACTTTTGATTTCAGCAGGAACTGTTCATGTTAGAGTTAAGAAAATGGAAGATGCAGGCTTGATAAAAGGTTCTTCATTAATATTAGATTATAATAAGCTTGGTTATTCGTTTATCGCTTATGTTGGAATATATTTAGAGAATACATCTCAAGTTCAATTTGTGGTAGAGAGAATTAATGATATTCCAAATGTAACTGTAGCTCATATAACAACTGGAAAGTTTAATATTTATGCCAAGATTAGAGCAAAAGACACTAACGATGCCAAGGATATTATATTTAAATTAGATGATATCGAGGGTGTTTACAGGACTGAATCAATGATTTCTCTTGAAGAGAGCATAAATGATAAGAAAAGACTGATGCATGCGATTTTCAATGAACTTATTTAAGATCATTTAAATAATATAAAAAAGATTCCTTAACAAGTTTATCATCAACTTTTTGATCTATAACTACTTCTCCAATATCTTTTAATAGCACAAAATTAATTTCACCATTTCTATTTTTTTTATCATACTTTAGAAGCTTAATTATCTCATTGATATCAATATCTGTGAATTTGGTTTTTCTAAAAATATTTACAAAGAATTTATTTATAGAATTATTTAAGTCTTTATTAAAACCTAATTTAATGGTTGATATATAGCCTTCTAATATCATGCCAATGGCTATGCTTTCTCCGTGAGTTAGTGTTTGATGATGTTTAGAATTCAAACAAAATGACTCGACAGCGTGTCCAATTGTATGGCCATAATTTAATACTTTTCTGATGTTTTTTTCATTTGGGTCCTTATCTACAATTTCAGATTTAATTAATATTGAGTTATAAAAAGTATAGCCAATTTGAAAATCAGTAATATCATCAGTTTTAATTTTATCCCAATTGCTTTTACTGGAAATTAACGAATGTTTTACCATTTCACTAAAACCAGAATTCATTTCAATTTGAGGTAAGGTTTTTAAGAAAATTGGATCAATTATAATCATAGATGGATTATTAATTACTCCAATTTGGTTCTTTATATTATTTAAATCAACTCCTGTCTTACCTCCAATAGAAGCATCAACCATTGCTAATAGGGTAGTAGGTATATTGATAAAATCGAAACCTCTCATAAAAGTAGAAGCTACAAATCCTCCAATATCAGTTACTACTCCACCTCCTAAATTTATTAGTAAAGAACCTCTATCAGCTCCAGCCTCAGAGAGACTGTTCCATATTATTTGACATGTAGATATGTTTTTATTTTCTTCTCCTTTGGAAAAACTAATTTCTATAAAATTTCTATTTTTATAATTGTTTAATTTAGAAATAAAAATATCATAACAATATTTAGTTGTATCACTATCAGTTAATACAATGATTTTTGATGTATCATTTTCATCTAAATATGTATTTAATTTAGAATAAGCATTTTCACCAAAATGAATTGGATAGTTGTTTGTTGAAATAGACTTCATAGATTAAAAATAATATTAAAAATAGTAGTTTATAATTTATAAAGTACAATGTATATGAATATATTTGTTTAGTTTTTAAAGGATGGAAAATAACTTGTTTGATAATACTGAAATAGCTTTTAAAAGCAAGTCTAAAATTGACTTATATCGAGGGTATTATATATTTAAAATTATTTCTAAATCTAGTATTGTTTCTATTTCAAAGTTTTTCTTAACTAAATTTCCTTTTTTTCTAGGTAGCCCAACTAATTGGTTTGTGAAGTCCTCGATATTTAAACAATTCTGTGGAGGTGAAAATGAAGAGGACTGTATAAAAACTGTAAATAATTTAAGTTCTAGTAATATATACTCAATATTAGATTATTCAGTTGAAGGTTTAGTAGATAATTACGCTTTTGACAATACTGTTTCTAGAACCTTAGATCTAATTGCTCTTAATACGGATAATAATTTTCCATTTATAGTATTTAAACCTACAGCTATTGGGGAGTTTAGTCTATATGAAAAGGTTTCTAACTACGAATCATTATCAAGAAATCAAGAAATTGAATGGAATAAAATTATTAACAGGTTTAATTTGATATGTGAGAGTGCTTTATTAAATCATGTTTCTGTTTTAATAGATGCCGAAGAGTCTTGGATTCAACCTAGTGTTGATCAAATATTTGAAAATTTAATAATTAAATATAATACCAAGCGAGCTACAGTTTACAATACAGTTCAAGCGTATAGAACTGATAGATTAAACTACATTAAAGATCTAAAAGATAAATACTTTGACTCTAATATAAATATTGGAATTAAGCTTGTTAGAGGCGCTTATTTGGAAAAGGAGCGTGATAGAGCTATAGAATTAAACTATACTTCACCAATCCATAATAGCAAAAACGAAACTGATAAAAGTTTTAACGATTGTATGAATTTCATATTTACTAATATTAATTTATTTTCAATTTTTATTGGAAGTCATAATGAAGAAAGTAATACCCTAGCAATTAATTATATGACTAATCATAATATCCCTATTAATGATGGTAAGGTTTGGTTTAGCCAATTATATGGGATGAGTGATCATATTAGTTATAATTTGTCTCACCTTGGATATAAGGTTGCGAAATATTTACCTTTTGGGCCTGTGAAAGATGTTATTCCATACCTGTTAAGAAGAGCGGACGAGAACAAATCAGTTAGAGGTCAAACCTCCAGAGAGTTATCACTATTTAGTAAAGAAATAAATAGAAGAAAAAATTATTCTAAAGTATAGCTAATAATCTTAACTTCATTTTTGCAGTTCTCTAATTTTACGGCATAACTTATTTGTTCAATTGTTGTTTCAATTGTGTAAATATTACAACTATCTAGTTTAGTATTACTTTTTGAAAAATTCACTTCGCCATATTTTATAATTTCTTGAACTTTAGAAGTAGTTATTTTATTTTTCGCAAAAGCTGTATGTAATTCAGGTGAATAATGAATTTTTTTACTATTAATGTCATTAATTACCCTTGAATTTGGCAGGTAATTAAATTTTGTATTCTTTTTTTGAAATAAAAAAGCTAAAAAAATCAAGCCTATCGAGAGTCCAACAAAAAAATAAATGAACCTGTTAATTAATTTCATATAATATTATTTATATTGTTATAATCTATATTAAATAATTCTTTAATCATCTTATTCGTATTTAATCCGTTAAATAAGTAAACACCCTTTTTTAATGGATTATTATTTCTTATAAAATTCTCAAAACTACCATACTTTATTGACTTGATTAAATATGGAGTTAAAACATTACTTAAACAAATAGATGATGTCCTTGAATATCTAGAGTTTATGTTAGGGACACAATAATGAATTACTTCATGTTTTACAAATGTTGGTTTATCATGACTCGTAACGCTACTTGTCTCAAATGCACCAGTGGTGTCCAAACTAGTATCTATTATAACAGCGCCTTTTTTCATTTTCATTACCATTTCCTCACTAACTATATGCTTAGTAGTTTCATTATCTTTTACAGCTCCAATAGCTACATCACATCTCATCAAAGCCTTTGTAAGTTGTTTTTTCTGTATGGTAGATGTGTAAATAGGTTTTTGAATTAATTTTTGAATTTCATTTAATCTAAAAATCGAATTACTAAAAATTTTGATCCTTGCACCAAGCTTTGTTGCTGCAATAGCCGCAGATTCGGCTACTTTATCAGATCCAATTATTACTACATCAGTTGGAGGGACTCCGCTTAAATTACCAAAAAACAATCCTTTGCCATTATTGCTGGTGTTTGATAATAATTCTGAAGAAATTAAAACAGATGCTTGACCAGAAATCTCATTCTGTTGACTAACAATTGGGTATGAGCTATCTCTTTCTTGTATAAACTCAAAGGCAATACAAGTTATTTTTTTATTAATTAATGCTTTTAAATTATTTAATTGATTTACTGTTAAATCTAAAGCAGATATTAGTATTGAGTTTTGTTTAATTAAATTAACTTCTAACTCATTTGGTGGTGCTATTTTTAAAATTATTGGACAATTGTATATATCCTTTTTATTATTCACTATTACTGCCCCTGCTTCAGAGTAATCTAAATCAGTAAAATTTGAACCCTCACCAGCCCCAGTCTCAATATTAATTTTAAAATCATTTGATATTAGGTAGCTAACAGAATCAGGAGTTAAGCAGATTCTCTTCTCATTTTCAGAATCTTCTTTTGGAATACCAATAATGAATTCTTTTTTTATTTGAGTTAATTCCAGTCTTTCTTCCTGTGGAATTAGTTGTTCTTTACTAAATGGATAATTAATTTTATTCATTTAAATTTATTTCTATTATTCTGCTGTCACCATTTATTTCTGTAAAATTAATCAAATTCACATTATTTGGTATTAAGTTTGGTATATTTTCTCCCCATTCGATAAAACACCATACATCTTCTCTTAAATAATCTTCAAAACCAATATCAAAAGCTTCTATTTCATTTTTAATTCTGTAAAAATCAAAATGATAAACTACAGAATCTTTTATTTTATACTCATTCACTAAGGAAAAACTTGGGCTAGACACAGAGTCATCACTACCAAATTCACTTACAATAGCTTTTATTAAAGTTGTTTTCCCAGAACCCATTGGGCCGTTAAATAAGAGGTATTTACTATTAATATTATTTAAAATAAATTTTACAGCTAAGTCAATATCACTAATTTTATAATACAATATTTTGTTCATAATTATTTCGGATCTAAAACAACATATGGAATTATGATTTCCTCCATTGATACGCCTCCATGCTGGTAGGTGTCTTTAAAATAAGACACATAGTGGTTGAAATTGTTTGGGTAAGCAAAAAACTTATCATCTTTAGCAAAGATAAAAGGACTATTTATAGACACCGATGGTAGGCCTATTACAGATGGATTAACAAATGATATCACTTCCTTGTCGTTATATGACAAGCTTCTTCCTGTTTTGTATCTCAAGTTTGAGCTTAAGTCTTTATTTCCAATTACTCTTGTTGGATTTTTTACATTAATAGTTCCATGATCTGTAGTTATTACTAGCTTAATATTTAATTCACTCGCTTGTTTAATAATACCCATAAGTGGAGAGTTAATAAACCAACTTGCTGTCAATGATCTATAGCTTTTGTCATCTGAAGCTAATTCTTTAATCATCTCCATTTCCGTTTTTGAGTGAGAAAGCATGTCAACAAAATTATAAACTAAAACTATTAAATCATTTTCAAGTTTTGAATTAAAATCTTCCTCTAGTTTTTTACCTTTCTTAAGATTTGTTATTTTAATATATTCTGTTTTTAAATTAGATAAACCAAGAGTTTTTAAGTTTTCTAAAAGCAACTCTCTTTCATAAAGGTTTTTACCACCCTCCTCGTGATCAAACTTCCAGTATTGTGGAAATTTTTTTTGTATTTCTAAAGGCATTAGTCCAGAAAACAATGAATTTCTAGCGTATTGAGTTGCAGTCGGTAAAATACTAAAATATGCCTCTTCATTAGATTTATTATAATATTTTAAAATATGTGGTTCTATAGTTTTCCATTGATCATATCTTAAATTATCAATTACAATAAATAATGTTTTTTCACTTGTTGAGATATCTTTTATTAACCTTTCAGATATTAATTTATTAGAAAACAGTGGCTTATCCAAATCACTGTTAACCCAATTCTCATAGTTATTATCTATAAACTTTGCGAAAGCAATATTGCATTCAGTTTTTTGAGACATCAATATTTCTTGCATTGTAGATTCGTTTGTGTCATTTAATTGCAGTTCCCAATAAATCAATTTTAAATATAAGCTAACCCAGTCTTTATAGTTATTTGCTTGAGTTAGTTCAGTTGTAATATTTCTAAACTCTTGTTGATAATTTGTTAAAGTTTTTTCTATAACTAATTCATTTTTAGATATTGATTTTTTTAAGCTTAATAAAATTTGATTGGGGTTGACAGGCTTAATTAAGTAATCTGATATTTTATTTCCAATAGCATCTTCCATTATATTTTCCTCTTCACTTTTGGTAATCATGATAATAGGTACTTTGTAGTCTAACTCATTAATTTTATTTAAAACTTCTAATCCGCTCAAACCATTCATGTTTTCGTCTAATAATACGGCTGAATAGTTGTTGTTTTTAAACATCTCAATTCCTTCAATACCATTGTTAGAAGTATCAAGTGAATAACCCTTATTTTCAAGAAATATTAAGTGAGGCTTCAGCAAATCTATTTCATCATCTATCCAAAGAATTTTCATATTTAATTAATTATTATTTATATAATTTTAAACGTATAAATTTAAACAATTATTACAATCAAATAAATATATGTCTTTTATCTAATCATACATTCTCATTTTGCGTATGTTTTACCATATTTTTCATATTTTTGCAAAGAATGGAATATACTTCTTTAAAAATAGCTGAATATTTAAATGGTAAACTTGAAGGTAACTCTAGTTTAATTGTTTCTAAGATTGCAAAAATTGATGAAGCTGATAAAGATTCTATTACATTTTTATCCAATAAGAAATACACTCCACTAGTTTACAAAACCAAAGCTGCTTTATTAGTAGTAGGTAAAGATTTTAAAGTTAAATCTGACATAACCCCAATATTGATTAAAGTAGACAATCCTTATATAGGTTTTGTTAAATTATTGCACTTGTTTAATACTTCTACCAAAATAAAGTCAGGTATTAGTAAACTTTCTGAAGTATCTAAAACCGCTATAATTAGTAATAATATTTTTGTTGGTGCTTTTTCTATAATTAGTGCAGGAGCTCAAATACTTGATAGTGTTCAAATTCATGAAAACGTATTTATAGGTGAAAATGTAAAGATTGGTAACAATACCAGAATTTACTCCGGCGCCAATATTTTAAAAGATTCCGTTATTGGAGATAACTGTATTATTAATTCAAATGCAGTTATTGGTTCTGATGGATTTGGATTTGCTCCTGACAAAAATGGTGTATATATTAAAATACCTCAAATTGGTAATGTTATAATAAAAAACAACGTTAGTGTTGGTGCATTAACTTCTATTGATAGAGCAACTTTAGGGTCAACTATTATACATGAAGGAGTTAAACTTGATAATCAAATTCAAATTGCTCACAATGTAGTTATTGGTAAAAATACCGTTATTGCTGCCCAGTGTGGAATAGCAGGATCTTCAAAAATTGGAGAAAATTGTCAAATTGGAGGGCAAGCTGGAGTTAGTGGCCATTTAATAGTTGGTGATAATGTTATTATATTAGGTAAATCTGCTGTAACAAGCAATGTAAAGAGTAACACAACTGTGAAAGGATCTCCTGCATTTGATGCATTAGCCTTTAATAAATCGTATGTGCATTTTAAAAATTTAAATAATAAATAAAATGATTACTACAGAAATAAAACAGACAACAATATCTAAACCAATCTCTTTAACGGGAGTAGGTTTGCATACTGGACAAGATGTTAAATTAACTTTCAAACCTGCTATTGCCAATAATGGCTATACTTTTACCAGAGTTGACTTAGAAGGCAGCCCTATTATTGAAGCTAATATTAACTTCGTTACTAGTACACAAAGAGGTACTGTCTTAGAAAAAAATGGTGTAACAATTCAAACTTGCGAACATGTTCTAGCTGCTTTAGTTGGATTAGAAATTGATAATGTTAATATAGAGTTAAGCTCCTCTGAACCTCCAATCATGGACGGTTCTTCAAAATACTTTGTTGAAGCATTAGAGTCTGCGGGATTAGTGGATCTTGAAGTTTTTAGAAAAGAATATGTTGTGAAAAATGTTATTTCCTATAAAGATAATAAATCAGGTAGTGAGATTACAATAATCCCTAGCGACCATTATGAAGTAACAACTATGGTAGATTTTGGTACTAAAATTCTTGGTACACAAAATGCAACCTTAAACAATATTAAAGATTTCAAAGAAGAGATTTCAAACTCAAGAACTTTTAGTTTTCTCCACGAGATTGAAATGTTACTAAATGAAGGATTAATTAAAGGTGGAGATTTAAATAACGCTATAGTATATGTAGATAAAGAACTTTCAAAATCTACAATGGAAAAATTAAAAATTGCTTTTAATAAAGAGCATGTAAATGTAAAATCAAATGGAATTTTAGATAACTTAACACTACATTATCCAAATGAGGCTGCAAGACACAAATTACTTGATGTAATTGGTGATTTGGCGCTTACAGGTGTTAGACTAAGAGGTAAAGTTATCGCTAATAAGCCAGGACATTATGTAAACACACAATTTGCTAAAAAGCTAAGTGATATTATAAAAATAGAGCGAAAAAACAATGTTCCTGTTATTGATTTAACTAAAGAACCAATAATGGATACAAATAGAATAATGGAAGTTCTTCCCCATAGGCCACCATTTTTATTTGTTGATAAAATTTACGAGTTATCAACTTCTAAAGTTATTGGTTTAAAAAATGTAACTATAAATGAAACTTTCTTTCAGGGTCATTTTCCTGGTTTCCCTGTTATGCCTGGTGTTCTTATTGTAGAAGCGATGGCTCAAATTGGAGGTATTCTTGTTTTAAATACATTTGAAAACCCTGAAGATTATTTGACATTTTTTGCCAAAATTGATAAGGTAAAATTTAAAAATAAAGTATTTCCTGGTGACACAATAATATTTAAATGCACATTAATTTCCCCTATTAGAAGAGGTATTTGCCATATGCAAGGATACGCATATGTGAATGGTAAACTTTGCGCAGAAGCTGAATTAATAGCACAAATTACTAAAGTTAAATAAATGAAACAACCCTTAGCATATATACATCCAAGCGCTAAAATTGCAAAAAATGTAGTAGTAGAACCATTCACAACAATTGATGGAAACGTTATTATTGGACAAGGAACATGGATAGGTCCAAATGTAACTATCATGGATGGAGCTAGAATTGGAAAGAATTGTAATATTTACCCTGGATCAGTAATTTCAGCAACTCCTCAAGATTTAAAATATAACAATGAAGAAACAACTGTTGAAATTGGAGATAATGTTACCATTAGAGAGTGTGTTACCATAAATAAAGGTACTACTGACCGAATGAAGACTGTTATCGGTAATAATTGTTTAATCATGGCTTATTGTCACGTAGCCCATGATTGTATAGTAGGAGATAATTGTATATTTTCAAACAACTCAACTCTTGCTGGGCATGTCACAGTAGGGGACTATGTTATCATTTCAGGAATGGCAGCAGTTCATCAATTTTGTTCTATTGGTGATCATGCTTTTGTCACTGGCGGATCGCTTGTAAGAAAAGATATTCCTCCTTATGTAAAAGCAGCTAGAGAACCTTTATCATATGTTGGAATTAATTCTGTTGGGTTAAGAAGAAGAGGGTTTGATTCTAAAAAGATATCAGAAATACAGAACATATACAGGTATTTATATCAAAAAAACTATAACAACACTCAAGCAAGTCAGATTATAGAAGCTGAGATGGAAGCTTCACCAGAAAGGGATAAAATTTTACAATTTATAAAAAATTCACATAGAGGTATAATGAAAGGTTACTTCAAATAAAATTTAAATATGGCAAACACTAGTGATATAAGAAACGGGTTATGTATAAATTATAACCATGATGTTTATAAAGTTATAGAGTTTTTACATGTTAAACCAGGCAAAGGACCTGCTTTTGTTAGAACAAAATTAAAGAGTGTAACAAATGGGAAGGTTATTGATAATACTTTTTCTTCTGGCCATAAAATAGATGAAGTAAGAGTAGAAACACATAAATTTCAGTTTTTGTATAATGATGGAGATGACTTTCATTTTATGAATACTCAAGATTATAATCAAATATCTTTGACTAAGTCATTAATTGATAATTCAGATTTATTAAAAGAAGGTGCATTAGTGACCGTAATTATTAATTCTGATGATGGACTTCCATTATCAGTTGAAATGCCTGCCAGTGTTGTTTTAGAGGTGGTTTCTGCTGAACCTGGAGTCAAGGGTAACACAGCTACAAATGCGACTAAGCCTGCAACTGTTGAGACAGGTGCAATAATAAATGTTCCTTTATTTATAAACGAGGGAGATAAGATTAAAATTGAGACAGAAAAAGGAACTTATAAAGAAAGATTTAAAGAATAAAATATGAGCGTATTAGTTAATAAAGAATCAAGAGTTATCGTACAAGGATTTACTGGAAGTGAAGGTACGTTTCATGCTACTCAAATGATTGAGTACGGTACAAATTTAGTTGGCGGAGTTACACCTGGAAAGGGTGGTGCTTTACATTTAAATAAACCAGTATTTAATACTGTTAAAGAGGCTGTTACTAGCGTAGGGGCAGATACTTCAATAATTTTTGTTCCACCTGCGTTTGCAGCTGATGCAATAATGGAAGCAGCTGATGCAAAAATTAAGACAATAATAACAATAACAGAAGGTATTCCAACTTCAGATATGATAAAAGTAAAAAATTACTTGAGTAATAAGAACAGTGTACTCATTGGACCTAATTGTCCAGGTGTAATCACTCCTGGTGAGGCTAAAGTAGGCATCATGCCTGGATTTGTATTTAAAAAAGGTAATGTAGGTATTGTTTCGAAATCTGGAACCTTAACTTATGAAGCTGCGGATCAAGTTGTTAAGCAAGGTTATGGAATTAGTACTGCAATTGGAATAGGAGGAGACCCAATTATTGGAACATCCACTAAAGAGGCATTGGAGTTGTTAATAAACGATAGTGAAACTAATTGTGTTGTTATGATTGGTGAAATAGGTGGTCAATTAGAAGCTGATGCAGCTAATTGGTATAAGTCTAGTGGTAGTTCGAAACCTGTGGTTGGTTTTATAGCAGGTGAAACTGCTCCAGCTGGTAGAACTATGGGGCATGCAGGCGCAATAGTAGGTGGAAGTGATGATACTGCTCAAGCAAAAAAAGAGATATTAGCTGAATGTGGAATAAATGTAGTTAATTCTCCAGCAGATATTGGTAAACAAGTTAAACTGATTCTTAATTAGAAAAAAGATGTTACTAAATAATAAAAATGTAATTATAACTGGGGCAACTAGAGGCATTGGAAAAGGTATTGCTATTGAATTTGCAAGACAAGGTGCTAATATAGCTTTCACCTATAGTAGATCTGTAGAAGAGGCGAAAGAACTAGAGACTGAATTACTAGAATTGGGTGTTAAAGCTAAGTCGTATCAAAGTGATGCATCAAAGTTTGATGAGGCACATAGCTTAATAGAAAAAATATTGTCTGAATTTGATTCAATTGATGTTCTAATAAATAATGCAGGAATCACTAAAGATAATTTACTTATGAGAATGCAAGAATCTGATTTTGATATAGTTATAGAAGTTAACTTAAAGTCAGTATTTAATATGACTAAAGCTGTTCAAAGAACAATGCTTAAACAAAGAAGTGGATCGATAATTAACATGAGCTCTGTAGTAGGAGTAAAAGGAAATGCTGGGCAGACAAATTATGCAGCTTCTAAAGCTGGGATAATTGGCTTTTCAAAATCTGTTGCACTAGAATTAGGATCTAGAAATATAAGATGCAATGTAGTAGCTCCTGGCTTTATAGAAACAGAAATGACAGCTAACTTAGATGATGCTGTAGTTAATGAATGGAGAAAGGGAATCCCTTTAAAAAGAGGAGGAACTCCTTTGGATATAGCTAATACTTGTGTTTGGTTAGCTAGCGATCTATCTTCATACGTAACTGGTCAAGTAATAAATGTTGACGGAGGAATGTTAACTTAATATTAACTATAAATTTAAATAATTTAAATAATTTTAATAATCAATAAAAAATAACAAAAATGGAAAAATTACCAAAAATTGGATTACCCTTAATTATACTATTTTCTCTAGTTCTACTAGTTGGAGGTAGATTATTTTATAATATTAACGCTGGTGAAGCTGGAGTTATCTTTAAAACTTTTGACGGAGGTGTGGAAACTGAAAATCCACCACTAGGTGAAGGTTTTCAATTAGTATGGCCATGGAACAAAGTTGTTATCTATGAAGTTAGACAGCAAGAAGTGTTTGAAAAAATGAATGTTTTATCTTCTAACGGTCTTGAAATTAAGCTAGAAGCGTCAGCTTGGTTCCAACCTGACTATGCGAATCTGGGTAAATTACATCAAGAAAAAGGTGTTAATTATAAAAGTAGAATTTTACTACCAGCAATTAGATCAGCCGCTAGAAGTGTAGTCGGAAGATATACACCAGAGCAGTTGTATTCAAGTAAGAGAGATGCTATACAGACTGAAATTTTTGATGAAACAAAGAATATTGTATCTGATCAATATATTCAACTTAATGAAATACTTGTGAGAGATGTTACTTTACCTCCAACTATCAAAGAAGCGATAGAGAGAAAATTAAAGCAAGAGCAAGAATCTTTAGAATATGAGTTTAGACTTGAAAGCGCAAGAAAAGAAGCTGATAAAGTGAGAATTGACGCTCAAGGTAAGGCAGATGCAAACAGAATCTTAAATTCTTCTCTTACATCTAATATATTAAGAGATAAGGGAATAGAAGCTACTACAAAATTAGCTATGTCAAATAATAGTAAAGTAGTTGTTATAGGAAGTGGAAAAGATGGATTACCTATCATTTTAGGTAATAATTAATTTTTGATTTCTTAAAAAAGTTAAAAAACCCCATAATTATTTATGGGGTTTTTTTTTAAAAATATTTTGAAGTAGAACAATGAATTTAAATAATTATTATTTAATAGAAATTCAGTTTTTAGGCTACAGGTACCATGGTTGGCAAAAGCAACCTAATTTAAAGACTGTTCACCTAATGATAGATAGGACTATTAATTATATACTTGAAAATAATAAATTTAAATCTTTAGGAGCTGGAAGGACTGATGCAATGGTTTCAGCACCCCAAACAGCCTTCGAGTTATTTACAGAAAAGCCATTAATTGATTTATTGTCTTTTATGGAATTATTTAACACCAATCTTCCCCAAGACATACGAGCTTTATCGATAAAAGAGATTGATAAAGACTTTAATATTATTAATAGTCCAAAGATAAAAGAATACAAGTATTTGTTTACAGAAGGAACTAAAAATCATCCGTATTGTGCACCTTTTATCACTACATTTTTAGATGATTTAAATATCGAAATAATGAAAAAAGGGGCTAAATTATTTGAAGGAAAGCATAACCTTAAATCCTACTGCTATAAACCAAATGAAAATGGTTTATTTGAAAGAGAAATAACGCATTGTAGGATTACAAAAAACAATACCTTAAAAGCTAATTTCATCCCAGAAAACAGTTATGAACTAACTATAAGAGGTAAAGGGTTTATGAGAAATCAAATAAGGTTAATGATGGGGGTACTTGTAGAATTAGGTAGAGCAGAGGTAGACCTTGAGTATATACAGCAGTCATTAACAACCTACAATCCTAAAATAAATTATATAGCACCAGCTTCTGGTTTAATGCTAAATAAAGTTAGTTTTAAATTTTAATATTTTTGATACTAACACTGGAAGGCATTTCAAATATATGTAAGTCAAAATACTTAGTTGAAGATATGATATGATCAAATATATCAGATGTAATATATTCATAGTTAAGCCATTCTTTGTCTTTACTAAAAGCATATACTTCTAGCGGTACTCCATGTATAGTAGGAGCAAGTTGCCTAACCATTATAGTCATGTTTTTGTTTATTGCGGAGTGATTTTCAATATAGGTTTGAAGATATTTTCTAAAAACACCAATATTAGTTAAGTTTCTACCATTAAGAAGGAGGTTTTTATCTACACTGTTTTCTGTATTAAAACTATCTATATTAATTATCTTATCATTTAAGTATGAAGAAATAATCTCAATTTTTGATAACTTTTGTATATCCTCTTTATTTAAGAATTTTATACTATCAAAATTTATATTTACAGATCGTTTTATTCTTCTTCCTTCAGAGCTAGCCATACCTCTCCAGTTTTTAAATGAATCCGAAATAAGCGCATATGTTGGAATAGTAGTAATAGTTAGATCAAAATTTTGAACTTTTACTGTAGCTAAATTAATCTCAATCACATCTCCGTCTGCCCCATATTTTTGAAAAGTAATCCAATCTCCAATCCTAACCATATCATTTACGGAAACCTGGATACTAGCTACAAAGCCCATGATAGTATCTTTAAATACTAAAATAATTATAGCTGAGGCTGCACCAATAGTGGTAATAAACTCCATGAAACTTCTTCCTGTGATTAGGGCTAGTATACTAATTATAGAAATTACCCAAATAAACATCATTATTACTTGTATATAGCTATCAATAGGTTTGTCTTTCAATCTAGGTAATGTCTTGAAATAATCTCTAACAGTGTAGATTAAACTTCTCAATATATATACAATTACTAATACTAGAATGACCTTATTAAGTTTTAAAAGAAGATCAGAAGTAGCGGCTATTTTATTAAATATAACAGGAATTATAGATAAGCTTAAAGAAAATGGTATTAAGTGAGCTATGTACTTTGGTGTTTTGTTTGTTATTAATATATCATCAAATTTAGACTTTGATTTTCTCGCAAAATTTATAAATACAACTCTAATGATTTTTTTACTTATATAATCTAAGACAAATAATGTAAGTAGACTTATTACACTTAGTAAAAAAATATTTACCGTTAATGCATTTTCATCACTCATTCCAGTTTTGATTAGGTAATCATACAGTAGGCGAGATAGTTCTTTCATATTAGATTGATATTGTAATAAATCCTATTTTACATAATATAAATTATAGGACAAATTAACGCATGTTAAAATTGATGTATTATATAGTTATTGAGCAATATCATTACTATTTACAGAAATAATCATCTCTCTATCATATTTACAACACATTGGTAATTTGTTATAATCTTCGATAACAGCTAAACTTAGTTCAGTGTCATAACCAGACTTAGCAATTGCTACATGAATATTATTTAGCATAGCGTCATTAACATCTGAATTAATATTTATGTTAATTAACTTAGATTCTGTAGACCAACTAGCGTTATCAACACCATCAACAGACATAGCAGCTGTTTCTATAGTAGACTTACACATGCCACAATTACCTCGAACTCCAAAAGTTATATCACTTTTTATTTCGCTTGTAAGTTGTATTTCTGGTGTAGTAGTAATTTCTATTACTTTAGGGGCGTTTTTGTTTGCGCAAGATGATAAAGAAAAGGCAATTACAAAACCTATTATGGACGTTTTAATGTTATTCTTATTCATAATTTTAAATTTAGATATTAATATGTAGGCTTATTTGTTTACTTAAAATTTTTTTTAATAAAATATTATAATAAATATAATTAAAATTAACTAACTGAAACAGTCTCTCTAATTTTATCAAAATTCTCTCTTAAGTAAGACCTTAATCTTTTTTTATAATCATCAGTTAACCAGTCTAAAAAGTTATGTGTGCTCTTACTTATACATTTAGAGTATCTATTTATCCTAAAATCTATATCATCATTCAATTTTTTAGATAAAATTAATGCATCAAAAATATCTTCACTATTTTCAATACATATTTTAGCATGCTGACTTATTGATCTTTCTAAAACCACTTTAGAGGACTCTCCTGTTCTAATAGACTCTACGTAAGTTTTATTAACATCAAAGTAAACCTCTTTTGAATTTGAAAATTCTAATCTTAGTTCTTCTGGCATTTCATACCTAAAGTTACTTTCTATTTCTTCATCCGTAATAATACTGTCAAGGTAATAATTGGGAGATTTAAAGATTCTTTGCCAATCTAGGTCAATTCCCCATTCACCAAACCTATGAAAATTATTTCCTAAGTCAATTACATTAAAATGTGATTTGTTTTTTAATATCCTTGAACCCCTACCGATCATTTGATAATATAATGTAAGAGATTTAGTTGCTCTATTTAGTATTATTGACTCAACAGTTGGTTCATCAAAACCTGTGGTAAGTATACTAACTGAAGTTAGAATTGCTCCAGGAGTCACTTTAAACCAATTTAAGATTCTAGCTCTTTCTTTTTTAGATGCAGTATTGTCCAAATGAGCTACATCATAACCAGCTGTTTTAAACATGTCATAAACAATTAGTGATGTGTTTATACCATTATTAAAAATCAAGGTCTTTAAACCTTTACATTTCTCTTCATAGGATACTAGTAACTTAGAGAGCATATCGTTATTAGTATACAGATCCTCAGATGACTTTACTGTATAATCACCATTTGCACCAATAATTAATGAGGTTAACCCTACATTAAATGAATACATATTAGCATTTGCTAAAAATTCGTTTTTTATTAAATCTTGAATGGACTCCCCTACTATCAGCTCATCATAGTTGTCTGTCATTGGTAGCTCAATATTAGAACTTAATGGAGTTGCTGTGACTCCTAGTATAAACGAATTACTAAAAAACTTGAATAATTTAGTAAATGAATTATAGTGAGCTTCATCAATTATTACTAAACCAATTCCAGAAATATCCAGCTTACCATCATTTAACCTGTTATTTAAGGTCTCAACCATAGCAACAAAGCATGAGTACTTAGATTGATCTTCCAAATTAGCCTTACTGTCAATAATTTTATTATCCACACCAAATTCAGATAATACTTTTGAAGTTTGTTTACATAACTCTATTCTGTGAGTCATGACTAATACTTTTTTGTCATGATTAGAAAGGTATTGTCTAACAATTTCTGAGAAAATAACTGTTTTACCCCCACCAGTTGGTAATTGATATAATAAGTGATAATCTTCCCTAGAGTTTTCAAAACTATCAAAAATTTTATCGATGGCTCCTTTCTGATAACTATAAAGACTTTTATCAGCTTTTCTTTCTTCTTTCTCGTTTAAAGTAATTATCATTTGAAAAATGTTGGTGGGCAAAAATACCAACTTTAGTTAGTTTTTCAACTATAAAACATTATTTATTTTATATTTTTATAGTAAAACACTTACTTATGAACTCTTATATTAAAGCCGCTATTTTAATAGTTATTATTATAGTTGTTTATCTTTTAAAAGTCAAAAATGATAACAATAATCTTTTAGAGAAAGCAAAAACAATACATGACAATATTATAACTCTTGATACTCACTGTGATATAGATGTTAAAAATTTCACAGACTCTATAAATTATTCTCAAAATTTAAACACACAATGTAATATTCCAAAAATGGAATCTGGTGGGTTAGATGTAGCTTGGTTTGTAGTATATACAGGTCAAGGAGACTTAACTAAAAAAGGGTATAAAATTGCTTATGATAATGCAGTATCTAAATTTGAGGCTATTCATAATTTAGTTAATTTCTATGCACCTGATAGAATTGGGTTAGCACTTACATCTGATGATGTGAGGAAAATTCATATTACTGGAAAAAAAGTTGCTATGATTGGAGTTGAAAATGGCTATCCAATCGGTACAGATATTGCAAATGTTCAAAAATTTTATGATATGGGAGCACGTTACATGTCATTAGCTCATAATGGGCATAGTCAACTAAGTGACAGTAATACTGGTGAGTCCGATGGAGTTTATTTACACAATGGACTTAGCCAACTTGGTATTGAAGTAATTAAAGAAATGAATAAACTAGGAATGATGATAGATATCTCTCATCCATCTAAAAAAGCTATTAAACAAATGATAAGTTTAAGTAAAGCACCAGTTATTGCCTCTCACTCATCCGCAAGAACATTATGTAATCATAGTAGAAATTTAGATGATGAGCAGCTAGGTTGGATAAAAGAAAATGGTGGAGTAGTTCAAACAGTCGCATTTAAATCTTACTTAAATTCTGAAAAGGTAAAAGTAAGCAATACTCAAAAAGTAGATGTGTCTGATTTTGTTGACCATATTGATTATTTAGTCAATTCAATGGGTATTAACCATGTTGGAATAAGTAGTGACTTTGACGGAGGGGGCGGTATTGAAGGTTGGAGTGATGCTTCAGAAACATTTAATGTAACTTTAGAATTAGTAAAAAGAAATTATACTGAGATAGAAATAGAGAAATTATGGTCAGGAAATTTACTTAGAGTTTTAGATGAAGTCACTTTGATTTCAAATCAACTTCAAAGGTTATAATTAACTTAGAGATACTAATCTTTTTTTAAAAGTAAATAATATAGGTTAATTAATATAATAGCAAGGTTAGTTATAACAATGGGATATTGAGAAATCATTAAGCCATATATTACAAAAAACAAACAACCAACGCTGTTGATTATTCTAAGTTTAATTACGTTTTTCATCATAAATGACACAAGTAAAACTGTCATTGCTAAATAACCTACCCACTCAGTCAATTCTATATCTAATAATAATGCATCCATTATCTGTTTTTTTTAATTTAATTAAATATTAATATCTTCTCCTGACCTCTCTAACAATATCTTCAAGTCCGTTTAATTGAAGTTCATAAACAAGTTCAAGTTGTTTTCCGAGTTTACCAGATGGAAATCCCTTATTTTTATACCAAACTATATAATGTTCGGGCAAATCAATTAAATATCTACCCTTGTATTTACCAAAAGGCATTTTCATTTTAGATAAATCTATTAGTATTTGTTTGTCCTGTAACATTAATACTCAAGGAGTTTGTCTAATTCCGCCTCAAACCTGTCATAAGGTAAGTATTGATCTTCTAAACTTTTTTCAAATGGTATTGGAGTATCTAAACTGGCTACTCTTATTACAGGTGCATCCAAATACTCAAAGCAATTCTCCATTATAATTGAAGATATCTCAGAAGCTAAACCTCCAAACATGGAATCTTCTTGTAGTATAATGGCCTTTCCAGTCTTTTTAACTGAATTAATTATAGCATCTTTATCTAAAGGGCACAAAGTTCTCAGATCAATTAAATCAAAAGAATATGTATCCCTACTTTTTACTATATCTAAAGCTTTATGTACTGGCGCTCCGTAGGTAATTATAGTTAAATCACTACCGGTCATTAAACTGCAAGCTTTTCCAATAGGTATATTGTAATAATCGACAGGTACATCTTGACGAATACTTCTATACAATGCCTTATGCTCAAAAAATAAAACAGGGTTTGGATCTTCTATTGACGCTGTCAGAAGCCCTTTTGCATCTGCTGGAAAAGCAGGATAAACAACCTTTAAACCTGGCGTTTTAGTAAACCAAGCTTCGTTTGTTTGAGAATGAAAAGGACCTGCTCCTACTCCTGCTCCACAAGGCATTCTTAATACAACATCTGCGTTTTGCCCCCATCTATAATAAGATTTAGCGAGATAATTAACTACTGGATTAAAACCAGAAGTTATAAAGTCTCCAAATTGTAATTCTACTACAGATTTTGTATTACAAATGGATAAACCCATAGCAACTTCAATTATAGAAGATTCGCATATAGGAGTGTTTCTTACTCTATCTTTACCATACTTTTTAACAAAGCCCTCCGTAATTTTAAATACACCGCCATATTCTGCAATATCTTGTCCCATTATAACTAATGAGTCATTTTTTTTCATAGCTTCATCTAAGCCTTCTGAAATAGCATCCACTAATCTTATGTGTTTAGTTTCTTTTGAAGGAAGTATATGATTGAATTCAAACTTTTTGAAAACATCTGATAATTCAAATTCCACATTTGCAATTGGATAATCTTCATTGTATGCAATTTCTAAATTATCGTTAATTTCTTTGTTTAATATTTCTTTTATGGATTTAATATCTCCAACGTTAATTAACTCATTTTCAAGAAGAAAATTTTCAAAGTTAGCAATAGGATCTTTTTTCGCCCATGTATCAATGAGATCTTTAGGAACATACTTTACCCCACTAGCTTCTTCGTGTCCTCTAATTCTAAAAGTTTTAAATTCTATTAAAACAGGTCTTGGTTTTTTTCTAATATCTGCAGATATTTCTGATATTTTTGTGTAAACTTCAGTTATGTTATTACCATCAATTATGTGAGATTCCATTCCGTAACCCACTCCTCTATCGGCTAGATTGACACAATTATACTGCTCTTCGATTGAAGTAGATAATCCATAGCCATTATTTTCAATACAAAAAAGTACAGGTAGATTCCATACTGAAGCAACATTCAATGCTTCATGAAAATCTCCCTCACTAGTACCACCATCACCTGTAAATACCGCTGTAACTTTATTTTTCTTATTAATTAGTTGATGTAATGCAATACCATCAGCAACACCCATTTGAGGGCCTAAATGAGATATCATCCCAACTATATGAAATTCTTTTGTTCCAAAGTGAAAAGATCGGTCTCTTCCTTTTGTGAATCCGGAAGCTTTACCTTGCCATTGACTAAATAATTTTGATAAAGGTATATTTCTTGATGTAAATACACCCAGATTACGGTGCATTGGCAATATATACTCATCGTCATTTAAAGCGTTTGTTACTCCTATTGAAATAGCTTCTTGACCTATTCCAGAAAACCACTTGGATATTTTTCCTTGTCTAAGAAGAATTAACATTTTTTCTTCAATAAGTCTAGATTTCATCATAGCGGTATATAACTCAACTAATTTTAATGTTTTAATACCACCTGTTTTAAACAACATAAAATATATAAATTTTGAATAAAAATATAAAATATAAAATTCTAACAAGCCTAATTTTTAATTAACTTTATTAACTTTATTAACTATTACAAAAAAGTTGTATTTTAAATTTTAATTATATGCAAACAAATAGAATTCCCAGTGTAGATCTTACAGATTTTCTTTCTGTAGACATAAATAAAAAAAATGAATTTGTTAAATCTATAGGTAAAGCTTTTGAAGAAATAGGTTTTGTTGCCTTAAATGGACATTTCCTTAATTCTGAATTTAATGAGAAATTATATAAAGAAATTAAATCCTTTTTTGATTTACCACAGAAAACTAAAAATAAATATGAAATACCTGGTATTTCAGGACAAAGAGGCTATGTTTCCTTTGGAAAAGAATCGGCTAAAGGAAGTAAGCATGGAGATTTAAAAGAGTTTTGGCATTTTGGTCAATATGTTGAAGGAAATGACAAACTTTTAAAAGAATATCCTTTGAATGTTGAAATTTCTGAAAATAATGAATTTAATATTGTGGGTAAACAAACCTATAAGTTATTAGAAAAAACTGCTAAATATGTCCTTAGAGCTTTAGCATTATACTTAGAGTTAGATGAGTTTTATTTTGATCAATATCTTACTAATGGTAATTCTATACTAAGACCAATTCACTACCCTCCAATTTTAGACAAACCTAAAGATGCAGTTAGAGCTGCAGCACACGGAGATATAAACCTAATCACTTTATTAATGGGAGCTCAAGGAAGAGGTTTACAGGTAAAAAACAATAAAGGTGAGTGGATTGATGCTATTGCATCAAAAGATCAATTAATGATTAACGTTGGAGACATGCTTTCTAGACATACTAATAATAAATTAAAATCCACCGTACACCGTGTTGTTAACCCTTCGAAAGAGTTAATGAAAAAATCCAGATATTCTATTCCGTTTTTCATGCACCCAATAAGTGATATGAAGTTAGATGTTCTTGAATCTTGTATTGACGAGAATAATCCTAAATCATTTGAGGATATAACAGCTGGAGAGTTTTTAAATGAAAGGTTAGTTGAACTAGGTATGCTAAAAAAGTAATGGATTTACAAGATCAATTAAAAAACCTTTTTCCAGAACATAAGTTAACTGATACTATTTATTCTACTGATAAAAATAAAAAATATCAAGATGAGCCGATTATATGTAAGTATGAAAAAAGAAAAGGTAAGCCGATTACTATTTTAGAAAACTTCAAGATTAATAATAGTGAATTAAAGACTATTGCTAAAGATCTGAAAAAATCTCTAAGCGTTGGTGGTTCAGTAAAAGAAAATTACATTATAATTCAAGGAGATTACAGAGACAAAATTATGAAAATATTAAATTCTAAAGGTTTCGAAACAAAGAGAGTCGGAGGATAAAATTAAAATATGTTAAAGCAAAAAGAATCCGAACTAATATTTAATGAAGATGGTAGTGTATACCATTTGAAGTTAAAGCCTGGAAATATATCTAATACAATTATTCTAGTTGGAGATCCAGCAAGAGTAGATTTGATTACTCAGTATTTTAGCTCAATTGAATTTACTGTCCAAAATAGAGAGTTTAAAACTGTTACTGGTATTTATAAAAGTACTAGACTTTCTGTTTTGTCTACTGGAATTGGCTCAGGTAATATAGACATAGTATTAAATGAACTAGACTCCTTAGTTAATATAGATTTTAATACAAGAAATATTAAATCTTCACTGACAAAGCTAAATTTAATAAGAATTGGTACTTCTGGTTCAATACAATCTGATATTCCTATAGACTCTTTGCTAATTAGTTCTAAAGCAATTGATATTGATGGATTTCTTAATAATTATAAAATAAGCCAAGAGCTTACGTTTAACCCTGTAAATAAATTTTTAGATAATTATAAAGCCAATAACAATAAACTTTTGCCTTTATGCTTTGATTGTTCTGATTACTTAATGGGAAAATTAAATGGTATAGCTAATTTTAGCGGAGTTACAGTAACTTGTAATGGCTTTTACGGCAGTCAGGGTAGATCAATCAGAATACAATCTTCTAATGATGATTTTATTGATCAACTTAATAAAATTCAATTTATCAATGATAGAGTAACTAACCTAGAAATGGAAACAGCAATTATCTACGGTATGTCAAAAATATTAGGGCATGAAGCGATCTCATTAAATGCAATATTAGCAAACAGGGAAAATGGTACTTACAGTAAAAAACCTAGTGAAACAATAAATAAATTAATTCTTTTAACATTAAATAGTTTATCGAACTTATAATTTCTACCCTTTTTATTTTCATACTTAGACTAGCAGATCAAAGTTTAGGTACCTTAAGAGCTTTGCTTGTTTCAAGGAATAAACCGTATCATGCTGCTTTAATTGGTTTAGTGGAATCTGCTATATGGATTATTGCTGTTTCAAAAGTTATACAAAATATAGCTGACCCTGTATTAATTGCTGGGTATGCCGCAGGGTTTGCTACTGGCACAATTCTTGGCTCATATTTAGAAGGTGTGATTGGCGTTGGTAGCATGGTAATAAAGGTATTTACACCAGTTGAGTCTAATGATTTAGCTGATGTTTTAAGAGATAATGGATATGCTGTAACCGTTATTAATGGTGAAGGTAGAGATGGAGCAGTTAAAATTTACTGGTGTATTGTTTCAAGAAAAAAATTAAAAAAAGTTATGAAAATTATAAATAAAAATAATCCTAAAGCTTACATTACAACGGAAGCAATTAACCCAATCTCATTAAAAAAATAAAAACTACCAATCTATTTTCTCCTTTTTTTTATTAACTAAATAATTATTAGTCTTACTGAAATGTTTATTTCCAAACCAGTATCCTCTATTTGCACTAAGTGGAGATGGATGACCGGAGGTTAAAAGCAAATGTCTACTACTATCTATTAGTTTAGATTTTATAATTGATTTATTACCCCAAAGTAAAAAAACCACATCTTTTTTATTTTTAGAAATATAGGATATAATACTATCTGTGAATATTTCCCAGCCAATATTATAGTGACTACCTGCTGAGCTATCCCTTACCGATAAGCAGGAGTTTAGTAACAACACTCCTTGATTAGACAAATAGGTTAAATCTCCACTTTCAGAAATAGGTTTGTTTATATCTGTGTTTAATTCTTTAAAGATATTTTTTAATGAAGGAGGTATTTTGACACCCTTAGTAACTGAAAAAGATAAACCATTGGCTTGATTAGGTTGGTGGTAAGGGTCCTGCCCTATTATTACAACCTTTAGTTTAGAAAAAGAACAAAAATTTAACGAATCAAAAATATTTTCAATGGCAGGGTAACAAGAATATTTCGAATACTCGTCTTTAACTATATTACATAAATTAATAAAATAAGGTTTATCTAATTCATTTTGTAAAATAATTTTCCAGTCTTGATTTAAATTAGAGAGCAATATAAAGTTATTTGATTCCTTTAAACTTACCAACAGAGCGTCCTACTATCATAGATACAGCAGCATCTCCTGTAACATTAACAACTGTCCTACACATATCTAAAGGTCTATCTACAGCAAAAATTAAAGCTAAACCTATGGCTAGTTTATCTGACGGAAAACCAATTGATTCTAAAACTATTACAAGCATTACCATACCAGCCCCAGGGACTGCAGCACTACCTATAGACGCAAGTAAGGCAGTTAATACAATTGTTAGCTGATCAGCTAAAGTAAGGTCAAACTCTAAAGCTTGTGCAATAAATACAGCTGCAACAGCTTGATACAAACTTGTTCCGTCCATATTAATTGTAGCTCCTACAGGTAAAACAAAACTAGAAACTTCCTTATCAACACCAATATGATTTTCAACTCTATCCATTGTTAATGGTAAGGTTGCAGCACTACTACTTGTTGAAAAAGCTAAAAGCTGCGCAGGGCTAATTTTTTTTAAGAAAACTAAAGGATTAGAATTAGTGAAAAAGTAAACTACTGTGCAATAAAATAGTATCATAATAAATAGACCTAGACATACCACTCCACTATACTTTAGCAGTGCTAATAAAAGATCCGGATCATTAGAAGAAGTTATTACACTAGCAAGTAGTGCAAACACAGCATAAGGAGCTGTCTTCATAATTAAATCAACCATCTTTAATACAACATAGTTTAGTGAATCAAAAAATGATTTAAGAGGTTTTGATTTTTCTTCTCCAATCAAGAGCATACTGATTCCTAAAAATATAGTGAAAAATATTACCTGTAACATTAGCGAATTATTAGACATCGCTTTAAATGCATTATCAGGAACAGTATCAACTAAAAATTGTAAAGGACTACTTTGAATTTGATTATTAGCTTCAGCTAGTTTTGATTGAACTCCACTACTTTCAGAATATGTAGCTGTTAATCTTTCAACAGTCTCACTAGAGATACCTGAACCAGGATTAATAACATTAACTAAGATTAAACCAATCGATATTGCAACAACTGTTGTTACTATATATGTAATAATTGTTTTGGATCCAATTGTTTTAAACTTTGATATATCCTTAAGATCAGAAATACCTTTTATTAAAGAAGCTAAGATTAAAGGAATGGCAATTAATTTTAAAAGCTTTACAAAAATAGTACCTAGAGGTTTAACCCAATTATTAACAAATAAATCTCCTCCGTTAATATTGAGCATTAACACACCAAATAAAACGCCTGAAACCATTCCAATTAAAATCTTCCAATGTAAAGCCATTTTTTTTATATTTATAATTTATTCAACCTAGAAAAAAGCATATAATCTGCAATAACTAATGCAGCCATGGACTCAACAATAGGAATTGCTCTTGGCAAAACACAAGGATCATGCCTGCCTTTACCCATCATAGTTATCTCTTTATTATTTGTATTAATTGTAGTCTGTTTTTGCATAATAGTTGCTACAGGTTTAAAAGCAACATTAAAATAGATATCCATACCGTTACTTATACCTCCTTGGATACCACCTGAGTTATTTGTAGCAGTAGTATTATCTTCATTAAATAAATCGTTATGCTCACTACCCTTTAATAATGTTCCTTTAAAACCACTACCGAACTCGAATCCTTTTACAGCATTAATAGTTAACATAGCTCTTCCAAGTTCTGAATGCAGTTTGTTAAAAACAGGCTCTCCAAGACCAACAGGCATATTTTTGATCACACATGTTATTATTCCACCTATAGTATCTCCGTTCTTTTTTATGTCCTTAATCTTTTCAATCATACGAATTGCTGTAGGTTCATCTGGACACCTAATAGAATTGTTTTCTACATTATTTAAATCTAAATCAGAATAACCCTTGTTGAGTTTAATATCACCTACAGATGAAGTATAAGCAATGATTTTAATATCATTGATTAATTGCTTTGCAATAGCGCCAGCTACAACTCTACAAACAGTTTCTCTAGCAGAACTTCTACCTCCACCTCTATAGTCTCTTAAACCATACTTTTTTTCATAAGTAAAGTCAGCGTGACTAGGTCTAAATACATTTTTTATATGATCATAATCTTTTGATTTTTGATTGGAGTTTTTAATAATAAATCCAATTGGAGTACCAGTGGTTATTCCTTCGAAGATTCCAGATAAAAACTCTACTTCGTCATCTTCTTTTCTTTGTGTAACAATTTTTGATTGACCTGGTTTTCTTCTTTGTAACTCGTAGTTTATTTTATCAAAATCAATTTTTAATCCAGCTGGGCAACCATCAATCACACCTCCTAATGCAAGTCCATGGGACTCTCCAAAAGATGTTAATTTAAATATGTTTCCAAATGTGTTAGCTGACATAAATTACAGATTAAAAAGCAAAAATAGATTATTAAAATTAAAACAGAAAATAATGGAATAATATATTAAATTATATTTAATTTAGAGAAGACTTTAATTTGACATTAAACCAGTGCTTATATATATTTAAATGAGTTTAGAAAGTGATTTTATTAGTGATTTAAAATCTGTTACTGGTGGAAAATATATTCTTACTGCACATTGGAGTAAGGAACATTATTGTACTGGATGGAGGTATGGATCAGGAGAGGCATTAGCGGTAGCTAAGCCAGCAACTTTACTTGAAATATGGAAAATTCTTCAACTTTGTGTAAGTGCTGATATTATAGTTATTATGCAAGCAGCTAATACTGGTTTAACTGGAGGATCTACACCCAATGGTAATGATTATGATCGACCTATTGTTATTATAAATACAATGCGTGTAAATAGCATACAAATTATAAATGAAGGTAAACAAATTATTGGATTTTCTGGAAGTACATTATTTGGCCTAGAAGACAAGTTAGCTCCTTATGGTAGAGAACCTCATTCAGTTATAGGTTCATCCTGTATAGGTGCTTCAATAGTTGGAGGTGTATGTAATAACTCAGGTGGAGCACTTGTAAAAAGAGGACCAGCATACACAGAACTTTCAATTTACGCACAGATAAATATAAACGGTGATTTAGTGTTGGTAAATGATTTAGGTATTGATTTAGGAAATTCACCTGATGAGATTTTAACTAATTTACAAACGCATAATTACAATAAGAATAATATACTTTTTTCAGATAAATTAGCCTCTGACAATGAGTATAAGGAACGTGTAAGAGACGTTGATGCTAATACACCTGCAAGATTTAATGCTGATGGACGACGCTTACATGGCGCTTCAGGTTGTGCGGGCAAAATTGCTGTCTTCGCTGTAAGATTAGATACTTATCCGATTCCAAAGCGTCAACAGGTTTTTTATGTTGGTACTAATAGCTCATATGTGTTAGGTAAAATTCGCAGAGAAATAT
This sequence comes from uncultured Flavobacteriaceae bacterium, assembly GCA_949372955.1. Classification (GTDB taxonomy): domain Bacteria; phylum Bacteroidota; class Bacteroidia; order Flavobacteriales; family Flavobacteriaceae; genus SGZJ01. Next base: position 34,579 of record CASIAX010000005.1, on the reverse strand, counting down.
TATCTAAATTTAAACATCTCCCAACTTCAGGTGAATATGTACATAGAGACTGTTATGATGCTGCAAAAAAATATAGCAAAGATACTTTTATTGCTATTGATAAAATGGGACCAAGCTTTATTCCAAAGTTATTTGAAATCAAACGAAAAGTTGATCGTATTTCTAATAAATTTGTATTTTTTCCTGACAAGTTTTCCGATAAGCTAATGCAGTTTCTAAGTAAGTTCTGGCCCAACCATTTACCTAAAAGAATGGAGCAGTTTAGAGATAAGTATGAGCACCACTGGGTAATAGAAATGTCAGATGAAGGAATTGATGAAGCGAAAATATATTTCGATAAGTTTTTTACAGAAAACGAAGGGAGTTTTTTTGAGTGTACTGAAAAAGAAGCTAAAAAAGCGATCTTGCATCGTTTTGTAGCGGCTAGTGCATTGAATCGTTACCATGCTATTAACTCTAGTAAGACTGGAGGAATGATGTCTATGGATATCGCTTTTCCAAGAAATGAAAAAGATTGGTTTGAGAATTTACCTCCGGAAATTGATGATTTGATAGAGTTAAAACTATATTATGGCCACTTATTTTGCCATGTTCTACATCAAAATTATATAGTTAAAAAAGGAGTAGACACTAAACTATTGAAAGAAAAACTATTAAAAAGTTTTGATGCTAGAGGAGCTGAGTATCCAGCTGAACATAATGTTGGTCATGAATACTTTGCAAAACCTTCGCTCTCAAATTTTTATAAAGAACTAGACCCAACAAATGGATTTAATCCAGGAATAGGAAAAACAAGTAAATATAAAAATTGGAAATAATATTTGTTAAGTACCTAAATTAAAATCATTTTTCAAATAACTCTCAAGAGTTCAGATTTCCTCAAAGTTTTCCACTTTCCAGCTGTAAAATCTGGGATTTTAATAGTTTTACTCTCATTAAGTACAGATATTTCTGAAAGAGGTATTATTGAACTCCACATAACGCTGTCATAAACATTTATATCAAGTGGTAGTCCTTTATTTAAACATCTTATAATTCTATATATCATAACGAAATCCATACCCCCGTGACCTATCTGATTTTTAGATATTTCATTTTTCATTTTATCCCAAAGAGGGTGATTGTATAAATTTCTGTATTTATTGTATTCATCTTGATTTAACCAACTGTGACCCCACTGTAACTCAGGATTATTGATAAATAATTTTGAGGGATACCCTTGATGGGAAGCTTTTGTTCCGTTTACATTATTTAATCTTGTGTAAGGTCTGCCAGTATGAACATCAAATTGAAGCTTAATTGTTTTACCCAAATTAGTTTTAATCAAAGTGGTATTCATATCACCACAAGAAAAATTCTGAAAATCACTCTTTATTGATTCTGCGGCTATACTTAACGACTCTTCTCTTGAGCTCATAGAAACTAAATGATTGAAGTTATCTCCTCTACCGATATCCATATAGGAACAAACTGGCCCTAGTCCATGAGTAGGGTATAAATTTCCATTTCTTTTTTGATGATGTTTTATTCTCCATTGATTATGATAATATTCATCGTCTAACATGTGTTTTCTTAGATCATGAATATAAGCACCTTCAGCATGATTAATACTACCGAAAACACCCTTGTCTATCATATTTAACAGCCACAGCTCTTCATTGTTAAAACAACAGTTCTCCATCATCATACAATGCTTTTTAGTCGATTCTGCAACTTCAATTATCTTCCAACAATCTTCTAAATTATTAGCTATTGGTACTTCACACGCAACATGCTTATCATTCTGCATAGAGTAAATACACATTTCTGTGTGAGTGTCCCATGGAGTAGCGACAATTACTAAATCTATATCATCCCTTTTAACTAATTCCTTCCATGAATCTTCACGACCTTTGTATACGTCTGGACTGTGCTCTTGAATTGTTTTTAAATACTTTAAATTTCTGTCAATATTATTGTCATCTAAATCACATAAAGCAACAACTGTAGATAAATTATTTTTTATTAAATAGTCAAACATTTGAATCAAAACACTGCCTCTGTTACCTAAACCAATTATACCAATTTTAACATTACTGATTGGTTCATGTGTTAAATCAATACAAGATCCATCATTAGTATAATTATTATTTAAATAGTCAAGATTATCAACTGGAGAAGCTATATTTTTGGGTGAAATACCAAAAAACATTGCGGCGCTAGCTGAAATTTTTAAAAAATCTTTTCTTTTCATAATAAAAATATTTAATGGTTATTTCATCGCCAAAGTCCTTCTGTATATATCTTCATAACTAGGCACAATATTGTGTACATCAAACTTATTAGCCTGGATTTTTGCATTCTTTTTAAATTTAATCAAGTTATCAGAATCTTCTAAAATTCTGATTGCATTTTTAGTCATCTGATTAACATCACCTACGTCTGAAAGATAACCAGAGAATCCATTTAAGTTAACCTCAGGAAGGCCACCTGAATTAGTAGATACAACAGGAACAGACGAAGCCATGGCTTCAAGTGCTACTAAACCAAAACTTTCTGTAGTTGACGCTAATATAAATATATCACTTAGACATAATATTTTTGCAGTTTCATTAGAAGCACCTAAGAACAATACCTTCTCATTTAAATTTAATTCATCGCATAATTTTTCAGCCTTTATCCTCTCAGGGCCATCACCTAGTAATATTAATTTTGAGTTAATTTTATTGTTTATTAGGTTAAATGAATTTATAATATCGTCTATTCTCTTAACTTTTCTAAAATTACTTATGTGAGTAATTATTTTCTCATCTTCATTTGCTAAAATACCTCTTTCACAATTTTCATGTAAATGATTGTATTTTTCTAGATCAACAAAGTTTGGTATTACTTCTATTTTTTTCTCAATATTAAACAGACTCATGGTATCACTTTTCAAGTCTTCGGAAACTGATGTCACTGCATCAGAGTTATTAATACTAAACTCAACTGCGGTCTTATAATAAGGGTGACTACCTACTAATGTTATATCTGTTCCGTGTAAGGTTGTGACTATAGGTAAATCTATGCCTCTAGTTTTTAGCATTTGTTTAGACATGTAAGCTGCATAAGCATGAGGTATAGCGTAATGGACATGAAGAATTTCTATTTTATGTAACTGAACCATATCAACAATCTTGCTAGAAAGAGCTAATTCGTATGGTTGATAGTGGAATAAAGGATAATCAGGGACAATCACTTCATGATAATGAATGTTATTATTAAATAAATTTAATTTAACAGGTTGATTATAAGTTATAAAATGAACTTCATGACCTCTTTTACTTAACTCTAAACCAAGTTCAGTAGCAACTACTCCACTTCCTCCATATGTTGGATAGCATACAATTCCTATAATCATAATCTTTATTTTATTATTGATTCATAAATCAGTTTTTGAATGTCCGTTCTAATATTGTATTTCAATAATTTGTTTTCCTTAGATTCAGGATAAGATCTGTTTGACAAGAAAACATAAACTATTTTTTCTTCAGGATCAGCCCATGTATAAGTTCCTGTCCAACCTGAATGACCAAAACTCTGCATGGAAATGCACCCACATGTTGGACCATCCCCTTCTATTTGAGGTTTATCGAAACCAACTCCTCGCCTATTGTCATCTTCACAATAGTAACACTTATTAAATAAATCTATAGTTGATTTATTAAAATATTTCTTATTTCCATATTGACCACCCTGTAAATACATTTGCATAATCTTAGCAATATCATTTGCGTTACTGAATAATCCTGCATGTCCACCTATACCACCTTGCATAGCTGCCCCCATATCATGAACGGTTCCTCTTATTTCTCCAAATCTAAAGTAATTATCAATTTCTGTTGGAGCTATATTGTTAGTTGAAGTGATCTCTTTAGGATAATAAGATGCCTTGGGCATTCCTATTTCATTAAATAATTGTGAATTTATTAAACTTGACAAATCATTAGAATAATAATCTTCAATATATAGTTTAAGTATATAGTATGGTAAATCACTATATCTATACTTCTCTTTATTTAGCTCACTATTTTTAATTAAAGAGTTTATACTGTCTTTATATGAAGATAATAAGTATAAGTTTTCAGATACTTTAATATTATGTTTATTACTGTAAACACTATTATAATATAAATTTTTAGGTTTTTTAGTAATACTATCAAGAGTTGATTTATAAAATGGTATCCAAGATTTTAAATTTGAATAATGAGACAACATTTCTTTAATAGTTATATTAGATTTATTTGAATCTACATAACTTGGTAATATTTCTTTAAGTTTTGTATCTAGGTTAATAGTGCCAGTTTCAACAAGCTTCATTACAATCGGTAATGTAACCAGTATTTTGGTTAATGAAGCTAAATCATAAATTGTGTTATTTTTTACTTTTGATTTTTTATCATAAGTCAAATAACCAAAGTTTTTATTGTATACAACCCTGCCGTCCTTAGCAATCAACAGCTGTAAGCCAGGCGTCATTGCTGAGTCTATAGCTATGTTTGCCAATGAGTCAATCTTTCTTAATTTAATAGAACTCATAGAGACAGATTCAGGAGTTCCATATGACAGTCTGTTTATATGTTTAATTTTAATTCCATCTCCAACATCAAACAATTTACCGATACTAACAGGAAGTCTTCCTTTAGAATTTAATGCTCCAAATATAAGTTGTGCAGATTTTTGTTGAAATATTATTGAATTTTGATAGGAAACAATAACACCCTTAATAGATCTTATACTTTTAAAAGGTTTTAAAGTATATGGACTTCCAAATACATTTAAAATTACATCGACTTTTTTAGCTATATGGTTAATTAAATCAATTTCTTTTTTATTTATTTTATAACTATTCCATGGAGTCTTACTATTAGCATGAACTCCAATTATAATAGTGTTGTATTTAGATATAATGCTATCGGAGTTTTTAAGATTTATGTTTACAATCTCATCAACTTTTGAATACTTATTTAAATGCGAGAAAAAAGAGACTGCAGAATCATTTCCAAAACTCATATAACCAATCTTCTTTTTTAGGTCTGTAATTGGAATTATATTTTCTTTATTTTTCACTACAGTAAGTGAACGTTCTACTAACTGTTCATTTAATATTTTATCCGAAATATTATTTAAATCATTATCAAGATTAATTGTTGAAATAACTGAACTCTTATTTAACCCAACTTTATATTTAGCTTTTAATATTTTTTTCACAGAATGAGAAAGTCTTATTTCACTTATAGATCCTTTATTGTATTCATCAATAATAGAATTAACTCCTTCAGAAACATTTTCTGACATTAATAAGATATCATTTCCTGCTTTAAATGCTAACATATCTAAATTACCTGTTGATTTAAAGCTAGAAAGTCCTTTCATTTCTAATGCATCTGTAATAATTAAGCCTTTAAAACCTAAATCGTTTTTTAAAAGTTCTGTGACTATTGAATATGATAATGTTGATGGAAGGCCAATCGTTTTTTCTAGGCTTGGAACTTCTAAATGCGCAATCATAACACTCTCTAAACCGTTATTAATTAAATTTATAAAAGGTTTTAACTCAACATTTAAAATCCTTTCTTTTTTATGTTTAATTATCGGTAAAGTTTTATGAGAGTCTGTACTTGTATCTCCATGTCCAGGAAAATGTTTTGCGCTAGACAAAACATTCATTTCTTGTTGACCTTTCATGAAATTTAATGATTTCAATGAAACATTTTCTATACTCTCACCAAACGACCTATTACCTATAATAGGGTTATTAGGATTTGTATTTATGTCAACAACAGGTGCGAAATTGAAGTTTACCCCAATTCTTTTGCAATGAGCTGCAATTCTACTACCAACTTGCTTAATAAGCATATTATCTTTTATAGCACCCAGTGTCATGTTCCAAGGAAAAGAAAATGTTGAATCTAAACGCATACTTAACCCCCACTCTGCATCCATGCCTATTAAGAGAGGAATATTAGATAATTCTTGATAAGAGTTAGTTAAATTAATTTGTTTTTTTGGAGAACCATTAGAAAAAATAAGTCCTCCAATTGCATTATTTATTATTTCATTTGAAATTTTTTTGCTATGACTAACACCCTTATTAGAAAATGCTTGGACAACAAATAGCTGCCCTACCTTTTGAACTAAATTCATAGAAGAATATACACTGTCAACCCATTTTTCTTGGTACTCATCACCAACAACGATAAGTGGGTCAGATAATGTTTGTCCATTAACTTGACTAAATAAAAGTGATAAGATAAGAATATATCTTATTTTCATAATTAACTTTAGGATTATGTTAAAAGAATCTATTATGCCAACTTTCTTCTATTGGCACTTCCCAATTATTTAAAAACTCTGACTTATTATTAATTAAGTTGTTGAAGACAATAGTTTTTTTTGAAATTGACCTGTTTTTAATCATTTTCTTGAACTCAATCAGTGGTTTGTGTGCTATAAACTCACCATGCCTATAAGAGACATTCATTTTATCTAATAAACTAACATCGTATAGCTTTTCAAGGTCCTGAATGAATCTTACAGAAGAATCTATCGAGCACCCTGTAGCTATGTTAAATGATTCATTTAATGAAATTACTATAAACCTGTTGTACTTTATTAAAAAACTAGCCTGAAGATCACTTCCGTGAGCAGTCCATGAAATTAAAAAATCTTTAATTTTATCTTCAATTTCGATAATCTCTAAAGGAGATAGAGTTCTATTTGATTGATATATCCATACTCTAGATTCTTCACTAATTATATCAAAATCAACAATCATATTTTACAAATCTTGAGCGGTTACTATTAATTCTACTATGTCTAGGACTTTAACATCATTTTCTTTTTCTTTAGACTTAACTCCATCACTAATCATTGTATTACAAAATGGACACCCAGCTGCAATAATACTAGTTTTAGTGTTTAATGCTTCTTCTGTTCTTTCGACATTTATTTCTTTATTACCCTTTTCAGCATCTTTGAACATTTGAGCACCACCTGCTCCACAGCATAAACCGTTAGATTTACACCTTTTCATTTCTATTAGCTCTAACTCTAATTTTTTTATTAATTCCCTTGGTGCATTATACTCATTATTAGCTCTACCAAGATAGCAAGGGTCATGATATGTTATTTTTTTACCTTTATATTCTCCACCTTCAATTTTTAATCGTCCTTCTTTTAATAAATTATTTAAAAACTGTGTGTGATGTAATACCTTATAATCACCACCCAAAGAAGGATACTCATTTTTTATAGTGTTAAAGCAATGTGGACAAGTAGTGACAATAGTTTTAATACTATATGAATTTAGAACTTCAATATTTGTCATTGCCTGCATCTGAAATAAAAATTCATTTCCAGATCTTTTAGCAGGGTCCCCTGTGCAAGATTCTTCTGTTCCTAGAACTGCAAATTCAATATTTATTGAATTTAATATTTTAACAAAAGCTTTAGTGATTTTTTTAGCTCGATCATCAAAACTACCAGCGCAACCTACCCAGAACAAAACTTCCGGTTGTTTACCTTCTGCGGCGTATTCAGCCATAGTTTTAACCTCTAAATTATTTCCCATATTAATTATATTTCGTCATCAAAAACTTGAACTTTAACTTTCTTTTCTACTAAATCTGTGAACTTACCTTTATATCTTGTAGCCCTGACTAAATGATTATCTATCCAATGGTAGTTTCCTCCCCTGGGTTTACCCATTAATAAGGAGTGATACTTAAAACCATGCTTATTTAGCCACTTTTCGGTAACATCTCTATTTTCTTCAATTCTAGAAGTAAAAAAACAGATCATATGCCCATCGTCATACCATTTATTACAAGTTTCAAGTGCATCATGAAATGGCTCGCAAGTTGCCATTCTTTCAGGTTCTTCATTGGGGATATCATCAGTAATAGTACCATCAATATCAATTAAATAGTTTTTTACACCCTTTGGTAAAATTGGACTAACCTTCTCTCCTGCTTCAACTTTATCATGAAGTATTTTATCTATCTCTTCTCTTTTCATTCTGTTTATTTATTTATTATTCATTCTTTCCAGTTTAATCTATCCATTTGATTATAAGGCCAAGGAGCTCCATTGTTTTCGATATTAGACATCATGTTATTTAACTCTAAAGGAGCTGAAGACTCTTCCATCACTAAATACCTTCTCATATCTAATATAATAGATAAAGGATCTATACTTATTGGACATTCCTGAACACAGGCATTGCATGATGTACAAGCCCATAATTCCTCTTTGGTTATATAATCGTTTAGCAGAGATTTTTCATCATCAACAAAAACCCCATTATTTAAATCTAAATTTCTCCCGACCTCTTCAATTCGATCTCTTGTATCCATCATGATTTTCCTTGGGGAAAGTTTTTTACCTGTAATATTAGCAGGGCATACACTAGTACACCTTCCACATTCCGTACATGAATATGCGTTTAATAGTTGCAATTTATTTAAATCCATAACATCAGAAGCGCCAAACTTTTCAATTTCTTCAGATTCTGTAGTCTCATTGGAAAATGCCATATCTGGATCCATCATTAATTTAACTTCGTTAGTTACGGAATTTAAATTGTCAATTTCTCCAAGGTTATTAACTTTTGCATAATATGTATTAGGAAAAGCTAATAGAATATGTAAATGTTTAGAGAAATATAAATAATTCATAAAAATAAGTATACCTATAATGTGAGCCCACCAACATGCTCTTTCAATAATATGTAATGATTCATTAGAAAAACCATCAAATAGAACTGCTACATAACCACTAATTAAATTTCCAGAATTTAAAGCTTGAAAATTTATATCTGTAGCATTCATAGTAATAAACAAAGCCATTAAAACTATTTCAAAATAAAGTATAATATTAGCATCATTCTTAGGCCAACCCTTCATGTTATCTCCGAAAAATCTTTTAATATTAATTATATTTCTTCTGAGCCAAAAAATAGTAACTGCCACAACAACTAAAAATGCCAATAGTTCGAATGTAGAGATTAAATATCCGTATAATTCCCCCAAGTAATCTGAGAATATCCTATGTGTACCTAAAATACCATCTAACACAATTTCTAAAAGCTCGATATTAATGATTATAAAGCCTACATAGACTATAACATGCAGTATACCTGAAACAGGACGTTTAATAAGTTTACCCTGACCTAGAGCAATCTTACACATGTTTAGAAACCTTTGCTTTGTGTCTCCTTGAACATCAACATTCTTTCCGAAATTAATATTTCTATAAAGACGGCTCAGGTTTCTTGCGAAAAAAAATATACCTAAGAATAAAACTCCAATAAAAATGATGTTTGGTAAATACTGTAGCATATATTATAGTTAATTCTTTTTAGATTTTTTTCCAAAAATTGAAAAATGAACGTACCTATCAGGGTTAGATTTGATATCATTAATTAAAATCTCTAGCTCTGAAGTTGCCTTTTCTAAGTTATTAAAAACAGCATCATTATCTAAAAATTTCGAAATACTTCCTTCACCATTATTTGCTTTAGTTATTATTGAATTAAAATCAGTGACCGTAATATTGATGTTGTTTATTAATTCTTTAATATTAGCATCAGAAATGTTTTCTGTTATTACATTCAGTTTCTCAGAAGTTAATTCTATGTTTTTTAGGGTTTTATCAATAGAACTTGAATTGTTTGATATAAGTGAATTAATGTTTTCAGTTGCCTCGTTTAGAGTTGATGAAATTTTTTCAAAATTACTAATACTTTTTTGTAGCGAGTTTTTAGTATTTTCATCTAAAACTCTGTTAATCGTTAACATAACTTCATCAGCGTTTTGAATTGCACTTTCTAACTTTTCTTGTAATGGAGATAATCGTTGATTGACTAGTTCTGTAAATCCAGGCTTAATTGTTCCGATTAAATAATCTCCATCTAATGCAATAGATTTGTCTGTATAGCTCGGAATAATAGCAATTGCTTTACCTCCGATTAAACCTGTTTCATATAACTCAGCCTTACTGCTTTTAGAGAATTCTACTTCATTATCAATTAACAGTATGATTTCAAGTTTATTAGATCCGTCATCACTAAAATTAATCTTCTGAACTTTACCGATTTTATAACCGTTTATAGTGACTGGATTTGAGGGGGTTAGTCCTTCTACATTGTCATAAACTACAATGAAAGTTCTTGATTTATCTAAAAGATTTATTCCTTTAAGATAATTAAATGAAAATACTGTCATTAATAATCCAGTGATCATTAGTAATCCAGTTTTTATTTCTTTGGTTATTTTCAAATTGTTTTTGTATTAGTTATCTAAATTAATAAATAATTCAATAGATTTTTTTTTAAATTTAAAATATTTACTGTTTATCTAAATCTATTTGTATTCCGTTTTCAAAACCGACAACATAAGCGTTATCAAAACCCTTAGATATTGCATAATCACGTTTCTTTGTTATCTGAACAAGATTTGATGAAGTACTATAATAATACTTGTAAAATTTACCAGATTTTAATCTAGAAACATCTCTAAGACCTTTAAAATTATATGATTTAAGTTGAATTTTGTTTTTACTTGCCGCTATTTGAACTTTATAAGTAATGTTTGAGTTAACGTATTCTAGACCAGAAATTATATTGTCAGTAATAAATGCTTTTTTATAATCAACTATTGCAGTATATATGTTTTGTGCAATATCTTTTTGTGCTTTTGAAGTGTTTAAATAAGCACCTTCTTTAGGGTTACTAATAAACCCTGCCTCTATTAATACACTTGGCATATAGGTATTGTGAAGTACCCAAAAACCTGATTGCTTAACCCCTCTATTTTTTAGTTTTAAATTATTTTTAAAATTATTTTGAATATTATTGGCAAGTAAAATACTTTGATCTAAATAATCTTCTTGCATTAATGTTAGACCAATTAAATTTTCAGGTGAATTAGGATTATAATCATCATATTCAATCTCAAAATCTTCTTCCAAAAAAATAACTTCATTTTCTTGCTTAGCTATATTAAAATTTCTTTCATTTGCGTGCATTCCTAAAACATAAGTTTCTGACCCGTAAACATTTGTATCATGAAAAGAATTACAATGAATTGAGATGAATAAATCTGCATCCGCATTATTAGCAATCGCTGCTCTCTCTCTTAATTTTAAAAAAATATCTTTTTTTCTTGTATATATAACCTCATTAGAATCATCTTTTTCAAGTAAACCCCCTAAATTTAATGTGATTTTTAAGGCAATTTCTTTTTCTGTAAAACCAAATTTTGTAGGCCTACCAGGATCTTTGCCACCATGACCAGCATCAATTACAATTTTGAACTTTTCTTGTGAATAAAAATTATTTACATTAAGCAAAAGAATTACAAAAAGTAGGTATTTTGTTAAAGTAGGGTTAAAAAGACTTATAAAAGTATATGAGTGATACATATTTTTATATATTAATTTTTTGATAAAAATATACGTAACTTTATCAATTATATATATGATATAATTACACATCAAAAATACATTATAAACATTGCACAATCACATTCTAAATATAATTTTCGTTTTAAGTTATACAATGTTTATAAACACCCCTTGTATTGCACAAGTTTCTGATACAATTGTTACCCCAATAATCAATGAAATAAAACAAGACAGTACTGTTTTAGATTCTACTCAAAATAAAAAAAACTTTTTTAATAGTGGTGCTACTTATAATGCAAAAGACACCGTTTCCATAAATCCTGGCACAAAAAAAATAACGTTATATAATAATGCAAAATTGGTATATGGCGACATGGAAATTACATCTGGTAAAATTGTAATTGATTATTCGAAAAATGAAATTTATGCTGGTCGCATAAAAGATTCTAGTGGAACTTTAAGTCAGTCTCCAATATTTAAACAAGGAAATGATATTATTGAACCAGATTCTATTCGATTTAATTTAGATAGTAAGAAAGCCTTGATATTTAATTCAAAAACAGAACAGTCAGGAATGAATATTATTTCTGAAAAAACAAAAAAGCAAAATGATTCAGTTTATTTCATGGACAGAGCAAGGTTTACAACTTCTGATGATTTAGAGAACCCTGAATACTATTTTTTATTACGTAATGCAAAAGTTGTTCCAGGTAAGAAAATTATAACTGGCTTTACCAATATGTATATAGCAGATGTACCTACTCCTATAGGTTTGCCATTTGGTTATTTTCCACTAACAAAAAAAAGAACATCTGGAGTGATTTTCCCTTCTTTTGGTGAACAAAATGACAGGGGTTATTTTCTACAAAACGGAGGTTATTACTTAGCTATAAGTGATTATGTAGATTTAGCAATTCTTGGAGATTATTACACAAATGGAAGTTATGGTTTTAGATTAGAAAATAATTATGCTTACAGGTATAAGTTTAGAGGGAACTTAAGCTTTCGATATGAGAATTTAATAAAAAGTGAAAGAGGTTTTCCAGATTATTCTAAGAGCTCTATTTATAATTTAAGGTGGTCACACAACCAAGATGCTAAATCTAATCCAACTTCTCGTTTTTCTGCATCTGTTAATCTTGGAAGTAGTAAATACTTTCAGCAATCTATTAATCAATTAAATGCATCAAGTTTTTTGAATAATACTTTGTCATCCTCTGTCTCTTATTCAAAAACATTTGTCGGTGAGCCACAAGTTAATATGAGCCTGACTGCAACTCATTCACAAAACACTAATACCCAAGTTATTAATATGACATTACCAACCTTTCAAGGCAGTGTTAGTAGAGTCTTTCCTTTTGCACCAAAGGTTGGTACAAAAAAAGGAATTATTCAGAATATCAATTTACAATACAATGTAAGAGGTGAAAACAGAATACAAACAACTGACTCATTGTTTTTCAAAAAAGAAATGTTTGAATCAGCTAGATCTGGTTTTCAGCACTCTATCCCTTTAAGTACTAATTTTAAGTTATTTAAATACCTAAGTCTTTCTACTAGTGCTAATTATAAGGAAAATTGGACATTTAATACAATATCAAAATCTTTTGATAATGAAAGTAATGAAGTAATTACTCAAGAATTAAAGGGCTTTGATTCGTTTAGAACATATAATTTTTCTTCAAGCATAGGAACTACTGTTTATGGAATGTATGACTTTGGTGAAGAAAAAAAAATTCAAGCTATTAGACATGTGATGAGACCTTCAATTAGCTATAGTATTAACCCGGCATTTAATGATTATTATGAAACTTATGAAGTAATTGATGCTGATGGCTTAACTACTTCAGAGTTGGAATATACTAGGTTCGAAGGATCTATATTTGGAACACCAAACAATAATTTTTCTAGTTCTATTGGTCTGTCCGTTAGCAATAATGTAGAAGCAAAAGTTACAGACAGGGATAGCACAAATACTGAAGCTAAAAAAGTAACTATTTTAAATAATTTAAATTTTCAAACATCATATAATATGGCCAGTGATTCACTTAATTTGAGTCCAGTCAGGCTTTCTGGTGGTACTCAGCTATTTGACAATAAAATGAGTGTGAATTTTGGGGCAACACTAGATCCTTATGCGCTAGATAAAAATAATAATAAAATTAATGAGTTTAATATAAATACAAATGGAAATTTGTTCAGGTTAACAAGTGCAAATTTAACCTTTAATTACTCACTCTCAAATAAATTAGATAAAAATAAATCAAACGAAAATAGTAAGTCAGTCGATGAATCACTTAGAAGTGGCGGTAGAGATGATGATTTATTTGGACAGTCTTTAGATTTTGCAGATAGTTCATTTATGGATAATGAATCTGAAAAAGAAGAAGTTGCTAGCGAACTGTTTAATTACACCATTCCGTGGAGTCTTAGAATAGCCTATGCGGTAAACTATAATAATAGTAGAAATCAAAAGGAAATATCATCACATTCTTTAATGTTTTCTGGAGATTTAGATATCTCACCAAAATGGAGTGTTGGTGCCTCTTCGGGTTATGACTTAAAAAATAATGGAATAACATATACTCAACTTCGATTTGAGAGAGATTTACTAAGTTGGAGGATGAATTTTAGCTGGATACCATTTAGCTCAAACTCTCAATGGAATTTCTTTGTTGGTATAAAATCTGGAATGCTAAGTGATATTAAATATGATAAAAGACGTCAAAGAGATAAACAACTATAATTATTAATTATGAAAAAAATATTTAATACCAAAAATGCACCTGCACCGCTAGGTCCTTATAACCAAGGAGTAATGGCTGGTAATATGTTTTTCACGTCTGGTCAAATTGCAATAAACCCAGAAAATGGAGATTTAGTAATTGAAAACATAAAAGACGAGACACGACAAGTAATGGAAAACCTAAAGTCAGTTTTAAGTTCAGCTAATATTGACTTCGAAAATGTCGTAAAGAGCTCTATATTTATTTCATCCATGGAAGATTTTAATGACATAAATGATGTTTATGGGTCATACTTTAACGCAAGTAATGCACCTGCAAGAGAAACAGTTCAAGTAGCTAAACTTCCAAAAGGAGTAAATGTAGAAATATCAATGATTGCTATTATTTATTAAGAAGTTTAATATGGTATTTTAACAAACCATCTATGGGTCTTCTTATTATATTACCAGCTTTCAAACCATGCTTCTTTAGTGCCTTTGTTAATTCTTCTTGTAAATAATAAGATATAGATCCAGTGAAATGAATTGGCAATTCCTTGGCATTTGGGAATTGTAAAATTTGTCGTTTAATAAATTGATTGATTCCCTTTCTAATTACTTTTTGAGCATAATTATTTTCTTTGTTTTCAATAAGAAATCTTGCAAATTTCGCAAGGTATGTATTAGGATTAGGTCTTTTGTATAAATGATCTTTAATGGTCTCGGCATCTAAATCAAAGTTTTTTTCAAACTTTTTTGCAGTTACTTCAGGAATTCTATTAAAATAATAATCTCTTAATAGTTGTCTTCCAAAATAATTACCACTACCATCGTCCATAAGTATGTATCCTAAGGATGTGATTTTCTGAACTACATTAACTCCGTCAAAGTAACTACAATTCGAACCTGTACCTAATATACATACAATAGATTCCTTATTAATTTCTGCAGTAGCATAAACAGCGGCAAAAGTATCCTCTTTCACTAACACTTCTGCAGACTTAAAGATCTCTTGAAAAACACCTTTTATCATTACTCTTGGCGGTTCAGTTCCGCATCCAGCCCCATAAAAAAACAATTTAGTTACAGAATTTCTGTTTTGATATAAATCATAATTATTTACTATTCTTTCCTCAATAATATATTCTGTAAGCACTTGCGGATTTAATCCTAAAGTTTGAGTTTGAAATAATATTTCACCTTTATCATTTATAGCAATCCAATCAGTTTTGGTAGAGCCACTATCAACAATTAAAATCATAAATTTTTATTACTTGTTATTAATAAAACACATTAAATCCACTAATTTACTAGAATAGCCATATTCGTTATCATACCAAGATATGATTTTAAAAAACTTAGGACCTATTTCAATTCCGGCATTCGCATCAAAATTACTAGTATAAGAACAGCCAACAAAATCTTGTGAAACAACAGCTTCTTCCGTATAGCTCAAAACACCCTTTAATTCATTTTCAGAAGCTATTTTAAAAGTTTTCTTTATTTCATCATAGGAAGTTTCAGTGTTTAATTTTACTGTTAAATCAACTACAGAAACATTAGCAGTAGGAACTCTAAAAGCCATTCCTGTTAGCTTCCCATTAAGTTCTGGTATTACCTTTCCAACAGCTTTAGCTGCGCCTGTTGTTGATGGTATAATGTTGTTTAATGCTGATCTTCCTAATCTATAATTCTTAGCAGGTCCATCTACTGTCAGTTGTGTTGATGTCGCCGCATGAACCGTAGTCATTAGTGCTTCATCTATACCAAAATTATCATTTAATACTTTCGCAATTGGAGCTAAACAATTTGTAGTGCAAGATGCATTAGATACTATTAAGTCTGTAGGTTTAATACTATTATGATTAACACCCATAACAAACATTGGTGCATCTGCTGAAGGTGCAGAGATAGCAACTTTTTTTGCACCTGCTTGAATGTGTAAATCTGCTTTTTCTAAAGTTGTAAATATTCCTGTGCATTCAGCTACAACATCTACATGAGCATCTCCCCATTTAATATCAAGAGGGTTTCTCTCTGCTGTAACCCTTACGTGTTTATCATTTACAATTAAAGTATTTCCAGAAACCTCAATAGATGCATCACATTTACCATGAACAGAATCATACTTTAATAAGTAGGCTAAATGATCTATATCTAATAAATCATTAATTGCTACTACTTCAACATCATCACGATCTAGTATAGCACGAAATGTTATCCTACCTATTCTACCAAAACCATTAATTCCAACTTTTACTTTACTCATCATCTTATTTTATTTTTAAATTGACATTATATCAGAAATTCTCAAAAGTTCTTTATTAATTTCTGTTTTTCCTTTTATTGCATTTTCTAGAGGAGTTAATTCTATTAATCCGTCCTTAAGACCAACCATTAAATTGGATTTATTTTCTATAAGACTATCAACAGCTTTTACTCCCATTCTACTAGCTAAAACTCTATCAAAACAAGATGGTGAACCACCTCGCTGTAAGTGTCCTAAAACAGAGACTCTAGCATCGTAGCCCGGTAGATGTTTATCAACATAATCCTTTAGTTCAAAAACGCTTTTACCAATAGTATCTCCTTCAGCAACCACTACTATACTTGATGATTTTCCTGTTGCTTTACTTCTTTTTAAAGATTCAACTAATCTATCTAGGCCTAAGTTAGCCTCTGGGATAAGTATCTCTTCAGCTCCTGCTCCAATACCTGTATTAAGAGCTATATGACCGGCATCTCTTCCCATTACCTCAATAAAAAACAGTCTATTATGTGAGCTGGCAGTATCTCTAATCTTATCAATTACTTCTACTACAGTGTTAAGTGCAGTATCATAACCAATAGTATGACTAGTTCCATAAATATCATTATCAATAGTTACGGGTATACCAATAACTGGTACTTTGAATTCATTATAAAATATTAGTCCACCTGTAAATGTACCATCACCACCGATAACAATTAGACCATCAATATTATTTTCTTGGATATTTAGATAAGCTTTTTCACGACCTTCAGTTGTTCTAAACCCTTCAGATCTAGCAGTTTTTAATATAGTCCCTCCTTTGTTTATGATTCCTTTTACACTTCTAGCATTCATTTCAATAAAATCACCACTAATAAGTCCATCAAATCCTCTATAAACACCAACTGGGATAATATTATTGTAGGCGCAAGCTCTAACTACAGCTCTAATGCATGCGTTCATTCCGGGGGCATCCCCACCTGATGTTAAAAAAGCTATTTTTTTCATAAAAACAAATAATTTGTAAAATTACATAAACAATTGATAAAAATAAAGAAATAAAGATATCAAATAGTATAATAAATGAGGCATATTATAAATAAAACTTATTTACAACGTTTGCGTTGAAATTATTTAAATATTTTTTTTATCAAATTTTTAAAATTATTAAACTCTACTCTATAGGAAACTCCAATTCCTTGAGTATATCCTATTTGTTCACCAAAGTTTCTAATGGTGTTTTCACGGTTAAATATTTTCACTGTTAGAGTTCGATCTGAATTTAACTTAAGTTCGATCTCAAAATCACCAGCAATAACAGATTCAGTAACCCCACCAATTGGCACTCCCAACTTACCATTGATTAATATATTCTCGCTCAGTCTAGTTGTCAAGGTTACTCCAAATTTATCATCCGATTTATAGTCTGGTGTACTTTCCCCTATTTGATAATCTAAGCCAAACTTTAATTTATCATTTTTATCAAATAAAATATTATTAATTATTGAGGCAGCACTCTCTGCCAAATTTCCAAACAAGGCTTCTTGATTAAAGTTTATGTCATTTTGAAATGAGCCTGTCGCAAGTAAGGATAAGGCTTGAAATTGATTACTTTCCTTATCATTTAGTCTATACTGGAGTTCATTATTTATTGAAGAGTCAACATTTGGAAACTCTAATTTAAATTCTGGGTTTGGATTTAATAACTCACCAGTTAAGTTAACATTAACACTGACAGGAATACTCAAATTGATAGGGTTATCTAATAAAATAGATGGGTTAGCCTCAATTTTCGTATATGATGTTTGTAAATTAATTAATGCTTTTAAGGGGTCTCCTGCCCATATTAAGCTACCTCCCTTGTTTAGATCAAATTCTTTTTTCAAGATGCCTGCATATACAAAGTTATACTTGCCATTATCGACAATAAAATCACCAAACATATTAAACTTTCCTTTATTGTTTATTTCCATAATCAAGTTACCATTTCCAAAACCATTTATGGTACTACCAGAGGATCGATCAATTAAAATTTCTATTTCTGCATTTTTATTAAGATTTAAATTAAAATTCAATTCAACCCCTTTAATATTTTCTAATTTGTACTTTTTTTCATCAAAGGTGTTAGCCCTATTATCAGCAAATTTTATATAAGAAATGTTTTCTGTAAAATTTTTAGATTCATTTAATGGAATATTAAAAACAGTTCCTTTCTCACTAGAAATGTCAGCATTAAACAATAGTCTATCTCCTGGTCCATTAATTTTAATATCTCCTGAAACAAAAGCAGTTCCATAGTAAACAGGATTATTAATATCTTTAGTATCTAATATTAATAACCTTTGCGTTTCAATTTCTAAATCTAATAACCAGTTAGAAAAGCTGTTATGTGAAATAATACCATTTAATTTACCCTTACTCATAAATTCAGAGTCTTCAAAATCTATATTATTAAAGACAAACTTGTTATCTTCTAAGACAACAGAACTGTTAGCTGCAAATAAGTAATCAACCTTTGTATATGGAATACTTAAACCAGAATTGGTTAACAATAAATTTCCTGAAAAATCAGGATTATCGAAAAGATTATTAATTTTCAAATATCCTGTTGCATTACCTCTGATATTATCAATATTGTTTTTGCCTATTATATTTAAAGCATTAATTGGTAACCTATTAAGATTAATTACTAAATCAGCTTTATTAATAGAATCACTAAGAACTAAATCACCCTTACTAGAGAGAGTTTCTAAGGAATCTTTACTTAAATGAGCTTCAAAATTGTAAGTACTCAATTTATTATCGTAATTAATTACAGTATGCAACAAGCCAAACTCATATTCATTTAAGGATAGATTATCTACTTTTAATTTAGATTCATCAGAGGAATTAATATCATAAATAAATTTACCATTTAAAATACCAGATAAATTAAGCTCCTTGTTTTTTATTATAAAGTTGTCAAGAGCAAAGTTTTCAAAATAAAAATTCAGATGACTAAAATAATTTTTTTCATAATTTGCATTAACAATAATTTTATTTTTATTGTTGAGTATTTTTAAATTACTAATATTTAAAGTTTGATTATTAAGATCATAGTAGCTTACACTATCCATTGTAAGATTCCAATCTTTCTCATTGTATATTATTTTGGAATTATTTAAATCAAAATTGAGATTATCGTTATTTAAAGAGTAATTAATTTCAGTATGAATAGAATTATTAGTCTTATTAAAAAAATTCATATCTAACTCTACTATTGAAGAATCATTAACAGTTGATTTATTTAAACTAATGTTGTAGAGACTATCATCATTATTAAAAGAAACATTCTCCGTTTGTAGCATAAAATTATTTATACTTTTAGAATTATCTAAAGACAGCGATAAGCTATTTGCTACATAATTATTGAACTGTATTCTTGGTGAAGTAATATCTAGTTTAAAGTTACTTGGATTATCATCAATTGAACCTTTAATTATTGTATTATTATCAAAACTTAAATAAGGAAAAAAAACACTTACTAAGTCACTATATATATTGAACTCAAAAGTTGTACTAACTTTAGAGGTAGTGAGATTCGAAAAACCCTTTTCATATATATTGTATTTGATGGATTCTTCTAAGTCAAACTTTAACTTTTTAATATCTAAATCTCCGTTTACAAATCCATTTATAACTGAAGGAGAATTAAACCTTGTTACTCTTTTATTATTCTCAAAAAAACTTAACACTTTAAGTTCCTTAAAAGAATAGGTCTTTTTATTATTTGTATAATTAGAATTAGAAAAAAGAATACTCCCTGTTAGATCTTTAATACTTGTACCTTTTAAGTTTATATTTAAGCCTGTGTTAAAACTTTCATCAATATCAATTTGTAAATTATCTAAATCAATATTAAAATTTGCACTTTTAAGTTCTTTTGAATAATCAATAAACCCATTAAAATCAAAATTTAACTTTTTGTTACTCTGAAGATATCTTTCCAGTGAATCTGTCGTTATTTGTTCTCCCGTTAATTAGAATATTATTAAAGACTGAGCTCCCTATACTTAAATCACTAACAGCCCCGCTAACAGACGTATTAAGAGGCTGTCCAGAATATATTGAACCATCCAATATAAAGCTAGCAGAAGTTCTAATTGTAGAACTAAATAGGTTTAAATCTCTAAATAAAAACTCATTAAATTTAACAGTTCCATAAAATTTTGATTCTTTTGTTTTTATACGAAAATCAATTAAATTAATATCCAGTATTAATTCTCCAAAATCTGTATCAACAGCGTACTTATTGCTTATCAATCCATTTTTATAATCACATATTCCGTTAATAGAAATAAACTCTGTTGAAATTAAAAAATCAGGAATTTGATAATTTTTTAAAACTGGCAAAGTTTTTAAATCATTATAATTAGTATAAAAGTCTTCTAAAACAGTATTAACTTTAATTTCACCAAATATATCTTTTATTGAGAAATTAATTTTGGCTTTTGTGTTCTTTCCGTACTGAAAATCTAATCTACCATTAAGAGTATTATTAAATGAACCATTCAAAAAAGTAGTAAACTCAATTGATTCATCACTTATTAAAGAATTATAATAAAGGTTGATTTCATTTGTTGAAATTTTAGAATCTAATATGTTGAGCTTAATATTAGAATCTGCATAACCCTTTTTATTTATATCTGAAATACTTAAACTTCCTTTTAATTTCGAATTAGTAGAACTAATTATAAAATCAGACATATTAAATCCAGATTGATTATAAGTAATTTTAGAATAAAAATCATCTAGTCCTAAACCATATAAATCTGTGTAGCTAACATTTTCAATAGATAAACTAGTTTGTGATTTTAAATATTTTAAATCATAAACAGTAAGATTAAAACCATTTAGTTGATTAGATAAAGTAGATTTATTTAGTAAGTCAACCCTAAAATCATTTAAAATTAAATTCTTTAATTCTAAACTAAAATCTTTAATTTCTGTGTTATTGTCTTGTTTAACTTTAGTTATAAAAACTTCAAAATTTGTTAAAGAATCTCCAGGATGTTTAATTATTTTAATTACTCCATTAGACAAGTCTAATGAAGTCAATTTAGTATTTGAAGTTAATATGTTTGTTGGTGTTAATATTGATGTGGTTATCTTATCTGCATAAATAAGAGTATCATTTTTATGATCAAAAATAATAAAGTTATTAATCATTAAATCTCCATTGTACTTAAAATCAACATCGGAAATCTGAACTGTAGTTTGAAGCAAATTTGTGATTTTAAAAGAAATATTTTTTAAAAGTCTTTTTTCAATCTTTTCTCTGTTGAGTAGAAAAACAGCAATTGTTATTAATAACAAATAGAATAGGATACTTTTAAAAGAAAATATATTAGATTTCTTGATAATAAGATTAAATTTGTTTAATTAATATCAAAACTATAATAATAACTGTAAAGTTTTAATAAAAAATTTAATTTTATTATTTAAAATGAAAACAAAAAAAACTTATATACTAGGCATTGAATCCTCCTGTGATGATACTGCTGCTGCTGTAATTTCTAATTCAGTTATATTAAGTGATATTGTAGCTAGTCAATCTATACATGAATTATATGGTGGTGTAGTTCCAGAGCTGGCTTCTAGAGAGCATCAAAAATTAATACTTCCTGTTGTAAAAAAAGCACTGGAGAAAGCAAAAATAAACACATCTGATCTATCTGCAATTGCATTTACTAATGGACCTGGTTTAATTGGATCATTAATGGTCGGTACGTCCTTTGCAAAATCAATGTCTCTAGCTCTAAACGTACCATTAATTTCTGTTAACCATATGAGGGCACATATATTAGCACATTTTATTGAAGATCCAGAAAATAGTAATCCCAGTTTTCCGTTTCTAGCTCTTACTATTTCTGGTGGACATACCCAAATAGTTAAAGTGAATAGTTACTTTGATATGCATGAATTAGGGAAAACATTAGATGATGCTGCAGGAGAGGCTTTTGATAAATCTGGTAAAGTAATTGGACTGAAATATCCTGCTGGACCCCAAATTGACAAACTTTCTAAAACTGGTGACCCAAACAAATATAGTTTTACAAAGCCAAAAGTTAATGGGCTTAATTTTAGCTTCTCAGGTTTAAAAACAAATTTTCTGAATTTTATCAATAAAGAAACTAGACTAGATGAGAGTTTCATTAAAAACAACTTAAACAGCATATGCGCTTCATTACAAAAGGTGATTGTTGAAATCTTGATGGATAAGCTTGCTATGGCATCTAAACAAACTGGTATTAAAACCATTGTTATTTGCGGAGGTGTTTCAGCTAATTCAAAAATTAGAAGTGAGTTAAATCACAATAGTAAAAAATACGGATGGAAGGTGCATATTCCAAAACTCTCCTACACCACTGACAATGCTGCAATGATTGCTATTACAGGTCAACTTAAATTTGAAAGTAAGTTATTTTCAAATTTAGAAACATCTGCAAATCCTAGATTAAAAATTTAATTATGAGATTATTCTACAACAAGGACCTATCAAAAGATGACTCTAGATTAATTATTGATAGAGAGGAATCTACACACATAGTGAAAGTTTTAAGAAAAAAGGTTGGAGATACTATTTATATAACCAATGGTAAAGGAATCTTATTTACAACAGTAATTGATATAATAAATAAAAACAGTACTGAACTTAAGATTATTAACACTAAACAAGAGCTTAAAAGTAAGTTTCATATCAATATAGCTGTTGCACCTACAAAAATGAATGATCGAATAGAATGGTTTGTTGAAAAGTCAACTGAGATTGGTATTAACACCATTAGCACTGTTTTGTGTGAAAAAAGTGAGCGAAAAAAAATTAAGATAGATAGACTTGAAAAAATTACCATTAGTGCCATGAAGCAATCTCTTCAATTACACAAGCCGATTATACAAGAACTGGTCTCTTTTGAAAGATTTATTAGAAATTGTAAATCTGAAAATAAATTTATTGCTCATTGTAAAGAGGATGAAAAGCTTTTTTTAGGAGATTGTGAATTAAATTTAAATACTATAACTGTTTTAATAGGTCCTGAAGGTGGTTTTAGTCAAAAGGAGATTGGACTTGCTGAAGAGAATGGATTTATTTCAGTTAGTTTAGGAAACACTAGACTAAGAACTGAAACAGCAGCTATTGTAGCTACACAATTATTTTCGGTACATAATAAAGATATTTAATATATTTACACAATATGATTTCAAAAGTAGTTACAGATGGGATATTAGGAGCTATCAAAAAGGTTATTACCTTTTCGCTTGTCCTTTATTTCCTTTACATAGTCCGTCCAATATTAGTTTATATCTCTATTTCTCTTGTAGTAGCTATTATTTTAAATCCAACAATTTCATTTTTAAAAAATAGATTAAAGTTCAATAATACATTTGCAGCTATTGCTTCAATGATAGGACTTGTATCTGTAATTTTATTAATAATTAAGTCTTTCATTCCTCTATTAGTTGAACAAGCTAAAAACTTATCACTACTAAATTCTACAGAGTTACAAAACTCAGTAAATGTTATCATTGAAAAATATAGCAATCTATATTTCACAAGTGATTCTAATCTAATAAATTCATTTATTAATTCTAAGTTATTCAGTCAACTAGATTTTGGATATATAACAGAACTACTAAACAATATAGTTTCGGGCTTAGGAAGCTTTAGTATAGGTCTGTTTACTATAATCTTTATCACTTTTTTCTTTTTAAAAGACTCTGAAATTATATTAGAAAAATTAAAAATTTTGATTCCAAAAAAACTAAAATCAAATGTTAATAGTTCACTGAGTCAAATCAACGAACTACTCTCTAGGTATTTTATCGCTCTGATTATTCAAATTACCATTTTATTTATGCTTTATTTAATTCTGTTAGCTATAGTTGGAATAAACAATATTATCATCATTGCATTTTTATGTGCACTTTTAAACCTTATTCCTTATATCGGGCCCTTAATAAGTGGTTTTCTACTTGCAGTATTAACTCTAACAAACTACATAGATATTGATTTTGGCGCTATAGTTTTATCAAAGGTAGTTTATGTTGTTATTGGATTTGTAATAGTTCAATTAATTGATAACTTTTTAATCCAACCCCTACTCTTTTCCAAAAGTGTAAAATCACATCCACTAGAGATATTCTTAACTATTCTTGTATTTGGATTCTTATTTGGTGTAACTGGGTTAATCTTAGCTGTTCCATGTTACACAATAATTAAGGTGGTTGTTAGAACAGCTTATTCTAAAAATTCTACAATTACCAAGTTTTTAAATTAGTTAGTTTTGAATAAGAATATTTTAGACAAGAATGTTCAAGATTACATCTTTAAGAATTTATCTACTGATGTCTTTGAGCTTATTTTAAAAAAGCCAATATTTTCAAAAGTGAGTAATAAAGAATTAGCTGAGCAAATAAGTGCTAAGGTTAAATCTAAAAAGAAACTCCCCACCTACTTTAAAACAACAAATATTTACTTTCCAAATAAAGTTAATATTGAACAAACTTCATCGGAAAAGACTGCAGAGTTTAAATCAAAGATAGTTTCTGGAAACAGCATGATAGATGCTACTGGTGGTTTTGGAGTAGATAGTATGTATTTCTCTAAAGCGTTCAAAAAAACAATTTATATAGAAAAAAATAAAGAGTTATTTGAAATAGCAAAAGCAAACTCAAAAAAATTAGGAGTTACAAACATAATTCACTTGAACCAAGATGGTTTACAGTATGTCAAAAAAATCAAAACAGAATTTGACCTTTTGTACATAGATCCTTCCAGGAGAGATCTAAAAAATAAAAAAGTGCATTTTTTGAGTGAATGCACCCCAGTAATAGACTCTAGTTTAATCAAAGCATTAAGTAAATTCAAAACAATATTAATTAAATGCTCACCAATTATAGATATTAAAAAGACAATTGATGATCTTGAGACTGTAAATGAAGTTTATATAATTGGAATTAATAATGAAGTTAAAGAGGTTTTATTTAGGCTATGTAAAATGGGTAAAAAAAAGATAAAAGTATGTTGTATTGATTTAAATAAAAGAAAATCTGATCTAAACTTCAGTTATAATGAAATTAATAATAAAGAAAATAGATACACATCTGAGCCTCAAAAATATTTATATGAGCCAAACTCGATGATATTAAAATCAGGGGCATTTAATTTAATATGTGAAAGATATAAAGTAAATAAACTTAACCCAAATAGTCACCTTTATACATCGGATACATTAATAGATTTTCCAGGCAGAATATTTTCTGTGTCAAACGTAGTGAATTATAGAAAAAAAACTTTAAAAAAATTGACTTTAAAACAAGCAAACATTACCACCAGAAACTTTCCTTTCGATGTTAAAGAGATTAGAAAAATAAGTGGGCTAAAAGATGGTGGAGATGATTATTTATTTTTCACAACAAATAATTTAGATGAATTAATATTAATACAAACAAAAAAAATCAACTAATACTTAAAACTAAAAAAAAGCTGAAAGTTACTCCAAGGAGTTTCTAACAGCTTTTAACTGTGTGTTGAAATTTGAGTGACAACTTCTCAAAGATAATAAATTTTTAATCTAGCCATAGCTTAATTTCTATTTCATTAAATATAATTTTAATTACAAGATCCTCAATATTAATGGTTTAAATTAAATTATTAATAATCAAAAGCTGTTTTTGCTATTTTATCAATAATTAAGCTGTGAAAATTATTTAATTATCACTAATTTTATATTCCCAAAATACTTTAAAAATGATCACTGATACTATTTTGATTATTGGAGCTAATGGCCAGTTAGGTTCTGTATTGACAAAGGAACTTCAACTTATTCATGGTAAAAGCAATATTATAGCTTCTGATGTTAATTTAAATTCCAATTTTGATGGAACCTTTGAGTTACTTGATGCTACAGATATTAAGGCTATAGAAAAAATAGTAACTAAATATTCCATATCTCAAATATATCATCTAGCAGCAATTTTATCTGCTAATGGGGAAGAAAAGCCTTTAAGGACTTGGGATATGAATATGAATATGATGCTCAATGTATTTGAAGTAGCTCGATTAAGTAATGTTAAAAAAGTCTTCTTCCCTAGCTCTATTGCAGTTTTTGGTGATAATGCACCATTAATAAGTACTCCTCAATCTGCATTTTTAAACCCTGCTACCGTTTATGGAATTAGTAAAGCAGCAGGAGAAAATTGGGCTCAATATTACTTTATTAAATACGGACTTGATATACGTTCTCTAAGATATCCTGGCGTTGTAGGTTATCAATCTATGCCTGGCGGAGGAACTACAGACTATGCAGTTGATATTTATCACAGCGCAGTTAAAGGAGAAAGCTACTCCTGTTTTTTAGATACTGAAACTAAATTACCAATGATATTTATGGACGATGCAATTAGAGCAACTATTGAACTAATGAAGGCGCCGACAGAAAATATTAAAACTAGAACCTCTTATAATTTAGATGCTATGAGTTTTAATCCAAGTGAAATTTTTGATGAAATCAAGAAACTATATCCTAAATTTGAAATTGAATACAATCCAGATTTCAGACAAACTATTGCTGATAAATGGCCAAAAAGTATAGATGATAGTGAAGCTCAAAAAGATTGGGGTTGGAAACCAAGATTTAATCTAAAATCCATGACATCATTGATGTTAAAAAAGTTAGAAGAAAAATATAATACAATCAAATAATAATAAAGAGATATGTACGGAGCTATTAAATCGAACTTACAAAAAGAATTAAAAGAGATAAAAGAAGCTGGATTATATAAAACAGAACGTATTATTACCACCTCTCAAGATGCTATTATTAAAGTTTCTACTGGTGAAGAAGTAATTAATTTTTGTTCAAATAATTATTTAGGTTTATCAAATAATAAGGAAGTTGTTAAAGCAGCAAAAGATACACTTGATTCTCATGGATTTGGAATGTCATCCGTAAGATTTATTTGTGGAACTCAAGATATACACAAACAATTAGAACATAAAATTGCTGATTTCTTTCATTGTGAAGATACTATTTTATATGCTGCTGCATTTGATGCAAATGGAGGTGTGTTTGAACCTTTATTAAATAAAGAAGATGCGATAATTTCAGACTCTTTAAACCATGCTTCTATTATAGATGGGGTGCGTTTATGTAAAGCTGCAAGATATCGTTATTCAAATAATGACATGGATGATTTAGAAGCCCAATTAATTGAGGCAAGCAATCAAAACCATCGTTTTAAAATTATTGTAACTGATGGGGTATTCTCCATGGACGGAATCGTAGCACAATTGGATAAAATTTGTGATTTAGCCGATAAGTATGACGCACTAGTTATGGTAGATGAGTGTCATGCTTCAGGTTTTATAGGAAAAACAGGTAGAGGAACCATGGAGCTAAAAGGAGTTCTAGGAAGAGTTGATATTATTACAGGAACTCTTGGAAAAGCACTTGGTGGTGCTATGGGTGGATTCACAACCGGTAAAAAAGAAATTATTGAAATTCTTCGTCAACGATCTAGGCCATATTTATTTTCAAACTCTTTAGCCCCCACTATTGTTGGTGCATCTTTAAAAGTTTTTGAATTGATATCAAAAGACACTTCCTTAAGAGATACATTAGAAAATAATACTAATTATTTTAGAAATGAAATGGAAAAAGCAGGATTTGATCTTGTAGGAGCGGATGCTGCAATAGTTCCAGTTATGTTGTATGATGCAAAATTATCACAAGATATGGCAAATTTACTACTCGAAGAAGGCATCTATGTTATTGGATTTTTCTTCCCTGTTGTACCAAAAAATAAAGCAAGGATTAGAGTTCAATTATCAGCGGCACATACAAAGGAACACTTAGACAAAGCTATTAATGCTTTTGTAAAAGTTGGAAAAAAATTAAAGGTTCTTTAAAAACTAAGCTGATTATCCGTGAGGTATTATAGTTATATATTCATCAACTATTGTATTTTTAAATTGAAAACATATTATTTATTATGAACACACTTGAAATCAAATACCAAGGAGACTTAAGAACAACTGCTACTCATTTAGATTCTGGATCTAAAATAAGTACAGATGCTCCAAAAGACAACCACGGACTTGGAGAAACATTTTCACCAACTGATATGGTTTGTTCTGCTTTAGCAAGTTGTATCCTAACTATTATGGCAATTGCTGTGGAAAAAAATAATGTTGATATTAAAAATACTATAGCAATTGTTAAAAAAACGATGGGAAATAATCCAAGGAGAATTATCAAAATTGAAATCAATTTAACCTTTCCGAAAAAGTACGATTTAAAAACCAGAAGTATTTTACAAAAAGCTGCTAATAATTGTCCAGTACATCATTCCTTATCAGAAAAAACAGAAAAAGATATTTCGTTTACATATTTAAGTTAATCATCATCATCTTTAAATTTAAAATATTGTTATTATGTAGGGTGCAAATAAATGGACTAATTATATGCTTAAAAAGTACTGGTGGTTTATTGTTATTTTCATAATCATTTATACAGCTGCAAAAGTATTTAACCTTTAGTATCATTATCAGTTGTTAAACTATCTGTTAAAAAACAAAAAAACCCTACCAATTAAGGTAAGGTTTTAAGTGAGCCCTGAAGGATTCGAACCTTCGACCGCCTCCTTAGAAGGGAGGTGCTCTAACCACATAACATATTGACAATAAGTTACTTAAAGACAGATAAATATTAATCTGTCAAATGTCTGTCAAAATGAAGGTCAAATATCCTAAAGTTAAGTTCGATTCTAAACAAAGAATTTATGTTACATTTTATCTAAACAACAAAAGGTATAGGTTGTTTAATGGTAAAAAGATTAATTGTGAAATCTATCCAAATTCATTTCCAATAGAAAAGAGATTAGAGATGGGTAGTTTGTTGGCTGCAGAAGTCTATAAGTTTATAACAAGTGGTTTATCTTTTAATAGTCTAATTATTGAAAACAGCAATCAATATTGTGTTGATGACGTGCAGTATTTAACTCTTGCTCTTAACAATAAACTAAAGGGAGATTATTCTCTAAAGTATAAGTCAATGTTGAGGTTTGTATATAGAAATTTTCTAAAAGAAACAAGGTCTAAAAATCATCACTTCTAAAGAAGTTGTTTCCTTCTTAAATCAGTACACTTCGGGTGTTTCGTATAACACATTAAAAGACACCTAAATGTGCTTATAAATGAAGCTATAAATCTTGGAATGGATGGTAATCCATGCAGAGGGAATAAAGTCTAAAAAAACTAAAGCTAAACTACATAAGCCTTATTTGAATATTAAAGAGATGTTAGATGAAATAAAGTTGTTTAGTGAAAATTTACACCTTTGTTGTTTAATGACTTATGGATGTCTTTTAAGACCTCATCGTGAGATTAGAGAACTTACTTGGAGTGACTTTTCTGATGACCTTAACTTTATTAATTTATCAGGTAATAGAAATAAATCTGGAAGAAATAGAATAGTTCCTGTGCCTAGATACATACGTGAGATCCTGACAAAAGGAGATTTAAATAATAATATCTTTTCTGGAAGACAGCAACCTTTAAACAAAGACTATTTTAAGACACTTTGGAGTCGTTTTAAGAAGCAATCTAATATGATTGAACAAGGACAAACACTATACTCATTTAGACACTCTGGTGCTATAGAAATCTTTAAAAGAACAGGTTCATTAACCAAGCTACAGAAAGCAATGGGTCATTCATCTATAAATGTAAGTTTAACCTACTTAAGAGGTTTAGAAATAGCTGAATTAAAAGAAGAGGATATGCCTATGGTTTAATATTTAATCCACTCAGAAGTAGCTGGGCCTACTCTTCCATCCATATTAATATTCATATTTAAAGATAGCCCATCTAAATAGGTTACATTCCAATTTTCAACTGAGCCATCATCAGAGATTAGTATTAAGCTGTTAGTATTAGGGTCATAATTAGCAACACCTGAATCTGACGCTTGTAATCCATCTATATCTTCGGTATTAAATATGTAAGCACCATCCTCGTAAATTAAAAGGTCAAAATAATAAAAGGCTAAAACATTAATTCCGTCAATGATGAAGGAAGTACATCCCCAGTTACCAGTAACTGAATATTGGCAATTTCCGTCACTTTGAGAAGCAGAAGGGTTATAGTTTACAGCACCAGAATCTGTACAACCAGCAATGTTATTATCATCATCACTTGAACAAGTGAAGATTAATAAAGCGGAGAGTAAGAGTAGTTTTTTCATATTCCAATTTACAAAATTTAGTTTTTACTTAAACTATCTGAACAAGACCTGTACGTGGTTAAAGGATTTTTATAATATTTTTATGTTTATTTTAACTTCTGTTTTTTAAATATGCTATAGCTTTGTTTAAAAAATGTTTATGTATAAATTTAATACAAACGACTATTTAGTAAGAATTCCATTATTTGTAATTTTCTTTTGGTTTGGGTTTTTGAAAATAATTAATCTTTCACCAGCTCAAAATCTTGTTATTGATACTGTTTATTGGATGCCATTCTTTGAGGCTGAAAGTTGGACCATCATTATTGGTTACTGGGAAGTCTTAATTGCAATTTTGTTTTTGTTTAAAAGGACTACTTTAGTTGCAATGTTGTTACTGCTTTTACAAATGACTGGAACATTTTTACCACTAATTATTCTTCCTGAAGTCACTTTTCAAAATTCAAATCCCTTTTTGCCTACTTTAGAAGGGCAATACATCATTAAAAACATAATAATAATCACAGCAGCTTTAATAATTGGTGGGAGTAAACTAAAAGTAAGTTTTTTTAGAAAAGAATAGTGCCAATTTACAACATTTAGTTTTTACTTAAATTATCTGTAGAAGATATGGTTTAGTTAGTCTGCCGCGGTTATTAAAGTTTGGTTGTGATCGTACTCAATTTATTTACCTTATTACTTAAATTTTATAATAACAACTCCATCCAATAAAATGTGATCCTTATACGCTATTGGTCTAGTGTAACTCTGTATTATTGCGTCTCTAGGGTTGCGTATTTTTAATATCACCCTCTTTAGCGTCATGAGACCGCATCGCTCATCCTAGTTCTCTGTATTCTTTTCCAGATCTGTACTCTAGGTCTATTAGACCAAGCGAATACCTTTTCCTCCATCGCCAAATACAAACGAAGTCTACCATTATGAATCCAATGGGGATCCCATAAAGTCGATATTTGCGTGTCGTAATAGCTGTTTGGACGTTTATTGTTAGATAACTTTGCATAGAAAGTAAAGGCATATTGCTGGCTTGGAATTATCGGCGGATCTGCATTATTTTCCTATTTCATCTGTATGACATTGGTCCAATTGCGAAAGAAGTAAGTCCAATAGCAATGATGATCAATACTCCTTCTACTATTACTGTGTGAGTCCACTAGATGCTAGACCTAACGAGCGACTGCCCCATCCAGTTATCGTATAGTCCTTGTATCCCACAGGTCTATTGGAGCTGGTTAGATATAGACCACCTTTGTAACCTTGGGTCTGCTTACTCCTCCTCTAGCAGAAGCATAGCCACGCTCCTAGTCCTTTGATAAAACGATTGAATCTCTAGTGGCATTTGTGTCCAAGGCGACGATCCTTGTATTTACCGTAGTACTGTCGATAATTTCTATTCGATAACTTTTGTTCTTGCTGCACAGGTTCTTCTATTTGAGGTTTAGTAACTATATACGGCCGTCCTAGTTGTATAAGTTTTAGTCTTTCTGACTTAGACATAGTCTCGAAGTCCAAGAGATGGTCTAGTTAGCCTGCCGCGGATTATACTAGATAGCTTTGGTTGTGATCGTCACTCAAGTTAGTTTACCTTAGGACGTGCCTTTAGTTCTTACAACTCCATCCTTATTTCCTGTTGATCTTCATACGCTATTGGTCTAGTGTAACTACTGTATTCTTGAACGTCTGACCGAGGGTTGCTTACTTTTGATATCATATATTTACGGATTTATGGAACATATTAAAAATACTCCTGTATTCAGTAATTACTTATCTTCCTAGATTTTATCTGCAGTTTTTTCAGGTAAGTATCTTCCTCAAGTATTATTCTTTGGTGGTCTGATAATTATTTAGCTATACTTTTTTCTATTGAACAGGTACAGGTAACGATTGTCAGGTCCTTATTAGTTAACTCATATTTACAGGTTTACCTTTTTCAGAGTCAAGCATTCGTTTTTATACATAACAGTGCTTAGCTATGTACAAAAACTACAGGGACTAAACAAGCCTCAGTAGCTTTGGAGGCAAAGCGTTGTTGAGAAAACTGCTACAGCAGTCGACTTGAACTCCCATGTCTGTCAATTGATCTGTCACTATTACTGTGTGATTTCACTGATCTAAACCTAACGACAACTGCACCGTTTAATAGTATGTGGTATATTTAATCAAAGTACTGGAGCTGATTATAACTTCTGTATTATTAATGGGTAAACTATCTGTTAAAAAACAAAAAAACCCTACCAATTAAGGTAAGGTTTTAAGTGAGCCCTGAAGGATTCGAACCTTCGACCGCCTCCTTAGAAGGGAGGTGCTCTATCCAGCTGAGCTAAGAGCCCGTAGTTTTATAGTTGCTACGTACAACTGTGTCGGGGTGGCAGGATTCGAACCTGCGACCTCCGCGTCCCAAACGCGGCGCGATAACCGGGCTACGCTACACCCCGTAGCGTCGGAGAGACAGGGATTCGAACCCTGGGTAAATGTTTCCACCTACGACGATTTAGCAAACCGCTCCTTTCGGCCACTCAGGCACCTCTCCAATTGATAAAATATGTTCAACAATTTTATGCGGTTGCAAATGTAACTTTTCATCTTAAACAACGCAAGTATTTATTTAAAATTTTTTGATTATTACTGCGGATACTCAATTCTAATATGAAAAATATTAATAACTTATTCATAAGCACTTTTTTAATTACTTCAATTTCTTTAAAAGTAATATTAGCATTAATAAACTGATTACTACTAATTTGTTTATGGATATGAGATTTACAAATTCATTGATTTTTATAAAATCAGGATTTTTAAACTTTTAGATGCTGCCTCTACCCCATCACACATCATTACAATTGCTGTTTCTTTTGAAAAAGGCTTTGGACCTTGATACATATATTCCTTTTCATCATGGTTTAATTTCTAGTTTAAGTCTTTATTATAAAAATAATAGACTAAACTAGTACCATGATGAGTTCTTATAAAATCAATAACTCTGTCTGGAATATTATATTTTCTGGCAATTTCAATCCCTTCTATTACATGATCTAAAATTATTCGAACACTTTCTTTAGGAGTTAAATCATCGTGAGGATTTACTCCTGTTAGTTGGTTTTCTGAAAAATAAGAAGGATTGTTCATTTTTCCAATATCATGATACAAAGCCCCTACCCTTAGCTAACAATGAATTTGCACCTACTTCATTTGCTGCAGCTTCCGCTAAATTAGCTACCTTCAAAGAATGATTAAAAGTTCCTGGGGCTTTCTCGATAGCAACTTCTAAGAACTTAGAATTTGTGTCTGAAAGCTCTAATAATGAAACATCTGAAACTAAACCAAAGACTTTTTCATAAATATAAATCAGCGGATGTACAAACAATGTAGCTAATCCACATAAGATGAATAAAATAAAATTTTCAAGTTTGATAAATTCAATACCTCCTTCATAGATTACAAAAAAGGAGAAATAAGCTACTATGTAAATAGCAGTAATTTGACTGACAGCAATAAATAAGTTTGCTCTTTTATAAAGATCTGAAACTGATAGTATTATTACTATTCCTGCAATTATATTTAAAAATATATATTCAAAGTTATTTGGTACTATAAAGCCAATTAGTAGTATTGTGACTACATGTACGAAAAATGAAGTTCTAGAATCAAAAAAGGCCTTTAGAATTAATGGAAGAATACATATTGGTATTACATAAACATATGATGAATTCAAGTTTACAACTAAAGTAGTAACTCCAATCATTAAGACTATGTTGAAGTATATAAATGTTAGTTTGTTGTTATTTTGGTAAAGTTCCTTTTTATACTTTCTCAAAAACAACAATATCATTACTAGACCTAAAGACACTAAAATACTATATGCAATTAAAATTAAATAGTAGTTTTCAGAACTCC
>CASIAX010000004.1:0-92470 GCA_949372955.1 uncultured Flavobacteriaceae bacterium | reverse complement strand
TGCCCCATCAATTGGCTGGGGGTCTGCAAAAGCAAAGGTTCCTCCGGGAGTCTCTACGCTTGTAACTTCTCCGCCATCACATGTAGGTGTAATCACAAAACCATTATCATCTCCATCTAATGGTATTAAAATAAATTGACCAATTGCCACACAGTCTGGTGTAGTATAAGAAACTGTGTATTGTGTAGTAAATACTCCACCAGTAACTTCTCCTGTGGTTGAATCGATAACTGCCCCATCAGTTGGCTGAGGATCCGCAAAAGAAAAGGTTCCGCCTGGTGTAGCAACAGTTGCAGAATCTACTGTTCCTCCATTACATGTTGGAGTCATTTCAAAAAAGGGGTCGTCTAATTCATTAAAAGTAATTATTATATCGTCTTGAATAACACATTCTTCATCAGAGACTATAGCTACATACGTTCCTGAGTTTGGTGAACTCACTGTAATTGAAGGGCCATCAGCACCAGCAATTGTTTCTCCGTTTAGGGTCCATTCATAAATAGCAGATTCAGAGTTTATATCCACATCTAGATTTATTGAAATAACTCCAACGCATAGTTCTAAGTCTGGACCAAGTTCAACTACATAAGGAGGATCTTCATCAACAGTTACTGTTACTTCATCAAAAAGAGAGACTCTAGCTCCTGAACAGGTACTATAAGTTACTTTAGATGTATAGGTAGTGGTAGATTCAGGAGAAACATCAATAGTAGATTGATTAGAAATAAGTTGGTCAGCGCCAAGTCCAGATGCTTGGTCACCTACAAACCATTCAAATAGTGTAACCGTATCTCCATTGGGAGTAAATCGCCAAGCTTCATTTTGAGTTTCCCAATCTCCTGTATTGTTTCTGTTTGCGGGAACATAAGCAATAGTTCCATCATTATTTTGAATACCAATAATTTTACTGTTATTATTAAAGCTACAACTAGGAGCATTTTGTACATATATGTCAATAATATTTGTAGTTTCATAAAAAACTGCCATATGAGAAGCAAGGTCACTTGTACATTGGTACATAGAAACATTAAAAAAACTAACCGCTAACACCCTATTAGGAAATTCTCCTATTATTTCCCAAGATATTTCAGTCTGATCATTAACAGATGGATCTATATCATGAAAAGGAGTAAATACATTAGCATCTCTAAGAGATGGTGTATCATTATTTGTAGTAGTTGGTATGAGGTCTACAAAAGGGGTGGCAGAATATCCAGAAGCACCATAATTGGTGCCAGTTACAGGATCGAAATTAGGTGTTGGCACTGGATTAAAACTTATTAAACCATTAGAACCAACCTGAAATTCTTCTACTGGATTTCCAAAAAAACAAAAAGGATTAGTAAAAGGTAAATCTTCAGCTTGACCCCAAATATCATCAATATTGACTGGAATGCTACTTTCTAGTCCTGCAAAAGGAAAAGGGGGAACAAAAGGAATTTCGGTTATTAAATAAGAAGTTGTCTCTCCAATATCTAAAAAACTGGCAGATAATTGTGTTGAAGTATCACAACCCAACAATACATCTTCTCCGGCATCAACATATGCAAATCCTGCTGAGCCAGAACCAACAATTACCTGTATAGGCACTGCTATAATAGTAGTAGATTCATCGGTACAGCTACTATCAGAAATAGTCAAAGTAACATCGAAAATCCCAGCACTAGTATAAGTATATTCAGGATTTTGTCCAATACCAGTAGTACCATCTCCAAAATCCCAAGTGTAAACAGCACTAGCGCTAGAAACTGCAAAATCTGCAGATCCTTGAAACGTGAACTACTTCATCAACATCAACAGTAAGCTGAAAATCTGTTAACCAGGTGTCGTAGTAATTAATGGGTTAGAAATCTCTTGACATGGCTCCCAACAAGATATTACAGCCTCCCATCCTGGTTTTTGGTTAGAGCCATTACTAACAAATTCTATAGTTAAACAGCCATTTGGATTGTCAGATGTTATCTGAGCTGAAACACCTTCTTCAGGAGGGCAGTTACCACAACTATCAACTGCAGAATTTCCAGTGTAAGTCGTTCCAGTTCCAGTCGCAGTATCATTATTATAAATGGTAATATAGTCGAAAGTAGTAGGGTTACCCCCACTTTGGAATCCCTGTAACCAAAAACTTGTAAAATCTAGTTCAATAGCTTGACCAATTTCTTCCGGGCAAAAGGTTACTACATAATTTTCACCAGCTCCATAAGTGTCTCCTGCTCCAGCATTAGAGTCTGTAAAAATACTACCATCAGCGCATACAACACCTATTGTCTGACCATCAGAATCAGCAATGTTATAAGTAGTCTGACTAACAATTGAAATTGAAATAAGAAAAAATAAAGCAAACAGCTGTTTTTTTATATAATTCATCTGTTAAATCTATTTTTAATGTAAATCACATAATTTGAATTATCAACTCTATACCTATATATCTTTTTATCTTCTACATTATTAAAGAGGTAAATAAGTGGGTTAAAACTGTTTTTGTTAAAAATAGGTCTACTTAATGTGTCGTTAATTAACTGAACGCTAGATAAAAGAGGTATCATCTCCAAGTCTTTTAAATTATATTCAACTATAGAAACTCTATTTCTTATAAAATGCTTTATAGATACTAACTGTTGTTTCTTGAATTTATAATCCTCACCGAAAGCTTCAATTAGCAGTTTTTTTTCATTAGTATTAATCGGATCATTTATATTTTCAGGATAATCAATTATCCAATTCGTATTATGTAAATTCGGATACTTAAGTTTAGGTTTATTTTGTGAATAGACTGATGTCAATACACAGGTAAATAAAAGCACAATAAACAGTTTATTGATATTCATAAATTAAGCTTGTGATTAAATGAAAATATCTGCTCTAATCGCATAAATATAATTAGATTATTTTAGAATTATTTAATAAAAAAAACTTTTTATAATACTATCTTTGAAATTAATTTAATTTTGAATCTTAAAGCTTAAAATGAAAGACAATAACTTAGCAAAACAAATTGATACATTTGGAGAAGACCATATAGGTTCTTCAACAAATACACCATT
Source organism: uncultured Flavobacteriaceae bacterium (assembly GCA_949372955.1). Classification (GTDB taxonomy): domain Bacteria; phylum Bacteroidota; class Bacteroidia; order Flavobacteriales; family Flavobacteriaceae; genus SGZJ01. The sequence continues at coordinate 89,426 of CASIAX010000004.1, read as the reverse complement.
GAGAATTGATGCTTTTGAAATCTCTGATGAAGAGAAAATTGCAATCATTGAAAAAGACATGAAGAGCATTCTTCATACTCTTGGACTTGACTTAACAGACGATAGTTTAAAAGGAACTCCCAAAAGAGTTGCCAAGGCGTTTGTTAATGAAATATTTGGAGGTTTAAATCCTTTAAAAAAACCAGTTGCTTCAACTTTTGATAACAAGTATAAGTATAAGGAGATGTTAGTAGAAAAAAACATATCCGTATATTCTACTTGCGAACATCACCTACTACCAATTGTTGGAAAAGCTCACATAGCGTATATTTCTAATGGTACTGTTGTTGGTCTATCCAAGATGAATAGAATCGTAGATTATTTCGCAAAAAGACCACAAGTACAAGAAAGGCTAACTATACAAGTTGTAAGAGAGTTGCAAATAGTATTAGATACAGAAGATGTGGCATGCGTAATTGATGCTAAACATTTATGTGTTAACTCAAGAGGAATCAGAGATACAGAATGCAGCACGGTAACAAGTGAATTTGGTGGAGCATTCAAAAAAGCCGAAACAAGAGAAGAGTTTTTGAAATATATTCAGTTAGATACTTCATTTGAAGATTTATAATTACTAACTTTATTTAATGTCTACGTATAAAGAAAATAATCTTAAGATATACAACTCATTAACTGGTAAGAAAGAATTACTACAACCAATTAATAAAGAAAGTGTAGGCATGTACGTATGTGGACCTACAGTTTATAGTAATGTTCATCTTGGTAATGTTAGAACATTTATATCCTTTGATATTATTTATCGCTATTTACTTCACCTTGGTTTTAAAGTACGCTATGTTAGAAATATTACTGATGCAGGACATCTTGAAAATGACAGTGATAACGGAGAAGATAGAATAAGTAAAAAAGCTAGAATTGAGGAAATAGAACCGATGGAAGTTGTCCAAAGGTACACAGTTGACTTTCATAATACGCTAAATGAGTTTAATTTACTCCCCCCAAGCATAGAACCTACTGCTACTGGTCATATAATAGAACAGATAGAAATCATTAAAACTATACTTGATAATAAACTTGCCTATGAGGTAAATGGGTCTATTTATTTTGATGTTTTAAAATACAATGATTCTAATAATTATGGAATATTAAGCAAACGAAAAATTGAAGATTTAGTTCATAATACAAGAAAACTAGATGGACAAAGTGATAAAAAAAATCCACAAGATTTTGCTCTTTGGAAAAAAGCAGAGGAAAGTCATATAATGAAATGGAATTCTCCTTGGGGCTATGGTTTTCCTGGATGGCACCTTGAGTGTACTGCAATGAGTACTAAATATTTAGGTAATAATTTTGATATTCACGGAGGTGGTATGGACTTAAAGTTTCCTCATCACGAATGTGAAATTGCACAATCCATAGCTTTTAACAAAACGACCCCTGCAAATGTTTGGATGCATGCCAATATGCTTACCCTTAATGGTAGTAAGATGGCTAAATCTACTGGAAACAATATTTTACCTGGAGATATATTATCAGGAAATAACAAAATATTAAAAAAACCATTCTCTGCTAGCGTTGTTCGTTTTTTTATATTACAAGCACACTACAGAAGCGTATTGGATTTTAGTAGCGAAGCAATAGAGGCCTCTGAAAAAGGTTTTAATAAACTAATGGAAGCACAGAAAAGTTTGAGCAATTTAAAGAGCTCTTCCACTTCTGATTTTAATATTAGTAAATGGTTAGAGAAATGCTATGAAGCGCTAAATGATGACTTCAATACCCCTATACTAATTGCTGAATTATTCAATGCAGTTAAGTTTATAAATCAAGTTAAATCAGATAAAGCCACAATATCTAATGAAGATTTAAATACATTGCAGAAAAAATTCAATGAATTTATTTTTGATATTCTTGGACTAGAAAATAAAAACACTTCTAATTCTAGTAATGATAAATTAGATTCTGCAGTAAACTTACTTATTGAACTCAGAGAAGACGCTAGATTAAATAAAAACTATGCTTTAAGTGATAAGATTAGAGATGACCTGAGTAAAAATGGTATTACTTTAAATGATAGTAATAATGAAACTACGTATTCAATTAATTGAAAATGAAAATTCTAATACTACCTTTCATTATTTTAATTAAAATCTATCAAAATTTAATTTCTCCTCTTACTCCAGCAACATGTAGATTTGAACCTACTTGTTCTCACTATTCGATTGAAGCATTAAAAGAACATGGAGTATTTAAGGGAACAAAATTAATGGTAATAAGAATATTTAGTTGTCACCCGTGGGGTGGATCAGGCTATGATCCTGTTCCTAAAAAAAATATTAAAAATAAAAATATATAAAGTATGTACGCATTAGATATAGTATGGGATCCATCCTCTGAGGGAATAAACATATTTGGAAAATTTACAATTCATTATTATAGTTTGATGTGGATTGCTGCATTTACTATAGGGCATTACGTAATGAAAAAAATATACCAAAAAGAATCTTTGTCAGAAGAAAGTTTAGATTCTTTATTTATGTATACAATACTAGGAACAATTATTGGTGCGAGACTAGGTCATGTTGTTTTTTACCAAGCGGAACTTTTTCAACAAGATTTCTTTAGTGTCTTTCTCCCATTTAGGTTTAATCCAACTTTTGAATTTACTGGTTTTAGAGGATTAGCAAGCCATGGTGCTGCCATTGGTATGATTTTTTCAATGTACTTATATAATAAAAAAGTTTTAAAGAAAAATATCTTATGGATTCTAGATAGACTGGTAGTTCCTGTTTCTATTGGAGCTGTATTTATTAGAATAGGTAACTTTTTTAATTCAGAAATAATAGGTCATAAAACCGATAGTATGTTTGGTGTAGTTTTCAAAGCTATAGGAGAAACAGAGCCTAGACACCCAGGACAACTGTATGAAGCTTTTGGTTATTTGATTGTTTTTGTTATAGTGTATTTAACCTATTGGAAAACTTCAAAAGTGGCAAAGACAGGATACATGTTTGGACTATTTTTAATCCTTCTTTGGAGTACAAGGTTTATTGTAGAGTTTTTCAAAGAAGCTCAGGTAACTGGAAGAGAAGATTGGATACTAGGAATGAATACAGGACAGACACTAAGTATTCCTTTTATACTACTAGGGTTATATTATATGTTTAGAAAATGATAAAAATATTCAGAGTAATTAGTTTTCTAGAAGGTACTTCATATATACTATTGTTATTTGTAGCAGTCCCTCTAAAATATTATGCAGATAACCCCCAGTTAGTTAAACTTCTAGGGATGCCTCATGGGCTATTGTTTGTTACCTATGTAGTTTTGTCAATTATAAATAGTAGACTATTCAAATGGAGCGCTAGTAAAACTTTTCAAATATTGATATCTTCTATACTCCCATTTGGGACATACTATATTGATAGAAAATATTTTAGAAATTAAAGCTGTTTTATTTTTCTGATTTACCTATTGTATCTCTCATAATTGGAGTAGCAATAAACACAGAAGAATACGTTCCAACTAAAACTCCAATAATAAGAGCAAATAATAAACCTCTAAGTGAGTCAGCACCAAGTAAGAACATAGACATCAATACAACCAATGTCGTGAATGAAGTATTTAAAGTTCTACTTAAGGTACTATTTAAAGCAGTATTTACAATTTTATCAAATTCCCAAGTTGAGTGCTCTTCAATGAATTCTCTAATTCTATCAAAAACTACAACGGTATCATTTAAAGAGTAACCAATTACCGTAAGAATAGCAGCAATAAATGCTTGATCTATTTCCATGTTAAATGGCATGTATTTATAAGTTAAAGAGAATATCCCAAGAACTATTAATACATCATGAAAAACAGCTGCAACTGCTCCAAGGGAGAATTGCCACTTTTTAAATCGTAGTAATATATATAGAAATACAACTATTAGTGAAGCTAACACAGCCCATAATGAAGATTGTTTTATATCATCAGCAATGGTTGGACTAACTTTCCCAGAAAGCATTTTTCCAACATTATTTTCAGCATTTAAAAACTGAGAGTATGTATAACCATCTGGTAAAAAGTTTTTAAGTGATGTGAAAAGTTTATTCTGAACTTCTTCATCAACCTCTGCAGAATTTTCATCTACTTTATATTTAGTGGATATTTTAAGCTGATTAGCAGAACCTATAGTTTTAACTTCAGAACTACCAAATGCTGCATTAGTTTCAAGCTTAACTTCTTCAGTACTTACATCCTGTGCAAATCTTACAGTGTAAGTTCTACCTCCAACAAAATCAATACCTTGATCCAGACCAGTTGTAAATAACGAAGCTAATCCAGCAATAATAAAGAATCCTGAGATTACGTAAGTGATTTTTGTTTTCTTAAGAAATTCAATAGATATATTTCTAAATAACCCTTTTGTTAAACGGGTTGAAAAGTCTAAACTTCTACCTTTATTCATATTCCATTCTATAAGTATTCTTGTAATAAATATAGCAGTGAATAAAGAGGTTAAAATACCTATTAATAAAGTAGTAGCAAATCCTTTTATAGGACCAGTTCCAAGTGAAAATAATATTAATGCAGTTAACCCTGTAGTTATATTCGCATCCAATATTGAAGATAAAGCATTTGCAAAACCATCTTGAATGGCATTAACTTGCTTTTTCCCTTTAAGTATCTCTTCTCTAATTCTTTCGTATATAAGAACATTTGCATCAACCGCAATTCCTATCGTTAATACAATACCTGCTATTCCAGGTAAAGTCAATACAGCGCCTAGACCGGCAAGAACTCCAAAAATTAAAATTATATTTAGCACAAGAGCTATATTAGAAAATATACCTGCTTTACCATAATAAAATATCATCCATGCAAGAACTAATAAAAGAGCAATTACAAAAGATCTTGAACCTGTATCAATTGCTTCTTTACCAAGAGAAGGACCAACTTCATCTGCTTGAACAATATCTGCAGAAGCAGGAAGTTTACCAGCTCTTAAAACATTCGCTAAATCTATCGCTTCTTCCAATGTAAATGAACCTGATATTTCAGAGTTACCTCCAGAAATAGGTCCTGTTGTTACTCCGGGTGCAGAGTAAACTGTTTCATCTAAAACAATTGCAATCTGGCTTCCTTTAGTGAAAGCATTACCTGTCATTTTCTCCCAAATCTTAGCTCCTTTTCCATTCATCTGCATACTAACGGTAGGTTGACCAGATGGTGAATATGCTTGTCTAGCGTCTGTTATTACAGAACCACTTAACTCTGGTTTATTATCTCTATTTCCTTGTAGAGCGTACAAGTCTAATAACTCATTACCTTCTAAATCTAATTGAGGAATACCCCATACAAATTTAACTTCCCTTTGCTCTGCTGAGAGTAAAGATTTAACTTCAGGCATTTTAAGATAGTCAGTTATATTTTGTTTTTCTTTAGCATCGAAAGTTGCAACAATTGGACCTCCAGCATACCCTTGACCTTTAATAGCATCAAGTATTGGATTTACATCAACAAAAGTTGAATCCGAATCAGTTCCTAATAAATCATCAATTTCACTATTCGTATTTTCAGAACTTGCAGAAATCTCTTCAGCATCTACCATAGATTTAACTACCCCATTAGCCTGTACGATAAAGTTCAAGAAATCTTGTCCTCTAAAAGCATCCCAAAACTCTAACTGAGCCGTACTTTGAAGTAAGTTCTTAACTCTTTCAATATCTTTAGCTCCAGGAAGCTCTACTAATATTCTACCTGAATTACCAAGTCTTTGAATGTTAGGCTGAGTTACCCCAAACTTATCAATTCTTTTTCTTAAAACTTCGAATGCAGAAACGATAGATTCATCAATTTTTTCTTTAATTACTGGCTGCACATCCTCATCAGACATGTCAAAAGTAATCTCTTCACTTAATGTTCTATTAGCAAATATGTCTGGAGATGCTAGTTTCGTATCTCCTTTAATCGCATCAAATGCTACGAAAAAATCTTCCAGATATGTGTTTTGACTGTTTTTTTGAATTTCTTCAGCATCAACAAGCGCTTGATTAAAAATTGGATCTCTACTATTATTAGATAGTCCTTTTAATATATCCTTAACCGAAATTTGAAGGATTACATTAATACCACCTTTTAAATCCAGACCTAAATTCATAGCTCTATCTTTAACTTCATTGAAGGTATAATCAGAAATTCCTATATCAAAAACTGAAACATTTGATAATGAATCTAAGTAATTAGCTTCAATAACATTTCTTTGTTTGTCAAAATCTATTTGAGATTCAGAAACTTTACTAACTGCATATTGAGCTGCATTATCTTCTACCTGATTTGCCTTAAATGTAAATGATAGTTGGTATATACTAACCAAACCAAATAATAAAGCAAACAATTTTATTAATCCTTTATTCTGCATTGTGATGTATTTTATTCAATTTAAAAACGAGCAAATATATGATTTAACTAATAAATTGACAACAGAAATGAAGCATTTCTAAATTGTACAACCAACTGGAAACAATTTGTATCCAGAATTATACCAGCAAATTACAATGATAAGAGACTATTTGTTTTCTTAACACCTTCAGCACTTTGATGCAAATGTTGCATATCCGCTTCGCTTAATTCTATTTTAACTATTTCTTCAATACCATTTTTCCCTAGTATAACTGGAACGCCAATTGAGAGGTCATTAAGACCATATTCGCCTTCTAATAAAACTGAACAAGGAAACATTTTCTTTTGATCACAAGCAATTGCCTGTACGATACCACTTACAGCAGCTCCTGGAGCATACCATGCAGAGGTACCTAATAATTTAGTTAGTGTCGCCCCTCCTACTTTGGTATCTTCTTTTACTTTTGAAAGTCTTTCACTAGATAGGAATTCAGAAACTTTAATGCTATTTCTTGTAGCATTAGAAGTTAACGGCACCATACCTAAGTCACTGTGACCACCTATAACCATACCATCAACATCACTAATTGGTGCATCCAAAGCTTCTGCTAGTCTATATTTAAATCTTGCAGAATCTAAAGCTCCACCCATTCCAATAATTCTATTTTTAGGTAAACTTGTAGTTTTATGAACTAGGTAAGTCATTGAGTCCATTGGGTTACTAACTATAATTAAGATAGTGTTTGGAGAATGTTCTATTAAATTGGAGGTAACTGTCTTTACTATACCAGCATTTATTCCTATCAACTCTTCCCTTGTCATTCCTGGTTTTCTAGGAATTCCAGAAGTTACAACACAGATGGAACTATTTGCTGTTTTGCTATAGTCATTCGTTGTACCTGTGATTTTAGTATCAAAATTATTTAATGATGCAGTTTGCATTAAGTCCATTGCTTTTCCTTCAGCAAAACCTTCCTTAATATCTAATAATACTACCTCAGATGCAAAATCTTTTATAGCTATATATTCAGCACAACTAGCACCTACAGCACCAGCTCCAACAACTGTTATTTTCATATTTGTTTCATTTTTTTATTAAGCATCTATATTAGCATAGATCGCATTTTTTTCGATAAATTCTCTTCTTGGTGGAACTTCATCTCCCATTAGCATTGAGAAAATTCTATCTGCTTCAATCATGTTTTCAATTTCTACTTTTCTTAAAGTCCTGAACTCTGGATTCATGGTAGTATCCCATAATTGAGAAGCATTCATTTCACCAAGTCCTTTATACCTTTGGATTTTAACACCTTCTCCATATTTTTGCATAATTAGATCTCTTTGGTCATCATCCCAAGCATATTCTTTTTTAGCTCCTTTTTTAACTAAGTATAATGGCGGAGTAGCAATATATATGTGACCTCCTTCAATTAATTCTTTCATATACCTGAAAAAGAAAGTTAAAATAAGTGTAGCAATATGACTTCCATCTATATCCGCATCACACATTATAACTACTTTATGGTATCTAAGTTTTGTAAGGTTTAAAGCTTTTGAATCTTCCTCTGTACCAATTGTAACTCCTAAAGCGGTGAAAATATTTTTTATTTCTTCATTTTCAAAAACTTTATGCTGCATAGCTTTCTCTACGTTCAGAATCTTACCTCTTAAAGGTAATATAGCCTGAAATGCTCTATCTCTACCTTGCTTAGCAGTTCCTCCTGCAGAATCTCCCTCTACTAAAAATACTTCGCATTTAGCTGGATCTTGCTCAGAACAATCAGACAGTTTTCCAGGTAAACCACCCAGACTCATGACTGTTTTTCTTTGAACCATTTCACGGGCCTTTTGTGCTGCTGTTCTGGCCTGTGCTGCAAGTATTACTTTTTGTACTATAATCTTAGCATCATCTGGATGTTCCTCTAAATAGTCTGTTAGCATCTCAGAAACAGCCTGACTAACACTTGAAGAAACCTCCCTGTTACCTAACTTAGTTTTTGTTTGCCCTTCAAATTGAGGCTCAGAAACTTTAACAGAAATAATAGCTGTTAAACCTTCTCTAAAATCATCTCCAGAAATTTCAAATTTTAATTTATCTAACATTCCTGAACCATCTGCATATTTTTTCAATGTATGGGTCAATCCTCTTCTAAAACCAGACAAGTGTGTTCCACCTTCATGTGTATTAATATTATTCACATAAGAGTGTAAATTTTCTGAATACGAAGTATTATACGCCATAGCTACTTCTACAGGTACTCCATTTTTCTCTCCTTCAAAAGAAATTACATCTTTCAATAAAGGTTCTCTATTGCCATCTAAAAACTTAATAAATTCTTTTAAACCTTCCTTAGAGTGGAAAGTCTCGTTAACAAAATCTCCTTTTTCATCTTTATGTCTTTTATCAATAAGAATAACTGTTATTCCTTTATTAAGGTAAGCGAGTTCTCTTAATCTTGAAGCTAATATATCATAGCTATACTCAAGCGTGTGAATAAAAATAGTAGGATCTGGCTTGAAAGTTACCATTGTTCCTCTTTTGTCAGTAGTACCAACTTCTTTAACCGGAGATAAAGATTTCCCTAGTTCATATTCTTGCTCGTATACCTTACCATTTCTGTACACTGTTGCTTTCAGACTCTCAGAAAGTGCATTAACACAACTAACTCCAACTCCGTGAAGACCACCAGAAACCTTATAAGAATCCTTATCAAATTTTCCACCAGCACCAATCTTAGTCATTACAACCTCTAAAGCAGAAACTCCTTCTTTTTTATGAATATCCACTGGAATACCCCTTCCATCATCAATAGTAGTTACTGAGTTGTCCTCGTTTATTATAACTGAAATCTCATTACAATGACCGGCAAGAGCCTCGTCAATAGAATTATCTACAACCTCATATACTAAATGATGAAGACCTCTTGACCCTACATCTCCAATATACATTGAAGGACGCATTCTAACGTGCTCCATTCCTTCTAAAGCCTGTATACTATCAGCTGAATAACTTTGCTTTTTTTCACTCATAAATTATGTTTTTAATTTAATTATAAAGAATAAAAAAACCATGTGAATAACTGCGGTTTGTTTATTCTTGTAAATATAAAAAAAAGCAGAAATTTTTAAGCTATTTTTTGCTTAAATAAGCACATAAGTTATTAACAATTTCAAGAGTAAAAATCAACTTAAATTCAAGATTTATAAGCATCTTCATGAACCTCTGAAATAGCTCTACCGGACGGCTCATTCATATTTTTAAATGATTCATCCCATTCAAGTGCTATTTTTGTGCTACAAGCTATAGAGGGTTCTTGCGGAACACTTAAAGCAGCAGCCTTACTTGGAAAATGAGATTGAAATATTGTACGGTAATAATATTCTTCTTTTGAAGCTGGTGGCTGATCTGGAAAATCAATTTTTACAGACTTCATTTGATCATCAGAAACAAAGCTACCTACTAGCTTTTTCAACTCATCAATCCAACTATAACCAACACCATCACTAAATTGCTCCTTTTGCCTCCAAACAATACTTTTTGGCAAATAATCTTCAAAAGCTTTTCTTAAAACCCATTTCTCCATTCTTTCTGAATTAATCATTTTATCATCCGGGTTTATACTCATAGCAACATCAATAAATTCTTTATCCAAAAAAGGCACTCTACCTTCAATTCCCCAAGCAGCTAAACTTTTATTAGCCCTTAAACAATCGTACATATGTAATTTATTTATTTTTCTAACCGTTTCTTTATGAAACTCTTTTGAGTTAGGAGCTTTATGAAAATACAAGTACCCTCCAAACAATTCATCTGCACCTTCACCAGAAAGCACCATTTTAATACCCATTGACTTAATAACTCTAGCCATTAAGTACATAGGTGTTGAAGCTCTTATAGTCGTTACATCATATGTTTCTAAATTATAAATAACGTCTTTAATCGCATCTAAACCCTCCTGAATCGTAAAAACAATTTCGTGGTGAATAGTACCAATATGATCAGCAACCTTTTTAGCAGCTATAAGGTCTGGAGAGCCTTTAAGACCAACTGAAAAAGAATGCAACTGAGGCCACCAAGCTTCAGACTTATCCCCGCTTTCGATTCTTTTTTGAGAATATTTTTTTGCAATTGCAGATGTAATGGAAGAGTCTAAACCGCCGGAAAGCAAAACTCCATATGGAACATCACTCATAAGCTGTCTATGAATAGCCGAATCTAAAGCTTCTTTAATCTTAGTTATACTTGTTTTATTATTCTTAACAGCATTATAGTCATTCCAGTCTCTTTTGTACCATTTGATAAATTTCTTTTGCTTACTGTGGTAATAATGTCCAGGTGGAAATAATTCAATTTTAGTGCAATACCCTTCCAACGCTTTTAACTCTGAAGCAGCATAAAAAGTCCCTTTATCATCCCAACCAATATAAAGAGGGATAACACCAACATGATCTCTAGCTACAAAATACTCGTCTTTTAATTCGTCGTAAATTGCAAATCCAAAAATACCATTCATCTTATCAAGAAAATCAGCTCCATACTTTTGATATAAAGCTATAATTACCTCACAGTCACTACTAGTTGAAAATTCATAAGAACCAATAAACTCTTTCCTTAATTGCATATGGTTATAAATCTCACCATTGGCGGCTAATATCAATTTTTTATCTTGACTAAAGAGTGGCTGCTTGCCAGACTTGGGGTCAACAATAGCCAATCTCTCATGAGCCATAATAGCATTACCAGAACTATAAATACCACTCCAATCTGGTCCTCTATGTCTAATTTTTTTTGACATTTCTAATATTTGAGGTCTTAGAGACCCTGAACTTTGCTTTACATCAAAAGCACAAACAATTCCACACATGTTATATATTTTAATCAAATATCATTAAAATATTATTAAAATAAACATAATTTATAATTATGATTACATATGTATATTAAAAAAAGTAATTTATAGTAAAAAAGTAATTAAAAATTGAGAATAATGAAGGAATCCTTACAAAAGTAATTAAGGAATATTTAGGTACTTATGGGTTTGAAGAGAGATTTTCCATTTTGGGTTTTGCATAACATAGTCAACAATTAAAGGCATAACTACTTCTCTTTTACTCCACTCAGGTTGCAAAAACAAAATACATTCAGAACTAATCTTTGAAGCTTCCCTTTCAGCAAACTTAAAATCATCTTTATTGTAAATAATCATTTTAAGTTCATTAGCAGTTTCATATATTTTTTGCTTGGGTAATTTATTCTTTTTAGGAGATAAACATATCCAATCCCAGTCTCCAGTGAGATCATAGGCGCCCGATGTTTCTATATGAACCGATTTGTTTTTTTCTTTTAATAATTTAGTTATCATGGTCATGTCCCACATTAAAGGCTCACCACCTGTGATAACTACTGTATCACTAAAGGGTTCAGCATTTTTAACAATATCCTGGGTCAAGGTTGGAGGATGAGTTAATGCATCCCAACTTTCCTTTACATCACACCAATGACAACCGACGTCACAACCACCCAGCCTTATAAAGTAAGCAGCAGTACCCTTATGAAAGCCTTCCCCTTGTATTGTATAAAACGATTCCATTAAAGGAAGCATCTCACCTTTATCAACTAAATTTTTAGTTTTATCATCCATCGAGTGCAAATATAAATTTCTATTCACTACAAAAACGATTAGAAACCTTTTTTTTAATAAAAAAAATCAAACTTAAAGATCTTAAATAATTATATTTACGTAACATTAATTACAAAAAAATTATAATGAATAAAGTTATATTAATTTTAATAGCAACAGCTATCATTACGTCCTGCTCAACAGAAAAAGATCCTTATTTAATTTCCAATAATAGCATTGGTCATGTCTCCGATACGACTATGATGAAAGATTTAATTCAAATATTTAAAAATGACTCCGTGCGAAATGATATTTCAGGAGATAGTTTTACAGGTAAATTTAATGACATCACCATTTTAGATAAAGAAGGTAATGAGCTATTAGAAATTACACCAAAAGAAGATTTAGATTATAGCTCTACAGCAAAGCTGATAAAGATCATAGACCCAAGATATAAAACAAAAAAAGGAATTGGGTCTAGCAGTACCTTTAAAGAAGTAAGAGACAATTATAACATAAGTAATATTCAAAATAGCTTAAGAAATATAATTATTTCAATTAACTCCGCTAATTTATATTTTACAATTAATAAAAATCAACTCCCATCTAATCTTAGATATAACTCAAATATTGAAATTGATAAAGCACAAATTCCAGATAATGCCAAAATTAATGATCTTTATTTAGAATGGATAAATTAGATGGAAGAACAGAAAATTAGATTAAATAAATACTTAAGTGAAATTGGCTATTGCTCAAGAAGAGCTGGAGATAAGCTTATTGAATCTGGAAGAGTTTTAGTAAACAATGAACCTGCAACTTTAGGCCAGAAAATTATTATAACTGATGAAATAAAAATTGACAACGAAGTTGTTGAAGTAAAATCAAAGAGGAAGATCTACTTAGCATTGAATAAACCAATAGGCATAGTATGCACTACAGATACAAGAGTTGAGAAAGACAACATAATAGATTTTATAAATTATCCTGAAAGAATCTTTCCAATAGGAAGATTAGACAAGCCAAGTTCGGGGCTAATCCTACTTACAAATGATGGAGATATTGTAAATAAGATTCTAAGAACAGAACACAATCATGAAAAAGAATACTTAGTTAGAGTAGACAAACCCCTTTCTCAAACTATTATTGACCGAATGTCAAAAGGTGTTCCAATACTAGATACTATCACGAAGGAATGTGAAATTAAAAAAATAAGTACCAATGAGTTTAAAATAATCCTAACTCAAGGTTTAAATAGACAGATTAGAAGAATGTGTGAGTATTTTAATTATAAAGTTGTTTCTCTAGAAAGAACTAGAATAATGAATATCAAATTAGACTTACCCTTAGGAGAACATAGAGAACTTACAAATGATGAAATAAGCTCTTTAAATAAACTAATTGATAATGAGTAATATAACACCCTTTCATTTAGCAATCCCTGTAGACAACCTTTCAAAGTGTAGAGATTTTTACAAACAAATATTAGGCTGCAAAGAAGGCAGAAGTAGTGATCATTGGGTTGACTTTGATTTTTTTGGACACCAACTAGTTATTCATTTCAAAGAAAAATCAGAAGAGAAATCACACGCAAACCTAGTGGACGGAAAAGACGTACCAATTCCTCATTTTGGAGTCGTATTAGAGTGGGGTAAGTTTCAAGAATTATCGATTAGACTTAAATCTAAAAGTGTAAAATTTATTATTGAACCCTACATACGATTTAAAGGTCTTGCAGGTGAACAAGCTACTATGTTTTTTAAAGATCCGTCTGGAAACGCGCTAGAATTTAAATCCTTTAAGGATTTTAATCAAATTTTTGAGAAGTAGTAAATTATTACCTTTTTAAAATCTTCTCTCTTGTTCTAAATATTTACATTCTTGTTATTTAAGAAATGCTTGAAGAGTATTTTTCAAAAGCATTGCAATTGTCATTGGCCCTACACCCCCTGGAACTGGAGTAATGTAACTTGCTTTTTTCGAGACATTTTCATAATCAACATCTCCTACTATTTCATACCCTTTTTTTGAATCATTTTTAACTCTTGTAATGCCAACATCAACAACTAACTACCCCATCTTTTACCATATCTTCAGTAACAAAATCTGGAGAACCTAGGGCTGAAATAATTATATCTGCCTGAAGAGTCAGTTCCTTTATGTTTTTGGTTCTACTATGCGCTAAAGTAACTGTAGAGTTACCAACCTTACTTTTTCTACTCATAAGTATACTAATTGGTCTACCTACGATATCAGATCTACCAATAACTACCGTATGCTTGCCGCTAGTTTCAACATTATAGCGATCTAATAATTCAATTATACCATAAGGTGTTGCAGAAATAAAAGTAGGGAGGTTTAGAGCCATTTTACCAAAATTAGTAGGATGAAAACCATCTGCATCTTTATCTGGATCAACGGCCATTAATATTTTTTGAGTGTCAATATGCGAAGGAAGAGGCAATTGAACAATATAGCCGTCAATAGCATCATTGTCATTTAACTCTTTAACTTTTAGAAGTAATTCAGACTCAGAGATTTTATCAGATAATTTAATAAGAGTAGAGTCAAAACCAACTCTTTTACAAGCCCTTACTTTACTGCCAACATAAGTCAAGCTAGCTCCATCTTCACCAACAATAACAGCAGCTAAATGTGGAGGCCTTGAACCTTTTGAAACTATTTCTTTTACAGAAATAGCTATCTCATTTTTTATATCACTACTTGTTTTTTTACCGTCTAGAATTATCATAAAATTATCTTTTCATATTTTGCATCATTTGCATCATCTTATTAGCTCCACCACCTTGCATCATTTTCATCATCTTACTCATCTGAGTAAATTGTTTTAACAATTGATTGATTTGCTGTATAGAAGTACCCGATCCTTTACCGATACGCTCTTTTCTTGATTTATTAATTAAAGATGGATTAGATCTTTCGTTAGGAGTCATGGATTGTATCATTGCTTCAATATGCTTAAATGAATCGTCATCTACATCTACATCTTTTAGCATTTTTCCAGCTCCTGGAATCATACCAACCAAATCTTTCATATTACCCATTTTTTTAATCTGATGAATTTGTTTTAAAAAATCATCTAAACCAAAGGTGTTTTTTGCTATTTTTTTCTGGATTCTCCTAGCTTCTTTTTCATCAAATTGCTCTTGCGCTCTTTCAACAAGAGAAACAACATCACCCATTCCAAGAATTCGATCTGCCATTCTAGAGGGATAGAAAATATCAATTGCTTCCATTTTTTCACCAGTACCAATAAATTTTATTGGCTTATCTACAACTTGCTTTATAGAAAGTGCGGCACCACCTCTTGTGTCACCATCAAGTTTTGTCAAGATAACACCATCAAAATCCAAAATTTCATTAAAAGCTTTAGCTGTATTTACAGCATCTTGACCTGTCATTGAATCAACAACAAATAATACTTCATGGGGATTGATTGCTTTTTTGATATTTGAAATTTCATTCATCATCAGCTCATCAATCGCTAATCTACCAGCAGTATCAATAATTATTAAATTATGCCCATTAGATTTAGCGTGCGCTATAGCTGCCTTAGAAATAGATACTGGATCTTTGTTCTCTGAATCACTATAAACATCAATATCTAGTTGTTTTCCCAAAACATGTAACTGCTCAATTGCAGCTGGCCTGTAAATATCACAAGCAACTAGTAATGGTTTCTTATTTTTCTTTTTTTGTAAGTAATTTGCTAGTTTTCCAGAGAAAGTCGTTTTTCCAGAACCTTGTAGTCCAGACATTAAAATTATAGAAGGAGAAGCGCTAATATTAAGCTCTGAGGCATCTCCACCCATGAGTTCAGCTAATTCATCTTTAACAATCTTAACCATCAATTGACCAGGCTTAAGATCGGTTAGTACATTTTGGCCGATAGCCTTTTCTTTAACTCTAACAGTAAATTCCTTTGCGATTTTAAAATTAACATCCGCATCTAACAAAGCTCTTCGCACCTCTTTTAATGTCTCCGCAACATTAATTTCCGTTATTCTTCCGTGGCCCTTTAATACTTGAAGTGCTTTATCTAATTTATCACTAAGGTTATTAAACATAAAAGTTTTTTATTTTTTAAAAAACAAATTTAAGAATTTAGGTAGATATTTTGGTGAAATATCACGATTTCTTCCTAAACAAATTAAACATCACCAGAACGTGAGGAAAAGTAATGGCTGATAAGAAAGAGAAAAACAATGAAATAAATAATTTATCATCATTGACGACATAATAAAGTATAAATAAAGAGATTATAGAAATTAGCCAATATAGTGCTGAGTTTTTCAAATAAAGTAAAATAGTGTTTTTATTAAAATCACTGTGAAGTTCCACAATTTGATCTCTTAGAGATGGAATTGAATGCCAAATAATAAAATAGATTGCAAAACCAGCTATAAGAGAAGCAATATTAAAAATTATAAACAACAAAATGATCAAAATAATTTCTTCAAAAAAATTAAAGGTTATTAATCTTTTAAAGTGCATTACAATGGACATTAAAGTTGTTGTAATTAATGAAGTATATAAAATAGTATTTATAAATTCCCGGTTAATAAAAACATTAGTAATTTCATTAACTATGACAATAACTTCATCTGGGTTACTAGAAAATATCATGGAGAATATTAGCATCCCATAAGAAATATAATAAAAATATAATAAGCTATTAGTGGTCTTAGTTTTAGAAATAAAATGTTGTTCTCCAAAATGATATGAACTAAAAATAACAAATAGGCATAATGCGACAAATGGAACAAAATAAAACAAAATGGCCACTGAAGCCACCAATGTTACATAAATTACAAAAATAGAAAAACTAGAAATATTTGAATTGGATCTAAGGCTATGATTTACAAGCATAATATCATTAGAGCCATGTAATATTCCAACAGTGAGAATCATGATGTAAGCAATATTAGATTCAATAGAAGAGCTAATTTGAGCTGACAACCATAATGCAAAAAAAGAGCTTAGAATTGAAAAGCTATAAATTTCTTTATTATAGGATATAGTTTTATTCAAATTTTAATATTAATTAAGTTCAGAAATGTACAAAGAATATTTATTAAAAAATCCAAACATTTAAATAAAACAGCATATAAATAATACAATTATATTACAATATCTACTCACAAATAACGCTAGATTATATTCGTAAAACACTAAAATTCAGATTATTAATAAAAAAAACAACGCTAAATGTTCTATTAATTTACTAACTTACTGGGAACTAACTAATAAAAAATTAAATAAAATGGACAAAATTAAAAACTTTTTTAACATGGTAGTTGACTCTCCTAATATGGTCAACAACAAACTTCCTTGGAACTGCTGGAACTCTTGTATGAATGACTCAGAGGGCAACATAGCAAAATGGGCCGGAGAAGTTTTTAGAGTAGGGGCTTTTGTAACACTAGTTTTCTCTATCATTGCATCAATATCAGGGATGATTCCTGGTGATGATGGCGTAAACATCATGGCAGTTTTAGGCGGCCTAGTATGGATTTATGTTGCTTTTCCAATTGCACAAATCATCAGAGATGCTGGTAACAGCGTTGCTTCTTCAACAAGTGATATTGTCACACTGTTTTGGCATGATATAGCATTAGCTACAATTAGAGCATGGGGTTATGTAACCGCTTTAGTAGCATTAGTAGCTGCATTACTTGGTATCATAGCAGCTGTTACTATGGGTAATCTTGATATGACTGGTGGCGTCGATGTTAGCTGGTTAGATAACATGGATTATTTCTATGCACTACCTGCCTCAGCCATGGATGCTTTAACAAACATGTTTGGATTAGAATGGGTAGGAGAAAAACTTAACGATCTATGGGGATGGGACATAACAAGCAGTAAAGCTGCAGCTGACGGCACATGGGCTGGTAATCTTATATTTTCTTTATGGGGTCTAGTTCAAGTAGCTGTAATCCTTCTTAAACTGTATGTTGTTTTAGCAATATATAAATGGATATGGACAATATTAAACACACTATTTAGCTTTATAGCTAACCCATATTTACCTTTTAAGTCAAAATAATTATTATAAAAATTAAATAATAGTTAAAAAAGAACCTCAAATTGGGGTTCTTTTTTTTTATTTAATTAATAATTTAAGAAGACAAATGCTGTTAATATCGGAATTTTCAGTGTCTACATTTAATGATTTAGAAATAATTTAGTATTTTAGCCCTCAACTATTAATTTTTAAAATAACAAAATATGAATTATTTAAACTTTATTGCAATGTCAGTCCCTACGGACGGTACTGGATTTACGTTCTGGCTTGGAGCTATGGCTATGATGGCAGCATCTGTGTTTTTCTTCTTGTCAATGAACAGTGTTGATGCTAAATGGAGAACATCTCTTTTGGTTTCAGGATTAATTACATTTATTGCTGCTGTACATTACATGTACATGAGAGATGCTCATGCAGCTGGGGATAGTACTACTGTATTTAGATATGTAGACTGGATCTTAACAGTTCCATTAATGTGTGTTGAGTTTTACTTAATACTTAAAGTTGCTGGTGCAACTAAGGCACATATGTGGAAACTTATCGCACTTTCAACTGTAATGCTAGTTACTGGATTCTTTGGTGAGTCTGGATGGGACGGCGGAATGTTAGGTGCTGGTGCTTGGGGATTCATTTCTGGTGTCGCTTACTTCTGGATCGCATATGAAGTGTGGTTAGGTAGTCTTAAGAAATTAGCTGTTGCAGCTGGTGGAAACGTACTAGAAGCTCACAAAATGCTATGTTGGTTCCTTCTTGTTGGTTGGGCAATTTATCCTTTAGGATATATGGCTGGTACTGATGGATGGTATAACGGTATTGAAGCATTCTTACCTTCTATGGAAGTTATCTATAACATTGGAGATGCAATCAATAAAATCGGTTTCGGTTTAGTTGTTTACAGCTTAGCTGTTAAAGAATCTTAATTAAAGATTCCAACAAAAAATAAAAAAAGGCTACACATTGTGTAGCCTTTTTTTTATACAATAAATTCTATTACATTTTTTGAACTACACCAATACCTAATAGTTCTAACGCATTTTTAATAGCAAAAGATACTGCCTGCGAAAGCTGAAGTCTAAACATTTTTCTATCCTCAAAAGAAGTCTTTAGAATCGGTGAAGAGTGATAGAAAGAATTAAATACCTTAACTAAATCATATAAGTAGTTAGCAATTAAAGCAGGACTATGGATATTAGCTGCTTTTTGAATTGCTGCTGGAAATATAAGTAATTGTTTAATTAAATCTTTCTCTACAGCATCTACTTTTCCATAATAATCTTCATCACTAACTTTATCAATCTTTCTTAAAATAGCCTGAATCCTTACATAAGAGTACTGAATGAAAGGTCCTGTATTTCCTTGAAAATCTACAGATTCTTTAGGGTCAAATAAGATTCTCTTTTTAGGATCTACTTTTAAAATAAAATATTTTAAAGCCCCTTGACCTATAACATTATATACCTTGTTTTTTTCATCTTCATTTAAGTCTTCTAATTTTCCTAGCTCTAGAGAAATATCTCTTGCAGTAGTTGTCATTTCTTCTAGTAAATCATCTGCATCTACAACAGTGCCTTCTCTACTTTTCATCTTTCCACTAGGAAGATCTACCATACCATAACTTAAATGATGTAGATTATTAGACCAACCAAAACCTAATTTTTTAAGTATTAAAAACAATACTTTAAAATGATAGTCTTGCTCGTTACCAACAGTATAAACCATTGAGTTTATATTAGGATAATCTTTAACTCTTTGAATTGCTGTACCAATATCTTGTGTCATATAAACAGCTGTACCATCAGATCTTAAAACAATTTTTTCATCTAACCCATCTTCAGTTAAATCACACCAAATACTTCCATCTTCTTTCTTGAAAAAAACATTTTTAGAAAGACCTTGTTTTATAAATTCTTTACCTAACAAATAGGTTTCACTTTCGTAATAGTAGTTATCAAAATCTACCCCAAGAGTTTTATAAGTTTGCGCAAAACCTTTATAAACCCATTCATTCATTGTTTTCCACAACTTAACAACCTCTTCATCTCCAGCTTCCCACTTTAAAAGCATTTTTTGGGCTTCAACTAAAATAGCTGCATTTTTTTTTGCGTCCTCCTCAGAATTACCATTTTCAACAAGAAGACTAATTTGTTTTTTATACTCCTTATCAAATAAAACATAGTATTTACCTACTAACTTATCACCCTTTACAGACGTAGATTCCGGGGTTTCCCCATTTCCAAACTTAACCCAAGCAACCATACTCTTACATATGTGTATCCCTCTGTCATTAATTATTTGAGTTTTTAGAACATTTCTGCCAGATGCTTTTAATATCTGAGATACACTAAAACCTAATAAGTTATTTCTAATATGACCTAAGTGAAGTGGCTTATTTGTATTCGGCGAAGAATATTCTACCATAGTATAATCAGAAGTAGTAGGTTTTACAAAACCAAAATCACTTTTTTCTTTAATAGAATTAAATTGATTTAAGTAGTACTCATCTGAAACAACAATATTTAGAAAACCCGAAACAACATTAAAAGATGTGAAGTAGTTTTCAGCACCAACTATATACTCACCTAACTTATTCGCAAGCTCCTTAGGGCTTGTTTTAATGGACTTTAAGAAAGGAAATACCACTATCGTAAGATCACCTTCAAATTCACTTCTAGTGGGCTGAATTTCAACAGTAGCTATATTTATTTTGTACAAATCATCAATTGCTCTTATTGCAAAAGACTTTAATGTTGACTCAATATTCATTTCGTTCATTATAACTATAAATATAACATATTAATAATTCTATTTTATTTTTGGCAAAAACACTTCTGCCATCATACATCTAGCACTTCCTCCACCATAAGTTTCAATTGTACTAAGTGAACTAAATACAATTTTAGCATATTTATTTATAGTGTTTTTTTGTTGGTTAGTTAACACATTATATGCTGATTCACTCATAACTAATAATGCGTTATTATTTCTATCTAATAGTTGCAGCATGTTACCTGCGAAAGAATTAACTTGATTTTCAGATATTTCAATAATTTCTTTTCCATCACTTAACAAATGAGAAATTACATTTTTTTTCTCCTTTTTATCATCAATGCAATCCAAACAAATAACCGCAAAATCATCCGCAACACACATCATAACATTTGTGTGATAGATCAACTCCCTGTTATCTTTAATTGACTGATACGCATTGAAGATAACTGGAGTATATTCAAAATCTTCACAAAACTCAATCAATAGATCTTCATTAGACCTCTCAGAAACTGCACAATAAGCTTTTCTATTTACTCTGTCTAAAACTATACTACCCGTTCCTTCTAAAAATAAACCTGCTTCTTCTCCAGAAGAATAGTCAATAACATTATTAATTAAATGGTTGTTTTTTTCGACAAACTCCATCACATCTTCTCTTCTTTCCTGTCTTCTATTTTCAGCATACATAGGGTATAGTGCTAAATCACCATTTGAATGAAAAGACACCCAATTGTTAGGAAATAAGGAGTCTGGAGTATCAAACTTATTATCATCCTGAAATACTATAACATTGATTCCAATAGATCTAAGTTTTAAAACTAAATTATCAAATTCAGATTGCGCTTTTAAGTTAATTTGATCAGAACTATTATTAGGCTCTACAAGCTTTTGATAATGATTATTAACAGCTGTTTGCACATTGTAATTAAATGCAAAAGGTCTAATCATCATAATTGTATTTGTACTTTGTTTATTCACAGTCATTACTTTCTTATTAAAGGCATGGTTGAACACCTTAACAAACCTTCTTGCTTAGCTATTTCTGAATATTTAATAGTCTCAACTTCAAATCCATTTGAATTTAGCCATTTATTTAGCCTATAGAATTTATTTTCCGACACTACTATATTTTCAGATATAGAAAATACATTACAGTTCATATTACACATCTCTTCTTTTGTAGTTTCAAAAATATTTTCCTTGCCAAAAAAATCTATTAGCCAATCACACTCGTCTTTTATTAAAAAACCTTCTGGATGTAATATTGCTTTGTTGTTACCAAGTGGCTGAAAACAACAATCAAGATGAAGAGCATTGTCTTTTGGTGAGTTATTTGACTTTCGTAACTCAAAAGTCTTAATAGTTTTGTTAGGAAAAATTTCTATCAAGGCATTAACAGCATTAATATTAGTTCTAGCGGTTATATAATTAGAATAATCTTCACCAGTATAGATTCCAATAAAAACATGATCATTACAAATTATCACATCACCACCCTCAATATGACAATCAGAACTAAGTCTAATTACGTTTTTGGTAGGAATCTGATCGATTATATAATTAATAGCAGACAATTCTAAAGATCTATTATCAATCATATTAGATAAGATAATTTTATCTTCAATTACAAATGAAATATCTCTAGTAAATATCTGATTATAATCAATTATTTCTTTAGGTCTATAAACTTTTACTTTGTGTTTTTTTAAAACATTCTCAAATAAACCTAACTCGGCTATCATATCATCCTCGGTTGGGTAAGTACCATTTAAAATATGCTCTTTAGACTTTGGATCATAGCAATCTTCAATTTTTGGAATTGACCCATTAGAAACAGCAGTGCCTAAAATTACAGATACTAATTTAGAGGTCTCATTGTTAATATTAATTTTTAACATATGTAAATATAATAATAAAGATATTCAGAATGTTGTCTTTAATTATCTGTCAGAGATTGGAAAATATGGTCTGTGTGTCTCACCTGTATAGACTTGTCTTGGTCTACCAATTGGTTCATTACGCAGCCTCATTTCTCTCCAATGAGCTATCCAACCTGGCAGTCTACCTAAGGCAAACATAACTGTGAACATATCTGAGGGAATACCCATGGCTCTATAGATGATACCTGAGTAAAAATCAACATTTGGATATAAATTTCTATCCACAAAATACTGATCACTTAAAGCTTCTTTTTCAAGTCCCTTTGCAATATCTAAAATAGGATCTACAATTCCGAGATCATTTAAAACTTTGTCAGTTGCAACTTTTATTATTTTTGCTCGAGGATCGAAGCTTTTGTAAACTCTGTGACCAAAACCCATTAATCTAAATGGATCTTCTTTGTCTTTAGCTTTTTGCATGTACTTATTTGTATCTCCACCATCTTCATTAATTGATTCTAGCATTTCTAATACAGCTTGATTTGCACCACCATGAAGTGGGCCCCATAGAGCAGAAATCCCTGCAGAAATTGAGGCAAATAAACCAGCATGAGAAGAACCAACTATTCTAACCGTTGATGTAGAGCAGTTTTGTTCATGATCTGCATGAAGAATTAAAAGCTTGTTTAAAGAGTTAACTAAAACAGGATTTTGAACATACTGTTCGTTAGGCTTATTAAACATCATTTTCAAAATATTTTCAACATAACCTAAAGAAGAATCCCCATAATCTAATGGTAAGCCATTCTTTTTTCTAAAAGTCCAAGCGATTAAGACTGGTATTTTACCTAAAACTTTAACAATAGTATCATAGAGTTCAGATTTACTTCTATCGTAATCTATATTTTTTGAACTAGGGTTAAATGCCGTTAAAGCACTAGTTAACGAAGACAAAATACCCATTGGATGAGCTGATTTTGGAAAGGCTTCTAATATTTTCTTAATATCCTCATCAACAATACTTTCTTTTTTTATGTCATCATTGAACTTCTTGTACTCGTCTTGAGTTGGAAGATTACCATATATTAGTAAATAAGCAACTTCTAAAAAACTAGCATTATTAGATAAATCTTCAATAGAATAACCTCTATATCTTAAAATACCCTTCTCACCATCCAAATATGTGATTTTACTTTCACACGATGCAGTATTCTTAAAACCTGGATCAATAGTAGTAACACCACCCGTAAGTGATCTTAAGTTTTTTACATCAATAGAAATTTCATTTTCAGAACCTAAAACAATAGGAAAATCAAATTCTTGGTTATTTATAAGAAGTGTAGCTTTTTTTGACATTTAAATTTTTGTATTAAGGAATGCAAAAGTACAAAATATCTGTGAATTATTAAAAAATAAAACCGACTACGATTTAAACGCGCTAGCTTTAGGGTAAACAGCTCGTGAGCCTAATTCCTCTTCTATTCTTAGTAATTGATTATACTTAGCCATTCTATCACTACGAGATGCTGAGCCTGTCTTAATTTGACAAGTAGTAAGTGCT
Source organism: uncultured Flavobacteriaceae bacterium (assembly GCA_949372955.1). Taxonomy (GTDB): domain Bacteria; phylum Bacteroidota; class Bacteroidia; order Flavobacteriales; family Flavobacteriaceae; genus SGZJ01. The sequence goes on along the minus strand of CASIAX010000004.1, from coordinate 65,159 downwards.
ACAGCCAAATCAGCTATTGTATTATCTTCTGTTTCACCTGACCTGTGTGACATAACCGATGTAAATCCAGCATTGTGTGCCATTTCAACAGCTTGAATAGTCTCTGTCAAAGTACCTATTTGATTTACTTTAATTAAAATCGAATTAGCTATTGACTCATTTATTCCTTTAGATAACCTATCTACATTGGTAACAAATAAATCATCACCAACTAATTGAATTTTGTCTCCAATAATTTCAGTTAAATACTTCCAACCGTCCCAATCATTTTCATCCATTCCATCTTCAATTGATATAATTGGATATTTAGAAGTTAGGCTTGCTAAGTAGTCAGCTTGCTCTTTACTTGATCTAACCTTACCCTGTTCACCTTCAAATTTTTTATAATTATACTCATTATTTTCATAAAACTCAGCGGCAGCACAATCAAGAGCGATCATTACATCTTTACCAAAACTATAGCCTGCATTTTCAACAGCTAAAGCAATTGTATCTAAAGCGTCCTCTGTTCCGTCTAAAACAGGAGCAAAACCTCCTTCATCCCCGACAGCAGTACTTAATTTTCTGCTTTTCAATACAATTTTAAGATGATGAAATATCTCACTTCCCATCTGCATTGCATGAGTAAAAGACTCAGCAAGTACTGGAACTACCATAAACTCTTGGAAGGCAATAGGAGAGTCACTATGAGATCCTCCATTAATAATATTCATCATAGGAACTGGTAGTGTGCAAACATCTTCCCCTCCAATATATTTATACAATGGTATATTTTTTTCATTTGCTGCAGCTTTTGCAACAGCTAATGAAACACCTAAAATTGAATTTGCTCCTAATTTTGACTTATTTGGAGTTCCATCTAAATCAATCATTATATTATCAATTTCTGTTTGATTAAAAACTGAAATGCCTAAAACGGATTGTGAAAGAATTTCATTAACGTTACTAATAGCAATTTTCACACCTTTACCCATATAATCAGATCCACCATCTCTTAATTCAACAGCTTCATGTTCGCCTGTAGATGCCCCTGAAGGAACAGCTGCCCTACCCAAAGTGCCATTATCGGTGACAACATCAACTTCAATAGTTGGGTTACCTCGCGAATCAAAAATTTGTCTAGCGTGAATTTTTTTAATATTTGACATAAGTATAGAAATGATTATTAATTGACAAAAATATCATATATAAATAGATTTTAATCCATTTATAAGAATAAATTGACGAAAACGTAATAGTGGAATATATTATTTCTTCATGTTCTCAACAAACTCATCAAACAAATACGAGGAATCATGAGGGCCTGGACTAGCCTCAGGATGAAATTGGACAGAAAAACAATTACTATTTTTAAGCCTAATACCAGCAACAGTATCATCATTCAAGTGAATATGAGTGATTTCTATATCCTCATTAGCTTGAGCATCTTCTTTATTTACTGCAAAACCATGGTTTTGAGAAGTTATTTCGCCCTTGCCAGTAATTAAGTTTTTCACAGGATGGTTTATACCTCGATGACCATTATGCATTTTGTATGTAGCTATTCCGCTTGCAAGCGCAATAATTTGATGTCCAAGGCAAATTCCAAAAAGAGGCAAGTTCTTTTCTATTATTTTTTTAGCAACTAACTGAGCACTTTTCAAAGGTTCGGGATCTCCTGGGCCATTTGACAAAAAATAACCATCAGGATTCCATTTACTCATTTCATCAAAAGATGTATCAAAAGGAAAAACTTTTATATAAACATCTCTACTCGCTAAATTCCTTAAAATATTTTTTTTAATTCCTAAATCTAGAGCAGCTACTTTAAACTTAGATTTTTCATTTCCAAAAAAATATGCAGATTTAGTTGAAACCTTTGACGCTAATTCAAGCCCTATCATAGAAGGAACAGAAAGTAGTTTTTTTGATAAGCTTTCTAAACTATCAATATCAGTAGTTATAACAGCATTCATAGCTCCATTCTCCCTAATATAACTAACTAAGGCTCGTGTATCAATATCAGAAATTGCAAAAAGATTGTTCTTATTTAAAAAATCCTCAAGAGAACTATCTGCCAATTCTCTAGAGTAATTATAACTAAAGTTTTTACATATTAAACCTGAGATTTTGATGGAGTCTGATTCAGACTCATCATTATTTATTCCATAATTACCTATATGTGGATTGGTCATAATCATTAACTGACCAAAATAAGAAGGATCAGTATATATTTCTTGATAACCAGTCATGCCGGTATTAAAACAAACTTCTCCATAAGCAGTACCATCTCCAAAAACAGACTTACCATAAAACATAGTACCGTCAGATAATAATAATATAGCTTGCTTTCTTTTTTTATATTCCATGATATCTAAACTAAAACAAAAATAATTATAATAATTAATTATATAAAAAAAGAGGTTAAATTTCTTAACCTCTTTATTAACAATTTTGTGTCACATGAAAATCAAATTCATGCAGTTAAACAGAAATACTAAATACTGTTATAATACTCAAGGAGTTTAACTACATCTTCTACTTTCTTTAATGAAAGTGAATTTGAGTCCACAAACATATCTAGATTAGATGAATTTAACTTATCTAATTTCAAGGTCTTAAAAATTGATTTCTTTTTTAATTTTACCTGACTGATCGTACCATTAATCATAATAAAATAATCTTCTCCACGAACATACTTGTCATTTGGTCTATTAACTAAAGGGTTAGCTGAAGCTGTGATTAACGTAACTTCAAAACCCTTCATAAATTTGTAATCATCAGACTCGTATAACATTTCGTAAACTCTATTATCATCGTCATAATAATAGTTCTTATAAGTTTTATTATTGACAACAATTTTTTTTATGTTATTGAACGTAAATGAGAATATGGAATCAGATTCATTCATTTTAGCCTCAAAAGAATTTCTCTTAATATTTAAATTAATTCGTTTTACCAAGAACTTATCATCTGAAAGTGTGTGAATAACTGCTGTATTACTCCAGTCTTCAAATAGATGAAACTTACCGTCTATTTGTCTTTTTGGATTATAAAACATCATAGAATTACCAAAATTACTACCATTACCAGAAGCTAATTTGGCATAATTCTCCATGGCTTGACTTCCTCCAGAATCAACAGTATTAGTCTGAGCTAATGCTACAAAACTAAACAACAAAAACACAATAAATAAATTGATATTCTTCATAAAGATTTTTTTTACAAAAATAATATTATATATAATTCTAAATGTTAAGGATATATTAATTAAATCTTAAAATTTTTAAATATTTACAACTTTATTTTTCTTCTGGTGATTCAGTTTCAGGGGATTCAACTTGTGGAGCATCAACTATTTCTGTAGACTCTACTTCAGGGGTAGCGACTTTAGCAGTAGTGCTTTTTTTACGTCGTCTAGTAGTCGATTTTTTCTTTTTACCAGCTTCATAAGTTTCATTATAATCAACTAACTCGATCATAGCCATATCAGCATTATCACCAAGTCTATTTCCTAGTCTAATAACTCTAGTATAACCACCTGGTCGATCAGCTATTTTAGCAGAAACATCACGAAATAGTTCTGCAACAGCTTCTTTTTGTCTTAGTCTAGCAAAAACAATTCTTCTGTTCTGAGTAGTATCTGATTTTGACTTAGTAATTAGTGGTTCTACAAATTGCTTTAAAGCTTTAGCTTTAGCAGTAGTAGTATTTATACGCTTATTTTCGATTAAAGAACAAGCCATATTAGCTAACATAGATTTTCTATGAGCAGTTTTTCTTCCTAAATGGTTAATTTTTTTTCCGTGTCTCATTATTAAATTTATTTATAGTCTAATAAATTAATCTTTATCTAATTTATATTTTGTTAAATCCATTCCGAAATTCAACCCTTTTACGATCACAAGTTCCTCTAGTTCAGTTAGAGATTTTTTACCAAAATTTCTAAATTTCATCAAATCGTTTTTATTAAACGAAACTAAATCTCCCAAAGTGTCTACTTCTGCAGCTTTTAAACAGTTTAGTGCACGAACAGAAAGATCCATATCAATTAACTTAGTTTTAAGAAGTTGACGCATATGTAATGATTCCTCATCATAAGTTTCAGTCTTAGCAATTTCATCTGCTTCAAGAGTAATTCTTTCGTCAGAGAAGAGCATAAAGTGATGTATTAAAATTCTTGCAGCATCAGTTAATGCATCTTGTGGGCTTATAGAGCCATCAGTCATTATTTCAAATACTAATTTTTCATAATCAGTCTTTTGTTCAACCCTGAAGTTTTCTACAGCATATTTCACATTTTTAATAGGTGTGAAAATAGAATCTGTAAAAATCGTACCTATTGGAGTACTAGATTTTTTATTTTCCTCAGCAGGAACATAACCTCTACCCTTTTCGATAGATAATTCCATTTGAATCTTAACTTTAGAATCTAAATTACAAATAACTTGATCTGAGTTTAAAACTTGAAAACCAGAAATAAACTTCTGAAAATCACCAGCAGTTATTTTGTCTTGACCAGAAAGAGATATAGAAACAGTTTCATTATCAACTTCATCAATTTGTCTTTTAAAACGAACTTGTTTTAAATTTAAAATAATTTCAGTAACATCTTCTACAACACCTGCAATAGTTGAGAATTCGTGATCAACTCCTTCAATTTTTACTGAAGTAATTGCAAATCCCTCAAGAGAAGATAATAAAACTCTTCTCAGAGCATTACCAACTGTTAAGCCATAACCAGGTTCAAGTGGTCTGAATTCGAATTTACCTTCAAAATCAGTTGAATTGATCATTATTACTTTGTCCGGTTTTTGAAAATTTAATATTGCCATAATACTTTGTATATTAATTATTATTTTGAGTACAATTCAACAATGAACTGTTCATTAATGTTTTCAGGAATTTGAATTCTTGCAGGAATTGAAACGTATGTTCCTTGCATTAAATCACCATTCCATGTAATCCATTCAAATACACTTGAGGAGTTAGAAAGAGCTCTATCGATTGTCTCTAAAGACTTCGACTTCTCTCTAACAGCTACTACGTCTCCAGGTTTTAAACTGTAAGAAGGTATGTTAACTATTCCTCCATTGACAGTAATATGTCTGTGAGATACAAGTTGTCTTGCTCCACTTCTTGAGTTTGATAAACCCATTCTAAATACAACATTATCTAACCTTGATTCACAAAGTTGTAATAATACCTCACCGGTAATTCCAGTTGCAGCGGTTGCTTTTTTAAACATGTTTCTAAATTGCTTTTCTAATATACCATATGTATATTTAGCTTTTTGCTTCTCCATAAGTTGTACAGAGTACTCAGATTTTTTACCACGTCTACGGGTATTTCCGTGTTGACCAGGTGGATAGTTTCTTTTCTCAAAAGATTTATCTTCTCCGAAAATTGCTTCACCAAATTTTCTTGCAATTTTTGTTTTTGGACCAGTATATCTTGCCATTGTTTTTTGTTTTTTTAGAGTAACTATGAATTAAGGTCTTAATCTAATCCTTCGATAGTGTTTTGTCTCTGATTATACTTATTATAATTGTTATTTAAACTCTTCTACGTTTAGGTGGTCTACAACCATTATGTGGAGTTGGAGTCACATCAATTATTTCTGCGACTTCAATACCTGCATTATGAATAGATCTAATTGCTGACTCTCTTCCATTTCCGGGACCTTTTACATATACCTTAACCTTTCTCAAACCAGCATCTTTTGCAACACCTGCTGCATCTTCAGCAGCTAATTGAGCAGCATAGGGAGTGTTTTTCTTCGAACCTCTAAAGCCCATCTTACCAGCAGATGACCAAGAGATAACGTCTCCTTTTTTGTTAGTTAATGATATAATAATATTGTTAAATGATGCAACAATATGTGCCTCACCTATAGATTCAACTATTACTTTACGCTTTTTAGTACTTGACTTTGCCATATTACTAATTATTATTTAGTTACTTTTTTCTTGTTAGCAACTGTTTTTCTTCTTCCTTTTCTAGTTCTAGAGTTGTTTTTAGTTCTTTGACCTCTCAAAGGTAAACCAGATCTGTGTCTGATACCTCTGTAACACCCAATATCCATTAAACGTTTAATGTTTAATTGAGTTTCTGAACGTAATTCTCCTTCAATAGTGAATGTGCTAACAGCCTCACGTATTTTACTGATATCTGAATCTGACCAATCGTTAACTTTAACGCTGTCATCAACACCCGCGGCCTTCAAAATTTCTTTTGCGCGAGTTCTACCTATACCGAATATATAGGTAAGGGAAATAACTCCTCTTTTTTGTTTTGGTATATCTACACCTGCTATTCTTGCCATAATTAACCTTGTCTTTGTTTAAACCTTGGATTCTTTTTGTTTATCACATAAAGTCTACCTTTTCTACGTACAATTTTACAATCTGCACTTCTCTTTTTTACTGAAGCTCTTACTTTCATGATTTTTTATTAATATCTATATGTTATGCGAGCCTTTGATAAATCATAAGGACTCATTTCTAATTTAACTTTATCTCCTGGCAACAACTTGATGTAATGCATACGCATTTTACCAGATATATGTGCAGTCACAATATGACCATTTTCTAATTCTACTCTAAACATTGCATTGGACAACGCTTCTATTATTGAGCCATCTTGCTCTATTGCTGCTTGCTTTGCCATTAGATTCCTGTTTTTCTATTTTTACCGGCCTTCATCAGTCCATCGTAATGCTTATTCAATAAATATGAATTAACCTGTTGCATTGTATCTATCGCCACACCAACCATAATTAATAAAGATGTACCACCAAAAAATAATGCCCATCCTTGTTGAACATCCATAAACTGAACAACAAAAGCAGGAAATACTGCTATTAAAGCCAAGAATACAGATCCAGGAAGTGTTATGTGAGACATAATTTTATCTAAAAACTCAGATGTCTCTGAACCTGGTCTTATACCAGGAATAAATCCACCACTCCTTTTTAAATCATCCGCCATCTTATTAGTAGGAACCGTTATCGCAGTATAAAAATATGTAAACACTATAATAAGTAATCCAAATACAACATTATACCAAAATCCGAAAATATCACTGAAGTTAGATGCCATCCATTGACCAAATGAAGAGTCCTTTAAAAAACTAGAACCTCCAATAAGACCAGGAACAAACATTAATGCTTGAGCAAATATGATAGGCATAACTCCTGATGCATTTAACTTTAATGGAAGAAATTGCCTTGAACCAGAAATATTTTTTTCATAACTACCAGAAGCGGTTCTTCTTGCGTATTGAACAGCTATTCTTCTAACAGCCATTACTAAGTATACTGATGCTAGAATTATTAACCACCAGATAACTAGTTCGATTAGTATCATCATTAAACCACCATTAGATCCAGTAACTCTAGCTGCATATTCTTGTATAAATGATTGTGGCATATTAGCAATAATACCAACAGTAATTAATAAAGAAATACCGTTTCCAATACCCTTATCTGTTATTTTTTCACCTAACCACATTGCAAAAATACAGCCTGTAACTAAAACTACAGTTCCAGTGAAGAAAAATATTGGCCCTTGTCCAAGTAAAAAGGCTTCTTGAGGGATGCCAAACATAAGATCTAAACTCGCTAAATAACCAGGTGCTTGAACCATACAAATAGCAATAGTTAACCATCTGGTGATTTGAGTAATTTTTTTCTGACCACTAGCACCTTCTTTTTGAAGTTTTTGAAGATAAGGGATTGCTATCCCCATCAGTTGCACTACAATTGATGCAGAAATATACGGCATAATACCAAGAGCAAAAACAGATGCGTTTGCAAAAGCACCTCCTGTAAAGGCATTTAATAGCCCTAAAATACCTTCGGATGTTTGGGAATCTAAACCACTACCAACTAGTAACTCAGCATCGATCCCTGGTATAGTTATTTGAGCACCAAAACGGTAAACTAATAACATAGCTAGGGTAAAAAGAATTCTATCTTTTAACTCAGTTATATTCCAAACATTTTTTATTGTATCTATAAATTTCATATAATTATAATATTACTACTTCTCCTCCAGCTGCCTCAATTGCATTTTTTGCAGTAGCAGTGAATTTGTGAGCAGATACTTTAATTTTTGCTTTTAATTCTCCTCTTCCTAATATTTTAACTAGTTCATTTTTTCTAGCTAAACGTAACTCTATAATAGAGTTAAAATCTAAGGAGTCCTTTATTTTTTTACCATCAACTAATTCTTGAATTACATCAAGGTTAATCCCTTGGTATTCTTTTCTATTAATATTAGTAAATCCAAATTTAGGTACACGTCTTTGAAGAGGCATCTGTCCACCCTCAAATCCTATTTTTCTAGAATATCCAGATCTAGACTTAGCTCCTTTGTGACCTCTAGTAGCAGTTCCACCTTTCCCAGAACCTTGTCCTCTACCAATTCTTTTACTATTATTATTAACTGATCCTTCAGCAGGTTTTAAATTACTTAAATCCATTCTAAGTGTTTTTTTTATTAAGCTTCTTTAAAAGAAACTAAATGATTAACTTTTTTTATCATACCAAGAATATTGGCAGAAGCATCATGCTCTATGCTATGCCCAATTCTTTTAAGACCAAGAGCAACTAAAGTTCTTTTTTGTCTTAGCGTGCGGTTGATCGCACTTTTTTCTTGTGTTACTATTATCTTCTTCATGTTATTATCCATTAAAAACTTTTTGTAGAGATATACCTCTATTTTTTGCAATAGTGTTTGCGTCTCTTAAATTCAATAAAGCCTCAAAAGTAGCTTTAACAACGTTGTGAGGATTTGAAGATCCTTGAGATTTTGACAATACATCATGTACTCCAACTGCTTCAAGAACTATTCTAAGTGCACCCCCTGCAATAACACCTGTACCAGGTGCAGCAGGAATAATATTGACTCTAGCTCCACCAAATTTACCTTTTTGTTCGTGAGGTAAAGTACCCTTTATTAAAGGGATTCTAACTAGATTCTTTTTTGCATCTTCCACAGCTTTAGCTATGGCACTTGCAACATCTTTAGATTTTCCTAATCCATGTCCAACAACTCCATTTCCATCTCCTACAACAACAATTGCAGAGAAACCAAATGCTCTACCACCTTTTGTTACTTTAGTAACTCTTTGAACACCAACTAAACGATCTTTAAGATCTAATCCACTTGGTTTTACTGATTCTACGTTTTGATACATATAATTAAAATTTAAGTCCTCCTTCTCTAGCACCATCGGCCAAAGACTTCACACGTCCATGATATAAATAACCTGCTCTATCAAATGATACTTTACTAACACCTAATTTCACAGCTTTCTCTGCTAATGTCTTACCGACTAAAGTAGCAATGTCTTTTTTAGTTACTTCTGCAGTAATAATTTCTTTTTCTCTAGAAGAGCAAGCACATATAGTTTTTCCAGAAACATCATCAATTAATTGAGCATAGATTTCTTTATTACTTCTATATACAGACAGCCTAGGATTACCTGAAGTACCAGAAATTATCTTTCTGATTCTATTTCTAATTCTTTGTCTTCTATCTTGTTTTGTTAATGCCATAATTCAAATATATTTTTAAGCTGATTTACCAGCTTTTCTTCTAACTTGTTCACCTACAAATCTAACTCCTTTACCTTTATAAGGTTCTGGACTTCTGAATCCTCTAATTTTAGCAGCTACTTGACCTATTAATTGTTTGTCGTTAGATGTTAATTTAACAATTGGGTTTTTCCCTTTTTCTGAAATAGTCTCAACTTTAACTTCAGGAACCACTTGTAAAACTATGTTGTGTGAATAGCCTAAAGCTAAATCAAGCTTTTGCCCTTGATTAGTTGCTCTATAACCAACTCCAACAAGCTCTAATTCCTTTGTCCAACCAGTTGTAACTCCATCAACCATATTGCTAATTAGGGCTCTATATAAACCATGTTTAGCTTTATGATCTTTATGCTCAGAAGATCTAGTCAATATGACTAAGTTGTCTTCTATTTTTATTGTAATATCAGAAAACTCTTGACTTAGTTCTCCTAATTTACCTTTTACCGTAACAATACTATTTTCAATACTAATAGTTACACCTTCTGGTATTGTTACTGGATTATTTCCTATTCTTGACATTATATTATCTTTAAATTAGTATACGTAACAAATTACCTCACCACCAACATTATGTCTCTTTGCTTGCTTAGCAGTCATAACTCCTCTGGAAGTAGACACTATTGCAATACCAAGACCATTTAAAATTCTAGGTAAGTCATTAGAATTTGAATATTTACGTAAACCAGGTTTACTTAATCTTTGGATTTTTTTAATTACAGGCTCTTGGCTCAGTTTATTGTATTTGAGTGCAATTTTAATTGTACCCTGAACTGTAGAGTCTTCAAACTTATAACTTAAAATATACCCTTGATCGAATAATATTTTAGTAATTTCTTTTTTAAGATTAGATGCAGGGATCTCAACCACTCTGTGCTTGGCAGCCACTGCATTTCTAACTCTTGTTAAATAATCCGCTATTGGATCTGTATACATAATTAATTTTTTTTTGATTATGGTTTTTAGCTTTCGCGCTAAACCTTTAATCAGTTAATATATTACCAACTGGCTTTTCTAACACCTGGTATTAATCCTTTATTTGCCATTTCTCTAAACATAACTCTAGATAAACCAAAGGTTCTCATGTATCCTTTTGGTCTTCCTGTAAGTTTACATCTATTGTGCATTCTAACTGGCGATGCATTTTTGGGTAGTTTCTGTAAACCTTCAAAATCACCAGCTTCCTTTAAAGCCTTTCTTTTTTCAGCATACTTAGCAACCGTTTTTGCTCTTTTTACCTCACGGGCTTTCATTGATTCTTTAGCCATAGTTTAATTTTTTTTAAATGGTAAACCTAATTCAGTTAATAATGATTTTGCTTCTTTGTCTGTACCAGCGCTAGTAACAAATGTTATATCCATCCCAGAAATTTTATTCACCTTATCAATGTTTATTTCTGGAAAAATAATTTGCTCTACAACACCCAAACTATAATTACCTCTACCATCAAAGCCTGTAGCTTTAATACCATTAAAGTCTCTAACTCTAGGAAGTGCAGATGTAACTAATCTATCTAAAAACTCATACATCTTCTCTCCTCTAAGAGTCACTTTAACTCCAATAGGCATCCCTTTTCTTAACTTAAAGGTAGCAACATCTTTTTTAGAAATAGTTGCGATAGCTTTTTGCCCCGAGATATTAGTAATTTCTTCGACCGCATAGTCAATTAACTTTTTGTCAGATACTGCAGCACCTACCCCTTTAGAAATAACTATTTTCTTCAGCTTAGGGACTTGCATAACATTTTTATATCCAAACTCCTCTTTAAGGTTACTTATAACCTTATTGTTGTATTCTTGTTTTAATCTTGGTACGTAACTCATAATTATATTACTTCATTAGATTTTTTTGAAAATCTTACTTTTTTATTTTCATCCATTCTATAGCCAACTTTAGTTGTTTCACCTGACGGTGTTAACAAAGAGACGTTAGAAACATGAATAAAAGCTTCTTTTTCAATTATTCCACCTTGTGGGTTTTGAGCATTAGGCTTCATATGCTTTTTAACCATATTTACACCTTCAACAATTAACCTATTTTTTTCAGATACTATCTTAAGCACTTTACCTTCAGAGCCTTTGCTATTTCCAGTAATTACCTTAACGTTATCTCCTGTTTTAATTTTAATCTTTTTCATAATAATTTATTATAATACTTCAGGTGCTAGAGAAACAATTTTCATAAATTGCTTATCTCTTAATTCTCTTGCTACAGGACCAAATACTCTTGTTCCTTTCATTTCACCAGCTGCGTCTAACAAAACACAAGCATTATCATCAAATCTGATGTATGTACCATCAGCTCTTCTAACTTCTTTAAGTGTTCTTATAACAACTGCAGTTGAAACTTCACCTTTTTTCACAGATCCGTTAGGACTTACAGCTTTAACTGAAACTACAATTTTATCTCCGACAGAAGCATATCTTCTTTTTGTTCCACCAAGCACTCGGATAGTTAAAACTTCCTTGGCTCCAGTGTTATCGGCTACTTTTAATCTTGATTCTTGTTGTAACATAATTACTTAGCTCTTTCAATTATTTGTACTAATCTCCAACATTTTGATTTACTCAAAGGTCTTGTTTCCATGATCTTTACAGTATCTCCAATATTGCAATCGTTTGTTTCATCGTGTGCTACATACTTTTTAGTCTTTAACACGAATTTACCATACATAGGATGCTTGATTTTTTTAACCTCAGAAACAACAATAGATTTCTCCATCTTGTTACTAGTAACAACTCCTACACGTTCTTTTCTTAAATTTCTTTTTTCCATTTTCAATAGAATAAGTTTATTGTATTTCTCTTTTAGTTATCTCCGTCGCTATTCTAGCTACAGTTCTTCTTAATGCTCGAAGCTGTATTGGGTTTTCCAAAGGGGATATAGCATGAGTCATTTTCAACTCTCTATAGCTCTTTTTAGATTCCCCAAGTTTTTCACTTAGCTCTTCGTTTGATAATTTTGATACTTCTGTTTGTTTCATTTTAATAAATATTAAGCTTCGTGATCTCTTGCGATTACAAACCTAGTTTTAACTGGTAATTTTTGAGCAGCTAGCCTTAATGCTTCCTTAGCAATATCTATAGGAACACCACCAACTTCGAATAAAATTCTACCTGGTTTTACAACAGCAGCCCAATACTCTACAGCACCTTTACCCTTACCCATACGTACCTCTAGAGGTTTTTTAGTTATCGGCTTATCTGGAAATATTTTTATCCACAATTGACCTTCTCTTTTCATATATCTTGTAGCGGCAATTCTAGCAGCTTCAATTTGCCTAGAAGTCAAGAAGTTAGAATCTAACGACTTTATTCCAAACATTCCGTTAGAAAGAATAGTTCCTCTTCCGGAGTTTCCTTTCATCCTTCCTTTTTGGACTTTACGATATTTTGTTCTCTTAGGTTGTAACATTGCTTTTTATTATAATTTATTTTCTTCTTCTTGATTTATTTCCCGCATTTCTGCTACCTGGCTTACCTTGATTTTTAGATAATCCAACTAAAGGAGATAATTCTCTTTTACCATATACTTCACCTTTCATGATCCAAACTTTTATTCCTAGTCTACCATAAGTAGTATGAGCTTCGACTAGTGCATAATCAATATCAGCTCTAAAAGTGGATAAAGGAATTCTTCCATCTTTATAGTGTTCGTTTCTAGCCATCTCAGCACCATTTAAACGACCACTAATTTGAATTTTAATTCCTTCTGCATTCATTCTCATTGCAGCCGCAATAGACATTTTAATAGCTCTTTTGTAAGAGATTCTGTTTTCAATTTGTCTAGCTACACTAGATGCAACTAAAAAAGCATCTACTTCAGGTCTTTTGATTTCATAAACATTCAACTGAACTTCTTTACCAGATATCTTTTTTAATTCTTCTTTAAGTTTATCAACTTCTTGACCACCTTTACCAATAATAATACCTGGTCTAGCAGTTGTTATAGTAACGGTAACAATTTTAAGAGTTCTTTCAATTATAACTCTAGAAACACTTGCCTTAGCAAGTCTTACATAAATGTATTTTCTAATTTTATCATCTTCAGCTATCTTATCACCATAGTCATTTCCACCGTACCACATAGATTCCCAGCCTCTAATAATTCCTAATCTATTTCCTATTGGATTTGTCTTTTGTCCCATTTATTAAATGCTTTGAGTGTTATTTTTAGAATCAAGCACTAATGTTACGTGATTAGATCTCTTTCTAATTCTATGAGCTCTACCTTGTGGAGCTGGTCTTAATCTTTTAAGCATTGAACCACTATCTACAGTTATTCTAGAAACATAAAGCTCAGCTTCTTCAAGATTTAAACCTTCGTTTTTAGCTTCCCAGTTAGATATAGCTGATAAAAGTAATTTTTCTAATCTTCTAGAAGCCTCTTTTTGACTAAACCTTAATATGTTTAATGCTCTATCAGCCATTTTACCTCTTACAAGATCAGCAACTAAACGCATTTTTCTAGGTGAAGTAGGACAGTTGTTTAGCTTAGCAAAAGCAACTTTCTTTTTCTCTGACTTAATAGTCTCCGCCATTTTAGTTTTACGACTTCCCATATCTTTATTTTTTACCTTTATTTTTAGACCCCATATGACCTCTAAAAGATCTTGTTGGAGAAAATTCACCTAATTTATGACCAACCATATTTTCAGTAACATATACTGGAATAAATTGACGTCCATTGTGTACTGCTATAGTTTGACCAACAAAATCTGGAGTAATCATACTAGCTCTAGACCAAGTTTTGATTACAGTTTTTTTGTTAGTTTCTACATTTTTAGCGACCTTTTTATCCAACTTATAGTGGACGAATGGTCCTTTTTTTAATGATCTTGACATAACTTAATTATTTCTTTCTACGTTCAATAATGTATTTATTACTTGCTTTAGTTTTAGATCTAGTTCTATAACCTTTTGCTGGAATACCATTTCTTGATCTTGGATGTCCACCAGATGATTTACCTTCACCACCACCCATTGGGTGATCGACAGGGTTCATAACTACAGGTCTAGTTCTTGGTCTTATTCCAAGCCATCTTGATCTACCAGCTTTACCAGAAACCAATAATTGGTGATCAGAATTAGAAACTACTCCAATAGTTGCAGAACAAGTCTCTAAGATTAATCTAGTTTCACCAGAGGGTAATTTAACGGTTGCAAATCTACCATCTCTAGCCATTAATTGAGCAAAAGCACCAGCACTACGAGCCATAATAGCTCCTTGACCAGGCCTTAATTCAATACAAGAAATAATCGTCCCTAATGGAATATTAGCCAAAGGCATACAGTTTCCTATTTCAGGGGCAACATTATCTCCAGACACAACATTTTGTCCAACTTTTAATCCGTTGTGTGCAATCATATATCTCTTTTCACCATCTTGATAGTTTAAAAGAGCAATAAATGCAGTTCTATTAGGATCATATTCAATTGATTTAACTTCAGCTGGAATTCCAGACTTATCTCTTTTAAAATCAATTACTCTATATCTTTTCTTATGACCACCACCTTTATAACGCATGGTCATTTTACCTTGACTATTTCTTCCTCCAGATCTTTTTTTCGGGAGAAGTAAACTTTTTTCCGGCTTATCAGTAGTTATGGCATCATATCCATTGACTACTCTAAATCGTTGTCCTGGTGTTATTGGTTTTAATTTTCTTACTGACATTTCTTTTTAATTACATGTTAGCATACAAATCTATAGACTCACCTTCCGCCAGTTGTACAATTGCCTTTTTAACAGCATTTGTTTTACCATTTTGAATACCTGCTTTCGTATGACGGGTACTCCTATCTGGACGGACATTTATAGTACGAACTTTTTCTACAGAAACTCCATAAGCTTTTTCAACAGCTTTTTTAATTTCTACTTTATTCGACTTAACGTTAACTTGAAAAGTATAACGATTGTTTAATTCACTATCGTTAGTAGCTTTTTCAGTTATAATTGGTTTAATCAAGATATTCATATCTTACTTATTTACTTAAATTTAATTCAATTCCTTCTAATGCGCTTTCTGCTAATACTAATTGGTCAGCATTTAATAATTTGTAAGTACTTAATTCCGAGTATGTTATAACTTCAGAGCCTTTTAAATTACGCGATGACAAATATACATTATTATTCGAAGCGCCAAAGACAAATAAAGATTTTTTACTTTCTAAATTAAGAGCCTTTAAAACAGAGGTGAAGTTTTTTGTTTTAATAGTCTCAAAATCAAAATCTTCCACTACTGTGATTGACTTGCTAGTTGCCTTTAATGTTAAAGCGGTTTTTCTAGCCAATCGCTTTAAGTTTTTATTAAGCTTAAATCTATAATCTCTTGGTCTTGGGCCAAACATTCTACCCCCACCTCTAAAAACACCTGACTTAATACTACCTGCTCTTGCAGTACCAGTACCTTTTTGTTTCTTTATCTTTCTTGTAGAACCTGTAATATCAGCTCTTTCTTTAGCTTTATGCGTACCTTGACGTTGATTAGCTAAATATTGCTTAACATCCAAGTACAAAGAGTGATTGTGTGGCTCAATACCGTATACATCTTTAGAAAGGTCTACCTTTCTACCTGTATCTTTTCCTTTATAATCTACTACAGCTATTTTCATTATTTCTGAATTGTTACGTAAGAATTATTATGTCCTGGAACACAACCTTTTACTACTAAAAGATTTTTGTCTAAAACTACTTTATAAACTCTTAAATTTTGAACCTTAATTGTTTCTCCACCCATTCTACCTGCCATTTTCATACCCTTGAATACTCTTGCAGGATAAGAAGCTGCTCCAATAGAACCTGGCGCTCTTAATCTATTATGTTGACCGTGAGTAGCTTGACCTACACCAGCAAATCCGTGTCTTTTTACAACACCTTGAAATCCTTTACCTTTTGAGGTGCCAGAAACATCAACAAATTCACCTTCAGTAAAGTGATCAACACTTATACTATCTCCTAATTTGTACTCCTCATCAAAACCTTGAAATTCAACAACTTTTCTTTTGACAGATGAACCAGCCTTCTTTGAATGCCCAATTTGAGCTTTCGTAGAATTTTTTTCAGTCTTGTCATCGAAACCAAGTTGAAGGGCTTCATAGCCATCTACTTCTTTAGTTCTGACTTGGGTAACAATACAAGGTCCGACCTGAATGACAGTACAAGGAATGTTCTTTCCATTGTCGTCAAAAATACTGGTCATTCCTATTTTTTTTCCAATTAACCCAGACATATTTTATTTATTTATTGTTATTATTATTATTAAAAATTAAGGGCCAAAATAAATTCAACCCTTGAATGTATTTTTTTCCGTTTTTCCTTCGCGAAACGCTCCAGACATGTTATCGAAATAAATTTCGATTAATGTTAATTATACTTTAATCTCTACTTCTACTCCACTTGGTAATTCTAACTTCATTAATGCATCAATAGTTTTTGATGAAGAGCTATAAATATCAAGTAATCTTTTATAAGAGCTTAATTGAAATTGCTCTCTAGCTTTTTTATTAACGTGTGGAGAACGTAGTACAGTAAATAATTTTTTGTGCGTAGGTAAAGGAATTGGTCCTGTTACTACTGCGCCAGTGCTTTTTACTGTTTTAACGATCTTTTCAGCAGAGTTATCTACTAAATTGTGATCGTAAGATTTTAATTTGATTCTAATTTTTTGACTCATAGTTTATATATTATGCTTCAGTTCCCCTAGCTTCTTTAATGACTTGTTCTGAAATACTTGACGGAGTTTCCGCATAATGCGAAAATTCCATTGTTGATGTTGCTCTACCTGACGAAAGTGTTCTTAATGTGGTAACATAACCAAACATCTCTGAAAGTGGAACAGTAGCTTTTACAGTTTTTGCACCAGCTCTATCACCCATATCACTTACCTGACCTCTTCTCCTATTTAAATCTCCAACTATATCACCCATGTTTGCCTCAGGTGTAATAACTTCTAATTTCATAATAGGTTCCATGATCACAGCTTTTGCAGCTTTCGAAGCATTTTTAAAACCTAACTTTGCAGCTAGCTCAAATGAAAGTTGATCGGAATCAACATCATGGTAAGAACCATCTCTAAGTGTTACTTTCATAGCATCAACTTCATAACCGGCTAAAGGACCGTTAATCATTGCTTGTTTAAATCCTTTTTCAACAGATGGAACAAATTCTTTAGGAACATTACCACCTTTGATTGAAGATACAAATTCTAAACCTGTCTTACCTTCTTCAGCAGGTTCAAGAGTAAATACTATATCTGCAAACTTACCTCTACCACCAGATTGTTTTTTGTACACTTCTCTGTGTTCTGCAACTCTAGTAATAGCTTCTTTATACTCTACTTGAGGTTGACCTTGATTAACCTCAACTTTAAATTCTCTTCTTAATCTATCACATATAATATCTAAGTGAAGTTCACCCATACCAGAAATAATAGTTTGACCTGAAGCTTCATCAGACCTAACAGTAAAAGTTGGATCTTCTTCGGCAAGTTTTGAAAGCGCCATACCTAGTTTATCAACATCAGCTTTGGTTTTCGGCTCTACAGCTATACCAATTACAGGGTCAGGGAAATCCATTGACTCTAATACAACTGGATTTTTCTCATTCGACATCGTATCACCAGTTTTAATATCTTTAAAACCTACGGCAGCACCAATATCTCCAGCTTCAATGTAATCAATAGCATTTTGCTTATTCGAGTGCATTTGATAAATACGTGAAATTCTTTCTTTTTTTCCAGATCTATTATTTAAAATATAAGATCCGGCTTCTAATCTACCAGAGTAAACACGGAAAAAAGCCAAACGACCAACAAAAGGATCGGTTGCAATTTTAAATGCTAAAGCAGCAAATGGCTCTTTAACATCTGGTTTTCTAGTTGTTTCTAAGTCTGTTTTAGGGTCAATACCAATAATTGCTTCTTTATCTGTTGGAGCAGGTAAATACCTACAAACAGCATCAAGTAAAAACTGTACACCTTTATTTTTGAAAGCAGATCCACAGACCATTGGAATAATTGACATATCCATAACTGCCGCTCTTAGAGCTGCATGTACTTCATCTTCAGTGATAGAGTCTTCATCTTCCATGAATTTTTCAAGAAGATTTTCATCATAGCCTGCAACTTCTTCGATAAGTAGGGCTCTATATTTTTTTGCTTCTGCTTTAAGATCTTCTGGAATATCTACAACATCATAAGTTGCACCCTGATTATCTTCATGCCAGATAATTGCTCTATTTTTAATTAAATCTACAATTCCTTTAAAATCATCTTCATCACCTATATTTAAAACAATAGGAACAGCATTTGATCCAAGCATATCTTTTACTTGCTGACAAACACCCATGAAGTTAGAACCTTGTCTGTCCATTTTATTAACAAACCCAATTCTTGGAACTTTATAATTATCAGCTAGTCTCCAGTTAGTTTCTGATTGTGGCTCAACACCATCAACAGCACTAAATAAAAATACTAAACCATCTAAAACTCTTAACGATCTGTTAACTTCAACAGTGAAATCAACGTGGCCAGGAGTATCTATAATATTAAAATGGTACCCATTTGTCTCATCAACGGCCTTACCGTTTTCTGTAGGAAATTCCCAGTTACAAGTTGTAGCAGCAGATGTAATGGTAATACCTCTTTCTTGCTCTTGTTCCATCCAATCCATTGTAGCAGCTCCATCATGAACTTCTCCAATTTTATGAGAAACACCTGTATAGTATAGAATTCTTTCTGTAGTAGTAGTCTTACCAGCATCAATGTGTGCAGCAATACCAATATTTCTTGTATATCTTAAATCTCTTGCCATTTTTGATTAGAATCTAAAGTGTGAAAATGCTTTATTGGCTTCAGCCATTTTATGAGTATCTACTTTCTTTTTAACTGCACTTCCTTCTTCTTTCGAAGCAGCAAGAATTTCTGCAGCTAATTTTTGAGCCATAGATTTTTCGTTTCTTTTTCTAGAAAAACTAATTAACCACTTCATTGCAGTAGAAATTTTTCTATCTGCTCTAATAGGGTTAGGAATTTGAAAAGTTGCTCCACCTATTCTTCTACTTCTAACTTCGACATGAGGCATAACATTTGTTAGTGCTTCTTTCCAAATCTCTAAAGCAGATTTCTCTTCATCTGTGTTTTTAGATTCAACTACATCAATAGCATCATAGAATATCTTAAATGCTGTTGACTTCTTACCTGACCACATCATCATATTAACAAACCTAGTAACTAGTTGGTCGTTAAACTTAGGATCTGGTAATAATGGTCTTTTTTTTGCCTGTTTTTTTCTCATTTCTTCTAATTAAAACTTTTAATTATTTCTTTGGGCGTTTTGCTCCGTACTTAGATCTTCTTTGTGTTCTACCTTCGACACCTGCGGTATCTAAAGCTCCACGAACAATGTGATATCTAACACCTGGCAAATCTTTTACCCTTCCACCTCTAACCAATACTATCGAATGCTCTTGTAAATTATGACCCTCACCTGGGATGTACGCGTTTACTTCTTTACCATTAGTTAATCTTACTCTAGCTACTTTACGCATAGCCGAGTTAGGTTTCTTTGGTGTAGTAGTATATACACGAGTACAAACTCCACGTTTTTGAGGACATGAATTTAAAGCAGCCGATTTACTCTTCTTGATTGTTTTGGCTCTTCCTTTTTTTACTAACTGTGATATTGTTGGCATATTATATTATAATATTTTTTAATTTCCCCTATTCATAAGGAGCGTGCAAAGGTAGAAATTAAAATGAATTATTCAAATCTTAATTATTAAATTTTGAAAGTTTTTTTAAAATAGCTTAAAAACACACTATTATAAGGATATAAGCGTTTCAACATATATCTTGTACAAACCATGCGTAACCGAAATAAAATCCTATACTTTTTTTTCTTTCTATCTAGTTGCCACTACGCTTATTCTCAAAATATAAATTTAGAAATTGAGTTTGTAGGTAATTCAGCAGACATCTCGAATTATAAAAAAATTAAAAAGAATGCTATTGAGTTCACAGATTTAGAGAAAATCGTAGATAGGTCCTTAGATAGTTTAAAAAAACAAGGTTACTTTAATGCGAGGATTAAAGAAACTACAAAAAAAGATAGTTTTAATTACAATATCTCACTAGAACTAAATAAGAAATTTAATAACATATATATATATGATGTAAATAAAGTCATCATTTTTGAAAACAAAATAATAAAAATAGAGAACAAAGAATATTACACACTTAAAATTAATGAATTAGAAAATTTCCTAAAAAAAACCACAAAAAAAATAGCAGACAAAGGATACCCTTTTAATAAAATTAAATTAATCAATATAAAAGAAATTGACAATAATAGTATAGTCGCTAACTTAAATGTTGAATTAGGAGAAAAGAGAACTTTAGATAAGATAAAAATAAAGGGGTATGAAAAGTTCCCTAGGTCTTTTACAAAGCAATACTTAAAATTATTGACTAAGGAAACTTTTGATTTTGAAAAGATAAAAGAAAAAAGTAAAAAAATCAACAACCTAGGATTTGTAAGACAAACAAAGGATCCCGAGGTACTGTTTAAAAAAGATTCTACAATAACATATTTATTTATTGAAAAGACGAACAATAACAGCTTCGATGGATTTATAGGTTTTGCAACAAATGAAGATTCTAATAAACTTGAGCTAAATGGGTATGTAAATTTAAAACTGAGCAATACCTTAAACTATGGCGAAGAGATAACATTAGATTACAAAAGCACAGACAATGAAGATAAATTTTTTAAGACTACCATTATAGCTCCTTTTGTACTACAATCACCTATTGGCCTAGAGTTAAGTCTAAATCTTACAAAAAAAGATTCCTCATATACCAAAGACGAGCAATCCATAGGGGTAAACTTCTTAACAAAAAACAAACACAATATAAGCCTTCACCTTAATTACCTGAATTCTGTAAGTAATTTAACAATTGTTAGTCAGAGCATAAAAGATTACAACTCAAAATTCCAAAAAATTAGATACAGCTATCTTGTACAAAATAGTAACAATAAATTAATCCCAATAAAATTTTTAAACACTCTGGAGTTCTCTTTTGGTGAAAGAAGAGATAATACAAATACTAAAAAACAAATAAAATATAAAACAAAGACCTTTAACAACTTCAGTATAACAGACAACAGCAGTATCTACTTAAATTTTGAATCATACGGATTGATATCTGATAATTTTTATCTAAACGAAATGCTATTATTTGGAGGAATAAATTCGATAAGAGGTTTTGAAGAAAATAGCATAGCTGCCAATAAACTATTTATGATAAATTCTGAATATAGATTTACAATAGATAACAACATATATATTAATACAATATTTGATACAGCATATTATGAAGATTCATTAGGTAATATAAAGGACTATATATATGGTGTAGGTTTAGGCCTGAATATAAATACAGATTCTGGTGTCTTTAAAATAAACTATGCTAATGGAGTAAAAAAGGGAGAGTCAGTGGACTTAAAGTTATCAAAAATTCATGTTAGTTTCTCGAATACTTTTTAAAGAAATAAATACCACAATTAAAACACCTCTTATCGGCATTACAACACTTCAATTAAGAGATATAACGACTTATTTAAGCTTTTTTTAACAAATTTTAACTAGAATAAAACCAAATTATAACTACTTTATATGGTTAAAAGAGGGTATAGAGAGGCAAAGTTTATTGGAATAATGTTGTTTTTTTAACATTTATTTATGATTTTTGTCTTTAGACTAATACAAATAAATTATAAACATGAAAACAAAGTTTAGTGGAATTTTAACGCTTTTACTAGCGTTGATTGTGCAAATGACATTTGCACAAGGAAAAGCAGTTTCAGGTAATGTTTCAGATAATTCTGGAATGCCCGTTGCTGGAGTAAACATTATTGTACAAGGTACAACTACCGGTACTCAATCGGATTTTGATGGTAATTATAGCATCATGACTGATCAGGGATCTGTACTTACATTTACTTATCTAGGATACTCTACAGTGAGTGAAACTGTAGGATCTTCAGGAACAGTTAATGTAACTATGAGTGAAAACGTTGCAGAACTTGATGAAGTTGTTGTAACTGCCCTAGGTATTTCTAGAGAGAAAAAATCTCTTGGTTATGCGGTTAGTGAAGTAGCTGGTGAAGAAATGGAACAAAGAACAGAAGGTGATGTTGCCAGAGTATTATCTGGAAAAGCTTCAGGTGTTGCAATAACATCTGCAAGTGGTACATCAGGATCTGCTACCAATGTAGTTATTAGAGGTTATTCTTCTATTAACGGTAGTAATCAAGCATTATTTGTTGTTGATGGTATTCCTTTTAGTAGTGATACCAACACACAAGGTAGCTTCTTTAGTGGTAACATTGGATCAAGTAGATTTTTGGATTTAGATCCAAATAACATTGCTAGTGTAAATGTTCTTAAAGGATTAGCTGCAGCTACATTATATGGTACTGCTGGTAAAAATGGTGTAATTGTAATTACTACAAAATCTGGTTCTGCTGCTCCAAAAGGGCCTAAGAAAACAGAAATCACTATTAACCAATCTTATTTTGTTAATGAAATCGCTTCAATGCCTGATTATCAAAACAAATATGGTGGTGGATTTGATCAATCGTTTGGTTGGTTCTTCAGTAACTGGGGACCTGCTTTCGCTAGAGATGGTGTAGACGGATGGGCAAATGATCCAGCTGGAACAATTATTGATACTGATGGTATTGGTACTGTAGAGCATCCTTACGGATCTTCTGCATTTCTTAATAACTTCCAAGGTGGTAACAACGTATTGAACGAACAGTATACTGGTCAGAGATACGAATGGAAACCTTACGAAAGTGTTGAAAATTTCTTTAGATCAGGTGCGGTATCTAATACTAACCTATCTGTTGCTGGACAATCCGGTGATGGCACTGTATCTTATAATATAAACTACGGTCATTTAGATGAAAAAGGTTTTACTCCAGGAAATGGAATAAGAAGAAATACTTTATCTATTGGTGGTAGAGCTAAACTTTCAAATAAATTTACTGCACAAGGATCTATTAATTACGTTAACAATAGCGTAAAATCTCCTCCAATTGGAGCAAGTAGAGGTAATGGAACATTAGGATGGTCAACATTCGGTAATGTATTCTTTACTCCTAGAAATGTAGATTTAATGGGCTTACCATTTGAAATGCCTGAAACAGGAGGTAGTATTTACTACAGAAATGGTAACGATATTATCAATCCAAGATGGTCAGTGAAAAACTCTTCTGGTGGACAAGTTACCAATAGAGTATATGGAAATGCACAACTTACCTATGAGTTAAATGATAACTTATCATTAAGTTACCGTTATGGTTTAGATTGGTATAACGAAAGAAATACAGCATACTCTAATAAAGATGGTGTTAACTTTAATGAAGCTGTCTTCGGATACTTAGATTCATATGATAACAATGTTAGCGTAAATACTCACTTCTTAAATTTAAATGGTAGTTATGAATTATCAGATGAAATTGGAATGACATTTACTCTTGGTGCTGAATCGCAAAGAAGAAACGTTACTGTTTCTGGAGTTGGAAGTACAGGTCAAATTGTATTTGGTGTTATACAACACTTTAATTTTGAAAACCAAACTCCAATTGCTGGAGAAAGCAGTCGAAACACCGTTGGTGTATTCGGAACTGTGGATATTGATTATAACGACTATTTATTCTTGAATGTATCAGCTAGAAACGATTGGGTTTCTAACTTACCTACAGAGAACAATAGCATGTTATATCCAAGTGTAAGTTTAGCATTTTTACCAACTGCTGCCAACGAAGACATGAAGTCTGATAACTTAAGTTATTTAAAAACTAGAATTAGTTATGGTACATCTGCAGGTTTCCCTGGAGGTTATCCAACGGTTAACAGTGTAAATCAAAGTACTAATCAAAATGGTGGAGCTATTGGAGGTATAATTACTAACTCAGTTAGTAATTTTCAAGCTAATCCAGATTTAAAGCCAGAACTACTAGGTGAATTCGAAGTAGGAGTTGATGCAAGAATGTTTAACAACAGACTTGGTATTAATGCTTCTTACTACGAAAAAACTAGTACTGATTTAATCGTTAACAAACCTTTACCAACATCTACTGGTTTTACTACCACACAAGATAATATTGGTCAAGTTCAAGGAGACGGTATTGAATTAGATCTAGATTTTGATGTTATGGAATCTAATGATGGTTTAAATTGGAATACTAGAGTAAACTTTACTGCTGGTGATCAAATTGTAACTGAACAAGAAGATGATCAAATTTTATATGCTGGTTCAACTAGTGCAACATTAGGTGCTAATGCTGCTATAGAAGGTCAACAATTAGGTGTTATAGTAGGAACAAGAATCAAAAGAAATGATCTTGGTCAATACGTTGTAAATGCATCTGGTAACTATGTAATTGAAGAATCTATGTCTATTGATGCTAATGGTAATCAAGTTGAGGCTGGAACTGCTGGTTCTAGATCAATTACGCCTATCATTGGTAATCCAAATCCTGATTATGTAATGAATGTAATTAATACAATGTCATTCAAAAACTTTAATTTTGGATTCCAATTTAGTCATACTTCTGGTGGTGATATTGCTACATCAACTGTAGCAACTCTACTTGGTAGAGGTGGTGTTGTTGAAGACAGAAAGAATACATTTATTCTTCCTGGTGTTTTAGAAGATGGTTCTGAGAACATTCTACAGGTAAACAACTCAACTTACTACTTTAACAATGTGTTATTTGGTCCTAAAGAATTATCAATTTACGATGGTTCTGTAGTGAGATTGCAAGAAATATCTTTAGGTTATTCATTCCCTCAAGACATGTTAGACAAGACTCCATTTGGAGCTTTATCTATCACGGCTACAGGATTTAACTTATGGTATGATGCATACAATGTACCAGATGCTACAAACTTTGACCCTAATGTTGCGGGTGTAGGTGTAGGTAACGGTAGAGGATTTGATTATCTTAATGGACCTAGTTCAAAAAGATTCGGAATCAGTCTTAAAGCATCATTTTAATAATTATAAAACAATTTAATCATGAAAAAAATATACAAATACTTATTAATGACAGTCGTAGCTTCAAGCACGATGTTCTACTCTTGTGATACACTTGAGATGGAAGATCTTGCTAGTCCAAACTCACTGTCTCCAGATCTAGCGGATGCTGATCTGTTACTGAACAATATTCAGCTTAGCTACATAGGAGCTATGCAGGATATGCAATACAATGGTGCTGCCTTAGGTAGAATATCTCATATGGGAGGTAGAAACTATTACAATAACTTTGGTGGTGGTACTGTTAGTGGTGCATGGGCATCATTATACTCAGGCATGATGCCAGATATCGCAGTTATCGAAGGATTAAACACAGATGGATTATTAGATTTCCATATGGGTATTTCTAAGATTATGCAATCTCATGTAATAATGGGACTTGTGGATTCTTTAGGAGATATTCCTTGGAGTGAAGCAGTTAACGCTACTGAATACCCTTCACCGGGTGTTGATGATGGCGAATCTGTTTATGCTGCTGCTGTTGCAATGTTAGGTGAAGCTGCTGGGTACTTAGGTACTGCAGGTGGTGGTAATGATTTATTCTACGGTGGAGATATCTCTAAGTGGGTTAAATTACACAACACACTTTTAATGCGTGCTAACTTAACAACTGGTAACTACGCTGCTGCATTAGCTCAAACTAATGTAATAGAGTCAGCTGCTGATGATTTCCAATTTGATTATGGAACTCAAGAGTTACAACCTGATACTAGACATCCATATTACAGTACTGATTATACTACTTCTGGAGCTAACGATTACCAATCATCTTGGATGATGGGTCATATGGCTGGTAGCTTTGATGATTGGAGAAATTTATTCTTTGATAACTGGCAACCAGGAACGGAAGCTCGTTTAGGAGATCCAAGAAGAAAGTATTATTTCTACAGACAGACTTATAATACTCCAGGTAACCAAACTGCATTATATTTTAGTGGTGCTGCTTACCTTTGGCCTTTAGATTTCGGTGGAAGTTCTGCTAATGGTGAAACATTACAATGTTCATTACAGACAGTACCTTTCCATTTAGAGTTTACTCCTGATGAAGCTACACAGTGTTCAAACATTGGTGGATATTGGGGTAGAGCGCATGGAAACGACGAGGGAACACCTCCGGATGCCTTTACTAAAACTGCTTATGGTGTTTACCCTGCAGGTGGAAGCTTTGACAACCAACCAGACGTTCAAATATATGAAACTACTTTATCTGCATTACCAACTGGTGCTGTAGGTCAAGGACAAGGTGGTGGTGGTGCCGGAATATGGCCAATCTACTTATCTTCATACGTTTCGTTTATGAAAGCTGAGGCTGCAATGTGGCTAGGTGATACAGCAATGGCTGGAATGTACATGGAACAAGGAATGAACCAATCTATGGCTAAAGTAACTGGAATGATTTCTCTGGATGCTGATGCTGATGTAGCTAACGCTCCTTCTGCTGCTTGGGTTGCTGAATTCGTAACAAACAAAATGGCTGAATTTAACGCGGCTCCTCTATCTAGTGCTCTAGATGGTTTTGGATGGCCAGTTGAAAAAGATAAATTAGACATTCTAGGTGAAGAATATTTTGTTGCTATGTTTGGTGGAGCTAATGATGCTTGGAACTTTATCAGAAGAACTGGACACCCGAGAACTCTACAGAGATCTCTTTCTGATCCAGCTGAATCTGGTCTTTTCCCAAGAACTGGTTTATACCCTAGTAGTGAAATAAGTGCTAATCCAAGTATTCTACAAAGAAGTGATAATAACACACTTGTATTCTGGGATAACGGTGCTATAAACCCTGCAAACTAATATAAAAAATAGAAACTATGAAAAACATATTTAAAATTTTAATCTGTTCTTTATTAATGGTGTCGTTCTCTTGTAAAGACAGTGACAATACTATTGATGATGTTCTAGATTACGAAACAGGAGCAATCCTTAGAACTATCTCGGTTGAGAATGCTGTTCTTAACTCAAGTATCCCTTCGACTGCTTTTACAGCAGTTATAGAAGAACAAGATGAGGAAGATGGAGCTTTACTATCAGAGGTGAGAGTTTTAGTTGAGTTGAGAGACTTAACTACAGATGCAACTACACCTGCTACAGGTGATGTATTTGTTAAATCAATACCTGCTAGTGAATTCTCTACAGGTCCAGTAGGACTTCCAAGAGCAACTATAAGTGCTACGTTTGGTGAAATGCAACAAGCTTTAGGTTTGAGTTTAGATCCAGTTAATGGATATCAAGCGGGTGATGTATTTATTGTAAAGCTAGAAGTGGTATTGACAGACGGAAGATCGTTTGGACCTAGTTCAGCTGCTGGTATTATTACTGGTGGATTCTTCTCTTCTCCTTTCCAATACAATGCATTAATTTCATGTTCTCCAGCTCCTGGAGATTACACCATAACAATGGTTGATACTTATGGAGATGGATGGCAATCTGATACCGGAAATGGTGGAACTAATCCAATAACTATCGAAGTAGAAGATGCTAATGGAAACATTACTTCTCTTTACGCTGGTATGTGCTCGAATTATGAGCCATTTACTGTAGATAGTTGTGAGCCAAGTTCAGATGGTGGATCAAATGCAGTTCAAGTAGTAACAATTCCTGAGGGAGCGTTAGCTGCTAACTGGTTCTTCGCTGGTGATTACTGGGGAGAAATGGAAATGTCAATTACAGGTCCTAATGGAGATGTAATATTTAGTGCTGGAACAGGTCTTGCTCCTGGCTTAATGCCAATTGCAGTTTGTGCTGAGTAATAAATTAATATTCTATAAAAAAAAAGAGCTTTATTTTATAAAGCTCTTTTTTTTTATCTTTATTTTTGAGTAATGATAAATAAATTTCAAATATTACTATTAGTAATTTCCCTGGCTTTTACAAGTTGTAAGAATGATAATAATTACAAGACAACTAAGAGCAATACCAAACTTATATCCTCTTTTGAAAAAATAGAATCCAGCTACAGTAATATAACTTTCATAAATAAACTTACTCCCAATTTAACAAATAAAGCAAATCTATTTGATTACGACTACTTTTATAATGGTTCTGGTGTCGGAATAGCAGATTTCAATAATGATGGCTTAAAAGACATCGTATTAAGCGCAAATCAAACAGAAAACAGATTATATATTAACAAAGGAGATCTAGTATTTGAAGATCTTACCTCACAATCAAATATTAATGAAAATAAAAAATGGTCTAGCGGGATAGCTATAGCTGATGTAAACAACGATGGATGGATGGATATCTATATATCACAAGGAGGGCCTTACTCTAGTTCTGAGAGAAAAAATTTACTTTACATAAATCAAAAAGACTTAACCTTTAAAGAACTTGCCAATGAATATGGTTTAGATGATATGGGAATAAGTACTCAGTCTGCATTTTTTGATTTTGACAAAGATGGTGATCTAGACTGTTTAGTGATGAATGAAAATAGCTATTACGGTATAGATCCAGTTCAATTCTATGATATATTAAAAGACAAAGAAAAACTAAAGTTAAACTCTAGTCAGCTGTACGAACAAAACGATGGAAGGTTTATAAATATTACAGAAAAATCTGGACTGTTAAAACCAAGTTTTGGATTAGGGCTGTGCGTAAGTGATATAAATAATGATAACTGGTTAGATATTTACATAGCAAATGATTACTATGTTCCTGATGCAATGTACATTAATAATCAAAATGGAACTTTTTCAGATCAAATTAAAGAAAATACAAAGCAAATATCTTTTTTTGGGATGGGTGTTGATATTGCTGATATAAACAATGATAATTTAAAGGATATATTAGTTCTAGATATGGCTTCTAGTGATCATGTACGATCTAAAACTCTAATGGCATCAATGAGTGTTTCTAATTTTGATCTTCTTACAAAAAAATTGAACCTCCCCTACCAGTATATGTTTAACTCCCTGCAACTAAATTTAGGTAATTCGAAATTTCACAATATTGCACAAGGATCAGGCTTAGCTAAAACAGATTGGAGTTGGGCTGGTTTAGTCTTTGATTACAATAATGATACTAACGAAGATATTTACATTACTAATGGGTATAGAAAATATGCTTCTGATAATGATTCAAGAATAAAAATTAATAAAATTAAACAACAATATAATAATAGAGTTCCACTGGAAGTTAAAGAGAATTTGTATAATGATCTGCCCTCTGAAAAGTTAGCAAATATTCTTTTTGAGAACAATGGTACATTAAAATTCAATGATGTTACCTCCTACTCTGATTTAAACCAACCTTCATTTTCCAATGGTGCTGCATATGCAGATTTAGATAATGACGGAGACTTAGATTTAGTAGTAAACAATATAGATCAAGAAGCTTTTTTGTTTAAGAATAATACAATTGAAAAAAATAATGGTAACTACTTAAAAGTAAAACTTAATGGGGTTTTATCTGAAAATTTCGCGAAAGTAACTATTAGTTATAATGGAACCAACAAAACAAAAGAGTCTAAAAGAATTAGAGGTTATTTATCCTCTGTAGATGATGATATTCACTTTGGGCTTGGAAAAACTCCGAAAATTGATTCCATAAAAGTAGTTTGGAATTCAGGAAAATCAGAAGTAAAGTACTTAAGTGAGGTAAACCAGACAATGACTTTTAATGAAAATGAGTCTAACTCCACAAAAGAATTGAAAAATGAAGTCAATAAATTTTTCAAAAATACAAATGCAATAAACTACCAACACACTGAAAATTATTTCAATGATTTTGAGAAAGAAATACTGCTCCCTTATAAACAATCAACTCAAGGACCGTTTATAACTAAAGGATATATTAATAACGATAGCCTTATGGATGTATTTATTGGAGGAAGTAAAGGAAGTAGTGGAAAAGTATATATAAATAACGGTGAGAAGTTAATATATAAGTCAAATAAGGTATTTACAGACGATTCTAATTATGAAGATATGGAGTCTTTGTTTATAGATATTGATTCCGACAATGACAATGATCTGTTTGTGGTAAGCGGTGGTTCTGAGTTTAATGAAAGATCCAATGATTTGATGGATAGGTTATATATAAATGATGGTAATGGTGATTTTAGTAAATCAAAACAAGATGATTTAAAGAATTACACTATTAGTGGTAAAAGTATTACCAAAATTGATTTTGATAAAGATGGTGATTATGATATAATTGTTGGAAACAGAATAAAACCACAAAAGTATCCTCTTCATGAGCCTTCTATCATATATGAAAATGATAATGGAGTGTTAAAAAATATTACCCATAAAGTTGCACCTGAACTGCAGGATTTTGGGATTGTAAATAAAGTTATAACAACTGATTTTGATAATGACGGATGGGATGATTTTATTGTAGTAGGTGAATGGACTCATATCGGTATATTTAAAAATAACGACGGAGTTTTTGAAGATATATCTAAAAAAAGTAATCTTGATCAATTATTTGGGTGGTGGTTTAATATTCAAGAAACAGATGTAAATAACGATGGTTTAAAAGACTATATCGTTGGCAATATCGGAAGTAACATAAAATTTAAAACAAGTCCGGAAAAGCCGCTTAGAATCTATGCTGATGACTTTGATGATAATGGCACACATGATCTTGTTCTTAGTTATGAGTATGAAAACAAATATGTTCCTCTTAGAGGGAAAGAGTGTTCCACTCAGCAAATGCCATTTATTGCAGAAAAGATACCAACATTCACTGAGTTTGCCAATGCGAGTTTACAAGATATTTATGGAGAAAAAATCAACACTTCTTATATGAGAGAAGTTAATGATTTGAAATCATACGTACTTATTAATAACGGAGACTCAACTTTTAAGAAAAACAAATTACCTGATTTAGCTCAGACTATACCTATATTAAGTAGTGATGTATTTGATTACAATAACGATGGATTTGAAGATATTATAATAAGTGGAAATATATATAATACTGAGGTAGAAACACCTAGGCTAGATAACCCATTTGCCCTAGTTTTAGTCTCAAATAATAAAAATGGATACTATTGTTTAAGCCCAGAAAAAACTGGACTTTATACAAATGGAAATACAAAATCTGTTCAAGTTATAGATAAGCCTAAACTAATAATTATAGGAAATAATAATGGAGCAATTGAATCATTTAAAATAAATAGTAACTAAATGGAAAAAGAAACAAAAATATTTGGAATAAGAACAGTTATTGAAGCGATAAGATCTAATAAAGAAATCGATAAGGTTTTTTTACAAAATGGTCTTACCGGAGAATTATCTAGTGAGTTGGAGAAACTTTTAAGAATCAAATCAATAAAAGCAAGTTATGTTCCAATTGAAAAACTAAATAGATTAACAGACCAAAACCACCAAGGAGTTGTTGCATCAATCTCACCAATTGAGTTTTATGAAATTGAAGAGTTAATTGAAAAAGTAGATTCCTTAGATAAAAAATCAACTTACCTACTATTAGATCAGATTAATGATGTTAGAAACTTTGGTGCTATAATTAGATCCGCTGAATGTAGTGGAGTAGATGGAATTATCATACAAAGAAAATCTTCAGCTCCAATTAACGGAGATACTATTAAGACTAGTGCTGGTGGAGTTTTTAACATCCCTATATGTAAAGTCGATCATATTAAGGATGCGGTATTTTATTTACAAGCTAATGGTATTAAGGTTATAGCTGCAACAGAAAAAACTGAGGATACAGTCTATGATGTTGATTTTAAGGATTCGTGCGCAATAATAATGGGAGCAGAAGGTAAAGGAATAACTCCTTCGATACTTAAGTTAGTAGATTCAAAAGCTAAGCTACCTATGTATGGAAAGATTGAATCCTTAAATGTTTCTGTAGCTTGCGGTATATTTTTATATGAAATGGTGAGACAACGACTATAATTCATCATTTTCTATGAAATTACCATCACTATCAAATTGCTTTAAAAAAGGATCATCTGTAGTATCATAATTTTCGTTTTCCCATTTGTATACTTTATTAATAGGAATGTTTTTTTTAAATAGTAAAGCCAATATTATTCCTACTATAAAACCTGATAAATGACCTTCCCAGGATATATTCTCTTTGATTGGAAAAATATACCAAATTGTACCTCCATAAATAAAAACAACAATTAAAGATAGTGCCATTAAATTGAAGTTTTTTGAAATAATTCCTTTGAAAAAAATAAATGAAATCAAGACATAAATAAGTCCACTAGCACCTATATGGGTAGAGTCTCTTCCAATTATCCAAGTTAAAAGACCAGATAAAAAAATACCAAGAAATATAATCTTCCAACTGATAGTTCTGTAGAAAAAGAAGATAGCTGAACTTAATAAAAAAAGAGGTATGCTATTATTAATTAAATGTTCTAAGGATAAATGAAGAAATGGACTGAGCATAATTCCATAAATACCTTCAATTTTTCTAGGTTGTATTCCAAAACTTTTTAAATCAACGTTAAATCTAAATTCAATCCAAAAGATTAACCATATTAAAATTACAAATAATATAGGGTAACCTATAATACCTGTGTGGTATTTGAAATTATTATTCATAAATTTAATATAAGTATTAAGTTACAAAATTTAACAAAAAATAATATTAAATTTATTGAATGAATGAACCATTAGCAGAAAGATTAAGACCTAATTCTCTTGAAGATTATATTGGTCAGCCTCATATAATTGGTAAAGAAGGAATATTGACTAAAATTATAAGTAATGATAATTTACCTTCAATGATATTATGGGGTCCTCCTGGAACAGGAAAAACCACATTAGCTAATGTTATATCTAAAACAACAGGAAGACCATTTTATTCTCTTAGTGCAATTAATTCAGGGGTAAAAGATCTAAGAGAAGTCATTCAAAAATCAAGATCTAATACTGGTCTCTTTACTACCAAAAATCCTATTTTATTTATCGATGAAATTCATAGATTTAGTAAATCACAACAAGATTCACTTCTGCAAGCAGTTGAAAAAGGTTGGATAACACTAATTGGAGCAACAACAGAAAATCCAAGCTTTGAGGTAATACCTGCATTGATGTCTAGGTGTCACACCTACACATTGAATTCTTTAGATGATCAATATTTAAAATTATTATTAAAAAAAGCAATAAAAATTGATGTTCAGTTAAGTAAAAAAAATATTGAGCTAAAAGAGTCTGAGGCTTTAATCAAAATCTCTAATGGAGATGCGAGAAAATTATTAAACTTATTTGAGTTTGTTATTAACTCTATAAATGAGGAAAAAATAATTATAACTAATAAAAATGTAGAAAACACTCTTCAAAAGACAAATGTTATATATGATAAAGATGGAGAGTATCACTACGATATTATATCTGCTTTTATTAAGTCCATAAGAGGAAGTGATCCAAATGCTGCAGTCTATTGGCTAGCTAGACTTATTCAAGGTGGAGAAACACCGAAATTTATTGCTAGAAGATTAATTATTTTAGCTAGTGAAGATATTGGAAATGCAAACCCTACAGCACTAGTTATAGCCAATAACACATTTCAATCGGTTATTAACATAGGATTTCCTGAAGCTAGAATAATTTTATCACAGTGTGTTATTTATTTAGCTAGTTCTGAAAAAAGTAATTCTTCTTATTTAGCTATTAACAAGGCACAAAAACTAGTAGAAGATACTGGTAATCTAAAAGTTCCACTTTCACTAAGGAATTCTCCAACTAAGATGATGAAAGATATGGGTTATGGAAAAGACTACAAATATTCTCACGATTTTAATAATAATTTTGTAGAACAAGAATTTCTACCAGATGAAATTGTTGAAACAAAGCTATATGAACCAGCTAAAAATATGAAAGAAAATAAACTTAGAGAATATTTAAAGCTAAGATGGAATAGTAAGTATAAATATTAATTACAAGTAATTCTTTAGGTCAATTAATTTATCTACGGATATAATTCCTTCAGGAACAATATCATTATGATAATTAAATAGTATGGCCTCCATTCCAGCATTTAAAGAACCCTGAATATCCGCTTCTAAATTATCTCCAATCATAATACTTGAACCAAAATCAGTTTTAGCCTTATTTATTGCAAGTTGAAAAATCTTTTGATGTGGCTTTTTTACCCCAGCCATTTCAGAATTAGTGATTGAATTAAAATAACTATCAATTTTAGAATTAATTAATTTAGCGTTCTGAACTTCTTGAAATCCATTAGTAATTATGTGAAGTTCATATTTACTATTAAGATAATCTAATATAGGAATAGCTCCATCAATTAAAAAATTATAAGAAGATAGGTATTTAACATAATCATCTGATAATTTATATATGGTTTGAGTTGAAACATCTAAATCTAAGGCATTAAAAGTATCTCTAAGTCTACCGTATTTTAATTTATCCTTTGAGATTTCATTATCTCTATAAAGCTTCCAGTAATTAGTATTGATAGGAATATAGTATGCTAGGAAAATATGCATATCTAAATCAATATTATTTATAGTGAATATTTTTTCAAATGTAAACTCAGAATTTTTATCAAAATCCCAAAGAGTGTGATCTAAATCAAAAAATATATGTTTAATGTTTTTATTGATCATGTTTTGAATTTATAATAATGTCGAATATTTCTTTAAACCTATGCCATCTTTTTTCATTACTAAAAGTGTAGTTATGGAAAACAGAGGTGTATGTTCCATTGACATTTTTAACTTTATTTATCATTTCAATAACTTTTTCCTTCTTATCTAAAAATGAATTAATTTGTAAAAGAGAGTAATCCATAAAATTATATGGGTTTACTAGTAAAGGCGTTTGCATTTCATTATCAATATCATAAAACAAAAAAGGAGAACATGTACTAGCTCTAAAACCTATTTTGTTAACATAACCCATTGTATAGTCTTCTTTTATATTTAATTTAATTAGATCTCTATAATTAGTAGGTAAGTTAATCTTAGAGAAAGAATTTCGACTAATCATTAAATCTCTGTTTGTAATAGATTCAATATCAAGTTTTTCTTTTTTTAGAACATCAATATTGTTTAGTGCAAAAAAAGATAATTTAAGGCCTACTCTCGAGTAATCAGAAACAAATTTTATGATATTAACAAACGATTGTTTGACTAAACTAATGTTTTTGTCATAAGTAGAAAATTTACCTACAAGAAAGAAAAAAAGAAATTTACTAGAGGATTTTTTTTGTTTATTAATAATCCATTTAAATGTGTCGTAGGGATCTTTTTGTAATCTACATATAACTAAGAATCTTGAATATATATTTTTTGGCTTTAATCTTACGAGGTCTGTAAAAACCCCACTTATAGTTCTAAGAAAACCTTTATTTTTATAATAAAATACACTTGGAACATCAATGATAGTCTTAAGTTTATATTTTCTGTTTTCAAAAATAATATTAGGAAAAAAAGTACTTAAAGCGTCTCTCAATTTATAAGCCCAAATATCTACAGTAGGTTCCTCTAAAAAATCATTTTTAAATGCAATTGACTCTTCAAACGAAAACCTTCCATAGTCATCTTTTAAGTGTGGTAAATACTCTTCATATCTAGAAATAAGATAAAACGATGCTCCAAAAATATCAAACGGAATACTTCCTTTTTCATTATAAAAAAAGCACTTAGTCTCATCCCATTTCTTTACCTCAATATCGATATCAGAAAACCCTTGCTCTAATAAAATTGGAGTACTCTTTATATGAAACTCATTATAAAGTTTTTTAGGGGTATAAGAGAATTTCGGGCCTTCAAAGGAAACAAATTCATCAATTTTAGCTGTAAAATTTACTTTTATTCCAATTATATTAATGAATATATGCTTAAATATATACTCAATTCTTCTAGTTATTATAGGAGTATATACTAATATCATACACTTAATTTAATAAATTTTTTAATTCATCAAACTGAATATTTCCAAAATTACCAGAACTCATCATTAGTAATACCGCTTTATTATAGTTTAATGAAAATAAATATTCCTTTAATTTTAAGGCATCATCAAACACTAGCAAATCACTATTATTAAAAGCATTAACTATATCTTTAATGTCAATTTTTTGCATTTTTTTAGACTCTAATGTAGTCTTTGAAAAATACACTATTGATTCGTCTGCTCTATTTAGAGTGTCTTTATATTCATTAATAAAATCAGAATTTAAGCTACTAAATGTATGTAGCTCAAAACAAGCAATAACTTTATGTTCTTCAAATTGATTTTTAACTGCATTAACTGTTGCCTTTACTTTACTAGGTGAGTGTGCAAAATCTTTATATATATGAGAGTCATTGTTGGTAAATACTTTTTCTAATCTATTACTAGCTCCTTTAAAAGAAGTAATTGCTTGATAAAAATCATCCTCATCTATTCCCATATGCTGACAAATCCATTTAGCACCCATTAGGTTACTCAAGTTATGTTTTCCAAAAATCTCTAATGGTAATTCCCCCTCTGTGGTTTGTAAATAAGTGATTCCATTATTTATAGTAAATTCTGGAATAGAGTAGTCAAATTTTCTTATACTCCTAGTAGTATTATTTACAATTTCATTGGTGTCTAAATCTTCAGAGTTATATGTAATACTTCCTCCCTCAACAATAGATTCTACAAAAATTTCAAATTGTTTTTTATAAATTTCATATGTTGGAAAAACATTTATATGATCCCATGAAATACCACTAATTAAAGCAATATTTGGATTATAGAGATGAAACTTGGGTCTTCTATCAATTGGAGAGGACAAATACTCATCACCCTCTAAAACAATAAAATCATTTTCTTCAGTTAATTTTACCATTACATCAAAACCTTCTAATTGTGCAC
The DNA here is from genome assembly GCA_949372955.1 of uncultured Flavobacteriaceae bacterium. Taxonomy (GTDB): domain Bacteria; phylum Bacteroidota; class Bacteroidia; order Flavobacteriales; family Flavobacteriaceae; genus SGZJ01. The sequence continues at coordinate 27,679 of CASIAX010000004.1, read as the reverse complement.
CTACCATGTAATCTACTTGCTTATCATAAAAATTCATCACATGTAGTATCATAGATGTAATAGTAGTTTTTCCATGACTACCTCCAATAACTACTCTGGTTTTAAGTTTACACTGCTCGTATATAAACTCTGGATAAGAATATATTTTAAGATTTAACTTTTTAGCTTTTAATAATTCGGGGTTATCAATTTTAGCATGCATACCTAGTACGATTGCATCTATATCGTTTGTGATTCTATCTTCAAACCAGCCTAAGTCATTTGGATATAAATTATATGACTTTAATCTTGATTTTGATGGATCATTGATAATATCATCACTTCCTGTGATATGATATTTTTTAACTTTTAAAGCTATCGCTAAATTGTGCATAGCTGCACCACCAATGGCAATGAAATGAACTCTCATCTAATCTGTTTTAATTATTAAGCATTAACCAAAGTTTATCTTTTAACTTATCTATTCCTTTGGTAGTAAGAGATGATATAAATATATAATCAATATCTAGATTATGGTCTAACTCTTTCGTTAATTCGTCTGTTAACTCTTCGTCTAAAAGGTCTGATTTAGTTATCGCAATTAACCTATTTTTGTCAAGCATTTCAGGGTTATATCTTTTTAGTTCGCTTAAAAGAATATCATATTGTTTTTTTATACAGTTAGCATCAGCTGGAATCATAAACAAAAGGGTAGAATTTCTTTCGATATGTCTTAAAAAATAGTGTCCCAACCCTTTTCCTTCAGCTGCACCCTCAATAATTCCAGGAATGTCTGCCATCACGAAAGTCTTATAATCTCTGTATTTAACAATTCCTAAATTTGGTTTAAGGGTTGTAAATTCATAGTCTGCAATTTTTGGTTTTGCTGAGGTTATAACAGACAAAAGAGTTGATTTTCCAGCATTTGGAAATCCTACTAAACCTACATCAGCTAAAACTTTTAACTCTAGCGTGATTTGTTTTTCTTCTAATGGAATTCCTGGCTGTGAATATCTTGGAGTTTGGTTTGTTGGCGATTTAAAATGCCAATTACCTCTTCCACCCATTCCACCATTACAAATAATTTTTTCTTCACCCTCATCAGTGATCTCAAAAACAATTTCATTAGTAAAGGTGTCTCTTACAACAGTTCCTAAAGGTACTTCAATAAATGAATCAAAACCATCTGCTCCCGTACTCCTACTCTTACTTCCGTGGCCTCCGTGGCCAGCTTTAATATGTCTTTTAAATTTGAGATGTAATAATGTCCAATAATTGGAGTTTCCTCTTAAAATTATATGGCCACCTCTACCTCCATCTCCTCCGTCAGGACCACCTTTAGTTATATATTTTTCTCTATGTAAGTGCATAGAGCCTTTACCACCGTTTCCAGATGTTACAAATATTTTAACGTAATCTACAAAGTTACCTTCAGTCATTTAATTAATTATTAAAGTGATTCAATTACACTACTAAGTCTATCGGTTATATGTTCAATACTTCCTTGTCCGTCAACTCCAAAGTATCTGTTCTTTTTCAAGTAAAAACTCTTTAAGATTGCAGTCTTTTTATAATATTCAGATATTCTGTTTTGAATAATAACTTCATTAGAATCGTCAATTCTACCGCTAGTCTTACCTCTTTCTAGTAATCTAGAAATTAATACTTTGTCATCAACTTCAAGAGCAATCATAGCACTTATAGTAGAGTTGTTTTCAGCCATTAAAGTATCCAAGGCTAAAGCCTGCTTATTAGTTCTTGGGAAACCGTCAAAAATAAACCCATTAGAATCTAGGTTTTTTCGTACAACCTCACTTAACATGTCAATTGTAACTTGGTCAGGAACTAGATCTCCTTTATCAATATATGATTTTGCCATAAGACCAAGAGGTGTATTGTTTTTTATATTAAATCTAAAAACATCTCCAGTTGATATGTGAAATAGATTAAACTTAAGCTTTAAAAACTCAGCCTGGGTTCCTTTACCTGCCCCTGGGGGACCAAATAATACAATATTTATCATGTGTAGTTTACTATAAAAATTAAAAAAACAAATATAATCAATTGAAAAGGTTAATCTATTTTTTGATTTAATTTTAAAACGTATTTTTGCAGATATATTTAATGATGAACTTTTATACCGCACATAATAAACTGGGAATATTGGGTGGAGGTCAACTTGGAAAAATGTTGATTAATGAAGCTAATAAGCTAAATATTAACTGTAAAGTTATGGACTCTAATAAGGAAGCTCCATGCAGTAAGCTAGTGGAGGATTTTGTTATAGGTGATTTATTAAATTACAATGATGTATACAATTTTGGTAAAAATGTAGAAGTACTAACAATAGAGATTGAGAATGTTAATACAGATGCACTAAAAAAATTAGAAGAGGAGGGAGTAAAAGTATATCCTTCATCGGAAAATATTAAAATAATTCAAAATAAATCAGTTCAAAAAGAATTTTATTTAAAACATAGTTTACCCTCTTCTTTTTTTAAGACATATGATAATATTAATGACTTAATTGAAGAGGCAGAAATTGAAAAATACAAATATCCGTTTATTTGGAAAAGTGCTAGATTTGGTTACGATGGTAAAGGAGTAAAATTAATAAATAACATTACAGACCTTAAAAATCTACCAAACATTGAATGTATTATAGAAACTAAGGTTTCGATAAAGAAAGAATTATCTGTAATAGTTGCTAGAAACAATAATGGACAAGAAGTATGCTTTCCAACTGTAGAAATGGAGTTTAACCAAGCTAATTTAGTTGACAAAGTAATTTGTCCAGCTCAAATTTCAGATGAATTAAACAATAAAGTGATTAAGTTAGCATTAAATACATCCAGAGCATTCAATCACGTAGGCTTACTAGCTATCGAGATTTTTTTAACTAATGATGATGAAATATTGATAAATGAAGTGGCTCCAAGACCTCATAATTCTGGTCATCATACAATTGAATGTTGCGTGATATCTCAATTCGAACAACACTTAAGAGCTATATTAAACCTGAATTTAGGAAATACTACAATAAAGATACCTGGTGTTATGATAAATTTAGTTGGTGAAGAAAATTATTTTGGAAGAGCTGTTTATCACAATATTGAGAAGATATTAGATATAGCTGGTGCAAGTATTCACATTTATGGAAAAAATGAAACTAAACCAAACAGAAAAATGGGACATATTACTGTAGTAAATAAGAATTTAAGTAAAGCAAAAGAGTTAGCGAATAGTATAAGAAAATCAATTAAAGTAATAAGTAAATAGGTTATGAAACAAATTGGAATAATAATGGGAAGTAAGAGTGATCTTCCAGTGATGCAAAATGCAATAGATATTTTAAAAGAATTTGAAATTGAAATTGAAGTGGATATAGTGTCAGCGCACCGAACTCCTCAAAAAATGTTTGATTACGCAAAAAACGCAAAAACAAGAGGACTAAAAGTTATCATTGCAGGTGCTGGCGGAGCAGCTCATCTTCCTGGAATGGTTGCATCGCTGACAACAATACCAGTTATTGGAGTGCCTGTCAAATCTAGCAACTCTTTAGATGGTTGGGATTCAATTTTATCTATTTTACAAATGCCAAACGGTGTTCCTGTTGCAACTGTAGCTTTAAATGCATCTAAAAATGCTGGAATATTAGCAGCTCAAATAATAGCTACATTTGACAAAAACATTGCAGATAAGCTAGAGTTCTATAAGAATAGTTTGGAAAAGAATTCAATTGATTCTTCTAAAAATTTATAGATAAATATGAGCGTTTTACTTACTAAATTTGATTATGCACCATTTAATCAAATAAAAAATTCCGATTATTTATCATCCATAGAAATAGCAATTAAAGAGCTTAAGTCTGAAATAAACTTGATTATTGATAATAAAAACAAACCGACATTTGAAAACACTATAGAAGCTCTTGATTATACCGGCATAAAATTGGATAGAATCACATCAATATTTTTTAATCTAAATTCTGCAGAAACTAATAAAGAAATTCAAGAAATTGCAATTAAAATATCTCCAATACTCAGCACGCTTAAAAACTATATTTTATTAAATAATAAATTATATAACAAAATAAACTCTGTATATAATTCCTTAGATAAAAGTACTTTGACAGTAGAAAAAAGTACTTTACTCAATAAGACGTATAAATCTTTTTTAAGGAATGGCGCAAATCTTAATGCTGAAAATAAAGATAAGCTAAGAGATATTGATATCAAGCTAAGTAAGTTGTCTCTAGATTTTGGCCAAAACCTATTGAAAGAAACTAATGACTTTCAACTACTAGTTAATGATATTAAGAAATTAGATGGACTCTCTGATGATCATATTGAAGCTGCAAAAATGCTTGCAGAATCAAAAAATAAAAAAGGATGGTTATTTACATTAGATTATCCTAGTTATTCAGCGCTAGTGACTTATTGTAAAAATCGTCTATTAAGAAAAGAAATTACTATTGCATTTGGACAAAGAGCTTTCAAGAATAATAAATTTGATAATCAAAAGATAGTTCTTGAAATCGTAAACTTAAGATATAAGAAAGCTACGCTTCTTGGGTATATATCATATTCTGAATATATATTAGAAGAAAGAATGGCCAAAAGCACAAAAACTGTGATGGATTTCTTAGAAGATTTAGTAAAAAAAGTTAAACCTGCAGCAATAAAAGAATTTAAAGTACTTGAAAATTATGCGAAAAAAATAGATAATATTGAGAGATTAGAAAAATGGGATACCGCTTTTTACTCTGAGATCTATAAAAAACATAAGTTCAATATTGATCAAGAAGAATTAAAACCTTATTTCAGTCTACAAAACGTTTTACAAGGTGCTTTTACAGTAAGTACTAAATTATATGGTTTAAACTTTAAAGAATTATTTGATGTAGATATCTATAGTGAAGAAGTAAAAACATACGAAGTCACAGATGACAAAAATAACTTTATAGCATTACTTTATACTGATTTTCATCCCAGAGAAGGCAAACGAGGTGGGGCTTGGATGACCTCATATAAACCCCAGTATAAATATAAAAACACTAACGAAAGGCCTCATATTTCAATTGTTTGTAATTTCACTAAACCAACAAAAAACAAACCATCATTACTGACTTTTTACGAAGTAACTACTTTATTTCATGAGTTTGGACATGCATTACATGGGATTTTAGCAAATACAACTTTTAAAAGCCTTTCAGGAACTAATGTTTCCTGGGATTTTGTAGAGTTACCTAGTCAAATATTTGAAAATTGGTGCTACGAAAAAGAGGCATTAAATCTTTTTGCATTTCATTATGAAACTAAAAAGGTAATTCCAATAGATCTAATAAAAAAAATAAAAAAGAGTGCTAATTACAACCAGGCAAGTCAAACTCTTAGACAATTAAGCATAGGGCTTTTAGACATGAATTGGCATAACATTAATCCAGGGAAAATTAAAGATGTTAAAAAATATGAATCTAAAGTTCTGGAAAAATTGACATTTACAAAAGAGCTTGATGAAGTCTGCATGAGTACTGGGTTTTCACATATTTTTCAAGGTGGTTACTCTGCTGGTTATTACAGCTATAAATGGGCGGAAGTGTTAGATGCTGATGCATTTGAATACTTTAAAGAACAAGGAATATTTAATAAAAAAATTGCTTTAAAATTTAAAAACAATATTCTTTCCAAAGGTGGAACCGAAGACCCAATGGATTTATACATTAAGTTTAGAGGACGTAAACCAACAATTGACGCATTACTAAAAAGGTCTCAAATAGTGTGAAATGAAATTTAGTAACAACCAAAAAAAAGGAACTGACTCAACCCAAAATGACGCATAATATTTAGTTTGATTTTTTCTAGAATTGAAAAGTAAAATTGACAGAATAATACAAATTATAATATTTATTAAAACTGAAGTTAAATTAACATGTTCTAAAAAAATTACTTGTATAAAATCTAAAATAATAAAGACAAAAAGTAAAATAATCCCAAGAGTTCTTAGCCTTTTGAATCCCAATATTTTGCGGAACTGTATTTAGATTTCTTATATCTAAATTTAAATCTCTTATGTCAAAGGGAATAATAGCTACAAATACATAAATAAAAATTTGAATAAAGTAGATCGTTCCAATAACATCTATTTTATCAAAGAAGTCAATAATTGGCAGTAAAACTGTTAATAAACTCCAAGCGGCTGCTACAATAAATATTTTAACACCCTCTGTATTTCTAAGGTTTGTCTTTTTTTTATTTAGTGAATTGATTGGTAAAATATAAAGCACCGTTAGTGAACTGATTGTAAAAATGGTAATCAACTCAAGCTTAGACAACATTGGTATTATAAAAAGACAAGAAATAAATGAAACAATAGTTATATAGTAAATTAATTTAAGAGACTTACTATACAGGATGTCTTTAGCTAAACTTAATTCAAAATACTTAATAAAATTATATGCAACTAACGTTGACAAAAAGGTAAAGAGATGTAAACTATAATTTAAATTTATATCAAATTTAAAAAAAGTTAATACTTGAATACATACAACCGCTAATGAGACGTGCATGCTAGAATTAATGTAAAAATCAAAAAGTTTAGAAGTGATATTTTTAATGTTAATAAATTGTATAATTATTTAATATTTATTATAAAAATAATGTGATAAAAATATCAATAATTAATTACTTTTGCATACATAAATTTTGATTTTTGCTATGAATACAGAATCTTTTTCAAGTAGACATATTGGACCTAGAGAGTCTGATATAAAACTAATGCTCAAAACTGTAAATGCGTCATCTATTGATGAATTAATTGAAGATACAATCCCTGAAAATATTAGATTAAAAAATGCTCTTGAATTAGAAGATCCATTAAGCGAGTCGGATTATTTAATGCATTTAAAGGGTATATCTCACTTAAATAAAGTATTTAAAACATACATAGGTTTAGGATATAACAGATCTTATTTACCGGCTGTAATTCAAAGAAACATACTAGAAAGTCCAGGGTGGTACACTGCTTACACTCCTTATCAAGCTGAAATAGCCCAAGGTAGGCTTGAAGCTTTGTTAAACTTTCAAACCATGGTATGTGATTTAACTGGTATGGAGCTAGCAAATGCGTCACTATTAGATGAAAGTACAGCAGCAGCAGAAGCGATGACACTACTTTTTGCAGTCAGATCTAGAGATCAGAAAAAAAATAATATTAATAAGTTTTTTGTTTCTAAAAATATATTTCCGCAAACTCTTTCTCTTTTAAAAACAAGATCTAATCCTTTAGGCATTGAGCTTGTTGTAGAAGATGAAAACAAGTTCAGCTTTGATTCTAATAAATTTTATGGTGCATTTATTCAATACCCTAGTGCTAATGGAGAAGTAACTGACAGCTCTAAATTTATTAAAAGTTGTAATGATAATGATATAAAAATAGCAGTTGCTGCAGATATTTTAAGTTTAACGATTTTAGAATCACCAGGAAAGTTCGGAGCTGATGTAGTGGTAGGAACAACTCAAAGATTTGGTATCCCTTTGGGCTACGGAGGTCCACATGCAGCATATTTTGCAACCAAAGAAATTTATAAAAGAAGTATTCCTGGAAGAATTATTGGAGTGACAGTAGATACTAATGGAGATAGAGCTCTTAGAATGGCATTACAAACTAGAGAGCAACATATTAAAAGAGATAAAGCTACATCTAACATTTGTACATCTCAGGTTTTATTAGCAGTAATGGCCGGAATGTATTCCGTTTATCACGGTCCTAATGGATTAAAGAACATAGCAAATAGAGTTCATAACAGTACTATTGTTTTAGCTGAAAAATTAACTTCATTAGGTTTAAAGCAATTAAATAATCATTTCTTTGATACTATTAGAATTAGGATTGATATAGAAAAAATAAAAAGTGAAGCTAATTTAAATGAGATTAACTTTTATTACCCTGATGAAAATACAGTCTCAATATCAATAAATGAAACTACAACTATTGAAGATTTAAATACCATAGTTTCAATTTTTTCTATAGCAACAAATAATAGTACGGATAAGATTATCAACTTAAAAAACGAAAGTAAGATCCCTGATAATTTAATAAGAAAGACTACTTTTTTAACTAATTCTGTTTTTAATAAATATCATTCTGAGACTGAACTAATGAGATATATTGTTTCTTTAGAAAGAAAAGATTTATCATTAACTCATTCTATGATCCCGCTAGGTTCTTGTACAATGAAATTAAATGCTGCTGCAGAAATGCTGCCTCTTAGTTGGAATAGATGGATAAACATACATCCATTTGCTCCAATATTTCAAGCAAGAGGTTATCAATATATCCTTAAAAATTTAGAAAACCAATTATCAACCATTACTGGCTTTGCTGCTACTTCTCTGCAGCCTAACTCAGGAGCGCAAGGCGAGTTTGCAGGACTAATGGTAATTAGAGCATATCATCAAGACAATGGCGATCATAATAGAAATATATGCTTAATACCTTCTTCAGCACATGGTACAAACCCAGCCAGTGCAGTTATGGCAGGAATGAAGGTGATAGTTACCAAAGCATCCGATGATGGAAATATTGATATTGAAGATCTAAAAAGTAAAGCAATAGAACATAAAGAAAATTTAGCTGCCTTAATGATAACCTATCCGTCTACCCACGGAGTTTTCGAAGCTGATATTGTTGATATAACAAATATTATTCATGAAAATGGAGGGCAAGTATATATGGATGGTGCAAATATGAATGCTCAAGTTGGACTAACTAATCCTGCCGCAATTGGAGCTGATGTTTGCCACCTAAACCTTCATAAGACATTTGCCATCCCTCATGGTGGTGGTGGTCCTGGAGTCGGACCAATTTGTGTCGCTAAACAATTAGCCCCATTTCTACCATCAAACCCAATAATAAAGACAGGTGGAACTAAAGCAATAGACTCAATATCTTCTGCACCATTTGGCTCTGCACTTGCATGCCTAATTTCTTATGGTTACATAAAAATGTTAGGTAGTGAAGGGGTAACAAACTCTACTAAGATTGCTATTTTGAATGCCAACTATATAAAAGAAAGATTATCTGGAAATTACGAAGTATTGTACTCTGGTGAAAATGGTAGAGCAGCTCATGAAATGATAATTGATTGTAGGCCATTTAAAGCAAATGGAATTGAAGTAACCGATATCGCGAAAAGATTAATGGATTATGGCTTTCATTCTCCAACAGTTTCTTTTCCAGTAGCTGGAACAATGATGATAGAGCCAACAGAAAGCGAAAGCAAAGGAGAGCTTGATCGTTTTTGTGATGCAATGTTAGAAATTAGAAAAGAAATTGAAACCTGTTCAATGCAAGACAATGGCAATCTATTGAAAAATGCCCCACATACTTTGGAAATGGTTACAGCAGATAAGTGGGAGTACGACTATTCAAGAGCAAAGGCTGCTTACCCGTTAGAATATGTAAAAGAGAACAAGTTTTGGGCATCCGTTAGAAGAGTAGATGATGCATATGGAGATAGAAACCTCATGTGTAGTTGTGATCCAATAGAATCCTATGCAGAGTAATTATTTCAAAAAAAATACTTAGATTGTATAACAAAAAAATCTATAATATAGTTTGAAAATAAGTTTATGAATGTAAAAATCACAGGTACTGGTAGTTATATACCTAAAATTTTAAAGAAAAATAACGACTTTACCAACCATGAATTTTATAATGTCGATGGATCGAAAGTAGAATCTGACAACGAAAGTGTTATAAGTAAATTAAAAGAGATTACAGGGATTAATGAACGAAGATATGCTAGTGATAATTTAAATTCATCTGACTTAGGTTACTTAGCAGCAGAAAAAGCTATAGAAGATTCTGGGATAGACAAAGAAACTATAGACTATATAATTTTAGCACATAATTTTGGAGATGTAAAATCAACCTCTGATCAGAGTGATATGCTTCCGTGTTTAGCTGCCAGAGTCAAACACCTTTTAAAAATTAAAAACCCTAAATGTGTTGCATACGATATTTTATTTGGTTGCCCAGGATGGGTAGAAGGAATGATTCAAGCTAATAGCTTCATTAAATCTGGAATAGCAAAAAAATGTTTAGTGATAGGTTCAGAAACTCTTTCAAGGGTAGTAGACAAGTTTGATAGAGACTCTATGATATACGCAGATGGAGCCGGAGCTACTATTTTAGAATCCTCAAATGAGAAAGAAGGTATTATAGCGCATGAATCAGCATCATTTACCAATGAGGAGATTTATTACTTATATTTTGGTGAATCTTACAATTCAAATAGTGGAAATGACTCAAGGTTTATAAAAATGCATGGACGAAAAATCTATGAATTTGCATTAACAAATGTTCCAGCAGCAATGAAAAGCTGTTTAGATAAAAGTGGGTATAAAATAGAAGAATTAAAAAAGATATTCATTCATCAAGCTAATGAAAAAATGGATGAAGGAATAATAAAAAGATTTTATAGATTATATAAAATGCAAGTTCCTGAAAATGTAATGCCAATGAATATACATAAGCTTGGCAATAGCTCAGTAGCTACAGTGCCAACACTATTTGATATAGTAAGAAGAGGTGAATTAAAGCCTCACAACCTAAATAAAGGAGATGTTATTATGTTTGCTAGTGTAGGTGCGGGAATGCATGTTAATGCTATAGTATATCAATATTAAATGTATAAAAATAATTATCCTCATAAAAGATATCGAATAACTTTAGATTTTCTAAAAACTCATATAGATACAAATGAAGAAATTCTAGATTTAGGAGTTTCTAATCCGTTTTCTGAAATGATGACAGAAAACAATTATAAAGTTTCAAATACTCATGGTGAAGATATAGATGTTGATTTTAAGACAATTAAAAACTCAACAGCCGATGTCGTAACTGCATTTGAAATTTTTGAACATCTAATAGCACCATTTAATGCCTTAAGAGAAATAAAAGCAGATAAACTAATTGCTAGTGTACCTTTGAAGCTATGGTTTTCTAATGCATACAGAAACCCAAATGATAAAAGGGATAGACATTATCATGAATTTGAAGATTGGCAATTTGATTGGTTATTGGAAAAATCAGGGTGGGAAATTATATCTAGAAAAAAATGGACAAATCCAGCTAAAAAAATTGGATTAAGACCTATTTTAAGGCTATTTACCCCCAGGTACTATATTGTTTATGCAAAACGAAAAGCAGAAAAAAAAACTTGGAGCGAGAAAAGAGCTAATAATGAAGAGACTTACTCAACGGAATTTGAAAACTATAATTTTAAATTGAAATAATTAGCTGATTTTATAACAAATAGTTATGGACGTATATATAATAATTCCTTTTCATAATGAAGAACAATATATAAAATCAACTATTGAGTCTATTATTAATCAATCCTATGCTGTCAAAAAACTATTATTAGTTAATGACAACTCTAACGACAAAAGCTACTCATTAGTAAAAAAGTATGTAGAAACATACGATTGGATTAGCGAGATAAGCATAAAGTCTATTCAAAAACATCTGCCTGGAGAAAAGGTTATAAAAGCATTTAATTTTGGTTTAAATAACATAGACAACAATTATGATATTATATGTAAATTTGATGCAGATATCATTCTACCTAATAACTACATTGAAAAAATAGTTAGTTTTTACCAAAAAGATTCCTCTTTAGGGATGGCTTCTGGAGTCTTATTTATAAAGAAAAAAAGTAAATGGGTTTATGAGAATATTGCTTCAAAAAAACATGTTAGAGGCCCTATAAAATCATATAGAAAGCAGTGCTTTAAAGACATTGGTGGTTTGAAAGAATCTATCGGATGGGATACAATAGATGTTTTATTGTCAAAATATAATAAATGGAATACAAAAACAGACACTAATCTTATTGTAAAACATCAAAAAGAAACTGGGGCTAATTATGACAAAAGTGCGAAATTTTTGCAGGGTGAGGCTCTATATAAAATGAGATTTGGAATAATATTAAGTGTTTTATCAGCTTTAAAAAGAGCTTATAACAAAAAGAGCTTAGCCTACTTTGTTTATTTAATAGTTGGATACTTAAAGGCTTCAATAAACAAAATAGATGCTCTTGTGACCGAAAAAGAGGGTGAATTCATAAGAAATTTGACTTGGAAAAGTATAAGGGATAAATTACTAAAAAGGTAAATTATTGTTTTCAACATTACCACCTGAGATTATTACACCAATTTTTTTTCCTTTAAATTTTTCTTTTTCTTTAAGGACTGCAGCAAATGTAACAGCACTAGATGGCTCTATTAGCATATCTAGTTTGTCATAAACTAATTTCATTGCATTAATTATCTCAATTTCATCAATACAAATAATTGTATTAATATAATTTAATATAATCGGAAAATTAATGTCTCCTAAGTTAGTCCTTAACCCATCGGCTAGCGTATCGGTAGTAGAATTATACTCTATTTGCTTGGACTGAAGTGATCTATACGCATCATTTACATTGGTAGGTTCAGCTCCAATAACTTCACAACGACTAGAATAGGCCTCACAAGCTAATGCAGAGCCCGAAATCAGCCCTCCACCTCCTATTGGGCATATTATATAATCTAGATCAGTATGGTCATCTAGAAGCTCTGAAACTACTGTTGAATTGCCCAAAATAACATTTAGATTATTAGAAGGATGAATAAACGTTAAGTCGTATTTGTCTTGAATTTTTTTAGATATCTTTTCCCTGTCCATTATTGTTGACTGACATTCAACTAAGTTATTATTACATTGTAATACAGCCCGCTTTTTAAATTCAGGTGCATTTTTAGGCATTACAATGTGAGCAGTAATATTTTGTGCTTGAGAAGCTAAGGATAACGCTTGTGCAAAATTCCCTGAGGAATGGGTAATTACTCCATTTTGTTTTTGAGAAGAATCAAGCTTTAATACAGCATTTGTAGCAGCTCTAAATTTAAAAGATCCTGACTTTTGAAAATTTTCACATTTAAAAAAAATCTCTGCACCACAAATTGAATTAATTTTTTTATTACTTAAGACAGGTGTTTTAGTAATATATTTTGTGATTGATGTTTTAATTTCATCTAAATAATCTTTTGAAAAAGTAGTAAATGGTAAACTCATTTTTTTTACTATTTTTTTAATTTGAATTTTTATAATCTACAAAAATATTAATCCATATTAGTCTAGAAAAGAAATGATTTATAGGTGAAAATATAATTACCAGAAATGACAATGTAATTACTAATGTCATCATATCTATATTTTCAAATAAACTATACAAAATTAATCCAAAAATAAGCAAAAAAGCAACTGCAATAGCATAACTTACATACATTGCACCAAACCAAAATCCAGGTTCAATCTCGTACTTTAGCAGACACTTGTTACATTCACTGTTTGTTTGTTTATTATTTTTTAAAACGTTTAAATAAGGATTATTTTTGTGCCAAAACATACCATGGTGGCATTTGGGACATTTATTGTAAAAAATGCTGTATGACTTAGATCCTTTTTTTAACAAATTTATATATATAATATCAGTACAATTAATTAAACCTTTTAGAAGCTTGATCCAACACAAGATTTACCCCTTCAATATTTGATCCGCCAGCGGTAGCAAAAAAGTCTTGCCCCCCTCCACTTCCATCAATTAAAGCAGACAGTTTTTTAACTTCTTCCCTAGCATCAAGACCTTTTGATTTTACTAATTCTTTGGAGATATAACATACAACATTAGCTTTAGAGTTATTTTCAGCTATGAAAATCAAAAACAAATTCTTTAATTCTCCAGCTAATTCAAAAGATAAATTTTTAATATTTGAAACATCTAAATCAACTTTTTTAGCTAAAAAATTTATTCCGTTTAAATTTTTAATCTCATTTTTTGAGGAGACTTTTATTTGTAATAATTTTTCTTTTAATAAAAGTTCAACTTGTTTTTTTAATTTTAAATTTTCTTTTTTTAATTCTGATAAAGAAACAACTGGATTTTTGCTATTGTTAAGAAGTTCTTTTATTTGACTATACTGAGCAATAGTATCATTATAATATTCTTTAACTGCAACATTAGTAATTGCTTCAATTCTTCTAATTCCAGAAGCAATAGCTCCCTCAGATTTGATTTTAAATTGCCAAATTTCAGAAGTGTTTTTTACATGTGTTCCTCCACACAATTCTATAGAGTCCCCAAATTTAATAGTTCGCACAATATCTTCGTATTTTTCACCAAATAGAGCTATTGCTCCACAGTCTATAGCATCTTGCATAGGAACTTTCCTGCTCTCGATTATAGAGATCTTATCTGCAATCCTTGAATTAACATAATTTTCAATTTCAATTAATTGACCTTCTGATATTTTTTCATAGTGAGAAAAATCAAATCTAAGTTGTTTTGAAGTTACTGAGCTCCCCTTTTGCTCTACATGTTTACCTAAAATCTCTCTAAGTGCCTGATGAAGTAAATGAGTAGCAGAGTGATTACAATCTGTTTTTGATCTTGATTTATTATCTACAACCGCATTAAATAAATCACTGGTATTATGGGGAAGTTCTTTAACTGAGTGAATTATAATATTATTTTCTCTCTTTGTAGTCAATATATTTGTAATATCTCCATTTAGTGACTCTATATATCCCTTGTCTCCAACCTGTCCTCCACCCTCAGCGTAAAAAGGAGTTATATTAAATACTAATTGAAATAAATCTCCCCCTTTAACAGAATTAACTTTTCTGTATTTAGTAATTTTAACTTTAGTACTGAGAATATCATATCCAACAAATTCCTGTGAAGGATCATCAATCAAAACTGTCCAATCTTCTGTAGAGGATACACTTGCTGCTTTTGATCTATTTTTTTGTTGCTCTAACTCACTTTTAAAGCCATCCATGTCTAATGATAAATTCTTTTCATTAAGTATTAATGAAGTCAGGTCAATAGGGAATCCATAAGTATCATATAATTCAAAAGCCTTTTTTCCTGAAATAACGGAATCCGTTGAAGTCTTAACAAGCTCATCTAACAATATAAGTCCTTGATCTAGTGTTCTTAAAAACGATAGTTCCTCTTCTTTAATAACATTTTCTATTAATTTTTTTTGAGAAATCAGTTCTGGGTAGTTTACCCCCAGTTGTTCAGTTAAAATATTTACAAGCTTATAAATAAAAGGCGTTTTTGTTCCAAGAAAAGAGAATCCGTACCTAACAGCTCTTCTAAGTATTCTTCTTATCACATAACCAGAGCCATTATTACTTGGCAACTTCCCATCTGCAATAGAAAAAGAAACAGCTCTAATATGATCAGATATAACTCTCATAGCTATATCGGTCTTTGATGAACCACCTTCATAGCTAATTTGAGATAATTTTTCAATTCCAGCTATTATTGGTGTGAATAAATCTGTATCGTAATTAGAGGTAACACCTTGTAAGACCATACATAACCTCTCTAAACCTAAACCAGTATCAATATGTTTATTAGGAAGATCTTCTAGCTTACCGCTAGCCTTTCTGTTGTATTGCATGAATACTAAGTTCCAAATTTCTAATACTTGTGGGTGATCTTTGTTTACAAGATCTATAGCTGATATTTTATCTTTATCTTTTTGGCTTCTAATATCTACATGAATTTCACTGCATGGTCCACAAGGCCCTTGTTCACCCATTTCCCAAAAATTATCTTCTTTACTTCCATATAAAATTTGTGATTCTGGAATAATCTTTTTCCAGATATTTAGAGCTTCATTGTCTATTGATAAATTATCTTCATCATCAGAGCCGTTAAACACGGTTACATATAAATCTTTTTTATCAATATTATAGACCTCTGTTAATAGTTCCCATGCCCAGTTTATAGCTTCTTCCTTAAAATAATCTCCAAAGCTCCAATTACCAAGCATTTCAAAAAAAGTATGGTGATATGTGTCGTAACCAACTTCTTCTAAATCATTGTGCTTACCAGAAACACGCAAGCATTTTTGTGAATTTGTAATTCTCTTGTGTTTTGGAATAGAGTTTTCTAAAAAAAACTCCTTAAAAGGCACCATACCAGAGTTTACAAACATTAATGTAGGGTCATTTTTAACTACTAAAGAAGCAGATATATTAATCTGATGAGACTTCGTTTTAAAAAATTCAACAAAGTGTTTTCTTACAAGATTTGAGTCCATTATTTATACTGCTTAAACGTTATATTATTAATAGTGCAAAACAATTTATATCTTTGCCTGTTATTAGATATTAAAACTAATACAAAAATATAATTTTTTTAGACATGTCTAAGTTAAAATATTATTACGACTCTGAATCACTTTCTTATCGCAAAATCGAGAGGAAAAAAAGTGAGGTTTTCCAGTATATATTAATTTATTTAGTTGGATCAATTTTATTGAGTGTATTTTTTATTTTACTAACTAGTACATATTTTGAGTCTCCCAAAGAAAAAGCATTGACTAGAGAACTTGAAAACTTGATATTACAATACAACACATTAAATAATAAAATTGAAGACGCTCAGATGGTTTTATCTAATATTGAAGAAAGAGATAATTCCATATATAGAATTTATTTTGAATCAAGCCCTATTTCTGATGACAAAAGAAAGGCTGGTTTTGGAGGGGTAAATAGATATAAGAAATTTGATGGTTATGATTATTCAGAATTAATAAAAGAAAGTAACAAGAGAGTTGATATCTTGCAAAAAAGAATAATTGTTCAATCTAAATCCTTAGATGAAATAACAAAATTAGCGCTGCAAAAAGAAAAGTTTCTACAAGCTATTCCTGCAATTCAGCCAGTTAATAATGATGATTTAACTAGAATAGCATCTGGTTACGGACCTAGGGATGATCCATTTACTAAGGCAAGAAAATTCCACTATGGTATGGATTTTACAGCACCAAGAGGGACTCCAGTATATGCAACTGGTGATGGAGTAGTTAAAAGAGCTGACAGTAGGTCTTCTGGTTATGGAAAACACATTAGAATCGATCATGGATATGGATACATTAGCCTATATGCGCATTTGTATAAATACAATGTAAAAAAATGGCAAAAAGTTAAACGTGGAGATTTAATTGGTTACGTCGGCAGTACGGGTAGATCTCAAGCACCACATCTACATTATGAAGTTTTTAAAGATAAAGGAAGAATTAACCCTGTTAATTTTTATTATGGCAACCTAACAGCTAGAGAGTTTGATGCACTACTTAAACAAACATCATTAGTAAACCAATCTTTAGATTAATGAATGTTGAGTTACCAGAGAAAAGATATTATTCAATAGGTGAGTTAGCCAATGCTTTTAATGTAAACGCTTCTCTAATACGTTTTTGGGAAAAAGAATTCAAATCCCTAAGCCCAAAAAAAAACACTAATGGTAAAAGAAAATATACATCTGAAGATGTAGCATCTTTAAAACAGATATTTTATCTACTTAAAGATAAAGGGTTCACTATTGAAGGTGCAAAGACCTATATAAGGGAGGCTAAGAAAAAACCTATGAATAATTTTGAGATTATTGAAAAATTAAATGAAATAAAAAATAGATTGATGAAGATAAAAAAGGAACTATAGTTCTACTTTTTTCTCATATATATATCCACTGGAACCCCGTTAAAATCAAAATTTTCCCTCAACTTATTTTCTAAAAATCTCTTATAAGGTTCCTTGACGTATTGTGGCAAGTTACAAAAGAAAGCAAATTGTGGTTGAGGCGTTGGTAGCTGAGTCACAAACTTAATTTTAACATATTTTGCCTTATAGGCAGGAGGAGGATAATTCTGTATTATCGGTAATAACACTTCGTTTAACTTACTAGTTTTTAAGGTTTTTGCTCTGTTTTTGTAAACTTCAACAGCAGTTTCTATAGCTTTAAAAAGTCGCTGTTTAGTTAAAGTAGAAATAAAAACAATTGGCACATCAGTAAAAGGTTCTATTTCCTTTCTGATCATTTTTTCATAATCTTTAGTTGACTGGGTATCTTTTTCTACTAAATCCCATTTATTAACTAAAATGACGACACCTTTTTTATTTCGTTCAGCTAGCCAAAAAATATTCCTTACTTGACCATCAAAACCTCTAGTTGCGTCTAATAACAAGATACAAACATCCGAATGCTCAATCGCTCTAACGCTTCGCATAACAGAATAAAATTCAAGATCTTCCTTAACCTTAGATTTTCTTCTTATTCCTGCTGTATCGACAAGGTTAAATTCAAATCCAAATCTATTGTATTTAGTGTCTATAGAATCTCTTGTAGTACCAGGTATATCAGTTACTATATATCTTTCTTCACCAATTAAAGCATTTATAAATGACGATTTTCCAGCATTTGGTCTGCCTACCACAGCGAATCTAGGTAAATCATTCACTTCTTCAGGCTCGTCAGAAAAGTTCTTAACTAATGCGTCTAATAAATCACCAGTTCCTGATCCGTTAATACTAGCTATTGTATAATACTCTCCTAAACCTAATTCATAAAACTCAACAGCATTATTTGATCTAGCTGAATTATCTACCTTATTTACTACTAAAAAAACAGGTTTATTAACCTTTCTAAGTAATTTTGCAACTTCTTCATCCATCGCTGTTACTCCTGACTCAACATCAACCATAAATATGATGGCATCCGATTCATCAATAGCTAATTCAACTTGCTTATCAATCTCGCTTTCAAAAACATCATCACTTCCTACAACATATCCTCCAGTATCAATTAAAGAAAACTCTTTACCATTCCAATCACTTTTTCCATAATGCCTATCTCTAGTAACTCCACTAACAGCATCTACTATCGCTTCACGCCTTTGAACAAGCCTATTAAAAAATGTTGATTTTCCAACATTCGGTCTACCTACTATTGCAACTATATTACTCATATCATTAAAATGAATGCAAATGTAACGCTAAAACTAGGATTTAACATAAAAAAAAAGTTGATTAATAAATTAATCAACTTTTTTTAAACAATAAATTATCAAAAATTATTTCATTTTTGTAGACATTTCTGTATTTAACTCTGCAGTCTGTACAGTAATGCCCCATACTTCATCGATAGATGCCATAGCAGCTTTCTCATCAATACGATGAGTTCTCCAGCCGTGCATTTCATTATATGCATCAACATAATCAACATCAGGATCAGTGAAATCACCCATTCCTTCAGCATGACTATTATAAGGCTCTACTTCTAACAATTGTCGTGACTCCCCACCTGAAACTAACATAAATAATCCGCTAACACCAGAATAACCAAGTTCTTTCTGAACCTTATTGTTATTTCTCCAAAATCTTAAAAAATCTGTCATCTGACCTGACTTGATAGTGTATGTTGTCATTTTTACAAATTTAGCTGGTGGTGCATCATTATTCCAATTTTGACAAAGTCCTTTCATTCTCCACCATCTTTTATTTCCGTCATTACTTTGAACATAAGGCATTACATGCTTACCCCAATAAGCTAATTCTGCAGTGTTATCTTCGTCAAAAGCTGCTGCATTTCTATTACCCATAACTCTCATATACTTTCCTTGATCTTGTCCAGTAATGATTTGGTACGTAACCATAGACGTTTCAGCCGTTCCATTAAATTTATCTGTCTTTTTTGCGACACCAGCTTCAAACTCTGCATTCATTCCAGATTTAGGAGTCCATTCATTCGTTTGCCAATATTCACTATTAGGATTTGTTTGAGAAAAAGCAAAAAATGGAATTAATAATAATACTAGTAAATTTTTCATTTTTATAATTTTTATAAGTTAATAATAAAAACTAATTTATACTTAAGAACAAAAATGAGTTTTAACTAATTGGAATTATGATTTTAAAAAAAAGGAAAATGTTTTAATTATTGTAACCAAACCTTCGTAGTTGGTTTTGATTGCTTCTCCAATTTTTATTGACTTTAACATAAAGTTCAATATGAACTTGTTTACCAAAGAACGCTTCTAAATCTCTTCTAGCCTGCGTACCTACTCTTTTTAAAGCAACACCTTTATGGCCAATAACAATGCCTTTTTGGCTTTCTCTTTCTACCATTATGACAGATCTAATCCTAATAATTTTTTCTTCTTCAAAAAACTCCTCGGTTAAGATTTCTACAGAATATGGAATTTCTTTTTTGTAGTACTTAAGGATTTTTTCTCTCACTATTTCATTTACAAAAAATCGCTCTGGTTTGTCGGTCAGTTGATCTTTAGGGTAAAAAGGGGGAGATAAAGGAAGCAACTCTACTATTCTATTAAAAACTTCTTTTATATGAAAATTCTTTAAGGCAGAAACAGGGTATATCTCTGCATTTGGAACTTTTTCTTTCCACATTTGTGAATACTCTTCTAGTTCTTCTTGGTTGGATATATCAATTTTATTGATTAGTAATAAAACAGGTATTTTAGAATTGATGATTTTTTCAAAAAACTTTTCATCTTTAAGGTCTTTCTCTCCAATTTCAACCATATAAACTAAAACATCTGCATCATCTAACGCAGCCTTTACAAAATCCATCATGGAGGATTGAAGTTCATAAGCAGGTTTTATTATTCCAGGGGTATCGGAAATAACCATTTGAAAGTCATCACCATTTACAATCCCTAAAATTCTATGTCTTGTAGTTTGAGCTTTTGAAGTTATAATAGAAAGCTTTTCACCAACAAATGAATTCATTAGAGTAGATTTTCCAACATTTGGATTTCCTATAATATTTACAAAACCAGCCTTATGCATATAATTTTTTATCAAAGATACTTTTATAAATTGTATATGATACAAAATTTATATGCTTTATAAGAGGTTCTTATAATTTTATTAAGTTTGTAACATGAGAAATAAAATACTTTTATTAGGTTCTGGTGAATTAGGGAAAGAGGTTGTAATTGCTTTTCAAAGATTAGGGCAATATGTAATTGCAGTGGATAATTATAAAGATGCGCCTGCAATGCAAGTAGCGCATGAATTTGAGGTAATAAATATGTTGGATGGAGAAGAATTAGACAGAATTGTAGCTAAACATAAACCAGATTTTATAGTACCTGAAGTGGAAAGTATTAGAACAGAACGTTTCTATGAATATGAAAAACAAGGATATAACGTAATCCCCTCTGCAAAAGCAGCAAATTTCACTATGAATAGAAAATCCATTAGAGACTTAGCTGCTATAGATTTAGAGTTAAAAACTGCAAAATATAAATATGCTAGTTCTTATAATGAACTAATTAAAGGAGTAAAATATACAGGCATACCTTGCGTAGTTAAACCATTAATGTCATCATCTGGTAAAGGGCAATCTGTGATTAAAAGTGAAGCTGACATTGAAAAAGCATGGAATGAAGCTTTAAAAGGATCAAGAGGAGATTTAATGGAAGTAATTGTAGAAGAGTTTATATCCTTTGATTACGAAATTACCCTACTCACCTTAACCCAAAATCATAACAATACTTTGTTCTGTCCGCCAATTGGTCATAGACAAGAAAGAGGAGATTACCAAGAGAGTTGGCAACCTATGAAAATGGAGGATACTCATTTAAAAACAGCTCAAGAAATGGCAGCAAGAGTAACCGATGCACTAGGCGGAAATGGTATTTGGGGAGTTGAATTTTTTATTGGTAAAAATGGTGTATACTTTTCAGAGCTATCACCTAGACCTCATGATACTGGAATGGTAACTCTAGCTGGAACACAGAACTACTCTGAATTTGAATTACATGCCCGTGCAATATTAGGAATTCCTATTATAGAAATACCTCTTATTAGAAATGGCGCATCTGCAGTCGTTCTCGCTGATAATGAAAGCAGTGAATTTCCAATAATATCAGGACTGGAAGAAGCAGCAAATTATAAAAACACAGACTTTAAAATATTTGGTAAACCTAGCACAAGAAAGTATAGAAGAATGGCGGTTGCTCTAGCCTTTGGACAGGAAGAAACCTCAATATTAATTGATAGAGCTAAAAAAGTAGCTTCTAAAATCAAAATTGACTAAGCAGAATTTCGACTAGCATTAATATTTCCAAATAAAGATCTAGTTACAATCTTATCATAAATAATAATTTCGTCTTTATTTTTTACAGGATCTTTTTTTAATTCCTGGAGTTTTTTTAGTGCGTGTTGCTGAATTGTTAAAAGAGGAAGCACGATAGACTCTCTTGCTTCAATGGATAATTTCCCTACTGGCTCTTCCTTCATTAATTTTCTAGAACCAGTTAACTTGTAGAGCATCTCTAAGGTATTGTTGTATTCATCATATATGATATTCCAAAAATCTCCATAATCTTTATCTTTAGACATATACTTTGTCAGGTCTAAAAAAGATTTAGAAAGCGACATCATACTATTTTCAATTAAAGTTTTAAAGAAACTAGACTCTTTGTATAGTTTCTTTACTTTACTAAGCTCCCCTAAATCGTCGTAGTACTTTATTGCATACCCAACCCCAAAGAAGCCAGGAACATTTTGCTTTAGTTGACTCCATGAACCAACAAAAGGAATTGCCCTTAAATCAGAAAAAACCAATTTATCATCTGAATTTCTCTTTGATGGCCGACTACCTACATTTGTTTTTGAATAATATTTCAAGGTACTCATATGCTCTAAATATGGAAGAAATTTAGGATGGTTTTTGAAATTAACATATGCTTCATAGCTAATCTTAGATAAATTATCCATTGTTTCATGACAATCGTTAGAAATTGTCAAGTCAGTCTCATTTAATTTATTTAAAATACCAGAGCTCATAAGTTGCTCAATATTATATTTTGAAGAATCTAATGTTCCAAAATTAGAACTTATTGTTTGTCCTTGGACAGTTAACTGAACTTCTTTAGACTCAATACTTGGTCCTAAAGAAGCATAGAACTTATGTGTTTTCCCACCACCTCTTGCTGGTGGTCCCCCTCTACCGTCAAAAAATATAACATCTACTTTATATTTTCTGGAAATACTAGTAAGCATTTGCTTTGCCTTATAAATAGCCCAGTTAGCCATTAAATACCCTCCATCTTTTGTACCGTCAGAAAAACCTAACATAATGTTTTGTTTAAGTCTTCTACTGCGTAAATGAGCTAGATAAGTTGGGTTTGTGTATAAAGTTTTCATTACATCCGAGGCATTTTCTAAATCTTCAATTGTTTCAAATAGAGGACATATGTCAATAGTTAATACTTCATCAAAAGCCACTAACTTCAACATTGCATATAACTGCATTACATTTAAAGCAGTTTTATTATTACTAATAATATACCTATTAGCAGCTTTTTCACCGTTTGAATTTTGAATTTTTTTAATCGCTTTAATAGTGTTTAAAGTGTTCAACACTAGTTTGTCAGAGAAATTTGAAAGGTCTATACTACCTTTTACTTTAGATAAAATTTGAATTTGTTCTGTTTCAATAAGTTCAAAGTAATTATTTGGAAAAGGACCTAATTTGTTTTTAATTGAACTTTTAACTATTTCATTAAATACATTGTTATGCACCCTACTATCTTGTCTAATATCCATAGTTGCAAAATGAGAACCGAATAATTTTACTTTATTTATCAAACTATCTACTAGGTTCAAGTATAAAGACTGGTGCTCTTTAACAATTAATTGCTTTATTTTTAAAAGATCATTTATAAGATTTTGAGATGAGAAATTATAATCTTTGTCTTTTTCAAAAATAACTAAGTATAATTTATCTTGAATTGCATTAATTTTTTCTTCTACCCCTTTAAAAGTAAGTCTTCTCTTTAATTCTCTAACATCTTTATAATAATTTTTAACTATCGTCTGTTTTAATCTATCTGCTACCTGTAAAGTAATTTCAGGAGTTACAAATGGATTTCCATCTCTATCTCCTCCCGGCCAAAAGCCAATACTCATTAGATTATTTTCAAAATCTTTATTATTGAAAATATTTTCTTTTATATAATTATAAATATCACCAAAGGAGTGGTAAAAAACATTTTCTAAATACCATATTAAATTTACTGCTTCATCAAATGGACTTGGTTTTTTAGATTTAAAAAATGAAGTTTTCGCTAGTTGAGTAAGGTAGTTTTTAATATCAAGAAGTTTATTATTTTTTATGGCCTCCGTAAGATCTGTGATAATACCTAAAACATTATCAGGATAAAATTGTGTTGGATGAGCAGTTAATACAATTTTAACATTAAAATCATCAATGTATTTTTTTAATTCTTGAATTTTGTCGTCGGTTATTGCAGACTCTTTCAAGTTTCTAATAGTACCTACGCCGTCCATATTATTTACTATTGAAAAGGAAGCATCTTCAATAGCATCAAAAAGAACTACTTGTCTTTCTATATATTGAATAAACCTAAATAAAAGATTAATCTGACTCTTTTTCGATCTTCTAGCTTGGTACTTTTGAAAAAAATCTTCAATAATTTCAGATGGATTATTGCCATTTTTAAATCCTCTTTCGCAGGTTTCATGAAATAATGGAAGAAGCACTCCTGTTTTATTAATACTATCAAATGGGAGCGTTAAAAATATACTATTGTAAATTTGAAATTTTGAAAGTACACTTTCTTTAAATCTAGTAACTTTTGGTTTTCCCGACATTTAATTTTTATTAATATTTTAGTGAAATTAGTTTAAATAGTGATATTTAGATATAATTTATTTAAATATTATGGATTTAGCAGATAATATCAATTTTAATTAAACTTTTAATAAAAAAATGGCTAAGAAAATATTTTCTAAGCCATTTTAATCACTATTAACAAACTAAATTTTAAATCATTTTCTTTTTCTAATTCCTGCATAAGCAATAGAACCATGCTCAGATTCGTCTAATCCTGCGATTTCAACTTCTTCGCTTACTCTAAGACCAATAGCCTTTTTAAGTATTCCGAAAACTAAGAATGCTAATACAGTAGCCCATAATGCATAGGCTAAAACTCCAATAGCTTGGGCCCCTAGCTGTGAAGCACCACCACCATTAAAGAGTCCAATTCCCGTATCACCATCAACTCCCCAAAGACCTATGACTAAAGTACCCCAAACACCAGCGACACCGTGAACGGAAGCTGCTCCGATTGCATCATCAATTTTCAGTTTTTTCTCAATAAATTCGATAGAAAAAACAACTATAATACCACCTATTAAGCCGGCAAAAACAGAACCAATAGCAGTCATATTCCCGCATCCAGCTGTAATACTTACAAGTCCAGCTAAGGCTCCATTTAATGATTGAACTAAGATTAGGTTTTCCATACCAAATCCATGTTGTAATTAAAGCACCGAGACCACCAGCGGCAGCAGCTAAATTTGTAAATAATACAACATTTGAAGCGGCAATTGCATCAGGACCACCCCAAGCTAATTGAGATCCACCATTAAAACCAAACCATCCTAACCATAGAATAAATACTCCTAAAGTTGCAAGGATTTGATTATGACCTGGAATCGGCATAACCTTTCCATCAACAAATTTTCCAATTCTTGGACCAACCATGTATGCTCCAACTAAAGCTGCCCATCCACCAACAGAGTGAACGATTGAAGATCCTGCAAAATCTATAAATTCAACAGGCATGAAAGATGCTGTATTTAAGAATCCTCCATTCCATTCCCAACCACCAGCGATTGGATAAATAAAGGCCGTCATTACAACTGTAAAGATAGCATAGGTTGAGTACTTAGTTCTACCTGCAATTGCTCCGGAAACGATTGTTGCGGCAGTAGCAGCAAACATTGTTTGAAAGAATAAGTCAGCTCCTTCTCCTTGCATTATACCACTCCAAAAGAAGTATCCATTTTCTGAACTACCATACATTAATGAATATCCAACGAACCAATAGGTTAAAGAACCAACAGTAATATCTAATAAGTTTTTCATTGCGATATTAACTGCATTTTTAGATCTAGTCATTCCAGACTCAACTAAAGTAAAACCAGCTTGCATAAAGAAAACAAGAATACCAGCAATAAGCATCCACATCATTCCCATATCCGCATAAAAACCACTTTGAACAGCCTCAACTGCAGCAGTAACATCTTCAGACGTCACCACATCAATAACTTCAGACACTGCTGAAACAGATTCTTGAAGTAAAGATTTAAAAAATAATAATATATTATACATAATTTTAATGTTTAAGATTAATATTAAAAACTAGCGCCAAATACTAAAAAGGCATCAGTTGTATCTGGGTTATAAACAAAAGAACCAAATACAGGTAATGAATAATCCTCTGTTATTTTAATTTCTTTTGAAGTTCCAAATGAAACATTACATATAGCAAAATCGCCATCTAAAGTATACACTTCATTTCCGCCACCAATAGCTACATCAAGAGATCCTAAAGAAAATCCAGTTTCAATGTATAAATCTTCTGTCTCAGTGAAATAACCTACTGTCATTCCAACAGGGCCTAAATCAAAGCCTGTACTTAACTCGTAACCCTCTACTCCAAAAAAGTCATCTGGAATAATAGACGCACTAGCATCTCCAGGGAATGTGTAATTAGTAAGTGTAAGTGAAGCAAATCCAAGATCATAAGAAATGTAAAGGTCTAATTCAGATCCTCCATCATTACCAGAAAGTGCAAAACTCCCCCAAGCACCGATTTCAAAATCACCAGTAGAATAAGATAGTGCGGGTTGAATGTGCGCTGAATCCCCAAATTGAGTACCTCTCCATACATAACGGCTAACAACGTCTCCACTTATTTCTTGTCCAAAGGAAGTAAAGACTGAAATAAATGAGACAAATAAAAATGTAAATAAATTTTTCATAATTATTTCTATTTTAGATTAATATGCAGCTAAATCTATGTTAAAAAAGAAAAAATATTGTTATAAAAAATGAGTAAAATATAATTTTTATGAATCTGATAATTTAACATATTAAAAATATCAAAAACAATAAAAAAAGCAATAAAAATAGAAAAAAGTAATAATTTATAATTTATAAAAAATGTATTATTTGTACGAATTACATAAATTTTTAATTAAATCTTTATTAATTCAGTTATTATAATAAGAATAAATTAAATATTATATGTTTTTAAAAATGATTATTAAATCAACAAAAAAACACCATTAAAATGATAAATATATTTTTTTTGATAGCTAAATTTGTGTAATTCCTAATAATAATTTGATATTTTTTTAAACTAATCATTGTGTCTACATTAGTATTCCCCAATAAACTAAATAAGCAGAAAAACATGTTTAAAAAACAAGGACTATATAGGCCAGAGTATGAGCATGAAAATTGCGGAGCTGGATTTATTTGCAATTTAAACGGCGAGAAAACAAATCAAATAATTCATGATGCTTTAGAGATATTAATTAAACTAAAGCATAGAGGTGGCGTAAGCTCTGATGGTGTCACAGGCGACGGAGCTGGACTACTTATAGATATTCCACATACCTATTTTAGAAAAGTATGTGAATTTGATTTACCAGAGGAAAGAAATTATGCTGTTGGTATGCTATTTATACCAAAAAATCAAACAGATTTTTTTAGGGATATTTTTTTAAAAGAAATTAAAAAACAGGAGCTAGAAATAATTGGCTGGAGAAAAGTTCCAGTAATAAGTTCTTTTTTGGGTGAAATTGCATCTCAATCTGAACCCATAAGCGAACAAGTATTTATTAAAAAACCTGAAAATATTTCAGAAAAGAAATTTAAAATAAAACTATATATAGCTAGAAAAATTGCTGAACACAAAATATATAGCTCAAAGGTATCTGA
>CASIAX010000003.1:0-6448 GCA_949372955.1 uncultured Flavobacteriaceae bacterium | reverse complement strand
CATATAGTAAATGTCTAGAATTTACTGCTGTAACCGATGTGATTGCAACTAATGATGATGCGCCTCCAGAAAATAATTGCAATAATACAATTTGAGATGCGCCACCGAAAATTATAATGGACATACCGAATGTCATATAAGCACTCAAACCCACTTCCATTCCAATAACACCATATATAATTCCAAATGGAACCACTGGTATCATTAAAGGACTTACATCAATAATCCCCTTGGATAATGTTTTAAATCTATTATTCATTTTAATTTAGGATTTTGTATTAGAAACAAACTATATGATCAATATTAATTGGTCTCTTAATACCAAATTTTTCATCAACTTCATGTTGATGAATGTGATGTGAATGAACAAATACCGGTATTTGTCTATTACTTTTAGTTTTAAGAGTATAAATAAAATTTGTACCTCTAAATTTTCTATCAACTACTTCCAATTTTAAATTACTTTTGTCATCATGCTCAAGATCTTCAGGTTGTAATAAAAGCTGAACTTCAGATCCTTTGGGATAATGCTTTATGAAATCTCCAGTTATTGTTCCAAGATCTTCACTCTCTAGACTATTTTCACCAGTAACTTTTGCCGGAATTAAAATACCTCTATTTAAAAAATTAACCACCTCTATTGAGTTTGGAAAATGGTAAACATTATACGGGTCGTCGTATTGTTTAAGTTGACCATCTAAAATTATTCCACATTTTGTTCCCAAATAAAAAGCTTCATAAGAGTCGTGCGTTACAATAATTGTTGTAATTTTATGTTCTGTTAAAATTTGCTTTAATTTAACCTGTATTTCTTCTTTAAAGTTCTGATCTACATTTGAAAGAGGCTCATCTAATAACAATAAATCAGGATTAGATAACAAAGACCTTGCTAATGAAGCTCTTTGAGCTTCTCCAGAACTTATCTGGTGTGGGTATTTATCAACAATGTGCTCGATATGAAGAAGCTTATTTATTTCATTTAAATTTAAACCTTTCTTCTTCTTTTTATTTCTATCTGCACCAAATTTTATATTTTCTAAAACTGTATAATGGGGAAAAAGTGAATTGTCCTGAAACCCCATAGAAATATTTCTATTTTCAGGTTCAATATGAGTTTTATCAGATGATAAGATTTTATTTTTTAAGATAATCTTCCCTGATTGTACTTTTTCCAAACCTGCAATTGTTCTAAGAATAGTAGTTTTGCCAATACCAGATGGTCCTAATAAACAAACAATGTCACCTTGATTTTCAATAGTTAGCGAAACATTATTAACTTTACTCTGAGCACTTGCTGCAAATGTTACATTGTTTATTTCTAAAAAATTTTTTGTCATAATTTTAATCCTTAAGGATATATCTAGATGTAATTAAAATAAAGCAACTTGCAATAAGTATAAGCAGTAATGATGGAGCTGCTGCAGCTTCAAGTAAATCTTGAGAAGCATAAATATATGCTTTTGTTGCAAAAGTTTCAAAATTAAATGGTCTCATAATCAAAGTAATGGGTAATTCCTTAATTATTTCAATCGTTAACAAAATACCTATTAATAAAACTGAATTTTTTAAATAAGGAAGGTGAATATTTCTAAATGTTTTAAATTTTGAATAGCCAAGAAGATAGGCACTCTCGTCTATAGAATAATTAATTTTTAAATATCCAGATTTAATTCCATTATTAGCTAAAGAATAAAATCTTATAAAATAAATTAGAACTAATCCTAAAATAGATCCAATAAAAATAGATTTGATTGATTCAGTTCCAAGGTAATTGATCATATTAAGATCAAGCCATGAAATAAATGTTATAAAAGCAACTGCCAAAATAATTCCTGGTATTGCATATCCAGAAATAGAAAATGTGTTTAGCATTTCTAGAAATTTACTTTTTGAAACTCTATTTCCATAGTTTGAAATAAAAGCCAACAATATTAATAAGCAACAAGATAAAAAAACTAACAACATTGTATTTGAAAATAATTCAATTAAATTTAAATCTAATAGATGTTTTGGAAAAATAATTGTCCAATATAACATTTGAAAAACTGGAAATAAAAAACTTAAGAAAAAAACTACCATACAAAATAAACACGCTAAAATTGATTTATAATTATATAATTGAATTACAGATTTTGATTTAAATCCTCCTTTTGAAGATGTGTGATATTGAGCTTTTTTCCTAGATAAATTTTCTAAGATAAATAACCCAAGTATAAAAATTAACAAATAAGATGATAGTCTATTTGCTAAAGTAAGATCGTCAAAAGATATCCATGCATTATAAATACCAGTTGTTAATGTCGACACTCCAAAGAATGAAACTGAACCAAAATCTGATAAGGTCTCCATTGCAACCAAAGAAAGACCAGCAACTATTGCGGGTCTTGCTGAAGGTAAGATTATCTTAAAGAAAGATTTTTGTTTGGAAAAGCCAAGGTTTTTTCCAAGTTCTAGCAAGTTTTGTGACTGATAGTGAAATGATGCTCTAGTTAATACATATACGTAACCAAATAGTGAAAATGATATTGAAATTATTGCACCTAACATTCCATCAAACTTAGGGATATGAGCGTTGTAATTTCCGTCACCAAATAAGTTTTTTAAAATCGAAAAAGCTGTTCCATAATTTTCAAAAAAGGCAGTTAATGAATATGCGTAAATATACGCTGGTACTGCAAAAGATAGAATTAAAGCCCATTTAAAAAAATTAACACCAGGAAATTTGTAAAATGAAACTAAATAAGCGCAACCAACACCTATGATAAAAGTTAAAGTTAAAACACCTGTCAAAAGTATTAATGAATTGTAAATATAATCTAAAAGAAAAGTATTTTTTAAAACAGAAACATAGTCTCCAGTTGTTTCAAAAAAGCTACTGAATACAGTTATAATGGGTACAGCTACAATTATAGATATTATAAAAGAACTAAAATACCAAATATTAATCTTATTACCCATTTTTTAACAACGCACTAATAACATCAAGTAGGGTAAATAACTTAATATTAAAAGTGCGCTGTGTTATAACCTCTTTATTTCCACTTCGCGTTAAGCATTATCTCTAATGCGATAGCTTGATTTTTTCCGTAATTAGCTACTTTAGTTTTAAGGTCTTGTTTAAAATTAAACCCCATTTGTTTAATTAATTCATGAGGCTCAACACCTTCAATCATTGGATACTCATACGTATTATTAACAATATGTTGTTGAGCATCTTTAGTTAATAAAAACTCTAACAGTTTAATTGCGTTATCTTTATTTGGAGCATATTTTAATATACCACCCCCACTAATATTCATGTGCGTTCCCCTATCACCCTGATTTGGGAAAAACGGTAATACTTTTTTTGCAGCTGCTTGTTGCTCTGCTCCTTTACTGCCAGAAAGCATTAGTGCATAATAATAAGTATTTGCAACAGCAAGATCAGCTTCTCCAGCTGCTACAGCTAAAATCTGCGCTCTATCGTTACCTTTTGAGTCTCTAGCCATATTTGCAACCAAATTTTTTGCCCATTCAGTTGTATTTTTTTTTCCATTATTATCAATTAAGGAAGCTACTAAGGATTGGTTATAAATATTATTAGATTGTCTTATAACAATTCTACCTTTCCATTTAGGATCAGCTAAAGCCTCATAAGTCATTCCATTAAGATCATTGGCACTTACTCTTTCTGGAGAGTAATAAATTATTCGTGCTCTTTTAGCTATTCCTGTCCAATTTTTAGATCTAAAGTTTGACGGTACTGCAGATTTAATTGCTGGCGACATAGAGTTTTGAAACATCCCCTTTGAATCAAAAAGTCCCAACTTTCCAGCATCAGCTGTAATATAAAGATCAGCTTTAGAATTCTTCCCTTCTTCTATAATTCTTTTTTGAAGAGATTTGTCTTTACCAGATATGACATTAACTTTAATCCCAGTTTGAGATGTAAATTTATTGTAAAGTTGGATATCTGAATCGTAATGTCTTGCACTAAAAACATTGACTTCATTCGCTAAAGCCATGCTTTTAAAAATACTCAGGGTTAATATAATAAGTATGATTTTTTTCATTTTTTTTTCCTTTATTTCTTTACCCTTGATTAGTTTAGAATGCTTATTATTAACATTGCGAATGATTATCAATCGCATTTATTGACGCAGTTTACAAGGGTTAATTAAGACAATATCAGGATAAGTAAATTACTTACAAAGGACAAGGAGATAACAAAACCAGCAAAAAAATTACAATACATTAAGGTAATAGTCCGATTTCTAATTCTTCTTTTTCTTACAAAGGGCTTATCATCAAGGTCTGAAATATCTCTTTCTCCAACGACTTTATAGTCATAAGTCCAACGCCAAATAGAATTACCAAATCTTTTATCACTATTATTATAATAGATAATCCAAGCAACAATATATCGATGAGAAATATAGAAAATGATTAAAAGTATTCCACTTAAGATCATTCAAATATTAGAACATATTTAAATTTTAAGTAAAGACTAATTAAAATTGTTCAGATTCTGTAGAGCCTGCCATGGCTGTTGTAGAGCTTTTTCCACTACTTATAGTGTTTGAAACCGCATCAAAGTAGGATGTTCCAACTTCTCTTTGGTGTTTAACACTTGTGTAACCATCCTTCTCTCTAGCGAACTCAAGCTCTTGGATTTTAGAATAAGCAGTCATTCCTTCTGTTTTATATTTTTCTGCAAGTTCAAAAATTGCAATATTTTGAGTGTGAAATCCAGCAAGTGTAATAAATTGAAATTTATAACCCATCTCACTAATTTTTTGTTGGAATGTTGCAATCTCAGCATCTGATAAATGCTTCTTCCAATTGAACGAGGGAGAGCAATTATAAGCTAATAATTTACCAGGAAACTTTTCATGAATTGCATCTGCAAACTTTTTTGCTTCCTCAAGATTTGGTGTTGCAGTTTCACACCAGATTAAATCTGAATAAGGTGCATAAGCTAAACCTCTTGAGATAGCCTGCTCAATTCCATGCTTAACATAATAAAAACCTTCAGGAGATCTTTCTCCTGTCAAGAATGGTTTATCATTTTCATCGAAATCATTTGTAATTAATTTTGCAGCATTAGCATCAGTTCTTGCTAAAATTATCAAAGGTACATCTGCAATATCTGCAGCAAGTCTTGCAGCTTTTAAATTTTTAATCATCGTACCAGTTGGAACTAAAACTTTTCCACCCATGTGCCCACATTTTTTTTCACTAGCTAATTGATCTTCAAAGTGAACTCCAGCAGCTCCTGCTTTAATAAATTTTTTTGTTAACTCAAAAACATTTAATGGACCACCAAATCCTGCTTCACCATCTGCAATAATTGGTAACATATAATCTGTTCTATCTTTTGATTTCATATCACCATCATGTAATTCCATATGCTGGATTTGATCTGCTCTTATTAAAGCATTGTTCATCGACTCAACTAATTTTGGTGCACTATCATATGGGTATAAAGATTGATCAGGATACATTTCACCAGCAGTGTTTGCATCAGCTGCTACTTGCCATCCACTTAAATAAATTGCTTTTAATCCAGCTTTAGCGTGTTGAATAGCGTGATTTCCAGAGAGTGAACCCAATGTATTAATATAATTTTCTGAATTTAACAGATCCCATAATTTTTTAGATTGATGCTTACACATCGAATATTCAATTTTGATAGAACCTCTTAATCGTTCTACTTCTTCTGAAGTGTAGTCTTTTTTGATTCCTGAAAATCTTTTTAAATCGTATGAAACTTTAGCTTCTGAGCTCATAGGTAGGTCTTTCTAGATTATGTATTAAGAAAATTAAATCGTGTATAAATTAACGGTAAGAGGACTTATTTTTTTTCACTAAATTCTTGAGTGAATTCATTCATCCCACTAGAACCCCAATCACAATGATCGTCTCTTAGGTAAATACCTGATTGACTGAATTGATTCTGATTGTTGTTTTCGTTAATTTCTCTTTGATTTTCTTGGTTTTTATTTATGTTTTTATCGTTCATGTAAACTTTATAATTTACAAAATTTACAAAATCTAATTAAATCGTTAAAAACCTTGTAAAACAAAGAAACTTATTGTAAATTTAAATTTACAAAATTTACAAATAGAGCTTATGAGTCAAATTGATTTAAAAATTGGTCCTAAAATAAAGGCTTTTAGAAGACAGTTAGGACTACAAGCTAACAAACTTTCAGAAGATCTGGGTATTTCTCCAAGTTATTTAAACTTAATTGAAAGTGGAAAAAGAAAAATAGATGGAGATTTATTACTTAAGGTTTGTGAAAAATTAAATATCCAACTCTCAGACTTAACATCAAAATCTGATGTTAACTTAGAAAATACAATTTCAGAAATTCTAGATGATAAATTGTTTGAAGACTTAGATATTCTTGGTCCTGAAGTTAAAGACCTTGTTGGAACAAATCCTAAGATCGGTAGAGCCCTTGTT
>CASIAX010000002.1:0-50903 GCA_949372955.1 uncultured Flavobacteriaceae bacterium | reverse complement strand
TTGCCAAGATATAAGTCCCAAGACTCTTTGTATAAGCTACAATAGAATCTCCCTTAACATTTGATGAGACAAAACTGCTTTTATTAGATTTTTTAATTAGTTTTCCTATGTATGAGTTATTGAAAGTAGTTTTTTTGAATTTTATTCTCAATGATTTGATTAAAGGAATTGTATCACTGTTTATAGTTAGAGTATCGATTTTACTATCTATTTTAAGAAAAATACTAGAATAAAAAGATTCTTTATCAATTGAAATTGAAGAGTTGTTTTTGGAGATAAAATATTTCTTATTTATATTAATAAACTTTTTATTAATGTCTTCTATTTTGACTACTTCAGCATCTATATTTTTAGTTTTAGATTCTTTTTCTTTTATTGGAATAATAATTTCAGCTAAATTATTATTAAAATCAACGAGTTCTATTCTAAATATATAGCTACTATCTATTTTAAGCTCAATCACCCCTTTATTCAACTCTTTTTTAAATACAGATAGCGGATTATTTTCTTGAATAAATAATTTTATAAATCTCTTTTTATTTTTTTTAAATTCTGAATAATCGATTAATCTATTTATGTGTTTTGTTTCGTCAAATGAAAATTTATTAAAAGCTACTTTTAAAATTGTATCTAGATTTATAAAAGTATTAAGTTTATATATTCCATTTTTATTATTTGCTAGATCTTGTCGGTCAAAGGCTTGAACCCCAAAACCTATATCACCTGTATCATAAATAGTGTCTGTAATATATTTATTGTTACTTAATTTATAAAAAGATAGATTTCTGGAGGACAGAATCTCGCTATTTTTATGCAGTTTATACAATTTTAACGCTTTGAGATTTGGTGCTTTTGTATCAGTAACATTAATTCCATAATCTAAAGGATTTAACGGCTTTTGGTTAATGTCTCTTATTTCAAAATGAAGATGTGGACCGCTAGAGCCTCCTGTATTACCAGAATATGCAATGATTTCATTGTTTGAAATATTTATTTCATTAACAGCAGGGAAAAACTCAATTTCGTAATTTTCATTTTTGTATTGTAATTTCTTTACTATGCTATCGATCTTAGATGAAAACTTTTGTAAATGTGCATAGACTGAAGTAGTGCCATCAAGGTGTTTAATATAAATAGCTTTTCCATACCCTCCCCTAGATATCTTAATCCTACTTACATATCCTTCGTTTACAGAAAAAACTTTAGCGCCTTCTTTACCTTTTGTTTTAATGTCTAAACCTGAATGAAAATGATTTGATCTTAGTTCTCCAAAAGTTCCAGACAAAATAGATTCAAAACCAAGAGGATTATTATTGATTCTTTGAGAGTAGATACATATACTTGCTAATAAAAAAAATAGATAAAAAAATGAATTTTTCATAATATAATTGAAATGTAAAAATATTATAATTTATGTAACTTCTTAACATATTTTTTATAAAAAGAAGTGTTAGTTCTAATATCTATGTTAACTTTGTTACAATAGTATTTTTAATTATAGGATGCAAGATTTAGACAATATAGTTGAATCTTTAGAGAAGAATATTCGAATTTTACTGGATAAGATATCCAAGCTTCAGAAGTTAAATTTTGAATTCGAGAGTGAATTAATTTTACTTAGAAATCAAGATTTTGCAAAGTCTAATTTGATTGATTTATGTGAAGAAAAATATAGATCCCTTAAAATTGCTAATACT
Organism: uncultured Flavobacteriaceae bacterium; assembly: GCA_949372955.1. Classification (GTDB taxonomy): domain Bacteria; phylum Bacteroidota; class Bacteroidia; order Flavobacteriales; family Flavobacteriaceae; genus SGZJ01. Next base: position 49,206 of record CASIAX010000002.1, on the reverse strand, counting down.
ATTTCAGGTAGTAATAAGGGTACTAAAGATACTAAACTAGAAATAAATTCATTGATTAGAGAAATTGATTATTGCATATCTCAGTTAACCGAATAAACTTAGTTTCTAAATGGAAAAGTTAAAAATAAAATTATCTATTGCTAATAGAATTTACCCACTTACTATAGATCCTTCTCAAGAGGAAGGCCTAAGGAAAGCTGCGTTAGACATTAACAATATGATAAAACAATTAGAACAAAGTTACTCAGTTAATGATAAGCAAGACGTTTTAGCTATGTGTGCTTTACAATTTGCATCAAAAACAAAACAAAGGTCAATTGATAATAGTAATTCAAATAAATCTTTTGAGATAAAATTAAAAGAGTTAAATGAATTAATTAGTGAGACTATTTCTTGATTTTTTAATATTAAAACTACCTACTTTAGTTTTTTTGATAAACTCAACACTTATTCTTTTAAAAAAGGTGAGTTTAAGTTGTAAAATTGTGCTGACTAGATCAGATCTTTGATCAACTTATTAGCCTTAAACTTGATTTAAAGGAGTTTATACAAAACCATAGCTATCGTAGGTATTTTTATTTAATAACTTAACAATTATGGAATTTACAACAACAACGGTAATATTTTTAATTTGCGGAATCTTAGTAGGTTTTGTAATAGCAAAAATATTTGAAAAATCAAATGCTACTAAAATAATAAAAGACGCGAACACAGAAGCTTCAATTATTTTAAAATCAGCAAACCAAGAAGGTGAATCTTTGAAAAAAGATAAAATGTTACAGGCAAAAGAAAGATTTATTGAACTTAAATCAGAGCACGAGAAAGTAATATATTCAAGAGAAGATAAAATGAAATCTTTAGAACGTATGGTCAATGAAAAAGATGCTAAAGCATCAAAATTATTGAAAATACAATCTGATCTAAACTTAGATTTAGAGTCGAAATCCAAAGATTTTGATAAAAAATTAGCTAGCCTTGATAAGAAAAAAAGCGAGTTAGATATAAGCAGAATCAATCAAATTAAACAATTAGAAGTTATTTCAGGTCTTTCTGAAGAAGATGCTAAAGAACAGCTTCTTGACTCTTTAAAAGATGAAGCTAAAACTGATGCTATGAAATTCATCCAAGATAGAATGGAGGAAGCTAAAATGACCGTTGAACAAGATGCAAAAAAAATTATTATTAATACCATTCAACGAATAGGAACTGAAGAATCAATAGATAATTGTGTTTCCGTTTTTAATATTGAATCTGACGATGTAAAGGGAAGAATTATAGGTAGAGAGGGAAGAAATATTAGAGCTTTAGAAGCAGCTACTGGAGTTGAAATTATTGTTGATGATACTCCAGAAGCAATTATATTATCATGTTTTGATTCTATTAGAAGAGAAATTGCAAGATTATCACTTCATAAACTAGTTACAGATGGTAGAATACACCCTGCAAGAATCGAAGAAATAGTAAAGAAAACGGAAAAACAAATTGATCAAGAAATTATTGAAATTGGAAAAAGAACTGTTATTGATTTAGGTATCCACGGCTTACATCCTGAATTAATTAAAGTTGTAGGAAGAATGAAATACAGATCTTCTTATGGACAAAACTTACTACAACATTCTAGAGAAGTTTCTAAGCTTTGTGGTATTATGGCAGCAGAGCTTGGAATTGACGCAAAATTAGCGAAAAGAGCTGGTTTATTACATGATATAGGTAAAGTTCCATCTTCTGAAAAAGATGCGGAAACTCCACATGCAATACTAGGAATGCAGTGGGCAGAAAAATTTGGAGAGAAAGTAGAAGTTTGTAATGCGATTGGAGCTCACCACGATGAAATTGAAATGAAATTTTTATTATCTCCAGTAGTTCAAGTTTGTGATGCTATTTCAGGAGCTAGGCCAGGAGCCAGGAGACAGGTTTTAGATTCCTATATTGAAAGATTAAAAAACTTAGAAGAAATTGCTCTTGACTATAATGGTGTCCAAAAAGCCTATGCAATACAAGCAGGAAGAGAACTTCGTGTTATAGTTGAAAGTGAGAAAGTAGATGATGAAGTTGCTTCCAAACTATCTTTTGATATTTCTCAAAAGATTCAAACAGATATGACATATCCTGGACAGGTTAAAGTAACCGTTATTAGAGAAACACGAGCGGTTAACATTGCTAAATAATTAATCCTTAATATCTCAAAACATTAAGCTCTAGGGTGGAATTTGTTTAATGCTTCGCTAAGGTACCTGTTATCTAAATGCATGTAAATTTCTGTGGTAGTTATGCTTTCGTGCCCTAATAATTGCTGTATCGTCCTTAAATCTGCACCATTTTCCAATAGATGTGTTGCGAAAGAATGTCTGAAAGTATGAGGAGATATTGATTTGCTAAAGTTTGCTTTTTCTGCTAATTTTTTTATGATAGTGAAAATCATTGCTCTAGTTAAATTTTTACCTCTTCTATTTAAAAACACATGATCATTAAAAGTGTTTATTACTTTAACTTTATTTCTAGAATTATTTAGATAATTGTTAATTTTTTGTTTGGTTAAATTTCCAATTGGTATTAACCTTTGCTTATTGCCTTTACCAGTAACTTTTATGAAATTTTCTTCAAAAAATAAATCCGATATTTTCAAATCTACTAACTCACTAACTCGTATTCCACATCCATAAAGTAACTCTATAATTGCTAAATTCCTTTCTCCTTGCTCTTTGTATAAGTCTATTTTAGAAATTAAAACATCTATTTCTTCCAAAGAAAGTACATCAGGAAGTTTTCTAGATGTTTTAGGAGATTCAATTAGGTTCAGTGGATTGTCTTTTATATATTTTTCAAATATTAAAAATTCAAAAAAACTTCTTAAACCTGAAATAATCCTTGACTGTGAAGTCGAATTTAGTTCTTTAGAAATATTATTTAAAAATCCTTTAATATCATCTGCATTTATTTCTAATGGGTTTTTAGAGTTATTTATAAATTTTCTAAATTTAGTAATGTCTTCTTTATAGCTAGATATAGAATTAAATGAAAAGCCTCTTTCTATTTTTAGATAATCAATAAAATCATTAATTGCATTAGTCCAATTCATAACTACAAGTTAATCAAAACTGATAAAAATAAATATTATTAGTTCTATTTATTAATTTAACAATTTTTGATACATTTACAAGGTGAAAAAAATTATTATTATTAATGGACCAAACTTGAATCTTCTAGGTAAAAGACAGCCTGAAATTTATGGTGACATTAATTTTGAGGATTTTATTGCCGAGCAAAAAGATAAATTCCCAACTATTTCTATTACTTATTTTCAATCAAATATTGAAGGAGAGATAATAGATAAACTACATCAAGTTGGTTTTGATTTTGACGGTATAATTTTAAATGCTGCTGCATACACACATACTTCAGTTGGAATCGGTGATGCTGTAGCTTCAATTACCTCACCTGTTATTGAGGTTCATATTTCGAATACATATTCAAGAGAAGAGTTTAGACATGTATCATTTATATCTCCTCATGCTAAAGGAGTTATCCTAGGTTTTGGTTTGAAAAGTTATGGTTTAGCTTTAAGTAGTTTTATTAACTTATAGGTGTATTACCTCATCATAAGCAGCAGCTACTGCTTCCATAACAGCCTCGCTCATTGTTGGATGAGGATGTATAGTCTTTAAAACTTCTTGCCCAGTAGTTTCTAATTTCCTTCCTAAAACTGCTTCTGCTATCATGTCAGTTACTCCAGCGCCAATCATATGACATCCTAACCATTCTCCATATTTCGCATCAAAGATAACTTTCACAAAGCCTTCTTTTGTTCCTGACGCACTTGCTTTTCCAGAAGCTGAAAACGGGAATTTACCAACCTTGATTTCATAACCTTTATCAATAGCTTGTTGTTCTGTTAAACCAACACTTGATATTTCAGGAGAACAATATGTACACCCAGGAATATTTCCGTAATCTATTGGCGCAACATCATGTCCTGAGATTTTTTCAACACATAAAATACCTTCTGCCGAAGCAACATGAGCTAATGCAGGACCAGGAGTAACATCTCCTATAGCATAATAACCAGGGATGTTAGTGCCATAATATTTGTCAACAAGTATTTTATCTCTATCTACTGCTATTCCAACTTCTTCAAGACCAATGTTTTCAATATTTGTTTTAATTCCAACGGCAGATAATATAATATCTGCACTAAGAGTTTCTTCACCTTTAGAAGTTTTAACCTTTGCGGTAACTCCTTTTCCTGATGTATCAACAGATAATACTTCTGAAGATGTCATAACTTTTATTCCACTTTTTTTGAATGATTTTTCTAACTCTTTTGAGATGTCTTTATCTTCAATAGGAACAATACTTGGTAAATATTCAACAATAGTAACATCAGTCCCCATTGAATTATAAAAATAAGCGAATTCAACTCCTATAGCTCCAGAACCTACAATGACCATAGACTTCGGTTGTTTTTTTAATGTCATAGCTTGTCTATATCCAATAATTTTTTTACCATCTTGTGGAATAGATGGTAATTCCCTAGATCTTGCACCTGTAGAAATTATAATATGATTAGCTGAATAATCTACTCCATCAACATCAACAATTTTACCAGCTTTAAGTTTACCATAACCTTTTATAACATCAATTTTATTTTTTTTCATTAAAAAAGTAACACCTTTACTCATTCCGCCAGCAATATTTCTACTTCTATCAACAACAGCGTTAAAATCTTTTGAAAATTCAGAAACTTCAAGGCCGTAATCTTTTGCATGTTTTAAGTATTCAAAAACTTGAGCTGATTTCAACAATGCTTTTGTTGGAATACATCCCCAGTTTAAACAAACGCCTCCTAAACTTTCTTTCTCGACAATTGCAGTCTTTAAACCTAACTGAGAAGCTCTAATAGCAGTAACATATCCACCAGGACCACTACCTAATACAATCACATCATAATTACTCATATCTTTTAATTTTTAAAGTCAATACTAACTGAATTTACACAATATCTTTTTCCTGACTCCGTAGGGCCATCATTAAAAATATGGCCTAAGTGTCCTCCGCAATTTGTACAAAGTATTTCTACTCTTGACATTCCTAGAGTATTATCTTTTTTATACTCAACACTACCTTCAATAGCATTATCAAAACTTGGCCATCCACAGTCAGATTCAAATTTTTGGTCACTTGTAAATAGTGGGTTATTACAACCTTTACAATTATAAACACCTTCTTTCATGTGAATATTATACTCACCACTTCCAGGGTATTCAGTTCCTTTATCTATTAAAACTCTGTATTCTTCATCATTTAGAGTTTTTTTCCATTCTTCTTTTGTCTTTTTCACTTTATAGTCGTTTGTTATTTTAATTGATTTATTTAACTGAGATTTTGTTTGTTGTGAAGTAAAGTTAACTAATAATATTCCACAAGATGTAGTTAAAAGAATTAGTAATATTTGTGTATAATTTTTCATACAAGTAATTATTTATTATATATAGTTATAGTACTATTTGTTTAATAGAAATATTATATTAGGCAAAAGTATTTTATTTTTATGAAAATATATCAAAAAGGAGATAAAAAATTATTAAATGCTTGGGCATTCTATGATTGGGCTAATTCAGTCTATCCACTTGTAATATCAACTGCAGTTTTTCCAATATATTATGGCTTTATTACCGAAAGTAACAAATACATTGAATTCTTAGGTTTTAATTTTAAAAACACTGCTTTAATTAGTTTTGTCACAGCTATAGCTTTCATGTTCTTGGTTGTAGCTATACCCATTTTGTCTGGTATTGCGGATTATACAGGCAAGCGTAAAGCTTTTATGAAGTTTTTCTGCTTTATGGGTTCTATTTCTACTATTTCTTTATACTGGTTTGAAATTGATAACTTAACTCTTGGTCTTGCATATTATTTCTTTGCAATGATTGGTTTTTGGGGTAGTTTAGCATTTTACAACTCTTATTTACCTGAGATAGCTTTTAAGAACCAACAAGATGCAATAAGTGCTAAAGGATATTCATTGGGTTATTTTGGAAGTGTAATTCTATTAGTTTTTAACCTTTTAATGGTTAATTTCCCTGACTCTTTTGGAATAGTTTCAGATAATAATGTTCAGGCCCCCATAATGGCTATGAAAATATCTTTTATAACAGTTGGTATTTGGTGGTTTGTGTTTAGTTTGTATACTTTTTATTATTTACCTAGTAGAAATACAACCTCAAAATTTAATAGTAAGATTGTTTTTAATGGTTTTAAAGAGCTTTACAAGGTATGGGTAATAGTGAAATCACACTCTTATTTGAAAAGTTACCTTATAGCATTTTTCATGTATAGTATTGCTTTACAAACTGTTATTTTAGTTGCGATATATTTTGGAGAACAAGAAATTATATGGGCAGAAGGTGAAAAAACTGGGGGACTAATTATTAGTATACTACTTATTCAATTAGTAGCTATAGTTGGAGCACTAGTTAGCGCTAAAATTTCGGAAAAATATGGTAATATATCTACGCTAATAATTTTAAACTTATTATGGGCGGTTTTATGTTTTTACGGATATTTTATTGAGTCATCTAATGAATTTTATATTGCAGCTGGACTAGTAGGTTTAGTGATGGGTGGTATCCAGGCCTTATCTAGATCAACTTTCTCAAAGTTTCTTCCTAAAACAGATAGTACCACATCTTTTTTTAGTTTTTACGATGTAACTCAAAAAGTTAGTATAGTTATTGGTATGTTGCTTTTTGGAGCAATTGATCAAATTACTGGAAGTATGAGAAACTCAATGTTGTTTTTTATGACTTTCTTTTTCATAGGAGCTTTCCTATTAGTTAAATTAAATAAAAAAATAAAAGCTTAGTTCTTCTTGGCATAGATATTGAATTATATAATTGAATTTGATACATAATTTTTTTGTTTTTCTCTGATTTTTAGATGTTTGGAAAACCAAAATCTTTTATTTTTTTTATAAATAACAATATGGCTAACAGAAACTTATTTAATATTGACAACTTGTCATTAATTGACGTTGACGAAAACTCTGAATTGATTCCTTTAATGACACCGGAAGACGAAAAAGAGATTAATAATGAAGTTCTCCCAGACTCATTACCTATACTCCCTCTTAAAAATACCGTTTTATTTCCTGGAGTTGTTATTCCTATTACCGCAGGAAGAGACAAGTCTATTAAATTGATAAATGAAGCTAATAAAGGAGATAAACTTATTGGAGTTGTTTCCCAAATAGACAAAAATATTGAAGATCCTTATTTAAATGATATTTACAAGACTGGAACTGTAGCTAAGATTCTAAAAGTCTTAAAAATGCCTGATGGTAATACAACAGTAATTATTCAAGGAAAAAAGAGATTTACTATAGACAAAATGATTTCTGAAGAACCTTATCTTAAAGCAGTTATAGAAAGTGTTCCAGAAATCATTCCTGATTTAGCTGATTCTGAGTTTAAAGCTATAATAGAATCTATCAAAGAACTTGCATTGCAAATCATTAAACATAGTCCGAACATTCCTTCTGAGGCTTCTTTTGCTATTAAAAACATTGAAAGCAATTCTTTTTTAGTAAATTTTGTTTCCTCCAATATGAATCTTAAGGTTTCTGAAAAACAGGATTTATTAGAGATAAATGACCTTCAAGAAAGAGCATTAGAAACTCTTAAATTTATGAATATTGAATTTCAAAAATTAGAAATTAAAAATGATATTCAGTCAAAGGTTCAAAGTGATTTAAATCAACAGCAAAGAGAATTTTTTCTTCATCAACAAATGAAAACAATTCAAGAAGAATTAGGTGGCGTAAATCATGATGGTGAAATTGATGAAATGAAAGCTAGATCTAAAAAAATAAAATGGACTAAAGAAGTAAAAATTCATTTTGAGAAAGAGCTTTCTAAATTACAAAGAATGAATCCGCAAGTATCAGAATATTCTGTACAGCGAAATTATTTAGATTTAATATTAGATCTACCATGGTCAAAATATAGTAAAGACTTGTTTGATTTAGTTAAAGCTCAAAAAATATTGGATAAGGATCACTTTGGTTTGGAAGATGTTAAAAAAAGGATTATTGAGCATCTTGCTGTATTGAAACTTAGAAATGATATGAAATCTCCTATACTATGTTTGTATGGACCTCCTGGTGTAGGTAAAACATCACTTGGAAAGTCGATAGCTAGGGCATTGGGTAGAAATTATGTTCGAATGTCTTTAGGTGGTTTAAGAGATGAAGCTGAAATTAGAGGGCATAGAAAAACTTATATAGGAGCTATGCCAGGAAGAGTTATTCAAAATATTAAAAAAGCTGGAACTTCTAATCCTGTATTTGTTTTGGATGAGATCGATAAACTATCTAATTCAAATCAAGGTGATCCTTCGTCTGCTTTACTTGAAGTTTTAGACCCTGAGCAAAATTTCGAGTTTTATGACAATTATTTAGAGTTAGGTTTTGATCTTTCTAAAGTAATGTTTATAGCTACATGTAATAATTTATCTTCTATTCAGCCTGCACTTTTAGATAGAATGGAAATTATTAATGTCAGTGGTTATACTACGGAAGATAAAGTACAGATTGGTAAGAAATTCTTGTTACCTAAACAGCAATCTGAACATGGTGTAAAATCATCTGAAATTAAATTATCGAAAAATGTTATTGAAAAAATTGTAGATGGTTACACAAGAGAATCTGGAGTTAGAGGATTAGAAAAGCAAATAGCTAAAGTAGTTAGATATGCTGCTAAGAACTTAGCTATGAATTTAGAATACAACTCTAATATTAAAGTAGATGATTTAAATGAAGTATTGGGTTCTACTAAATTAGACAGAAGTGTTTATGAAAATAATAAAGTAGCAGGAGTAGTTACCGGTTTAGCTTGGACTAGAGTAGGTGGAGATATTTTATTTATTGAATCCATTATATCCAAAGGAAAAGGGAAGTTATCTATCACAGGTAACTTAGGTAAAGTGATGAGTGAGTCTGCTACCATAGCTTTAGAATTTATTAAAGCGAATTCACATCATTTTAATATCAATGAAGAAATCTTCAATAAATATAATGTTCATATTCATGTGCCAGAGGGAGCTACACCAAAAGATGGTCCAAGTGCAGGGATAACAATGTTAACTTCTTTAGTCTCTTTATTTACTCAAAAAAGAGTCAATAAAAACCTTGCTATGACAGGTGAAATTACTTTAAGAGGTAAGGTTTTACCAGTTGGAGGTATCAAGGAGAAAATATTAGCAGCTAAAAGAGCTAAGATTACAGATATTATTTTATGTAAACAAAATGAAAGTGATGTAAATGAGGTAAAGGCAGATTATTTAAAAGGATTAAAATTTCATTATGTTACAGAAATGAAAGAAGTTATTCAATTAGCCTTATCTAATCAGGATGTGCTTTATGCTAAGAAGTTATAATAAAATCTTTATTTTTAAGTTCTATAAAATATGATTTGTCTTGATGAAAAATTTATTTAAATTAATTTTTTTGTTCTCTCTTTGTGATGCAAGTTCGCAAGTTGCAGGTGAATCAGCTTACCAATTTTTAAATATCACTACATCTCCCAGACAGTTAGCTTTAGGTGGTAAAGAGATTACTCTTTTTGATTATGATGTAAACCAGCCTAGCGTAAACCCAGCATCTATAAATATTAGAATGGATAATAATTTTTCTATAAATTTTTCTAATTATTTTTCAGATATTAGTTATGGTACAGCAGCTTATGCCTATACATTTGATAATAGAAATAATACAATTCATTTCGGCATTTCATATATAGATTACGGAAGTTTTTCTGGTTACGATGAGTTAGGCAATCAAACAAATGACTTTACAGGCAAAGAGAGTGCTTTTTCAGTTGGATACTCTACAAAAATTCAATATTTACCAATTTACATTGGTTCAAATATAAGACTAATTACGTCCTCATTAGAGCAATATAATTCAATTGGAATTTCTGCAGATTTAGGTTTTTTATATGTTAATAGTGATGTCGATTTAAATATAGGTTTGGTCATAAGAAATCTTGGTACTCAATTAAAGGCTTACAATGAAATATATGAAAAATTACCTTTAGAAATTAATGTTGGAGTATCACAATTATTAGAAAACGCACCATTAAGATGGTATTTGACTTTTGAAAATCTCCAAAAATGGAATATTGGTCTTTCAAACCCCTCTAGATCAACAACAGACTTAGATGGTGTTGTAACTGAGGAAAAAGTTACATTTTTTAATAATGTATTTAGACATCTGATAATTGGTGCTGAATTATTTCCAGAAAGTATATTTAATATTAGACTTGGATATAATTTTAGAAGAGGTGAGGAGCTAAAAATTATTGACCAATCGAATTTCTCAGGAGTTTCATTTGGTTTTGGTATTAAATTTAATAAATTACGAATTAATTATACTCATGCTAAATTTTCTAGTGCAGCAAATACAAGCTTCATTGGTTTACAATTAAATTTAAATTAATGAATAAAAATATTATAATTGCTATTGACGGATTTGCTTCAACAGGAAAAAGCACTTTAGCCAAACATTTAGCTAATTATTTAAATTATATTTATGTAGACTCTGGATCTATGTATAGAGCCATAACTTATTATGCCTTAAAAAATAACTATATCCCTTTTGATGAAGAAAATTTGAAAGAATTTTCAAAAATATTATTAGATATTAAATTGAGTTTTGTTTTCAACAAAAAACTCGGTTACTCTGAAATATTTTTAAATAATATTAACATTGAAAAGGAAATAAGATCCATAATAGTATCTAACCATGTTAGTTCTGTTGCCACTGTTTCATTTATAAGAAAACATATGGTAAATCTTCAAAAAGAATTAAGTTTAAATAAAGGAGTTGTTATGGACGGCAGAGATATTGGTACTGTTGTTTTTCCAAATGCGGAATTGAAATTATTTTTAACAGCTTCCGCAGAAGTTAGAGCAAAAAGAAGATATTCTGAGTATGTTAATGAAAATGTAGAAGTAGAATACAATGAAGTTTTAACTAACTTAAAGTCTAGGGACTTGGATGACTCAAAAAGAAAGGACTCTCCTTTAATTATAGCTGATGATGCTTTAGAGATAGATAATTCATTTATGTCGATGGAAGATCAGCTTATCTTTGTTAAAAGTATTTTAAAAGATAAATTCAATCTTTAAGAATAATATTATTGTCATTATCATTTAATATGTTTATTTTCGCACTCCTTTTGGTAATTTATTCGATATGACAAAGGGAATGAAAATATTTAATTAATCCTTCTAAAAGTTAATTACTTAATTCTATCGAAGACTTCTAGAATACAAATTTAATCAGATATGTCTGAAGAATTAAACAAAGAAACTGTTGAAGAAGTTTCTAAACCAGTAGTAAACTACTGAATCAAAAGAGCAACCTGCTCAAGAGGAAAATAAAATTTCAATTGAAGAATCAAAAAAAGAAACGGTTAAAGAAGTTTCTAAACCAGTAGTAAATACTGAATCTAAAGAGCAACCTGCTATTGAAGAAGATAATAAAATTTCTCCCGAAGAATTTTTAAAAGATTTTAATTGGCATAATTATGAAGAGGGTATTGATCCTATTGATGATGCTAAGCTTGTAGAGTTTGAAGGCTTAGTGAAGGAAAATTTTGTTGATACATTAACGGACGAAGTTGTTACAGGAATTGTCACTAATATTAGTGATAGAGATGCTATAATTGATATTAATGCTAAATCTGAAGGAGTCATTTCTTTAAATGAATTCAGATATAATCCTGACTTAAAAGTTGGTGACAAGGTTGAAGTACTTATTGATATTAGAGAAGATGCAACAGGTCAACTAATACTTTCACACAGAAAAGCAAGAGTTATAATGGCTTGGGATCGTGTTAATAACGCTCACGATACTGGAGAGATAGTTAATGGATTTGTTAAGTGTAGAACTAAAGGAGGAATGATTGTAGATGTCTTTGGTATTGAAGCTTTCTTACCTGGTTCACAAATTGATGTCAAACCTATAAGAGATTATGATGTTTATGTAAATAAAACAATGGAATTCAAAGTTGTAAAAATCAACCATGAATTTAAAAATGTTGTAGTTTCTCATAAAGCTCTTATTGAAGCTGATATAGAACTACAAAAGAAAGAAATAATCAAACAATTAGAAAAAGGTCAAGTCCTTGAAGGTACTGTTAAAAACATTACTTCTTATGGAGTATTTATGGATCTTGGTGGCGTTGATGGATTAATTCATATAACTGATTTGTCTTGGTCAAGAATCAATCATCCAAGTGAAATTGTAGAGTTGGATGCTAAAATCAATGTTGTTATTTTAGATTTTGATGAAGATAAGTCTAGAATACAATTAGGTCTTAAGCAACTTAGTAAGCATCCATGGGAAGCTTTATCAGAAGATGTTAAGGTTGGAGATAAAGTAAAAGGTAAAGTTGTGGTAATTGCTGATTATGGAGCATTTATTGAATTAGCTGAAGGAGTTGAAGGTTTAGTACATGTATCAGAAATGTCGTGGTCTACTCATTTAAGGTCTGCAGGTGACTTTGTTAAAGTTGGAGATGAAATTGATGCTGTTATAATTACTTTTGACAGAGAAGACAGAAAAATGTCTCTTGGTATTAAGCAATTAACACAAGATCCATGGACAGATATTACTTCTAAATACCCTGTTGGTTCTAAACAAACAGGAATAGTAAGAAACTTTACTAATTTTGGTGTTTTTGTTGAGTTAGAAGAAGGAATTGATGGTCTAATTTATATTTCTGATCTTTCTTGGACTAAAAAAATAAAGCATCCTAGTGAGTTTTGTGCTGTAGGTGATAAGATTGAAGTTGTAACTCTAGAACTTGATGTAGAGAGTAGAAAACTAAGTTTAGGTCATAAGCAGACTTTAGATAATCCATGGGACAAATATGAAAATGAGTTTACTTTAAATTCAACTCATACATTTGAAATCTTTGAAATAGTTGATAAAGGTGCTACCGTTAAGTTTAATGACGATATTACTGCTTTTGTTCCATCTAGATATTTAGCTAAAGAGGACGGTTCTAAGTTAGTTAAAGGGGAGTCAGCTGAATTCAAGGTGATTGAGTTCAATAAAGATTCTAAACGTGTTGTTGCTTCTCATACATCTGTATTTAAAGATGTTGAAGCGGAAAACATAAAGGTTGCTAACAAGAAAAACAAAAAAGAGAAAATCGAATCCAAAACCACTTTAGGTGATGCAAATTTACAGTTGCAAGAGCTGAAAGATAAAATGGACGGAAAATAATTTCTTATAAAAGCCTTTCTTTTGAAAGGCTTTTTTTTTAACTTAATTCTATATTTATAAAAATAGAAATTGATGAGTAAAAATATCATACTTAATAAAAAGGAGATAGATATTATTCTACAAAGACTTGCTTGTCAATTAATTGAAAATCACCAAGATTTTTCTAATACTATATTAATTGGTTTGCAGCCTAGAGGCAAATTTTTACTAAATAGATTAGTAGAAATATTATCTACTACTTATAATATTTTAAATATAAATCATGGCTTATTAGATATAACTTTTTATAGAGATGATTTTAGAAGAAATGAGAAAATTTTAGAAGCAAATTCTACTGATAATATTCAGGTAGAAGGAAAGAAAGTTGTCTTTATAGATGATGTTTTATTTACAGGGAGATCTATAAGAGCTGCACTAACTGCTGTTGAAACTTTTGGTAGACCCAAAAATATCGAATTATTGATACTAATAGACAGAAGGTTTAGTAGACATTTACCAATTCAGCCAGATTATAGAGGTAGACAAATTGATGTTTATGAAAATCAAAAAGTAAATGTTAGCTGGAGTGATGATAATGAGGAGGACTGTGTTTATATAATAAATAAATAATGAACGAATTAAGTGTTAATCATTTATTAGGAATTAAGCATTTGAATATTAATGATATTAATCTGATATTCAAAACTGCAGATCATTTTAAAGAAGTAATAAATAGGTCTATAAAAAAAGTGCCCTCACTAAGAGATATTACAATAGCAAATTTGTTTTTTGAAAACTCTACAAGAACTAAATTATCATTTGAATTAGCAGAGAAGAGGTTGTCTGCTGATGTTATTAATTTTTCATCATCTCAATCTTCAGTAAAAAAAGGGGAAACACTTATAGATACAGTTAACAATATTCTATCTATGAAAGTCGATATGGTAGTTTTAAGGCATCCTAACCCTGGAGCTGCTATATTACTTGCAAACAATGTAGATGCTACTATAATTAATGCAGGAGATGGTGCTAATGAGCACCCGACACAAGCATTATTAGATTCGTATTCAATTAAAGAAAAAATTGGTAATTTAAAAAATAGAAATATTTTAATAGTAGGTGATATATCTCATAGTAGAGTTGCACTATCTAATATCTATGCATTACAATTACAGGGTGCAAATGTTATGGTTTGTGGTCCTAAAACACTTATACCTAAATACTTACATAAACTTGGAGTAAAAGTTGAATACGATTTTTTAAAGGCTCTTAAATGGTGTGACGTTGTTAATATGTTAAGATTACAGAATGAAAGAATGACTAATAGCTTTTTTCCTTCAGTTAGAGAATATGTTCAGCAATATGGTTTGACATTAGATATATTAAAATCTTTAGATAAAGAAATCTACGTTATGCATCCAGGTCCAATTAATAGAGGAGTGGAGATTTCTAGTGATGTTGCAGATTCTAAAAACTCTATAATTTTAGACCAAGTAGAAAATGGTGTTGCAATAAGAATGGCTATTATTTACTTATTAGCACAAAAAAAACCTCTCAAAAAATAAAAATTGAAAATTACAATTATTGGATGTTATAGTGCTATGCCTAAATTAGGTAACAATCTGTCATCACAGGTTTTAGAAATTCAAAACGAAATATTTTTAATTGATTGTGGAGAAGGAACACAGCTTGGATTAAGAAAAAATAAAATTAAGTTTTCTAGAATTAAATGTATTTTTATTTCTCACTTACATGGAGATCATTATTTTGGTTTAATAGGACTAATATCAACATTTTCATTACTTAACAGAACTGCAGATCTTCACATATATGGTCCCTTGGGACTTAAAGATTTAATTATTAATCAAATAAAAGCATCTGGATCTTGGACAAAATATAGATTAATTTTTCATATTTTATCTTCAGTTAAATCCGAAACAATTTTTATTAGTGAATATATTGAGGTATCGACGATTCCTTTATCGCACAGAATTTATACTAATGGTTTTTTATTTAAAGAAATTAATCTTCCTAGAAAAATTAATCCTGAAGCCCTTAAAGATCTTAATGTAAATATTGCATATGTAAATAAATTAAAACAAGGTTTTAATGTTATTAACGATAATGGTGATTTGATTGAAAACAGTTTAGTTACTTTTAATGGAGTTAATCCTAAATCTTACGCATACTGTTCTGATACAGAATATGATGAATCTATAGTTAAGTTAATAACTGGATGTGATGCTTTATACCATGAGTCTACATTTTTGGAAAAACATCAATTATTAAGTAAATCAACAAAACATTCTACCGCTAAACAGGCAGGTATGATTGCTAGATTATCTAATGCGAAATTATTAATTCTCGGTCATTATTCTTCTAGGTATGATAATATTGATGATTTTAAATTGGAGGCAGAAACTGAATTTAATTCAGTTATTTTGTCAGAGGACAGTAAAATAATTGAAATATAATTTATTTATTAATCTTTAGTTATTAAATTTGAAATATGTCGTCAAAATCTGATTTAGGTAGTTATAGAAAGAGTTATAAAAAGAATTCTGCATTTAATTATAAGGATTTTAATAATCCTTTAGATTTATTCAATACATGGTTTCAGGATTTTGATAATGATGATTCTGATTCTGAAGTAAACGCGATGAGTCTTTCGACTGTTGGTGTAGATGGTTTTCCTAAGAGTAGGGTTGTGCTTTTGAAAGAATATAACAAAGATGGTTTTATATTTTACACTAATTACAATAGTGAAAAAGGTATCTCTATTGATAAAAATAATAAGGTTTGTTTGTCTTTTTTTTGGGAACAACATGAACGACAAGTCATAATTAAAGGTTTTGCAAAGAAATTATCAAATTCAAAAAGTATTGAATATTTTAATTCAAGACCCAGAGGTAGTAAGTTAGGGGCAATTGTTTCAAATCAAAGTTCTGTAATTGAATCAAAAAGTGAGCTAGTTGATAAATTACATAAACTAGATAAAAAGTATTCTAAAATTGAGATAACAAAACCTTCTCATTGGGGTGGATATATTGTTTCTACTGTTGAGTTTGAGTTTTGGCAAGGAGGAGAGAATCGTTTACATGATAGAGCTAGGTTTAAACTTCATAATAAAAACTGGATTAAAGACAGACTCTCTCCATGATAAAAATACAGAAATTTGCTGCAGTTGATATCGGTTCTAACGCTGTAAGGTTGTTAATATCTAGCGTTGTTTCACAAAATAATGAAATAGTTGAAGTTAAAAAAATTAGCCTAGTTAGAGTTCCTATACGACTTGGTGCAGATGGTTTCTTAAAAAAGAAAATCAAAAAAGACAATATTAATCGTTTAAAAGATGCAATGATTGCTTTTAAACTTCTTATGAAAATTCATGGTGTATTAAAGTATAAAGTCTGTGCTACTTCTGCTATGAGAGAAGCATCTAATAGGGAGGAAGTAATTGAGAAATTATGCTCTAAATCAAAATTACAAATAGATGTGATTTCTGGAAAAGAAGAGGCTTCTATAATTGCGGACACTTTTTTGTCGAATCATTTTAATTTTGATAACACGTACCTGTTCATTGACGTAGGGGGAGGAAGTACCGAATTAAGTGTTATTTTTAAAGGTAATATTATTTCCTCAAAATCTTTTAAAATTGGTACAGTAAGGTTTTTGAATAATTTAGTAGAAGATAATACCTGGAGTGATTATAAAAAATGGATAAAAACCAATACAAAACAATATAGTGACATTATAGTTATTGGATCTGGAGGTAATATAAATAAGATATTAAAGGAGTCTAAAAAAGGAGTTAGCCAATCAATTCCGTATTCTTTTATTCAAAAATTTTATAATAAAATCTCTAAGCTTACCTATGAAGAAAGAATTACAAAATTAGGATTCAACCCAGATAGATCTGATGTCATAGTGCCAGCTACTAGAATACTACTTAAATCAATGCAATATGCAAAGTCTAAGTCAGTTATTGTCCCAAGAGTGGGTCTTGCTGATGGTATTATAAGAAAATTAAATAATACAAATTCGTTTGGGTATGATTTTAATGATTTATAAGCTTAATTTAAAGTCAGTTCGCAGTTTTTCAATTAATTCATTCTTACTTTTTAAGAGTTCGAATTTTTCTCTTGATGTATAAGTGAATTTTTTTTCAATTTTCTCATTAATTGTAATTTTCAGCTTAATATCATAGTTGTTAAGATCCTTACGTACAAACTGTAATAAATCATGTTGATTAGATTCAAGTTCAATCTTGTTAGTGCTATTGGGTAATTCTAAACAAATATTATATCCATCTAGTTTTGGAATATCTATTCTAAGAATTGATGCTAAGTTATATTTTCCTGAGGATTCAACTTTATCAGAATATTTATTCCATGTATTAACTAGGTCTGACTCATTAAATATATCCTTTGGAAGCTCATCGAGGTTTATTACAGATTCATTTACTTTAAGTTCGTGGTTTTTTATAGTTTTTATACTTTTTAGAGATAACCCAGAACTACCACTTATCTTAATATCTAATTTTGGTTTATTCTGCTTAATTAGAGTGGGCTCTTCTGTTGAAATTATTTTTTTTGGAATAGAGTTTTTAAAATATTCGTAAGGAATTATTTTAAAATTTAAGTTTTTTTTTTATCAGCTAGTGTTAGGGAACCTAGCTGCATAATAGTTAATTCGACTAATAATCTTTGATTTATACTTGATCTATAATTAATTTCACATTTATTTAATAATTCCAAGCAATGTATTATAACTTCTGTTGTTACTTTTTTGGCTTGATCTATCATTTTATCTTTAGAGCTTTCAGAATAGTCTAATAATATGATTGTCTTGTCATTTTTTGAAATCAATAGATTTCTACAGTAAGTTGATAATCCTGAAATAAAATTAACTCCTTCAAATCCTTTAGAAATTACTCCGTCGATTAGTAAAAGTAATTCAGGAATATTATTTTCTAATATAAGGTCTATTGATTTTGAAAAAATCTCTTGATCTAAGACATTTAAATTAAGACTTACATCTTTTACAGTAATTTCTTTATTGTTATAACTTAATATTCTGTCAAATATCGATAGTGCATCTCTCATTGCCCCATCTGCTTTGTTTGCAATTATTTCTAACGCTTCAGTTTCAAACTTAACCTCTTCTTTATTGCAGATATTAATTAAATAACTTACAATGTCTTTATTATTAATTCTTTTAAAATCGTAAATCTGACACCTAGATAAGATTGTTGGAATAATCTTATGCTTTTCAGTTGTAGCTAAAATAAATATACAATGCTTAGGAGGCTCTTCTAAGGTCTTTAAAAAAGCGTTAAAGGCAGAGGTTGATAGCATGTGAACCTCATCTATAATATAAACTTTGTATTTACCTATTTGTGGTGGAATTCTAACCTGTTCCGTAAGGTTTCTAATATCATCAACACTATTATTGGATGCGGCGTCAAGTTCAAATATGTTGTATGCAAAATCTTGGTTTTCACTGTTAATCGTGCTATTAATCATTTTAGCTAATATTCTAGCACAACTAGTTTTTCCAACTCCTCTGGGGCCTGTAAATAATAAAGCTTGAGCTAGTTGGTTATTTGAAATTGCGTTCTGTAGAGTAGATGTAATAGCTTCTTGTCCTGCAACCTCATCAAAAGTTTTAGGTCTATATTTTCTAGCCGATACAATATAATCTTCCATATTAATAATCAATATACACAAAGTTATTAATTCAATTCATATATTTTAACTATCGAAATATAAAATCTACTTATTTATCAACAATTTGATTACTTTTGCTCTCAGTAAATCGCCTTGTCGCTATTTTATATAGAGGAAAGTCCGGACACTGAAGTACATCATAGTGGCTAACGGCCACCAATTGAGAAATTAGGAAAAGTGCAACAGAAAGTATGTACAGGTAATGCTGTAGTGAAACCAGGTAAACTCTATGAAGTGCAATGTCATGTAAACCAACGCTTAAGAGTTGTACGCTCAATGTTGGAGGGTAGGCAGCTAGAGTAAGCTGGCAACAGCTTATCGAGATAAATGACAAGGGCTTTTAATTAAGTACAGAATCCGGCTTATAGATTTACTTAAATTAAAGAGCGAGTGTTAAACTAACACTCGCTTTTTTTAAAAAAACTAAAGCAGCAACTTCCATATTTTTTTTTAGAAATAAAGTGTTCTATATTTTCAAGAGATATTTGTTTTGAATGCTCAATGATTAAAACTCCATTGTTTTTTAATAAATGATTATTGAAAATTAATTCTATAATATTTTTTAAATAAACTTCATCTTTTTCATATGGGGGGTCAGCAAATATTATATTTATTTGATTCTTAGTTTTTTTTAAAAAATCAACAACATCAGATTTTACTATATTTAAATTTAAATTTAATTCTTCAGAAGTTTTTTTAATGAACCTAATACAATTAATATTATTATCAACTGCAGTGATGTCTAACACTCCTCTAGATGCGAACTCATAACAAATGTTTCCAGACCCTGAAAATAAATCAAGTACTGAAGCATCATTAAATTCGTAAAGGTTAGTAAGAATATTAAAAATTGATTCTTTAGCCATATCTGTAGTAGGCCTTACGGGTAAATTCTTTGGAGCTAAGATCTTTCTTCCTCTGTGAGACCCCGAAACAATTCTCATATCTAAATTGGAGTTATTAAATTGTTATTAAAAACAGGGTAGTCTTTCATTTCGATTTTTGAATCGTATGTAGATACATTTCTTATGTATTTATATATAATATTATAAATAGATTCGTTGAACCTTCCAGAAATAATTACAGGAATATTTTCTGGATTTAAATTTAGCTGTTCATAGCAAAATAAAACATAATAAAGAATATCCTCTTCACAAGTAAAGTCAAATGTGTTAATAAACTTTAATTTATTTTCAGAAATCAATATCAAATCAATTTTAGACTTATTTATGTTTAAATAAACATTAGAGCTAGTGTTGTTTTTTTCAATTTTAAATATTTCAGTAAGTAAGATTGTCGTGTAGTGTGATTGCTTAACTTCTTTTGTGAACTGGCTAAGTTGATTTATGTTAAAGTAAACAGGGATAAAAACATTTACTGACTCGTTATTTTCTATGTACTCATGGAGGTGTTTGTCAGTCTTTAATGAAGTGGTATTGAATTTTAAATACTCTTTAATATCTTTTTTATTAAAAAGAGCTTTAGGAACTATCGTATGTAAATTATTAAAATGAATTAACTCTATAGTATTAAAAAAAGTATAAGTTTTATTTTTACTAAAAAACCCAGATATAATTAAATTAATATCATTATTCGTGGAATAGTCTGAAGTATAACAATTTAATATTTGACTATCAATTTCATCAAATACAATAAAAGTGATCTCATTATAACCTATGTGAATACTTAAATTTATGATAGAAAATGTTTTAGTTTTATTCTTTTTTTCTATAGTTTTTTGGCCAATTTCCATTTGTATTTACTTCATCCATTGACCCCACTTTAAGAGCATTACCATTAACTCCGTTAACTCCTTGCACCAAATCTTCGGTAAGCATTAAGTTTTTATCTTGGTCATATAATATTACGGATTTCTTAATCTTAGCTTCAAATACTGGAATATCCATACTGTTTTGTTCAATAGACCCACTTCTTAATTCAAACATTGTGTTTTTATCTTTCGCATAAGGAACGTACATCATACTAGTATACCTATTGTCATCACCAAATAATGAATCTCTAACTGAAACAAAACCTAATGTATCTACTATTACAATATCTTTATATGTTTTAACACCACCATATCTTTTTGTAAGTTCTTTATCTATAACACTAGAATCCCTCCTTTGTGTTAGCGTGAAAGAATCAACTTCAATGAATTTCACTAAACTGTCCCAGTTATCTTCAAATTGACCGTTGATAGATCTAAAGGCAAGTTCTGAATCCCTGATATCTGTAAGTTTTTTATTACCTTTTGAAATCTTACTTCTTTAACGCTCTCGAAATTTTTTGGTCCTAGCCAAAACTCGTTAACAATTTTATAAAAGAAAAGCGCACTAAAACTCCATAAACTTATAAGTACAATATTTTTATATTTTTTATGATCAAAACTTGTATTTATCCAGTAGAGTAGACCACCAGAAATTAATAAAACTAATAGGATATATAGATATTGCATTTGAAAGGGTTTTAAATTTAAAAAAGCCAAATTACAATTTTTTTTTATTTGTTAAAATGATTGTAGAGAAAAAACATTTATATCTTTGATTTTTATTTATACACAATTTTTATGAACGTAAAGGAGTTTTACAATTTAGCAAGGAATCATTTCTCATTCAAACTTACTGCTAAACAGGATTTAACTCTATATAAGCTTTCAGAATTTATACTTAATGATGACAAAAACTCTTTATTTGTTTTAAAAGGTTATGCTGGTACTGGAAAAACTACAATTCTCTCTTCAATTATTAATAATTTATGGAAAATTAAAAAATCTGGAGTGTTAATGGCTCCTACTGGAAGAGCTGCTAAAGTTCTTGCGAATTATACTAATAGTGAAGCAAACACTATTCACAAAAAAATATACTTTCCAAAGAAAACATCCTCTGGTAATATAGATTTTGTTCTACAGGTTAATAAGTCAAAAAACACTATTTTCATTATAGATGAAGCTTCAATGATATCCAGTACATCTCAAAACAAAAAACTTTTTGATACTACTTCTTTACTCTCTGACCTCATTCAATTTGTTTATTCGGGTCACAACTGTAAAATCATATTTATTGGTGATACAGCTCAATTACCCCCAGTTAATTCTAGATTAAGCCCATCACTTGATCCAGAGTATCTTGAGAACAATTATAATAAAAATGTAGTTACAATCGAACTTGACGAAGTTGTTAGACAAGAAGTTCTCTCAGGGATACTAAATAATGCTACTATATTAAGAGAGTCGTTAGTTAATAAAACTTTTGATCAATTTAAATTTAATTTAAAAAACTTTAAGGACATAATTAGACTTGAAGATGGAGAGGATATTATAAACTCTCTAACAGACAGTTATAATACACTTGGGAAAGAAGAAACAGCATTGATTGTTAGGTCCAATAAACGAGCTAATTTATATAACCAGCAAATAAGAAATAGAATTCTTTTTAATGAAAATGAGCTTTCGTGTGGGGATAATTTGATGGTTGTGAAGAATAATTACCATTGGGTTAAGAGTACTTCAGAAGCTGGATTTATTGCTAATGGAGATATTATAAAAGTGTTGGAGATTAATAGAATTATAGATTTGTATGATTTTCGTTTTGCTGAAGTAACTATTCAAATGATAGATTATCCAAAAATGAAGCCATTTGATACAGTTTTGATGTTAGATACAATTAATTTGGAAACACCCTCATTAAATTATGAAAAAGCTAATCATTTGTATAATGAGGTAATGAAAGACTACATTTCTGAAAAAGTTAAGTACAAGAGATTCTTGAAGGTAAAAAATAATAAATATTTTAATGCACTACAAGTTAAATTTTCCTATGCTATTACCTGTCATAAATCTCAAGGTGGTCAATGGTCATCCGTTTTTGTAGAACAGCCTTACCTTCCAAATGGAATAGATAAAGATTTTATAAGATGGTTATATACCGCTTTGACAAGAGCTAAAGAGAAATTATATTTAATTGGTTTTAAGGATGAGTTTTTTTCTAATTAAGTACTATAATTCAGTATTTTTGATTTAAATTTCTATTATGAAAGTTACCGCACTTATTCCAGCTAGATTATCATCCTCTAGATTTGACAGAAAACTTATGATGGATTTATGTGGTAAATCTGTTATTCTGAGAACTTATGAGGCTGTAGTTAATACAAATTTGTTTGATTCTGTTTATGTTGTGACCGAAGATGAAGAAATATACGATGAAATTCATAATTCGGGTGGCAATTCTATTCTTAGCAAAAATCAGCATGAGTCTGGTAGTGATCGAATAGCTGAAGCTTGTGAATCAATCAGTTCTGATGCTTTTGTAAATATCCAAGGAGATGAACCATTTATCGATGCAAATAGTCTCAAAAAGTTAGTTGAAGAATTGCATAATTCTGACTATGTGTCACTAATGATAAAGATTTCAGAGATTCAAGAAATTGAAAACCCAAATAATGTTAAGGTTGTTGTTAATAATGATAATTATGCTTTATATTTTTCTAGAAGTGTAATTCCTTTTCGTAGAGATTCCAATAGTGACTTTGTAGATTATTATAAACACATTGGAGTCTATGGATTTAAAAAACAATCTTTGATTGACTTTTCAAAAACAAATCCTTCAAAATTAGAACTTTCTGAAAAAATTGAAGCTATAAGAATTATTGAAAATGGACATAAAATTAAAATGATAGAAACTGATTTTTTAGGAGTTGGTATCGATACTAAAGAAGATCTAGGATCAGCTATTTCTTTATGGTTAAAAAAATAATTATATGAGATTTCTGACAAAATTTATTTACTTTAATATATTAGGCTGGAAGGTTAAAGGAAATGTTAGTTTCTCTACTGAGAAGTTAAAAAAATGTATTATTATTCCTGTCCCTCATACAAGTTGGCATGATTTTTACATAGGAATTTTACTTCGATCTGTATGTGGTGTAAATACTAGTTTTTTAGCTAAAAAAGAATTGTTTTTTTTCCCTCTTTCTATTATATTAAAATGGTTAAATTTCACCCCTGTAGACAGATTTAAAAAAGGAAATAAAGTGGATAAAATAGCGTCTATATTTGGTGAGCATTCAGAATTTAGAATTGGATTAGCACCAGAAGGAACTAGAGCTAAGGTTGATAAATTAAGAACAGGTTTTTATCATATTGCAAAAAAAGCAAATATTCCTATAATCATGGTGACTTTAGACTACAAAAATAAAACAAATACTATATCAGAACCCTTTCATCTGACCAATGATATTACTAATGATTTTAAGTTTATAGAAAGTTTTTTTAAGGGAATAGAAGGTAAGGTCAAAGATCGTAGCTTTAATTAAAAAATACTTTTTCTTCTACTGATTTCCACAAAAGTAAGGATGCTGTGCTATTATATGGAGACCAACTTTTAATTAAGTTGTTTAGCTTATCGTTATCTAAATCATCCATTTTATAATTTTTTTTAACACTATTTATTAGAGCTATGTCCCCTTTCGAGAAAATGTCAGGCTTTCCTAATTCAAACATTAAAAACATTTCAATAGTCCATTTACCAATACCTTTTATGGATATTAATTCTTCCTTCATTTTTTCAGCATCTAAATCAATAAACCTTTTTTCGTTTTCTATGAAAAAAGAAAACACATTTTTGATGTATTCTACTTTTCTAAATGAAATACCAATTGATTGAATCTTATTATTATCGAGATTCAAAATCTCTACATAGGATAATTTTTGAATAATTAAAGCAAATCTTTTTTTTATTGTCATAGCTGCCTTAAAGCTAATTTGCTGATCTATAATTAAATTTGATAATGATAGGGCATAGTTTGTAGATTTGTAATCATCAAGACTAATTTTGTCATGATACCTGTTAATTAGAAATTTCATGACTGGATCTTTTTTCAAATGCTTAAATGCTTTATCGAACATAATTTAATTCATTGTATGATAAACATTTTGAACATCATCATCATTTTCAATTTTTTCTAATAGTTTTTCTATATCTGGTATTTCTTCTTCTTTCAATTCCTTAGTAATATTTGGAATTCTATCAAATCCAGAAGAGTTAATTGTGATACTTCTTTTCTCAAGTTCAGCTTGAATTACACCAAAACAATCAAATGGTGCATATATTAATATTTCATTTTCTTCAATAAATACTTCTTCAACTCCCAAATCAATAAATTCTAACTCTATTTCTTCTGGGTCTAAGTTCTCTTTATCAATTTTAAAATTGCAAGTGTGATCGAACATAAAAACTACAGAACCAGATGTTCCCAGATTCCCATCACATTTATTAAAATAACTTCTTATGTTAGCTACAGTTCTTGTATTGTTATCTGTTGCTGTTTCTACCAATATAGCTATGCCGTGGGGACCATATCCTTCAAAAAGAACTTCTTTATAGTCTCCCTGGTTTTTGTCACTTGCTCTTTTTATTGCTCTTTCAATATTATCTTTCGGCATATTTACCGATTTACCATTTTGAATTATTGCTCTTAACCTTGAGTTAGAATCTGGATCCGCCCCACCTTCTTTAACAGCCATTACAATATCTTTACCAATTCTAGTAAAGGCTTTACTCATTGCTGACCACCTTTTCATTTTCCTTGCTTTTCTAAACTCAAATGCTCTTCCCATAATTTTTAATTATTTACTAATGCAAAATACAAAACCTTTATTTTATTTTAATTGAATTAATAACCGAATTAATAGTAAAGTTTAAATAGTTAGGTAGTTTTTTGTTTTTATTAAAAAGTGCTATATACCTATCATCATTGGTTGTGTAAACATATTTAAATTTATAGTAATTAACTTTAAGAGCTTTTATTACCTCTTTTATTAAATCTACATGATGTATTAAATCTCTACTGCCTAAATGAATAATCCCACCGATTTTTTTATTTATAATATGATGAACACATAATGCTATTTTGTTGTCATTGATAATATTTACTATCAAGTTTGGGAATACTTCTATGGCTGTTTTTTTCGATATTTGTTTTTTTATATCTTTCATTTTTGGTGAATTAACTCCAATAACCATAGGTATTCTAATAATGCTGTATTTATTCTCTTTAAGTCTTAGTAGCTTATTTTCTATTTTTATTTTAAGATAACCAAATTTGCTTTTTGAGAATGTTTTATCAAATTCATAGTTTGGATAGTTTTTATAACCATCAAATACACTTGAAGAAGAGAGAAATATGATTTTACAATCATTGTCTTTAATATAACTAACCAACTGATCGTGTGTGTTAATTTGGGAGTTGTAGTCACCTTTTAAAGCTGATATAATTATAGATGGATTAACTTTATTAAGAATTCCATTTATCTGCTCAGGAACATCTGAATTAAGATCAAAATAAAAAAAATGTTTATTTAAACTTTGTTTCTTGTTTTTATAATAGGTAGCATAAGTATCAAAATATGGGTTTAATTCTTTATATATACTATTTCCAATATATCCAGAACCACCAAGTATTAATATTTTGTGTTTAATTAGTTAGGCTTTAAATGGAAGTTTAACAATTATAGATTTAATTAATTTGTCTCTTATTTTAATAAAAACATAGCTGTCAGTTTTACTGTAATTGCTATTAATATAACCTAAACCAATTCCTTTACTAAAACTTGGAGACATAGTGCCAGAAGTTACAATTCCTATAAGTTTTTCAGTATCTGAAAAAATCTCGTAATCTTTTCTTGGAATACCTCTTTCGATTGTTTCAAATGCAACTAATCTTTTTTCAGGGCCGTTCTCTTTCTCATTTTTAAGGTATTCAGAGTTTGTGAACTTTTTATTGAATTTTGTTATCCAGCCTAATCCAGCTTCAATAGGAGAAGTGTTTTCATTTAAATCATTACCATATAAGCAATATCCCATCTCTAATCTTAGAGTATCTCTTGCTGCTAATCCGATAGGCTTAATATTGAATTTTTCACCAGCCATAAATACTTTATTCCAAATATCTATTACTTGACTGTTTTTACAATATATTTCAAAACCACCACTTCCAGTGTAACCTGTTGCAGATATAATAATGTTTTCAAATCCTGCGAAGTTATCTACTGCAAAGTGATAAAATGGAATTTGATTTAAATCAACATTAGTTAAGCTTTGCATAGCTTGAATAGCATTTGGACCTTGAATAGCTAAAAGTGAATAGTTATCCGATTCATTTTTAATCGTAATTCCATGACTATTTTTTGAATTTATCCAATTCCAATCTTTTTCTATATTACTAGCATTGACAACAAGCATGTATTTATTTATATTAAACTTATAAACTATTAAGTCATCGACGATACCATTTGTTTCATTTGGCAGACAAGTATATTGTGCTTGTCCATCAACTAGTTTTGATAAATCATTACTAAGAATTGATTGTAAAAAAGCAAACGAATTTTCACCCGAAACAAAAAATTCACCCATATGAGAAACATCAAAAACTCCGATTGATTCTCTAACAGCTAAATGTTCTGCTTTAACTCCTGCATATTGTACAGGCATATTATATCCAGCAAATTCTACCATTTTAGCTCCTAAGCTAACATGAATATCGTTGAGTTCTGTATTTTTCATATATTGTTTTATATTATGTAAAATTAATAATTTATATATTATTTAAACATTTATAAAACCTGATTTATGCGTTTTTTTTTAACAATACTTTTTTGTGTTTCTGCTAGCTGCTTTTCCTTTTCTCAAGGATTAATGGATTTAAAGAATAATACAACTAGACAAGACACACTTAGAGGATCTATTACACCAGAACGGTCTTGGTGGGATTTGAATTACTATCATTTAGATATCTCTGTAAAGCCAGAAAAAAAATATATTGAAGGATCTAATTTAGTGTATTATACAGTTTTAAATTCTAATAATGTTATGCAGATTGATCTTCAAGAACCTCTTCAATTACTAAAAGCAAAACAAGATGGTGAAGAATTAGAAATTCAAAAGGATGGAAATGCTTACTTTATCACTCTTAAAAAAAATCAAATAGTAGGTTCCTTAGAAAAAATAAAATTGTTTTATAAGGGAAATCCAAGGGAGGCAGTTAATGCTCCTTGGGATGGTGGTATTTCATGGGAGAAAGATGATAATGGCAATCATTTTATCGCATCTTCTTGTCAAGGTTTAGGGGCAAGTGTTTGGTGGCCTAATAAAGATCATATGTATGACGAAGTAGATAGTATGAAAATTAGTGTAAATGTTCCCAAAGGTTTAACTAATGTTTCTAATGGAAGATTAATTAATATTGAAGAAAGAAAAGACTCTAATACCTTTCATTGGTTTGTTAATAACCCTATCAATAATTATGGGGTGAATATTAATATTGGAGATTATGTAAGATTCTCTGAAGTTTATAATGGAGAAAATGGGAACCTTGATTTAGATTATTTTGTTCTTAGCTATAATTTAGCTAAAGCAAAAGAACATTTCAAAGAAGTTCCAAAAATGTTAGAAGCATTTGAACACTGGTTTGGGCCTTATCCTTTTTATGAAGATGGCTACAAGATAGTGCAGACTCCTTATTTAGGAATGGAACACCAAAGTTCGATAACTTATGGAAATAAGTTTATGAAGGGTTATTTAGGAAGAGATCTTTCCAGAACAGGGTGGGGGTTGAAGTTTGATTATATAATTATTCATGAATCTGGGCATGAGTGGTTCGCAAACAATATTACTTACAAAGACATTGCTGATATGTGGATTCATGAAGGTTTTACTACTTACTCGGAAAATTTATATCTTGATTATCATTATGGAAAAGAAGCTTCTTCAGAATATGTTATCGGGACTAGAAGAGGTATTAGAAATACTAAAACAATAATTGGTGATTATAATGTTAATAGAGAAGGGTCAGGTGATATGTACTCAAAAGGAGCTAATTTACTGCATACAATTCGTGCAATATGTGGAGATGATGAAAAATGGAGAAATGTTTTACGTGGATTAAATAAAGAATTTTACCATAAAACAGTTACTACTAAAGAAATAGAGAATTACATCTCTACTTTTTTAAGTGTTGACTTGACTAAAGTTTTTGATCAATATTTAAGAGATGTAAGAATACCAATTTTTGAATACTACTTTGATAATGGCTCGATTTACTATAAATGGAGTAATGTTATCGATGGTTTTAATATGCCAATTGAAATAAACTTAGATAAAGAAACTATTAAGCTATTTCCAGACTCCGATTGGAAACATCTTAAAACGATCGAAAGAAATTTAGAGATAAATAAAAACTATTATGTAGATTATAATGAAGAAAAATAATCAAAATTTATTTTTCATTAGATACCCAGACTAGTAAATAATTCTACTAATGCTGGATCTGAAGGTCTTGGAGCATTTCCACTTACAATATTACCATCTGGATCTATAAGTAAAAACCTTGGAATTGAATCAATTCCATAGGCAGCAGTGAATTCAGTTTTCCAAGCGTTATCAGCGAAAAGTTGAATACCTGTTAACTCTCTTTCAATTATCATCTTTCTCCAAGCTTCATAATTATACTTAGGTCTATTTCTGTCATCTATTGATAAGCTTACAAAATAAATATTCTTATCATGGTATTCTTTTTCTATTTTTTGTAGACTTGGAATCTCTCTAATGCATGGGCCGCACCAAGTTGCCCAAACATCAATATATACATACTTACCTATAAGATCAGAAAGAGAAGTGCTTCCACCTTTGAAATTCTCAAAATCAGTAAATTCTGGAGATTTCATTCCTTTATCTAATTTACTTAAAGTATTAAATTTATTAATTAGTTGAGAATTTATCAAACTATCTTCTCCAGTTGATTTAAATTCTTTAGTTAGGCTAACTAGACTTACATATACATCCTTGTTCCTTGTGTTACCTGCAGATAAATAATATACTCCTTGAGCTACTAAATCTTTTTTTATAAGTTTAGATTCAGATAAATTTAATTCATTTAAATCTGCTTCAATATCTTCTGACTTATCTAATATATTTTGATAATGAGAAATTACTAATTGCTTAAAGGTCGGATATAGAAGGTAGTCTTCTTCATTAGTGTAGTCAATTAACTCTAAGGGCTTCATAAACGAATCACTATAAACGGCTTGTTTTTTTGCATAAAACTCATGATATAGAGGATATCTTTGTATAAATTGTAAGTAAGTATAATCGATATTTTTGAGCTCTAAAGCTTTAAATTGACTACTAATACTTGAGTATTTATTTGTGAATTTATAATTAGATTTTTTTAATGAATCTATTGTATTAATATATTCAACACTCTCTAGTTTTGATACTTCAATAACATTTAATGGGTTCTTTTCTTGAAATAAAAACTTTTCTTTTAAAAATGTATTATTTTCCATTCCAGAACCGCTAAATGTAATCGATTCATCAAATTCATTTGCATCTAAATCAATCATAAGGTTATTGCCAGGCTCAAGAAATAGTTGAATTCTTTCACGGCCATGGATAAAATAATAATAAGCAGATTTTTTTAAATTTAAAGTATCACTAAAGGATCCGTCTTTGTCAATATTTGTTGTCCAAAGCATAGTTGAGTTAATAGTTCCATCTTCCATTATTCCAGGGCCATTTATTTCTATTGTTTCGCCAATAGGGTTTAATACCTTTCCAGAAATTAATGTTAATTTATCATTGTTTAAGTCACATGAGAAAAATGTGAAAACTAAAAACAGATTTACTAAATTTGCTTTAATATTACCTTTAGTCATAATTATTTATTTGATTTGGTTTAGTAATATAATTAATTATAGATAGAAACACATGAAGGAATTCATAATAGATAATAGATTACTTGATATTGAAGCGATATATAAAATTATTGAAAAGGACCTTGTATTAAAATTATCTGATGAATCTATTAATAATGTAGTGGAATGTAGGAATTATTTAGATAAAAAAATAACCCAAAGTGAATCTCCTTTATATGGTATTAATACTGGTTTTGGTTCATTATACAATGTTAGTATTGAAGACAAAGATTTAAGCAAGCTTCAGCACAATTTAATTTTATCACATTCTTGCGGAGTAGGAGAAAAGACTCCTTTAGCTATTGTTAAAATCATGCTCTTGTTAAAGATAATCACTCTTAGTAAAGGCCATAGTGGGATTCATTTAGATACTTTAAATAGATTAATTTTTTTCTACAACAATGATGTATTGCCTGTTATTTTTAAACATGGCTCTTTGGGTGCTTCTGGTGATTTATCTCCTTTAGCTCATTTGAGCTTACCATTAATAGGTGAGGGGCAAGTTTTTTATAAAGGTGTTTTAAAGGACGCTAGTGATGTCCTTAAGGAACTTTCTATCCTTCCTTTACAACTTAGATCTAAAGAAGGATTGGCGCTTTTAAATGGCACACAGTTTATGTCTGGGTATGGTATATATTTATTATTTGAAGCCTATAAAATTTCCTACATGTCTGATTTAATTTCCTCTATTTCTTTAGAGGCATATGACTGTAGGGTAGAACCTTTTGACGCGTTAATCCAAAAGGTAAGACCTCATAACGGACAGGCTATTGTTGCTGAGAGAGTTAATTATTTTAGAGACAATAGTGATATTTCGTTAATGAACAAAGTTCATACTCAAGATCCATATTCATTTAGATGTATACCTCAAGTTCATGGCGCTAGTTTAGATACTATCTGTTATGCTAAAAATGTTATAATGAATGAGGTTAATTCCGTAAATGACAACCCTATTATTTTTCATAAAGAAGATAAGATTATTTCAGGTGGTAATTTTCATGGCCAACCTTTAGCCTATGTCTTAGATTTTTTAAAAATATCTTTATCTGAATTAGGAAATATTTCAGAAAGAAGAACTTATAATTTAATTTCTGGACAAAGAGGTTTGCCTTCATTTTTAGTGGATAGCCCTGGTATAAATTCTGGATTTATGATACCTCAGTATACAGCTGCTAGTTTAGTTAGTTTAAACAAACAGTTATCTTCTCCTTCTAGTGTTGATTCTATAGTTTCTTCAAATGGTCAAGAAGATCATGTTAGTATGGGTGCTAACTCTGCAATATTGTTATTTGATATTACTGAAAATGTAAAAAAAATATTATCGATTGAACTCTTCAATGCCACACAAGCTTTAGATTTTAAAAAACCGTTAAAGACATCGAAACGTTTGACTGGTTTTATCGATCAGTACAGAGATCATGTTGAATTCGTTACTGAAGATAAAATAATGTCTAAAGAAATAAATAAAACTCTAGTCTTTATCGATGATTATAAAATTGTGGATAATTTATTTACTTTTTAGAAGTCTTTTTAGGGTTAACAGTTGTTAAAACTAATTTACTCTTATCCTTATTTAAATCCACTTTAATATTATCACCAGTCTGAATTTTAGATTTGATTATTTCCTCAGCTAATTCATCTTCCAAATATTTTTGAATTGCTCTATTTAAAGGTCTAGCTCCGTATTGTTTGTCAAACCCTTTTTCTGCTATAAAATCTTTCGCTTTTTTAGTCAGCTTAATTTTGTACCCTAATTCCTCAGTTCTTGTAAATAGTTTTTCTAGCTCAATATCAATAATCTTATTAATATGTTTTAGTTGTAGATTGTTAAATATTATAACATCATCAATTCTATTTAAAAATTCTGGAGCAAAGGCTTTCTTAAGAGCATTGATTATAACGCTTTTTGAGTTATTTCCTTCTTGATTTATTTTTGCACTTGTTCCAAAGCCAACACCATTACCAAAGTCTTTTAATTTTCTGGCACCAATATTTGATGTCATTATTATTATGGTATTTGTAAAGTCAATTTTTCTACCTAAGCTATCGGTTAAAAAACCATCATCTAATACCTGAAGTAGCATATTAAAAACATCTTTATGAGCCTTTTCAATTTCATCAAGTAAGACTACAGAATAAGGCTTTCTTCTTATTTTTTCTGTTAATTGCCCACCCTCTTCGTATCCAACGTATCCTGGAGGCGCACCAATTAATCTAGATATGGCAAACTTTTCCATATATTCACTCATATCCACTCTAATTAAAGAGTCTTCTGAATCAAATAACTCCTTAGCTAATATTTTAGCCAATTGTGTTTTTCCAACCCCGGTTTGACCTAAAAATATAAATGACCCTATCGGTTTATTTGGGTCTTTAAGACCTGCTCTATTTCTTTGGATCGATTTCACAACTTTTAAAACAGCATCATCTTGACCAATAACCTTATTCATTATGATTTCAGGTAATATGGAAAGCTTATTTATTTCACTTTGCTTTACTCTGTTTAACGGTATTCCAGTCATCATGGATACTACATCTGCAATATGCTCTTCATTTACAATTTCTTTGTTGTTTTCACATTCTTTCTCCCATGCTTTTTGTGCAGATAGTAATTTGCTTTCTAGTATTTTTTCGTCATCTCTTAATTTTGCAGCTTCTTCATATTTCTGCTTTTTGACAGCATTATTTTTTGTAGCTCGAATAAGTTCTAGTTCACTCTCAAGATCTATGATATGCTTAGGTACTACTATATTATTCAGATGTACTCTGGAACCTGCTTCATCCAATGCGTCTATAGCTTTATCTGGCAGAAATCTGTCGGTCATATATCTACTAGTTAGCTTTACGCATGCTAGTATTGCTTCACTAGTATACTCAACATTATGATGCTCCTCATATTTAATTTTAATATTATTTAAAATCTCTATTGTTTCATCTTCACTAGTTGGTTCTACTATTATTTTTTGAAATCTTCTCTCTAATGCACCATCTTTTTCAATGGAAGTTCTATACTCATCTAAAGTCGTTGCTCCAATACATTGAATTTCTCCTCTAGCTAAGGCAGGCTTAAACATATTAGATGCGTCTAAACTACCAGTAGCACCACCAGCTCCAACAATTGTATGAATTTCATCAATAAAAAGTATGATCTCTCTGTTTTTTTCCAGTTCATTCATTACAGCTTTCATTCTTTCTTCAAACTGACCTCTGTATTTTGTACCAGCTACTAGACTTGCAAGGTCAAGAGAAATAATTCTTTTATTAAACAATACTCTGGAAACTTTCTTTTGAGTAATTCTAAGAGCTAAACCTTCTGCAATAGCGGACTTGCCCACTCCTGGTTCACCTATTAGTAATGGGTTATTCTTTTTTCTTCTGCTTAATATTTGTGATACTCTTTGGATTTCATCGTTTCTTCCTACAATCGGATCTAATTCACCATTTTCAGCTAATGAAGTTAAGTCCTTTCCAAAGTTATCTAAAACAGGAGTTTTAGTTTTTTTTGTAGATTTTACTTTTGTTTTTTCAGGCTCTATTATTGGATCTTCATTTTCATTGTCTTTTTCAAAAGATTCTTCATCTTTAAAGTCAGCAGCTGAAGAGCTGTCTAAATATTCATCATCTAGATCACCCTCTATCATTTCTTTATAGTACTCTTTAACATTTTCATAATTAACATTAAGCTTATTTAAAAGCTTAGCAGTTGGATCATTATCGTTACGTAATATGCAAAGAATTAAATGAGCAGTATTTATAGTTGAGTTTTGAAATAATTTAGCTTCAAGAAAAGTAGTTTTTAAAGCACGTTCAGCTTGTCTAGTTAAGTGAAGGTTTTTCTTAGAATTTGATGTGAAAGAACTATCACTATTAGGAGGTGATAGAATTTCAACTTTTTTTCTTAGATATATTATATCAACAGAGAGGGAGTTTAAAATATCAATAGCCTTTCCTTCACCATCTCTTAATATGCCTAACATTAAATGTTCTGTTCCAATAAAGTCATGCCCTAATCTTAGTGCTTCTTCTTTACTAAAAGTAATTACGTCTTTAACTCTTGATGAAAAATTATCGTCCATATAGTTGTATAAATTAAAATTAAATGTAGTTAAACATTCATTGTTAAACAATTATCAATTAGATTTTTTATCATTTATTTTTTAATTTAATAACGTATGTAAAATTGTTAATAAAATTAACTATTTAATCTTGTTTTTTTTTACTTTCAACAGATTAAATTATTATATTTACCATTGGTCTGAACCAACTAAATTTATAACAATAATTTCTTATGATTGAAGGAGAAAAATTAATCCCTATTAATATAGAGGAACAAATGAAATCTGCATACATTGATTACTCAATGTCTGTTATCGTTTCTAGAGCATTACCAGACGTTAGAGATGGACTTAAGCCTGTCCATAGAAGAGTTCTTTATGGAATGCATGAATTAGGTATAAGAGCTAGTGGAGCACATAAAAAGTCTGCTAGAATTGTTGGAGAAGTTCTAGGTAAGTACCATCCTCATGGAGATACATCTGTATACGATGCTATGGTAAGAATGGCGCAAGACTGGAGTTTGAGATACCTATTAGTAGATGGTCAAGGTAACTTTGGATCTGTCGATGGAGATAGTCCAGCTGCCATGAGATATACTGAAGCTAGAATGAAAAAGATATCGGAAGATATGTTAGCCGATATAGATAAGGATACTGTAGACCATAGATTAAATTTTGATGACACATTAAACGAGCCTACTGTACTTCCAACAAGAATTCCTGGACTATTAATTAATGGAGCATCTGGGATAGCCGTAGGAATGGCAACTAATATGCCTCCACACAATTTATCTGAAGTAATTGATGGAACGATTGCTTATATTAAAAATAATGATATTGATATAGACGAGCTAATAACGCACATCAAAGCACCTGATTTTCCAACCGGTGGAGTTATATATGGATACGACGGAGTTAAAGAAGCTTTTAAAACTGGTAGAGGTAGAGTTGTAGTAAGAGCTAAAGCTAATATTGAAGAAGTAAGTGGAAGAGAATGTATAATTATAACGGAGATTCCATATCAGGTTAATAAAGCTGATATGATTAAGAAAACAGCGGACCTTGTTAATAATAAAAAACTTGAAGGAATAGCATCTATTAGAGATGAGTCTGATAGAAATGGAATGCGTATAGTTTATATCTTAAAAAGAGATGCTATACCAAATATTGTTTTAAATAAGTTATATAAGTATACAGCACTTCAATCTTCATTTAGTGTAAATAATATAGCGCTAGTTAAGGGAAGGCCTCAAATGCTAAATTTGAAGGAAATGATTCATTATTTTGTTGAGCATAGACATGATGTTGTTGTTAGAAGAACAAAGTATGAATTAAGGAAAGCAGAAGAAAGAGCTCATATTTTAGAGGGTTTAATTATAGCTTCTGATAATATTGATAAAGTTATTGCACTAATTAGATCTTCTTCTAATGCGGATGAAGCGAGAAATAAATTAATCACCAACTTTAAATTATCAGAAATCCAGTCTAAAGCTATTGTAGAAATGAGACTTAGACAACTTACTGGTTTAGAGCAAGACAAGTTAAGAGCTGAATTTGAGAGTATTACAATATTAATAATAGATTTAAAAGATATTTTAGACAAAAAAGATAGAAGAATGGAAATTATTTCTAATGAATTATTAGAAGTAAAAACTAAATATGGAGATGAAAGAAGATCAGTTATTGAATATTCAGGTGGTGATTTATCTATAGAAGATATGATTCCAGATGAGCAAGTTGTAATTACAATATCACATGCTGGTTATATTAAAAGAACTCCACTTGATGCTTATAAAACTCAACACAGAGGTGGGGTTGGTCAAAAAGCATCCACTACAAGGAATGAAGATTTTTTAGAACACTTATTTGTAGGAACAAATCACCAATACATGTTGTTTTTTACGCAAAAAGGTAAATGTTTCTGGATGAGAGTGTATGAAATACCAGAAGGTACAAAGATTTCTAAAGGAAGAGCAATTCAAAATCTAATAAATATTGAGCAAGATGATAAAGTAAAAGCTTTTATATGTACTCAAGATCTAAAAGATGAAGAATACATTAATAGTCATTATGTCATTATGGCAACTAAAAAAGGTCAAGTTAAAAAGACATTACTTGAACAGTATTCAAGACCAAGAACTAACGGAATTAATGCAATAACTATTAAAGATGATGATGAACTTTTCGAAGCTAAATTAACTAATGGTGAGAGTCAAGTAATGATCGCATTAAAATCTGGAAAAGCTATTCGATTTGAAGAGGCTAAAACCAGGCCAATGGGTAGGGGTGCTTCAGGCGTTCGTGGCGTTAGACTTCAAAGTGAAAATGATGAGGCTATTGGGATGATAGCAGTAAATGATATGGAAAGTGATGTATTAGTTGTTTCAGAAAATGGTTACGGTAAAAGATCAAGTTTAGAAGATTACAGGATTACAAATAGAGGAGGTAAGGGAGTTAAAACAATTTCAATTACTGAAAAAACTGGTGATTTAGTAGCTATCAAAAACGTTAGTGATGCTGATGATCTTATGATAATTAATAAATCTGGTATTGCAATTAGGTTAGCTGTTGAAAATTTGAGAGTAATGGGTAGAGCAACTCAGGGAGTTAAGCTTATAAACTTAAAAGCAAATGATTCTATTGCTGCCGTAGCAAAAGTAATGCATGAGGAAGATGAGGATATAGATGAAGAAGCATTAAGTACGGAAATTGATAACCAAGAAGAATCAACTGAAGAACCTTTATCAAATGAAGAATAAAATAATAAAACTCCAATTTAAAACAAATGAAAAATCATAAACTTATAGTCATAATATTTACCTTAATCTTTTTTAACAGTTTCGCACAAAAAAAGGAATTAAAAGCTGTTGAAAAAGCGTTGAAAACTAAAGATTTTGTAACTGCAAAAGAAAACATTGTTGAAGTAGAAAAATATGATCTTCAAGATGCAGATAATAAGATTAAAATCAAATACCATTATTTAAAGGGTGTTTCTTATTATGCAGATGGGGAGTCTTCGTTGGCTGATGCATATTTAGCATTAGATAATTTTAAAAAAGTGATCTCTCTTGAAGAAGAATTAACTTACAAAAATTACACAGAAAAGGTTAGACCGCTTAAATCTGCTATGCTTAATAAGTTTGTAGAGAATGCTAAAGGTGCACTAGATTTAAAAGACTACAAAACTTCGTATGCTAATCTAGAATCTGCCTTTAGAGTCTCTCCATCAGACACTTTATATCTATACAACGCAGCTCTTTTAGCTACTGAAACTAAAGATTTTGATGTAGCTATGGATTTTTATAGAGAACTAGAAGATCTAGGGTTCACAGGTGTATCAACTAATTACTATGCCATTGAAGTTGAGACTGGTGAAGAGCAATCATTTGCAAGTGAATCCAATCGTGATTTATTTGTAAAAGCCGGGTCACATAAAGATGGAAGAAATGAATTGACAGTTTCTGTTCAGCTAAATGTGTTTAGATCTATGGCGGCCATATACAAAAACCTTGGTGATACTGACAACGCATTAAGTTATATCTATAAAGCAAAAGAAATTAGCTCAGAAGATATTAATTTAATTTTATTAGAATCAAATATTAAATGGGAGTTAGGTGACGTAGAAGCTTATAAAGTTTTAATTTCTCAAGCTCTGAAGATTGATCCATCAAATGCAGATTTGTTATTTAATTTAGGAGTAGTTTCTGCAAATAATGATGAGATAGAGAAAGCTAAGATGTATTATGACAAAGCTATTAAAGTTGATCCAAAGTATACTAAAGCCTATTTAAATATGGCTGCACTTATTTTAGGTCAAGAAGCCGGAATTATTGAAGAGATGAATTCTTTAGGAACATCTAATGCGGATTATAACAGGTATGATGATCTTCAAGATTTGAGAAATGATATTTATAATGAAGCTGTTCCTTACCTTCTTACAATTTTGACGAATGAGGAGGATAATATTAGTGCTGCTAAGACGTTAAGGAATATTTACTCTACACTTGGAGACGATGTTAATTATAAATTAATGAAAGAGAAAGTCGAACAATTAGAGAATTAAATAATTTTCTTTATAACTCTTAATTTATGTGTGTGTTTCTTAGTGTCAACGTTATATATCCCTGTTTGATCTAGTCTATCAATTCTAACTTGACCGTGGGCGTGTATAATGTGGTTATCTTCCATAATGATTCCTACATGGACAATATCACCTTCCTTGTTATCAAAAAATGCTAAATCACCTGGTTCTGACTCTTCTATAAAACTAAGAGATGCTCCTGTTTTTACTTGATCCTTAGCATCTCTGTCTATTTTGTATCCGTTAATTTTATAAATCATTTGTGTAAATCCAGAGCAATCTATGCCAAAAGGAGTTCTACCTCCCCACAAATAAGGGGAGTTAATAAAAAGAAGTGATGTCTTTACTAGGTTTTCTTTGGGTTGAACAGTTTTTGTAGTGTTACCATCAAAAGAATGGTCAAAAAGTTTTATGGAGTTTAACGTAGACCCAAAAGGAATAGTCAAGAGTCCTTTATTATTTATTTGTATAAATTCAATTAAATCAGAAGAATAAATATTGGCTTCAGAAATTGTTAAATCATAGACTGTTTTACTGATTTCAACAAGTTGTTTATTATCTATCCAACCATTATAATTATCAAAAGATAATTTTATTAAGCTCCAGTTGGTTCTTTGTTCAATAATTTTAAAACTTTCTCCATAGATAACTTGAGAGACTAACTCACTAGTATCCTTTGGTTCTGCACGCATTGGTACAATACTTAATAAACATATCCCAAATAACATTATAATTAATTACGTTGTATTATTATAGATGATGCACCTCCACCTCCATTACAAATAGCAGCTAAACCAGTGTCTTTATTGTTTTGAATCAAAGTATTTATTAAGGTAGTTACTATTCTTGCACCTGAGCAGCCAAGTGGATGTCCCAAAGAAACAGCTCCACCATTTACATTTACTTTATTTTTATCAATATTTAATATTTTCATATTTGCTAAACCAACTACTGAAAAAGCTTCATTAAACTCAAATAGATCTATATCGTTAATATTCATTTTTGCTTTTGCTAAAGCTAGAGGAACAGCTTTAGCTGGGCTAGTTGTAAACCATTTTGGGTCTTGAGCAGCATCCGCATAACTGATTATTTTAACTAATGGCTTTAATTTTAATTCTTTACATTTCTCAAGACTCATTAACACTAAAGCAGATGCTCCATCATTTATAGTCGAAGCATTTCCTGCAGTTACCGTACCTCCTTTAGTAAATACAGGTCTTAATGATCGTAGTTTTTCTTCATTAAAATTCTTGTATTCTTCATCTTCATTGATAATCGTGATGTTACCTCTTCTGTCTTTTATTTCAACTGGAATTATTTCATTGTTAAACTTACCTGAATCCCAAGCGTCTTTAGATCGCATATAGGAGTTCACGGCAAAATCATCTTGTTCTTGCTTTGAAAAATCATGCTCTGAAGCACATAAATCCGCTAAAACACCCATAGCTTCTTTATTATAAAAATCTATAAGACCATCTATTTGAAGTCCATCAGTAAGTTCTTTTGAGCCAAATTTTGTAGCAACCCTAGCACTAAAGTAATGAGGTATTAAGCTCATGTTTTCCATACCTCCAGCAATAACGATATCATTATCGCCTAAAGCAATTGATTGAGCCGCTTGCATTATACTTTTCATGCCAGAAGAACAGACTTTATTAATCGTAGTACATGGAACATTATCAGGAATCCCAGCATTTAATGCTGCTTGTCTTGCCGGAGCTTGACCAACACCTGCTTGGACAACATGTCCCATTAATACTTCATTAACTACTGACGGGTCTAAGTTAACTTTCTCCAAAGCACCTTTAATTGCTATACCCCCCAATATTGGTGCAGGAACTTTAGATAAAGCTCCTAAAAAACTACCAATAGGTGTTCTTACAGCTGATACTATTACGACTTCTTTCATTATAAATTTAGTTATTTTACGAAAGTAATAAAATTATATAAAATATCTGTACATAAAATTTTTTGTAATTATTAATAACATTAAATTTATAATAATAATTAATATTTGTTAATGATTAAATATCTAAATAAGCTGTACAAAAACTATAATTTTATTTATAAAGTTATTCTTGTATGCGTCTCAGTATACTTAATAGTTTCTATGTTTCCTAAAAGTGGGAAGTTCAAATATAGTTTTGAGAACGGAAAACCTTGGCAATCAGAAAACTTGTATGCTCCTTTTAATTTTGCAGTTTTAAAAAACTCATTTGATTTGGAAAATGAAGTGAAAGAAATTAAAATCAAAACTCCTGCATACTTTGATTTAATAATTACTGATGATAATTTAGATTCTATAATCGATTCTAAGTTGTTTCCTTTTCTAGAAGACTTAAAAAATTATCCTAATAAAGATTCTATTATAAATTCGGTTAAGTTTATTGCTCTTGATATATATAATAAAGGATTTTCTGATGTTAATTATGATTATAACCCTAATCAAAAAATATCTATTGTATCCAACAATATAATTATTAAAAATCTAACTTTTTCTAGTCTGCTTATGCCGCAAGATTTATCGGTATATATTAATAATTTAGTTATTGAAAAAAGCTTCTCAAATAATAGTAATCAAATCAATTCAATTTTATTTGAGATATTAGAACCTAATATAACCTACAATAAAGATTTATCTGTAAATGCTAATGATGAGGCCGTATCGAAAGTTTCTATGTACAGAGGTATGATAGATAAGCAAACTTTAATTATTTCCAAAGGAGAAGTTGTAGATAAGGAAAAATTAATGATTTTAAAATCATTAGAACAGGAATATGAAAATGAGAACTGGAGTTCTGAAAACTACTATTTAATTTTAATTGCATATAGTATTTTAGTGTCTTTAGGTCTAGTAATGATATTGTTGTTTTTGAGAAAGTATAAAAAGGAACTTTACCAAAATAACAACAAGCTAACATTTATATACTTCAACATAGTCTTAATGATTGGAGTTACTACTTTAGTTGTAAACTTGAATTCATCATATGTTTATGTAATACCAATATGTATTCTTCCATTAATTCTAAAGGCCTTTTTTGATTCTAGAACTTCATTTTTCGTACATGTAGTCACAATACTACTAATTGGCTTTATAGTACCAAATAACTTTGAATATATATTTTTAAATATAATTGCAGGAATAGTAATAATACTATCAGTTTCAGATCTTTATAAAAGAGCAAACTTATTTATTGCTGTCAGTCAAATTACTGCTATTTACATAGTAGCTTATTTCTCCTTTTTTGTAATCTATGAAGGAGGTATTGAATTTATCAAACTTGAAAATTTTATTTTATTCATCTTATGTGGATTAGCTACATTGTTTGTACATCCGCTGATTTATATTTATGAAAAAGTCTTTGGTTTAGTTTCAGACGTTTCATTATTAGAGCTTTCAGACACAAATTCTAAGTTATTAAAGATGCTTTCAGACAAAGCTCCAGGAACTTTTAATCATTCCTTAAGTGTAGCTAATTTAGCGGAAGCAGCAGCAAATGAAGTTGGTGCCAATTCATTATTAGCTAGGGTAGGAGCTTTATACCATGATATTGGTAAGATGAACAGACCTTCTTATTTTTCAGAAAACCAATTAACAGGAATAAATCCTCATGATGAATTAAATTCTAAAGAAAGTGTTCGAATAATTTTAAATCATGTTATAGACGGGATTGAAATTGCTAGAAAGTATAAAATCCCAGAAAGAGTTATTGATTTTATAAGAACTCATCATGGTACTAGTTTAGTCTATTATTTTTATAATAAAGACTCTAAACTAGAAATTAAACCAGATGAAAAGGAATATATGTATCCAGGTCCTAAGCCTTTTTCAAAAGAAACAGCAATTGTAATGATGTGCGATGGGGTAGAGGCAGCATCAAAAAGTTTGAAAAACCCGGATTTTATAAAAATCAATGAGTTTGTTAATCTCATAGTCCATAAGCAAATTAGTAGTAATCAATTTATTAATGCAAATATTACTTTTAAAGAAATTGAAGTAATCAAAAAAGTGCTTATCAGTAAGTTGATTAATATTTTTCATATTAGAATTGAGTACCCGCAGTAATAATCAAAAAATTTTAAATAAATACTTGCGTTGTTTAAGATGAAAAGTTACATTTGCAACCGCATAAATTTTTGAAATATTGTATTCGATTGGAGAGGTGCCTGAGTGGCCGAAAGGAACGGTTTGCTAAATCGTCGTAGGTGGAAACATTTACCCAGGGTTCGAATCCCTGTCTCTCCACGCTACGGGGTGTAGCGTAGCCCGGTTATCGCGCCGCGTTTGGGACGCGGAGGTCGCAGGTTCGAATCCTGCCACCCCGACATAGTTGTCGTAGCAACTTAAAACTACGGGCTCTTAGCTCAGCTGGATAGAGCACCTCCCTTCTAAGGAGGCGGTCGAAGGTTCGAATCCTTCAGGGCTCACTTAAAACCTTACCTTAATCGGTAGGGTTTTTTTGTTGGTTATAAACGAGTAATTGTATGGTTTTACAACAATCAATACTTC
This sequence comes from uncultured Flavobacteriaceae bacterium, assembly GCA_949372955.1. Taxonomy (GTDB): domain Bacteria; phylum Bacteroidota; class Bacteroidia; order Flavobacteriales; family Flavobacteriaceae; genus SGZJ01. The sequence continues at coordinate 5,812 of CASIAX010000002.1, read as the reverse complement.
TCTTAAATTCACTTAACACTATGGTGAATCTAAGTATTTATTTTAAATTAATTATAATTTTGGCACACATTTGACACACATTTGACACACATTTTTTAAGAAGTAATTATAAAACGGTCAAGTTGTTGTGAAAAAAAAACCCAAAAAAGTCACCCCAAAAGTTTTATAAACCTAAGTCCCCTTTCTAAATAAATCACTTTTCTTTTTAGGGGTAGTCTTCGTCAAACAGGGTATTACCCACAACCTTAATACATCTAACTATTTGAAATAATTCACGTAATGCCTTTGTACATCTTAAAAAGGGTCTAATAGACCTGTAATTAAGTTAGTTATGCTATGTGTTATGACTATGTTTTGTTTAGGGTTATAAAACTTCGTGCAGGGGTTAACCTTTACCTCTTCGTATAAACTCCGTGACTTACCTTTTCGATAAGCCCCAGCTCTATAAAACGTTTTAAAATATCACTTAGCGTTCTGTCTTTAAGGCCCAAAAGTATCGAATGCAGTCACTCCAAAGGTTTATGTCATTTATTGCCATACCTTAAAGTTAATCTACTACTTGAACAAATGAAAGGAATATTAATTAACAATAGGCTCGAGTTTTTAACATTAAGATAAAAGCTAAAAAAATTGATAAAAACAATTCTATTTTAAGACCCCCCCATACTAATTAAAAAAAAGATTTCTTAAAGAATCCTAATAGCTAAAACCATAGGTTATCCATTGTTTCTATGTATGAGAATCATTAGAGTTTATTAAAAATCTTCTATTGATAACCTTCTTTCTTTAATTGTGAAACAAAAATAAACTATGTTTTATGTCCAATTTCATCAAATTCCAACATAACCAACATATTTATGTTGATAAATTATGTTGATTAGTCAATACTTAACTTACTGATTATCAGAACTTATGTTGATTATGTTAATTTTTTCCCTTCTTTCGTAGGGAAAGAAAAATATATATTAGATATAATTACTATATATATATAGGGAGACATAAAACCAACATTTGTGAAATTTGAGTAATCATACAGCCTCTAAGTATTTTAAGTAAGTTAAAGTTATACTTATAGCTAGTTTAAGTAAAAACTAAATGTTGTAAAATTGCAGGTATGGATAATTTTTAATCAGCATAATGGGAATAGATAGTGGATTGGGAGACTCTAGCACAACTCCTAAACAAGGCAAAAAGATTCTTATAGTCATTGCTATTGTTCTTGTAGCCTTAATTGGTGGTGGTTTAATTTTTGGATAAAGCTATTAGGCGTTAATCATTCTCATATAAGCCTCATAAACCATCGCAAATGCAGCAATCAAAGCTGATGCTATTAATAGAAATTTCTTCCATTTTGGTGCTTTTTTCATAAACTATGATTTATTCCTTTTGTCAAAATATTTAGGCATAATATGAAAAATAAAAAATAAAGCAGCTAATAGAAACGCATCACTCCAATTTTGATTTACAATACAATAAATAAAACCACTTATAAGTGCAATACCAGAAATTACAGCCCAGACTTTAATTTTCCCCCCCCATAACATAAATATAATGATTTAAAAAAAAAGCAATCTAAGTGAAGTAATTTTCAGATTGTTTAAGTAAAAACTAAATTTCTTATATTTGAGTATGAAAAAACTACTTTTTATTTTAACTCTAATGCATATTTTGAGTTGTAATTCAGAGGATGATAATTCTACTATTGAAAATAATTGTGATTTTACTTCTGAAATTATTTTTGAAGAGGGTTTTAATACAATAAGCACTTCAAATTATGGAATAATTGACGTTGTATTAAATGGTGATTGCTTGGAAATAACGTTTAGTTCAAGTGGGTGTGGTACAGATTTATGGGAAGAAAGTTTATATAGTTTAGATGTTTTTTACACCGTTTTCCCATTACAACGAGATGTTAAAATGGAATTAATAAATAACGAGGAGTGTCTTGCGGTATTTCAAAAAATGGTTTCTTTTGACTTAACACCATTTCAAATTGATGGGCAAAGTGACTTACCATTAAATATTAATGGATGGAATGAACAAATTACTTATGGATATTAAAAAACGCATATAAAGTTTAATTTAAACTAAACCATCGGCATATCTTCTTCAGATAGTTTAAGTAAAAACTAAATGTTGTAAATTGGGGAGATGTGAGAAAACCACTACATATATTTTTAATTACACTTTCTACAATATCCTATGCTCAAACAGCAATTACTGACTGCTAACAGGGAAATGGCTGTAACGGATTGTTTATCTACTAACCCAGTAGATGGGATGTGTAGCAGATAGCGAATATGGTGCAATGCCAAATTGGGACGTGAGCAGCGTTACTAATATGGGCGCTATGTTTGAATATGCCCCATCTTTCAATGGAGATATAAGCAATTGGGATGTGAGTAGCGTTACTAATATGAGCAATATGTTTGCTAAGGCATCATCTTTCAATGGAGATGTAAGTAATTGGGATATAAGTAGTGTTACTAATATGAGTCTTATGTTTGCTAATGCATCATCTTTCAATCAACCATTGAATGATTGGGAAACAAGTAGTGTTACTAATATGTATGCTATGTTTGCTTATGCATCATCTTTCAATGGAGATATAAGCAATTGGGATGTGAGTAGCGTTACTAATATGAGTAATATGTTTAGTTATGCATCATCTTTTAATGGAGATGTAAGTAATTGGGATGTGAGTAGTACTACTAATATGAACACTATGTTTACTAATGCATCATCTTTCAATCAACCATTGAATGATTGGGATGTGAGCAGTGTTACTGATATGTATGCTATGTTTGCTAATGCATCATCTTTCAATAGAGATTTAAGTAATTGGGATGTGAGTAGTGTTACTGAGATGAGTGTTATGCTTGGTAATTCTGCATTATCTACAGAAAATTATGATGCACTTTTAAATGGATGGTCACAACAAAATATTCAGTCTAATGTTACATTAGGAGCACAATTCTTAAGTTACTGTAATGGTGCAGATGCTAGACAAAGTCTAATAGATAATCATAACTGGACAATATCCGATGATGGTTTAGATTGTTCAACAGCAGGAGTAGACGACCAAAACCAATTAGTTGTTTCGGTCTATCCAAACCCTACTTCAGATATAGTTTATATCGAAGGTAATTACACTCAATTAAAAGTAGTTGTTTATAATATTTTAGGTAAAGAAGTAATAAATAAATCTATTACAAATAGCATAGATATTAGTCATTTAGAGAATGGCGTTTACTTAATGAAACTATCTGATGGCGCGAAACTAACTACACAAAGAATTATAAAAAACTAAACCAAGGCTATCTTCTTCAGATAGTTTAAGTAAAAACTAAATATTGTAAATTGGGGGTTATGAGAAACTTATTAGCTTTAACAAAAAATAATTATCAACATAAAAACCTTCTTCAATTATTTATTTCATCAACTTTTGGTCTTGCCTCCTTGGTTCTTCCAACATTTTTTTTAACAGAAATAAAACAATATGACTCTCCTCTGTTTCCAATAATTGCAACATCCGTAAATGGTTTCTCTATTTGGAGTATTTTTTTATTAGCAATAAGTGGCTTTATTATTAGTTTATTTAGCAAGATAGAGGGTTGGAAAATTGGATTATCAACAATGGCGCTTTTTCCAATAATGTCGATTGTAGAAATGATTGTTGATACTTCATCTCATAATTTATTTCCATTTGAATTTATTTTTTACGCAGTATTAACTATTCCTTCTATAATAGGTGCTTATATTGCAAAAGGGCTTAAAAATTTAGTAAAAAACTAAACCATAGGCATATCTTCTTCTTTTAATTCAGCTATTTCTAAACCTCTTAAATAGGTTAGACTAACATTTATTATATTTGAGCAAACTAACTTATTATTATGAATGTAGCTATGTTTATAGTAGGTGTATTAATCTTTAGTATATTTCTAGTGAGTATTGTATGGGAAGTTAAAACTGAAAAAAAGGCATCAACTGAAAATTATGAGCATTACGGTGGAGAAGGTTGTAACGAACCTCATAAACTATGATTTATTCCTTTTAAAGTAATTGCTTTTGGCTCTTCTGGTTCTTCTTGAGTAATCCTTAAAATTAAATATATTGGCAATGCCATTAAGAAAGATACTTAATAATGATTTTTTTGATTTTTTCATTAGCTAAAAATTTTAGCGATTATATAGATTATGATAAGAAAAACAATATACCACCAGAACTTTTTATACATACGAAATGCGTGTTTTTCAAACCACATAATAACAGTTTAAACTAAATATATGATAATTAAAGAAAACAATCCAAGAACAGCTATAATAAACACTTGTAAATGACCTGTTTTATATAACAACATAGTCGTCTTTAAACGCTTTATAATTCTTATATTTAATTATGAAAGTTTTTAAATCAATTTTAACTGGTTTGTTACCAATTCTAATGACAATCGCAGGAGTCTTTGCTATGGTCTTTGGAGAAAATGATGATTCGCCTGGATTATGGTTAATAGGTATTATTATTATTGTTATGGCTTCATTGTATAACATAAAACGTAATTAAATTAACTAAACCATAGCTATCTTCAGATAGTTTAAGTAAAAACTAAAACATTTGATTTGTTTATTACAAACATAAAAACAGATACTTATACTTTGCTTTTAGTTATAATAATAAATTGGAGTTATAAATAAAAACACACAAAATGAATTTCAAGATAAAATTAAAAAAACTCATCAATCAAATATTTGATGCTACAGAAAATCTCATATATTCATTTAAGTATCTACCTCAAAATACTATATTTTGGTACTGTTGCTTGGTTAATTTATATAATCTACTATGATGGTTATTTAGAGAACGAAATTCAAATTTTTGGATATGTGTGGGATAGTAATGCAAGTGGATTATTTTTCATATGGCTTATTTATATTACTTTATTATCTTTAAAAAACTACGGGAAAAAATGAGTATTTGGAGGCAAGAATAAATCATAGTTTATGAAAAAACTAATACTACTATTATGAATAAATGGGGAACAAAATTTCAAATTGGGTGTGTAATACTTTTTGGAAGTTTATTGTTAGATGCCTTTGTAGAAAATAAAGGCATATTACTTATTGGAATTATAGGCGGATTTGCATTATTATTATCTTCATATTATGACTCTTGGAAAAATAAGCAAAAGAAATAATGAAAAAACTAATTCTACTATTACTGTTTATTCCACTTGTATCATTTGGGCAGGAATTTAAAATTGAACACAAGAGAAATGACGATAAAAGTGTTAGTTTTAGATACCAAAAATCTAAGCCAAACAGCGTTACAGCTATTTTAGAGTTTAGTTTTATGAGCAATACATCTAGCCCAAGAACAATTGTTCAAAAGCTTGCTAAATCTCAAGGAAGCTTCATTACACTTAAGCCAACGAACTCCTGATGAAAACATTGGGTTTAATTATACGTATAAGTATTTTAACCAAACGATAAACCCAACTTTAGACGTAGACTTTGTTTACATTTTGCCTTACAAAAAGGGGACTAAAATGAATGTCGAAGAGCTTGATTACTTAGGCGAAAAGTACTCCAATAACAAAAAAAAGCCCAAAGGCTGGAAGGCATACTCGTTTAAAAGTGATGCGCCTCAGGAGATATACCCCGCCAGAAAAGGTGTATTGTAATTGAAGTGATTGACAAGCACAACCCAGATTTAACAAAAACATATTCGTTTTATAATAAAATGAATTCTGTTAAAATTGAACATAGCGACGGCACAATGGCGAACTACTCAGGGTTTGACAAACTCAAAATTT
>CASIAX010000001.1:0-224222 GCA_949372955.1 uncultured Flavobacteriaceae bacterium | reverse complement strand
TCCACAGTCGTTTCGGTATTTCAAATAAAGAATGATTAACTACCATTTTTTTTGACAGGTCACTTTTGACAACTTTAAGTTGTGACAAACATTCATTATAGGAAGTTTTAATGAAATTAATAGAAATATTAAATTGGTAATCCATAGCCGCTAGTTCTAAAGCTCCAAAAGCTGAAAGTTTTAAAATTGATGGTGCACTCAAGCCTTTATGAGTAATTAAAAGTGGACCATCAGTGCTTAATTTAGAGTTAACTACAGAAACTTCAACATCTTCCACCACAACTCCTGGGATAGAATTAATTCTATCATCCTTAATATCAAAACTAAAAAGTGAGGGTACCGGCTTAATTATTGTATGGTTTAATTGATCCATTAGATTCCATATCTTTGGATTACTTCCTGTTGTTACTAAAATTTTACTACAACAAAAGTCACTATTGTCCGTATTTACTAACCAATTATCTCCCTTTTTAGAGATAGATTTAACAGAATGATTATATAAGATTTGAATATTTAATCGATTCGCCTCATTTATAAAACAATCAATAATTGTTTGTGATGTATTTGAAACGGGAAATACTCTTCCATCATCTTCAATTTTTAATTCTATACCTCTATCTTCAAACCATTTCATGGTATCTCCAGTCATGTATTGATGGAAAGGACCTAAGAGTTCCTTTTCTCCACGTGGATAATTAGTGGTTAGTTCCGATGGTATAAATTGAGCATGAGTTACATTACAACGTCCTCCACCTGAAATTTTCACCTTTTGTAATCCTTCACTACCTCGTTCTAAGATTAAGACACTTAGTTCTGGGTTAAGTATAGCAATATTTATAGCTGAGAAAAAGCCTGCTGCACCACCTCCAATAACAATCACATCTTTTTTCATAATGCAAATAAACCACTATTATTAATAACTTAATTAAATGTATATAATTTATTTACTAAATTTGAAAAAAAATTAGACAAATGGAATTTGATTTTTCTGAAGTAGAGTTGGATAGAATAATTGAAATGGCTTGGGAGGATCGTACTCCTTTTGAGGCTATATTATTTCAATTTAAACTTGCTGAAAAAGATGTAATAAAGCTAATGAGAAGTACCTTAAAAGAATCTAGCTTTAAAAGATGGAGAAAAAGAGTTAATAGTGGAGTAAGTCAAAAACACTTAAAAAAAAGAAATCCTGAAATCAATAGATTTAAATGTAGTAGACAAAAAGCTATTAGTGGAAACAGAATAAGCAAAAGATAATCTTTTGAATTAATTATTTAAACAAAAAAAAAGCCGCTCTAAATTAATAGAGCGGCTTTTTTTATTAGTTAAAGTTAACTTATCTAATAATTAATTTAGATGTTTTACTTTGTCCTTCAATTGTTACTTTCACTAAGTACATTCCTGAACTTATTGAACTAACATCTAAAGTATCTGCACTTAATGAAGTGTTTATCAATCGCTTTCCAGTGATATCAAATACCTCAACATACTTCACTCCATTTACTGGAGTTTGTATTGTTACATAACTTCCGTTAGAAGGGTTTGGATAGATTCTCATATCTAGTAACGTAGTCATCTGACAGCAGACAATCGTGTCTTCCTGCACACATACATTTCATCGATATTCCAGCCATGCACCATCAGTTGATTAGTTGGAATGACACAAGCTACATTTTCAGCACTTGGCGTAGCCAATGTATGCTCTTGAATCAGCCTCAGTATCTTCAATGCATCTGGCTCCATTAACTCGTTACGAAGATTCATCTCTCCATAGTCAGCAGATTGTTAGCATCACCAGCATGATCTGTTTGACTTGATGTTGACACTCTTGTGCTATAAGATGCATCATCCTCAGACCAGTATATGAATCAGCTTCATAGTAAGATCAACCGTTGGCAGCATCTTCATCCAGGCGTATTATACAGCTGGAGTTACTAACCAGTCATTCATTAAGCAGCGCCAGCATGTTCATAACCAACGAAAGCTCCTGTTCACCATCAGTAGAAATAGTTGATGCTTCCCAGTTCGATCCAGTTCCAGCACCATTAGTACCTATGTAAGATGTCCAATCAGCAGGAGGAACTGTTCCTCCTTCAAAAGCTTCACACCAAGGACCAGTAATTACTGTAGAGGCTTCTTCTAATCTGATATTATCAAAGTAGTATGCAGTATCATCTCCAGCTACATTGAAATCAAAGAAGAATACAAGTTTATTATAAACTAGTGATAAATCTTCACCACTTAAGTCATAATAAAGAGTTTCCCAACCAGAAGCTACTGTTGTAGGCTGATTAATCTCTATAGCATAACTATCAGCAGAATTTTCAACTTTTAAGTTAACAAGCTCTCCTCCGTCTGGAGTCCAAACGTCAACTGCTAACGTAGTTATAGTAGAAAAGTCTAACTGCTCATCTAATACGATAAACGTACCAGCCCAAGTTTCAGATCCTGCTGTTTTAATACTTTGCGCTACAGTAGCACTAGTATTTATACCAGAAGCATCAGGATTAGCAATAACCGAAGTTGATGCACCTCCAAAATCATTCCAAGCATAAATAACATTTTCATCTTCATGATCTACAGGCATAAGTACTGGCTCAACAGGACTACATGATCCGGCAGCTTCACATGAATTCCAACAGTACGATAATTCAATTGCTTCAGCACCTACAACAACTTGTCTATCAATGTTAGCACCATTTTGTGCAGTACATCCATCTACTAATTCAGTAAATGATTCTTGATCAGTCCATCCATTTACTGTATACTTCCAGAAATAAGAACCTTCCTCTAATTCCAATGTTAGAGTATATACTCCGTCACCATCATCATCAGACATTACATTGTATCCACAGTCTCCACACCATCCTGTAAATTCTCCATTTACATGAACAGTATCACCGTCAGCTAGTCCATATTGACTCATATCTACATTAAATGTAACAGCTGTGGTAGAAATTGGAGCAGCATCGATACAAACATCATCAATTAAAACTCCATATCCATAACCAGATGTAGCATTGAATGCTACATAGTAGTCACTACTTGCATTTGGCAAGGCTAAAGTTACTTCAGAAAATGTTGTAGATGAATCTGAATAACTACCTAAAACAGCCCAATCGTCTCCAGCTGCAGCTTTGTACCAAACATCAACTGTTTCTTGGTCACCAGACCAATCTGGGTTAGCAATCTGAAATGTCACTTGAGGGTTAGTTACAGCTGAAATATCCATTGCAGTTGAAATAAGAGTAGATCCATTACCAGCATAACTATAGTCATAATAGTAAGCACTACCACCACCAGATAAAGCATCAACTGAAGAACCTCCAGTAGTTGTATTAGAAGCAGCAGATGTCCAATCACTATCACCTTGTACAATATTTGTAGTCCAATCTCCTAAGTCTGTATCAAAACTTGAACAGTAAGGAAACGTACTAATTGCACTAGCAGCTGGCTCTGTGTAAGAACCTACCATGTTTTTCATGTAAGCAACAACAGCATCATTATTACCTTCACCATTAAATTGAACAACTATTCTATCAACATCATCACGAGACATTGAAGCGTCGTCATTAAATGTAAATGTTAGTGTTGTCCATGTATCTGCTGTAATATCTTGAATAAGTACATTTTGATTTGTCCAAGGAGTATCCTCAGATGAATCTTGAAGCTTTAAAGCTAGATTCACTGGTGCAGTTCCTGACGTTGTAGTACCATCTACATATACATCTACAGTATATGTGTTCATAGAACTCATATCAACTTTAGATGTAAATTGGATTTGCATATTTGAATAAGCAAATTCTCCACTATCAGTATACATCATAGCAGATGTATCACTACCTGGAACGTTTGAAGCTGTTTTTCTTTCTATTGGAGCTTCTGTATCATTATACCAAAAACCACCTGAAGGAACAACATTCATGTTTTCAGAAAAAGCTGTAACTAAGTCAGTAGAAGCACCTGTAGCTTGTTGGCCAACAGCTAAAGGATAAGCACATCCTGAATCCCACGTAAAGTAAGAACCATCTGTACAGTTTACAGTTCCATGAGTCCATGCACCGTCAACTTTATAAGCCCAAGTGTCCAAGTATTCCCAGGCTTCACCTGATCCATCAACACCAAGTTCACCATATGTTTCTACTACTGTACCATTCATTGATAAAGTAAGAGGATCATCTCCGTTGAAAACATTAAAATTTTCATCGTTAACAACAACATCAAAAATACCAGAGGCATTCATGTAAAGGTTAGCAGCATTTTCAGCATTACTAAACCAAAATAATATATCATCTCCAGCACTAGCAGAACCACTTAAAGGTAATACTGCACTTGCTTCTAAACGTGGTTCAGAAGAATAACTTTCAATAGAATAAACACTTAAGTCAGCTATATCAGCAGTAGCCTTAACATGAACTGCTTTCATATATTTACCTGGAAGTGAAAAATCTACAATACCTTGAAGCGAAAGATCAACAGTAGTAGTAGCCAGCTCACTTGCATAAGCAAGACTAGCGTTATCTAAATACCATAAGTGAGCAAGGTTTGTTAAAGCAGAACTGTCTGCTCCTCCTGTTTTAGTAAACTTTATTTTAACATCTCTAGCTATATCATTTGTATAAGTACCAGATTCTTGATACCAAGTCGAACCAGTTGGCTCAGTAGAAACGTTGTCTTGAACAGATGTCCAAGTACCATCTCCATCATCATCGGTTAAGATAACAAACTTAGGAGTTTCATCTCCTTCAGCAGACCAAGTAGGAAATACACCTCCATTAGCACCCCATCTGTTCCAATAAGACCAATCATAGTTTCCAGCAGGAAGAGCAGTAATAGTTTGAGTTATATACTGCTGTCCATTTGCTCCATTTTTTTTGAACAACTTAAACATTCTGTCTTCAGAATAACAGCCTGGAGCATCACCACAAGGAGCATAAGAACCCTGTTGACCAAATCCCCAACTACCAGCATTAGTATCTCCAGCAAAGTTACCAGAGGTTACAACAGAACCTGTTTCAGGCGAAGTCTCCGTGGTATTAATAGTAGGATTGCCAATGTATTCTTGGCCTACCTCCTGAGCGTTAATTGTTAAACTAAATAAAAACATAAAAGCAAAGATTGTGCTTTGCCAAGCTTTTAAATTAGTTAAATTTTGAGTAATTTTTTTCATAATTTAATTTTTAGTTAATAATATTTATTTGTAATTATTTTTAGAATAAGATTACAATATAATAAAATTAGAACTCTTAAAAAAAAATTAAACACTGCTAATTAAACAATAAATGTAAAAATTGTGTAAAAAAATAGTATTTATGAAGAAAATTAGATATTAATCAGAGTATATCATTAATGAAAAGAATTTATTAATTTAATTGGTTTATTACGCCAATGAATCCCAGGTTTCCATTTAGGAGCTTTAACTTTTTTTAAATAATTATCTAATAATAATTCCAGCTCTAAAGCTTGATTTAAATTAGTGGTTGAAAGATTGTTTTTTTCACCCAGATCATTATCTAAATCAAATAACATTAATTGTCCATCATCATGGAATTTGATTAGTTTAAAATTATCTAAGATAATAGCAGAATGAGCTCTCTTTAATGCAATCCCATTTTCATAAGGAACATGAAAAAACAATCCTTCTCGATTCCTGTTAACTTTAGTTTTTTTATGATTTTCAAAAACATTCTTAAGACTTCCACCATCAAGATCCTTGTCATCTTTAATTTTACCTCCTGCTAAATCAATGATGGTAGGCAGAATATCACTAAATGATATAATCGATTTTGATTCTACATTTTTTTCAATTCCTGGACCAACAACAATAAATGGAACTCTGATCCCTCCTTCATTAGCATCCCACTTCCCTCTACTTAAGGGATAGTTATAGCTTTCTTTATAAATTCTTTTTGGTGGCATAACAGGAACAGAACCATTGTCAGAAGTATAGATTATATACGTATTGTCTTCAATTCCAAGGTCCTCTATTTTATCTAACAACAACCCAACACTATTATCCAAATCCTCTGTCATAGCTGCAAAACCAGAATTCTTTTGGTATTTACCTTTTGGTAAATTATTATATTTCTCAAGAGTTTTTTTTCTCATCATAATATCTGAGTGGACAGCATAATGAGAAAGTTGTAAAAAAAAAGGAGTATTAGATTTAGCTTTTCTATCAATAAAGTCAATAGCTTTATCCGTTATACTAAATATTTTTTTGGGGTCTTCATGTATAGTATTTTGCCATTGTTTTTTGTTGTCTTTAAAATCAAATCCACCATCTTTATTTCCAGTTGCACCATCGCTCTCATCATATCCTAGTAGTAAAGGATTGGAACCTATACCCCATTTACCAAAATGTGCAGCAACATAATTAGAGTTTATATTTTTTAATTGCTTAGGGATTGTTAAATCTGTTGAGTGATTAATATGAGAGGTATTCATTCCTACTCTAATCATTTTTAGTCTAGCTGGAGTTTGTCCAAACTGAATACTATACCTAGATGGGGCACATACTGGCGCACCAGCATAAGCACTAGAGAATTTAATACCTTTTTCTGCAAGCTTCTCAATATTAGGAGTTTGATAGAAATCACTTTTAGAATTAATTTCTTCATTCATCATTTGTACAGAAGTACCATTCCAACCCTGATCATCTACTAAAATTATAATAAAATTAGGGTGATCATTATTTTTATTAATTTCATTTGCAAAACAAGAATAGCCAAACAATATGCAAATCAAAATACTAGACAAGTTCAATTTCATATAAAGTTTATTTTAATTTTCGATTATAGTTCTCAGCCACCAGTCTCTGTCTGGATTATATTTATACTTTTTTTGAAGCCTCAAAAGCTCCACTCTTAATTGATTTTCTATAGCATCATAATTTAAATTGCCAATAAGGTTAGTCATTTCACCTGGATCATTCAACAAATCATATAACTCATCAATATCATTTTCAAGAAAAGATTCAACTAATTTAAATTCATTGGTTCTAACCGCAATATGATTAGGCCCAGCGTGAGGCCAACTTGCATCTTTGTAATATTCAAACAAAAATGACTTTCTCCAATTATTTTCAATATTGTTGCTTATTAAATTCAGCATTGAATCCCCTTGCATATAATCAGGTATTGCAATTCCAGCTAAGTTTAAAATTGTTGGTGCTATATCTATATTTAAGCACTGTTGTAAAACAATAGAGTTTTCTTTTATGATTTTTGGATACCTAATAATCATAGGCACTCTCATAGAACTCTCATAGGCTAATCTTTTATCTTTGAATGTATGTTCACCCATAAAATACCCATTATCACTAGTATAAATAATAACAGTATTATCTAACTCTCCTAATTCTTCAAGTGTTTTCAAAACAACTCCTATAGATTCGTCTACTGCAGCTAAGCTTCTTAATAGTTGCATGTTTTTACGATATCTAATTGGCCATTTTTCTTGCTTTAATTTATTTGGAATTGGCAAAAATTCTTTCCACTTAACTCCAAAAGTTTTTTTTCTTTGCCACTGCGGTTTCCCTTCAAAGGTTTCCTTATGGGTGTCGTAAGGTGGTTTGGGTAAGTTTTCTCCTACATATAAGTCTTCATGTCTTGGAGCTGGCAAATGTCTTTCATGAACGGCCTTATGCCAAAGATTAAGACTAAAAGGTATATTTGAATCTCTTTTATTTGTTAACCAATCTACTGTTTTCTCTGTTAATATATCCGTTATATATCCATTCTCTTTGTATTCTAAACCATTGTCATTTACATCAGGATTGAAATACTTTCCTTGACCGTTGAAACTATACCAATAATCAAATCCAGGACGAATATGAGCTTTACCTTTTTTATGAGCCATATGAATCTTACCAATATGAGCTGTTTGATAACCTTTTTTTTGTAAGAAAGTAGAATACGGCGGAAAACTATCCCAATCTGGATCTACATATTTATTATTTTGATTTACTCCGTGCACATGTGGGTAAGTCCCAGTTAAAAAACTAGCTCTGGAGGGTGAGCAAATAGATTGTGTGACAAAAAAATTTTTAATATTCACTCCTTCACTGGCTAGTCTATCAATATTGGGAGTTTGTAAAAAAGGATATCTTCCAGAAAATCCAACCGCATCATGAGGTTGATCGTCGACCATGATAAATAAAAAATTAGGTTGACTACTAGTATTTTGAGCATTTACAAATTCACAAATAATTACAACCAACAAAAAAAGAAATAATCTCAAATTATTCATATAATAAATTTACTAAATATTTATTAACGGATTATATAAGTATTAGGTACAATACTATAATTTATGAAGTTAATTATTTAAACAAAAAAAGCCGCTCTAAATTAATGGAGCGGCTTTTTTTATTAGTTAAAGTTAACTTATCTAATCATTAATTTGGATATTTTACTTTGTCCTTCAATTGTTACTTTCACTAAGTACATTCCTGAACTTATTGAACTAACATCTAAAGTATCTGCACTTAATGAAGTGTTTATTAATCGCTTTCCAGTGATATCAAATACCTCAACATACTTCACTCCATTTACTGGAGTTTGTATTGTTACATAACTTCCGTTAGAAGGGTTTGGGTAAATCATCATCTCTAATACAGAAATATCTACAGTAGATAATGTACTACATGTATTCCAAATCCATGATTCTGATTGAGCTTCATCACCGATAATAATTTGTCTATCAAAGTTTCCATTATTATCAGTAGTACAACCTTCAATAGCTTCAGTAAATGATTCTTGATCATCCCACCCATTCACAGAGAACTTCCAGAAATAAGTTCCTGAATTTATGTCCATTGTTATTGTGTAAACTCCATCACCATCCTCATCGCTCATTTCATTTCCACAACTTCCACACCATCCTGTAAATTCACCATTTACATGAACAGTATCTCCGTCAACTAAACCATATTGACTCATATCAACATTAAATGTTACCTCAGTTGGAGTAGAACATGTTCCATCTGTTTCACAACTACCAAAGCAATGCATTAATATAATATCTTCTGTTACGGGTGCTAATAATCTATCATTATATTGTCCATCTGCACATTCTTGACCAGTAATATTCTCTTTTCCTGAATAGTCTCCTCCATCATTAGGACTATTTAGGTAAGTAAAATTACCTCCTTGTCCCGCAAGAACTTCTAATGTAGCGGTCCAAATCCCATCACCGTCGTCATCACTCATTGGAAGAGCATTCGCACCTCCAACAAATCCTCCACCTACATACATCCCTAAAGGTCCTACACCATCTTCAATATTTGCTGTATTAACATTAAATTCTATTGTAAGGAATTCAGTAGGACAAGATCCGTCTGTATCACAACTACCATAGCAGTGAGTTAATATAGTGTCTTCTGTTACAGGTGGTAATAATCTATCATCATATATTCCATCAGCACATTCAAGACCAGCAATAGTCTCTTTACCTGAATAGTCTCCACCATCGACAGGACTATTGATGTAAGTAAAATTACCTCCTTGTCCTTCCAAAACTTCTAATGTAGCTGTCCAAATCCCATCACCGTCGTCATCACTCATTGGAAGAGCATCTGCATCTCCAACAAATCCTCCACCGACATACATCCCTTCAGGTCCAACCCCTCCGTCAATATTTGCTGTATTAACATTAAATTCTATTGTAAGAAAATCAGTAGGACAAGACCCGTCTATATCACAACTATTAAAACAATGTAATAATGTGGTATCAGCAGTAATAGGTGGCAAAATTCTATCATCGTAATTAACTGGATCAGCACATTCTAGACCAGAAAGATTTTCACCAGAACTCCAATCATTACTAGCATTTGGTCCATTAAAAAAAGTATAATTTCCTTGAGTTCCTTCACTTAAAGCAATTGTAACGGTCCAAGTGCCATCTTCATCATCATCGGACATAGCGTAAGCATCAGAGCCTCCTAAAACTCCCCCACCTAAATACATTCCGTTTTCTTCAACAGAAATATTTGCTGTATTTACTGAGAATGTTACATTAAATGTTTCAACATTATTTACATATACGCCTGTATAAGGGTATGGACAATTAGAAGTAGCCGATGTTTCTGAATCAAAAGTACATGCAACTCCACCATATGTCCAAACTCCATTTTCTTTATATGCCCATGAATCTAAATATTCCCAAGACTGATCAGTTCCGTCATTGTTAATATCACCAAATGTTTCAATTACTTCATCGTTATAAAATAACTCAATAGCATCATCACCATTTTGACTAATGCTAGAATTAGCTAACATTATATTAACTTCATTAGCTGCTAAATAAAGTGCAATATTGGATGGACTTCTAGCAACTAAAATATTATCACCAGCAGAAGCAGAAACAGCAGGAAAAGTATATACCTGTCCATTAGTTCCTTCTCCATTATATGCAACTCCAATTCCATAAAGACTTAAGTTCTCAATATCGTTAAGGGCCAAAACATGGATGGCTTTACCATCATTTCCAGCACTTGGAATGTCAAAATCAATTATTCCTTGCAAAGCAAGATCTTGCGAATTAACACTTAAACTAAATAAATAGGCAATAGCTAAAAAACTGCTACGCAAAAAAGATTTAGTTAATTTTTGAGTAATTTTTTTCATAATTAATGTTTTTTTTAATCTAAGGCTAAAAATACAATATTTTATAATTTATTAAAAACCTAAAAGTATAATTATATTAATTTTGAAGCAACAAGTATTACTTTTAGGTATTTATTAGTTTATTTTAAATTATTGGAACAGCGATAAATCATTAAAAAAAATTAAATATATTGCTATATTTACATCAAATTGTAGATATTAATGAATGAAGTGTTTGACATAATAAAAAATTTACCATACCAACATTTAGTATTTACATTTTTCAGCGTAATTATAGGTTCTATTTTAATATATATTTATGCCATATCTAACAAAGAAAAAAAATCTAAACTATTAGCTGTAATTTCATTAATTGTGATTTTAAATGAAATTCTATTTCAGCTTCTATTAATTTATTTTGATTCATGGTCACTAAAGGAATCCCTCCCACTTGAGATGTGCTATGTGTCGGCATTAATTATACCTATATACAATTACAACAAAAACAATAGAGATTTAAAAAATTGGCTCTTTTTTGCAGGTTTTGGAGGATCTTTCTTTGCATTTATAAATACCAATCTAGAAGATGGTGCTATGGTGTATACTTTTATACATTACTTTATAGCGCACGGATTAATTTTTATTGTTGTTGCTGCACTAATCATAGATGGATATAGACCAAGTTGGAAGGATTATTTCAGCACCGTAAGATGGACAACTTTGCTTGTGACCATAATGATTTTATTAAACTATACAATCGATAGTAATTATATGTTTACTCAAAGTAAACCTCCTGGAGTTACTTTTACAAAACTAATGCCTGAGTGGCCTTATTATTTTTTAATTATGTTACTTATCGGACTATCAGCCTACACTTTAATGATGTTAGTTAAATTAATACCATCAAAAAAATAAAAATGGAAAAAACAGTTTCTGATGCAATAGAATATAGAAGATCTGTACGAATATTTAAAGATATTGATCTAGATATAGATAAAGTTAAAAAATGTCTTCTCAACGCAAGCTTAGCCCCTAACAGTAGTAATTTGCAGCTATGGGAGTTTTTTCATATTGTGGATAAAGAGATAATGAAAAAATTATTCCCTGCTTGCATGAATCAAAATGCTGCAAAAACAGCTAATCAATTAGTGGTTTTTGTAACTAGAAAAGATTTATGGAAATCCAGAGCTAAATCTAATATTGATTTTTTAATTAAATCTTTTGATGAAAATCCTAAAGTTAATACTGAGAAAAGAAAAAAAACTGTGCTTTTTTATTATAAATCATTAGTTCCAACTCTATACACTAGTTTTTTTGGAATATTAGGATACATCAGATATTTTATTTTTCAAATAGTTGGACTATTTAGACCAATATACAGACAAGCTAGGTTAAGTGATTCTAGAATCGTAGCTCATAAAAGTATTGCACTTGCTGCTCAAAACTTTATGTTAAGTATGGCTTCTATTGATTACGACACCTGCCCTATGGAAGGAACGGATACTCTCAGGATTAAAAAAATATTAAACTTACCTAGTGGATCAGAAATCAATATGGTTGTTGGCTGTGGGATAAGATCTGAAAAAGGTATTTACAACAAACGTTTTAGAGTTCCGTTTGAAGAAGTTTATAAAAAATTTTAATTTTTTGATTTTTTTCTATAATTTTAATATATAACTATAATTAAAAAAAAATGAAAAAAATAATTTTACTAATTCTTGTATGCTTTACAATGAGTTGTACAAACAATGATGTTGTTGTTACTTTTGATGATGACAATTCAAATGCCATTAGAGCGCATTTTCAAAATTACTTAAACAATGACATGGATGGCTTAAAAGAGCTTTGGTCACCTGATATTAAGGTTTTTTTAAACTCAAAGCAACCAATAAGTCTTGATGAATTTGTTGGATTATTAGAAGCTCAACATGCAGGCTTTGACCCTATTCTAATGACTTTTGGTGAAGAAGATGGAGAAGATCTTGGAGTTTGGGTACAAACCATAACTTATCCAGCAATGGGAGAATACCCATCTAATACAATAACGCAATCTTGGTTTGATTGGAATGCTACAGGTAAAGTAACGGGTAAAACAATTGTTCTTCCAGCTCACATTGGTTTTAAATGGGGTAATGATGGGAAAATAATTGAAGAATATCACAATTATGATACGCAAGAAATGATGGCAGAACTAGCTCTTGGTCAAGAGATAGAATAAGAATTAAATTACTTACTAATAATAAAAAAGCATTCTAAAATTAGAATGCTTTTTTTATGGCTAAAAAATTATTATTGAGCTGTTTCTTCTGCTGGAATATCTTGAGAATACACATAAAACTGCTGAATCTTTCCATCTTTAATTTCTGCATCAATCATATGGTTTTGTTCTATAATTTTACCACCAGAATTAGTTTTTACAGTATGACCTGCTATTATCCATTCTGCTCCACCTGGAACTCCTTTATAAGGCATCGCCCAGTACATATCCCATTTTGGGTTTTCCGCTTCAAACCATCCAATCAAAGCATTTTTGTGTGCAACTTTTCCTGAGATTCTAGTACCAGTAGGATCTACAATTAATAATGAGTCGGATTCCATTGATAATATTGTTTCCATATCTCTATTATTATGGGCATCGATATACTTTTTCCAAGTATCCGTTATTTCATCACTACCTACAACAAATTTTTCTCCTGGTTGTGGTGCGAAAAATCCAGCTCCTACTTCTTCTTTGACCGTAGGATTACAAGCAGTTAATATAACTGCAAAAATTAAAATTATTTTTTTCATGTTTATATATTTAGTTAGTATTAATATTCTACAGCTTGACCAGACAAACCTAAAGACCAATGGACTTGAGAAATCACCCATTTACCATCAATTTTCTTTAGAGTACCACTATTTCTTACATTATTTATAGTCGAATTTTCTCCACCTACAGTAAAAGAAAAGTCAACAACCGATGCGTAAGATGCCATTTCTCCATCTGAACTTAATGTGATTTGGAGGTTTCTTGTGTCAAATTTAGCATTCTTTATAACAGCTATTTGGGCTTTGATTGAAGGCTCAATCTCTTCCCATCCTGTATAGTATTCGGCAGCATCAGTACCTATTAAAATAGCATCACTTGAAAAAACAGATTTTGCATCCTCAATACTACCGGTTTGATAAAAATTAAAACTACTAGCGATAAACTCTTTTACTTCAGACTTAACTTTTGCTTGATCTATAGTACCACTATCATCACTATGAGTCATTTCCAACTGAGAAGTTACAAGCAAAAATAGTAGTTACAAATAGCAATAAAATTAAGTTATTTTTTAATAATTTATTCATCTTTTTAAATTTATATGTTTAAAATAAAATTACACAAAAAAAAGTTATCTTTAAAATAAAATTTACCCTAACTCAAAACACAACTTATGACTAGATATTTGCTCATATTATTCGTTATCTTTTTCAGCGTCTTTAATATTCATGCTCAAAATCCAAAGGATTATGCAAACAGCATAACGTTAGATGAATTAAAAGATAAATTATACACATACTCTTCTGATGATTTTCAAGGTAGAGAAACTGGAAAAGAAGGTCAAAAAATTGCTGTAGAATACCTAAAAAACCATTATATAAATAATGGTATTGAGTCATTAATTAGCGACTCCTATTTTCAAAATGTTCCATTAAAAAATGTAAAAATACCAGAAATAAATATGGTTGTTAATGGAAAAAGTTTTAAAAACTATGTTGATTTTATTTCACTATCGTCCAGTGGAAAGGATTTAAATATAGATCTAAAAAATGTGGTTTTTGTAAAATTTGGAATTAATGATTCTATTTACAATGATTACAATGGATTGAAAGTGAAAAACAAAATTGTAATTGCATTAAAGGGTGAACCAAAAGATAAGGAAGGTAACTTTGTTATAAATAAAAACAATAAAGAATCAAAATGGTCAAAAAGAGGTCAGTTTACACTTAAGAAAAATATCGCTCTTAAAAATGGAGCACTTGCTTTTTTATATGTTGACGAATCCATGCTTACAAGGTATGCTAGGAGGTATGAAAACATAACTAATGACCCTGGAAGACTAGCTTTAGATGTTGATGATAAAAAATCTGATGTTCATGGCTTTCTAATAGGTAATAAATTAGCTAAAGAGATTTTAAAAGAAGAAATAGATTCAGCCATTTCAAAAAAAATAAAAACTAAAATAAGTATTAGTCTTCAACTAAACGAAGAAAAAGTAAACTCTGAAAATGTAGCAGCAATAATTAAAGGAGAAGAATTTCCAGAAGAATACATAATTATAACTGCTCATTTAGATCATGTAGGCATGAGTGATGGTGAAATTTACAACGGAGCGGATGATGATGGATCTGGAACAGTGGCTATAATGGAAATTGCAGAAGCTTTTCAACAAGCTGTAAAAGATGGGCATAGACCTAAAAGATCTGTTGTGTTTTTACACATGACTGGAGAAGAAAAAGGCTTACTAGGTTCTGAATATTACACAAATCATGACCCTTTGGTCTCCTTAGAAAATACAGTAACTAACTTAAACATAGATATGATCGGAAGAATCGATCCGAATAGAGAAGAGAAAAATAGAAATTATATTTACTTAATAGGGTCTGATATAATATCTCAAGACTTGCATGATGTTTCTGAACAAACTGCAAAAGAATATTCTAACCTAGTGCTAGATTACAGGTATAACGACCCTAAACGAAAAGTTTATGAATCTGGAAGGTATATTGAAAATAATTATTATTACAGATCAGATCATTATAATTTTGCTGTAAACAATATTCCTATAATCTTCTATTTTAGTGGTACGCACGTAGATTACCATAAACCAACGGATACTGCAGATAAAATTGAGTATGACCTTTTACAACAAAGAACTAAATTAATATTTCACACTACTTGGGAATTAGCAAACAGAAAAGAAAGAATTAAGAATAAATAAAAGCAGTTTACAATTTTTAAACAAAAAAAGCCTTTCAATAAAATGAAAGGCTTTTTTAATGGGTGGAAGACCGGATTCGAACCGGCGACCCTTGATACCACAAACCAATGCTCTAACCAACTGAGCTACAACCACCATTTGTAACGAGTGCAAATGTAAATCTTTTGTTAAGTCCTACAAAGATTTTTAAAAATTATTTTAAGTCAAAAACAGAATTAATTAAAGGGGCTCTCTCAACTGTAAAACCTTCAGCATATTCAACCCCACATAAACGACCCAAATCCTTGGCCCTATACTCAATACTATCAATAAAGTTTTGTGTTGAAATAGGAGTACTTTTAGAGTCATCTCCTTTTTTATAAAACTGAGAACTATATGCTTTTACAGCATTAATTTTAACAGAAATAAAATCAGATATATCTACACATACATCTGGATTAATGTTTTTCCACTGGATATAATGATAAACAGATTTAGGTCTCCACGCTTCTTGCAAAATGGAAGAATCCTTTAATCTTGTTTCAATTTTAACAAGGCCACTTAAAAAGCAGGAAGAGCTAACTAATTCACTAGCCTTCGGATGATCTATATGCCTGTCATCAATTGCATTACAAAAAACAACTTCTGGCTTGTATTTTCTAATAATCTTAATAATTTCTAATTGATGTGATTTATCATTAGCGAAAAAACCATCGGCAAAAGACAAGTTTTCTCTCACTTTAATATTTAATATTTTTGAAGCTTTTAAAGATTCTTTATCACGGATATCAGCACTACCTCTAGTGCCTAGTTCACCTCTTGTTAAATCTAAAATACCAACAGATTTTCCATTATGTATTTCCTTTGCCAAGGTGCCAGAACAACCTAATTCTACGTCATCTGGATGGGCTCCTATTGCTAGTATGTCTAATTTCATATTAGTTATTTAATTGAAAGATTAATTGCATTTTCGATATCTCCAATAATATCTTTTTTATTCTCGATCCCTACAGAAAACCTAATCAATCTATCTGTTATACCCTGACTAATCCTGTCTTTTTCTGATAAAAGGTGATGAGAGGTCTCTGCTGGACTTAACATAGTGCTTTCAACACCAGCTAAACTCATTGAAGGTTTTATTAATTTTAAGGAAGTTAAGAAAAGTTCCGTATTAATTTCATCTACAAATTCAAAAGAAATCATTGCACCATATCCTTTCATTTGTTTTTTTGCTAATAAATGATTCGGATGACTTTTAAGACCTGGATAATATACTTTTTTTACAAAACTTGATTCTGACAAATACTTAGCAAGTTTTTTTGCACTTTTCTGTTGAGTCTTAACCCTTACCCCTAAAGTTTTCATACTTCTTTCTAAAAGCCAAGCTGAATAATCACTCAAATTACCACCTAGATTTTTTGCCAAATTCCAAATTATATCAATATTAGCTTTGGATGTAGCTACAGCCCCAGCGCTAATATCACTATGACCTCCAAAATATTTTGTAGCACTATGTAAAACAACATCTACACCAAACAAAATAGGTTTTTGTATTATAGGAGTTGCAAAAGTATTATCAATTATAGTAATTATATTATTTGATTTTGCAAATGCTGCTATTTTTTTAATATCTACTATTTTTAAGAGTGGGTTTGATGGGGTTTCGATATAAATAACTTTAGTAGTGTTTTTAATCCCTACTTCAAAATCCTTTAGTTCTAAGCCATCGGTAAAAGAATAGTCAATATTATATCTTTTAAATTGCGCCTCCACTAAATTCCTGGTTCCTCCATAGATATCTTTTTGAAGTAGTATATGATCACCAGCGGAAAGAAAGGCTAATAATGTAGTACTTATAGCTGCCATTCCTGACCCAAAAACCATAGCAGATTCTGAGCATTCCAGTGCAGATATTTTCTTACACAAAGACTCTTGGTTTGGAGTGTTAAAATACCTAGGGTATCTTTTTACTTGTTTATCAATATATTCGTAAGAGGTTGAAACAAAAATAGGGGAAACGGATCCACCAAATTGCTGATCTACAATTTCCCCTTCATGGGTACAAATTGTGTTTACACCTTTTCTTAAGTTTTTCATTTATTTATTAATAAACTTAAAATTACAATTATTTTTTTAAATACTTTTTATATTTAGGATAAGCCATAACTGCCATAACTAGAACTATCAGTAGAGTTATTCCAGAGTATAAAAAACTTATTTGCTGATCGTCTTTGGCATAAGAATGTAGTCCAGCTAAGTAAAAATTAACTCCGAAGTAAGTCATCAAAATACTTGCAAAGGATAATATGGACGCTATGCTAAACACAAATCTACTTTTTAGCCCCGGAATTAACCTCATGTGTAGTACAAATGCATATATCATTATACTAATTAAAGCCCAGGTCTCTTTAGGATCCCAGCCCCAATACCTTCCCCAACTTTCGTTTGCCCACATACCACCAAGAAAATTCCCTATAGTAAGCATCACTAGACCTACAGTTACGGACATTTCATTTATTAGTGTCAGCTCCTTTATGTTTAGCTTCATTATTTTGCTATTCTTAGCATTTGTTATAATCATTAAAAACAAAGTAACAAACCCTAGTATCATACTTAAAGCGAATGGACCATAACTACCCACTATCACTGCAACGTGAATCATTAACCAATAACTGTCTAAAACAGGCTGTAAATTAGCTATTGCAGGATCCATCCAGCTCCAATGAGCAATCATTAAAATCATTGAAGTAACAAAAGTTGTAGAAGCTAATGTTAAATCACTCTTTCTTCCAAAGGCAAGTCCAAAGAACATTGTCGCCCAAGCCACGTAAATCATGGATTCATAAGCATCACTCCATGGCGCATGGCCTGAGATATACCATCTTAATATTAAGCCAACAGTATGTAATGCAAACAATAATATAATCCCCCACTTAAATATCTTTATAGAAATATTAATTGAGCGTGTATTTTTAAAAATCTGAACTATTAGTATTATAAATAATAATGATCCTGCATACAAATACCAACTAAATAGTTTTTTAAAAATATCATATTTATTATATAACACCTCAGCTTCAATTTTTTCGGTACTAAGCATAACATCTCCACCAAATTTGTATTGAGATCTTAATAAGCCAGCTAAAATTTCATCACTTTGAGAAAAGTTAGTAGTTTTTTTGTCCTCATTTAACATATACAAATACGTTTTAAAACCTGTATTTATAAAGTTAGAGTATAAAGAATCTTTTACTAAGTCGACATTTTCAATATTTTCTTTTGGTGAAATCCATTTATCATTTTCATCATTAGGGATAGGAAATAATTTCAATGAGTTCCCTTCAATCATATTATAAAGTAGATTAACTCTTTGATCGGCTTCTTTAAATTCTTTTTGATAGCCGGTTGGCACCTGAGCCTTGTAAGCCTCTTCTAGATATGGAGCTAGCTTATATTCACCTCTCTCTGTAAAAAAGTTAACTAAAGGCACATGTTTTTGAGATTTATCCGCACCTATAATAGATCTTATTGAATCTCCTTTTTTGAGCTTTAGATAAATAACAGGTACATTATACCAAAGTAAAGGGCTTTCTTGTATAGAAAGAAATATTTGATTTGCATCAAATTCTCCGTAATGATCCTTTTTACTTAATTTTCTTAAAAACTCTGAGGCGAATGTATTCACTGGCATCATTCTTCCTGAAAGATCTTGGATAACAATATTTCCAAAATTAGAAGCCTGTTTCTTAGGAACAATATTTTTTGTCAAAATTGAATCAATAACCTCAACATCTGTCTTTACATGCAAATGGTTATCATTGGACTGTGAAGTTATATTTAAGGAGAACAAGAAAATAAAAATTAGTACAAGCTTTTCCTTTTGCTTTTTAATCTTTAAAATTTGATTTCTTAAAAAATCAAACCTAGTAAACCTTGCAAATAATATAGCCATAAGACCTATATACAAAAGTATATATCCTAAATAAGTTACAAAGGTTCCAATAGGATCTTTATTTACAGAAAGAATAGTACCTTTTTCATCCGGATCAAATGATGCTTGAAAGAAACGATAACCTTCATGATTTAATATATTATTCATGAAGATTTTAAAATCAAATGGTTTTTCATCGATTACAGAGACCTCGCTTGCAAATGAAGAATAACTATTTTCACTACCAGGATATTTTTCAGCAATGAAATCATTTAATTTTATGCTAAATGGCAAGTCATAGGCTTTAGCACCATATTTAATGTTAAAATTAAGTCCTGCAACAACGAATTCTTCCATAGAACTATTTATTCCCTTACCACCTAATACTTTGACTATTTTTTCTTCTCCAAGAGATGTTATTTTAAGTGCAATTCCATCCTCATCACTTTTTAAAATTTCAGACTTTTGCACTATATCAAAAACTCCTTTGATAACATTTTTTGGAAAAACAAGAACCTGATTGCCAATGATATATCTGGATCTAAGGTTTAGAATTTGCTTTTCATCCTTTATTAACTTTCCATTTTTACCAGAAGCCATAATCATGTATTCACCATCATATGGAGAATCTATAAATAACTCCGCACTGTCCGTGTAGGTAATGTTTACTGCCCCTTTTGTAGGTTTGTTAAGAGCATATAGTACATTGTGTAAACTTTGAACCTCTCCAACCTTTAAAAAATGATTGTGTGGAACACCATCTCCTGCTTCAACAATTTTCAAATACTCTTCCCCATTAATATTTGGAATAATATCTTTTTCAGCTCCAGAAATAAAATCAACTAATTCGATATTTATGAACTGCTTATCGTAAACAACATCTAAATTAAACTTGTTGTTTAGCCTGGGTGAAAAATCAACAGCTTCTTCAATTGGTAATCGTTGATTAACACCATTAATCATATAATCACCATCTATATACATTTTTATATATGTCTTTTCACTTAGAAAAGAATTTTCAGTTTGGCCTTCTCTAATACTCATTACCCCTTCAAAACCATAGTATCTAGTAATAAATGCTCCTAGAATAATAAATATCCATGAAAAATGAAGTAATAAAACTGGCCATTTTTTTAAACTTAAAAGATTATACTTAAATATATTACCCGTAAAGTTTATAATAAAAAATAGCATGATTAATTCAAACCAAACAGCATTAAATATAAGTGTTCTTGAGTATGGAGTTGGAGAAGTATCTTGACCGGCATCTAGAAATGTACCAACGCCCATTGCTATTGCAAAAACAATAAACAATAGTCCAGTAAGTCTGGTTGAAAATAATGAACTAAGTATTTTTTTTATCATTCTAACATTTGTGATGTAGGTCTGCAAATTTACAAATAAATGTTTTCTTTTAATTTATATAAAATGTAAATATTTGTTAAATAAGTAAAGTTTTTTTTAATCTCTTTAGTTCCCTAATTTAGCTAAATGATTAAAGTTATTATTTTAGGGTCTGGCAATGTTGGCACACATTTATTTAAAGCTTTTAAAAATAACATTGACATTGAAATTTTGCAATGGTACTCTAGAGACTTGAAAAATATTAATCAGTATTCTGATGTTGTTAAAATTACTGATAAACTTAACGATTTAGAAGTTGCAGATGTATATATATTAGCAATCAATGACGATTCAATTAATAAATTATCTTCCAACTTACCTTTTACAAATAGATTGGTCTGTCATACATCAGGAAGTAAATCAATAAATGAGCTTCACAGTAAAAATAGACAAGCAATTTTTTACCCATTACAAACATTCTCAAAAGATAGTAAGATTGATTTTACAAAAATCCCAATTTGCTTAGAATCTTACAACCTAAAAGATATGAATACATTAAAAAATATAGCTACATCATTAAGCTGTGACTATTATGAGATAAGTTCAATTCAAAGAGAAAAAATTCATTTAGCTGCAGTCTTTGTAAACAACTTCACAAATCATTTGTTTACTATAGCAAAAGAAATCACCGACGACTCAAATATTGATTTTAATATTTTAAAACCTCTAATAAGTGAAACAGTTCAAAAAATTTATAAATTAGATCCAAAAGAAGCTCAAACTGGGCCAGCAGTAAGAAACGATAGAGAAACAATAAATAAACACATACAGGATTTAAAAAGCAACGACCACAAACAATTGTACAAGCTTATGACTTCCTTAATTAATAATTTAGATCATGAAAAATTATAAAGAATTATTATCTAAAATTGACACTTTTATATTTGATGTAGACGGTGTTTTAACTGATGGTTCATTAACAGTCACTACAGATGGAGAAATGCTAAGAACTATGAATGTAAAAGATGGCTATGCTCTAAAAGCCGCGTTAGATTCTGGTTATAAAATTGCAATTATTTCTGGTGGGACTAATGAAGGTGTAAAAGTCCGACTTAAAGCCTTAGGAGTTGAATTTATTTACTTAGGAGCTCACGATAAAATAAAACAACTAAACTCTTTTGTTAATTCCTGTAATGTAAATATAAATAATGTCCTATACATGGGAGATGATATTCCTGATATTCCCGTTTTAAAAGTAGTTGGTCTGTCTTGTTGCCCTCAAGATGCGGTAAATGAAGTAAAAGAGGTGTCTACCTATGTTTCAAATAAAAACGGAGGAAAAGGAGCCGTAAGAGATGTAATAGAACAAGTAATGAAAATACATGGAAAATGGAATAGTTTCAATAATGCACAAATGGATTAAATTAAAATGTTAAAAGAAAAACTTTCCAAATATGATGTTGTATTAGCATCTCAATCTCCAAGAAGGATAAAATTTTTTAACGATTTAAAAATCAACTTTAAGTCTATAAAAATAGATGTAGATGAATCTTATTCAAATAAATTAAAAGCAGAAGAAATTACAGACTTTTTAGCCGAAAAGAAAGCTAGCTTTTACTCTAATATTATTAAAAAAAATACAGTAGTGATAACTAGTGATACTATTGTATGGATAAAAGATAAAGCATTAGGGAAACCTAAAAATAACAAAAACGCTAAAGAAATTTTAAGAACCCTTAGTGATAACACTCACAAAGTGATTACCTCTTTTTGTATAAAAACAATTGATAAGAAAATAATAGTAAATGACACAACTAAAGTGTCATTTAAAAAACTTACTGAACAAGAAATAGATTATTATGTCGACAATAACAATGTTTTAGATAAAGCTGGTGCATACGGCATACAAGACTGGATTGGATATATAGGCATAACTAGCATCGAAGGGACATATAATAATGTAATGGGGCTACCTACACACTTGCTTTATAAAGAATTAATGAAATTATAATTATGGAAAAGAAAAAAAGAAAATGGACCAAACTATATTCAATGCTATTAATAGCTAATATAGCTTATCTAATTATTTTTCATTTAATAACTTTAAAATATAACTAATGCAACTATTAGATTGGATTGTTTTATGCTTAACCCTTTTGACTATAGTTGTCTATGGTACTTTAAAAACCAGGGGAGCAAAAAATGCAGTTGACTATTTAAAAGGTGGTAGTGAAGCTAAATGGTGGACGATTGGAATATCCGTAATGGCTACTCAAGCTAGTGCTATAACTTTTTTATCAACTCCAGGTCAGGCATTTAACGATGGGATGGGTTTTGTTCAGTTTTATTTTGGACTACCAATTGCTACCGTTATTATATGCATGGTTTTTATACCAATTTATCATAAACTAAAAGTATTTACAGCCTATGAATTCCTCGAATCTAGGTTTGACTTAAAAACAAGAACATTAACCTCAGTATTATTTTTAATACAAAGAAGTCTAGCAGCTGGTATAACTATTTTTGCTCCAGCTATTATTCTATCCTCAGTACTAGGTTGGGATTTAAAAACACTTAATATAATTATTGGTCTACTCGTAATTATTTATACAGTTTCTGGAGGAACAAAGGCCGTTAACTATACTCAAAAATATCAAATGGGAGTAATCTTTACCGGTCTAATAATTACATTTCTGATAATTATATCGTCTTTACCAGATAATGTTTCATTTGAAAAAGCTATAGAAATAGCTGGAGCTAACGATAAAATGAAAATTTTAGATTTCTCTTTTGATTTTGATAATAGATATACATTTTGGAGTGGGATTTTAGGTGGAACTTTTTTAATGTTGTCTTATTTTGGAACAGATCAAAGTCAAGTTCAAAGATACCTTTCTGGTAAATCTTTAAAAGAAATGCAAATGGGCATGATTTTTAATGGAATTCTTAAAATACCGATGCAATTTTTTATTCTTTTTATTGGAGTAATGGTTTTTGTTTTTTATCAATTCAACCCTTCCCCATTAAATTTTAATCGTCAAGCAGAAAAAATTGTAGAACAGTCAGAAAGGGCTAAAGACTACTCAGATTTAAAATCATCTTTAGATGAAGTGTATTATTTAAAAAATAAGATTACAAATGAATACTTAGATGATAATAAAGATGATTTTAAAGTTGAAATTAAAAAACTTAATAAAAGAGAAAAAGGAATAAGAGACAATGCAAAGAGAATTATAGATGAAGTTTCTCTTAATTCATCTAAAAAAACAGAATCAAATGACAAAGATTATGTGTTTATTAGTTTTATACTTGATAATCTTCCTAAAGGTCTAATAGGTCTTTTAATTGCAGTGATTTTAAGTGCTGCAATGTCATCAACGGCAAGTGAATTAAATGCATTAGCCACTACCACTACTATAGATATATACAACAGAAACAGAAAAAAGAAATCAACTGAGATGCATACAGTTAACGCTACTAAAATATTTACTGTTATGTGGGGGGTATTAGCTATATCTATAGCATGCGTTGCTTACTTAGCAGATAATTTAATACAGTTAGTAAATATAATTGGCTCTATATTTTACGGAAACGTACTTGGTGTTTTTCTTATTGCTTTTTTTATTAAATATATAAAATCCAACGCTGTATTTGTTGGAGCCTTAATAACTCAGCTGATAATTATATATATATATTATATAGATTTAGTTCCATATTTATGGCTAAATGTAATTGGAGCATTAGCAGTAATACTAATATCTTACCTACTTCAAATAATAAATAATTTAAAAAAATAAATATTACATACTAGCCCACAAATCAATAGAGTCTAAATTCATTTTCTCGTAATCAGAATTACCAGCTTTTATTGATTTCTCTAAAGATACTTTAGCTATCTCAGTAGCTGATTTGTAATCCTTTAGAGCAGCATATATTAAGGACTGCTGTCTTAAATGATAAAACTTTGGCTCATCCATCATTTCAATAGACTGGTCCATCCATGACTTAGCATTTTCAAGGTCTCTATTTTCTTGTAGTAAGTAAAGAGCAGCCTTATATAAGTCGGATGATTTTGGGTTTTTCAATACTTCTTTAATGCTGCCCATTACTATATCGGCAGTTGGTAATTGAATATTAACTCCAACATAAACATCATCCCATGCAATACCTAGAGTGAAATTATTATTACTTATGTTGTCCATTGAAATTTGAAAAGTTTCTACTTTAGAAGATAACTTTACACTGGGGATTGTTGTTTTGACAGCTACTTTATTTTCATCCCATTTAGAAGGTAATCCCCAATTATTAGAATCTGAATATAAAATAAACTCCCAGGATTCAACACCAGGAATAGTATATATAGAATATGTACCAGCCTCTATTGTAGTTTCATCAATTATTACAGATGTACTAAATGAAATAATGCTATTTTCATTAGCACCAGTTCTCCACATCTTATCATAAGGAACTAAATTCCCATAGACTACCCTGTTTCTAACAGACGGTCTAGCATATTTAATAACAACATCAGTTAATCCTGCTTTTTGTTCAAATTTTGCAGTTGGACTAGGAGCTGGCATTTCCATTTGTTTTACCTCTTCAGAGATCTCAGTACTGGCATCCGTATTACAAGATAAAAATATTAGTGAAATTAAAGACAATCGGAATATTAGTAATAAATTTTTCATAATGTATTTAAATAGATTAGTTTAGATTTTATAAAATGAAGTTAAAATATTAATTTTGTAACTCAATATTTTTTAAAGATAAATTAACAAATATTATAAATATGAAAAAATACTCTATTGAATTTTTAGGTACATTT
This sequence comes from uncultured Flavobacteriaceae bacterium, assembly GCA_949372955.1. GTDB lineage: Bacteria > Bacteroidota > Bacteroidia > Flavobacteriales > Flavobacteriaceae > SGZJ01. The sequence continues at coordinate 198,569 of CASIAX010000001.1, read as the reverse complement.
TTTTTATTATTAATTAGCGGTCTTGCAGATAACCCTATAGCTATTGGAGTTGGTTTGGCTGTTTTATGTTACATAGGTGGACATATTTCAGGAGCTCATTACAACCCAGCTGTAAGTATAGCCATGGTTATAAGAGGGGAAATAAACAAAGTCGAATGTTCTAAATATATAATCTCACAAGTTTTAGGTGCAATTGCAGCTTCGTTTATATATTTCTTAATAACCAATAATATATTTGAAATACAGCCTAGCAGTGATACAACTAGAGTACAGTTTTTAATTTCTGAATTTATTTTTACTTTTTTATTAGTGTTAACTATCTTATTTGTTGCTACACATCCAAAACTTAAAGGAAATCAATTTTATGGGGCTGTAATAGGACTTTGTGTTATGACTAGCCAATATTCAATTGGTGAGATTTCTAGCTCCGCATTAAACCCTGCTATTTCAATAGGGCCAGCTTTGTTTAATATATTTAATGGTGAGGGAAGTAACATGTCATTAGCATTTAGTCCTTATTATGTTGTAATAACAATTGTCAGTGGTATTTTTGCTGCTTATTTATTTAAATTTTATTTAAAAGAAAATAATTAATGGTTCATTTTAATCAAGAAAAGCTAGACAGCTTACATAACATTTATAAAATAAATTTAATAAATAGTTGCTCTGGATATAAACCAGCTAATTTAATTGGGACTGTTTCAAAAAGTGGTGTAGAGAATGTTGCAATATTTAGCTCTGTAATTCATGTTGGATCTAACCCACCTCTATTAGGATTTGTAGTACGACCTTCAGGCGATGTACCACGTAATACATATAAAAACATTATAGAAACTGGAGTTTACACAATCAATCACGTCTTTGAATCCATAATAGATGATGCACACCACACCTCTGCTAGATATGACGAAAATATCTCAGAATTTGATGTAACTGATTTAAACACTGAATATAAAAAAAAAATCACTCCTCCTTTTGTAAAAGGATCCCCTGTTCAAATGCAAATGCAGTATGTTAATGAGTATTATATTAAAGAAAACAATACAACACTTGTTCTTGGAAAAATAATTAACCTTTTTGTGAAAGATGAAATTATTGAGAAAGATGGATATATAAATTTAGGAAAAGGAGATGTAGCTACAGTAACAGGTTTAGACGGATATTCAGTCCCAAAATTGAAAAATAGAAAAGGCTACCAAAGACCTAAATCAAATATTTAATTAAACAAAAAAATAAATGTTAATATTTCTATAATGTAGAGATATTTTGATATACCTTTTTGTAGATTTACTCTCTATATTATCATAATTAACAATAGGAAAATATTTTTTACTTATATTGGAAGAATTATATAATAATTAAAAATTAAATGTCATGGAATTAATTGAAAGAGCACTAGAGTTTGAAACTAGAAAAACTTCTTATAAAACAACTAATGAGAGAATTGTAGCGTCAAGAATAGTCAAGGCCCTTATTTTAGACATAAATGAAGTTTATAAAGAAAGTAAAGATGCTGAACTTATGGATCTCATGAAAAGATTAACTGTCATCAAAAGAAAAATAGAAAAAAGATTAAAAGGTAGACCAGGATCATAACATATGAATAAAATATTAGTAATTGGAGGTAGTAGAGGAATTGGAAAAGAAGTTATCAACGAACTTATAAATGATAATTTAATAATAAACTTCAGTAGGAACAAACCCGAATTAAGCCACGCAAATTTAACTCATCACACAATAGATGTGTTAAGTAGTGAACTCCCCGATCTAGAGGATATTTCTACTATTGTCTATTGTCCAGGTAGTATAAATCTTAAACCAATAGGTAGATTTTCTTTGGACGAGTTTAGAGAAGATTTCGAGATAAATGTTATTGGAGCTGTAAAAGTTATTCAAAAATATATTTCAAGTTTAAAAAAATCTACTAATGCTTCAATACTTTTATTTAGCACTGTTGCAACAAAATTAGGAATGCCATACCATGCTAGTGTAGCTGCTTCAAAATCTGCTGTTGATGGACTTGTCAAAACTTTGGGAGCAGAATTAGCCCCTAAAGTTAGGGTTAACGCCATAGCGCCCACAATAACAAATACTGACCTTGCTTCTAAATTACTTAGAAACGAAAAAGTAATCGAAAATATGATAGAAAGACATCCATTAAAAAAAATACTTAACCCTGAAGAAGTAGCTAAAATGGCTAAGTTTCTTATTTCTACTGATGCAGCTTCAATTTCAGGTCAGACATTTAATCTTGATGCTGGAATTGTATCTTTTAAAATTTAAGTTTTTATGAAATTATTAAATAGTTTTTTACTAGTAATTAGTTTAACATTAATACCTCAAATTATGAATAGTCAAAATTCAATATATGATATATCAATTACTGGAATTGATGGTAAAGAGATTAAAATTTCTGAATTTAAAAATAAACATATTTTATTCGTAAATGTAGCCTCAAAATGTGGGTTTACAGGCCAATATGAAGGTCTTCAAGAATTATATGAAAAGTATAAATCGAATTTAGTTGTTGTTGGAGTGCCAAGTAACGAATTTGGTGGTCAAGAGCCTGGAACATCACTTGAAATTGCAACTTTTTGTACAGATAAATATGATGTAGACTTTGTGATGACAGAAAAAGTTAAAGTTAAGGGAAATGAGCAGCATCCATTATACAAGTGGCTGACAAATAAGGATTTAAATAATGTGAGTAGCTCTACTGTAAGATGGAATTTTCAAAAATACTTAATAAATGAACAGGGTGAATTTGTAAATTATTGGTATTCGCTTACCAAACCAATGAGTGAAAAAATTACCAAATATTTAGAATGAAAATAATAATTAGAACTCTATTATTTCTTTTTATAAATTTTGTTCTTGTTTTATACGTTGGAAACCTATTAATGGATGATGGGGCATCATCCGAATGGTATCTAAATCTTATAAAAGCACCATGGACTCCAGCAGGTTGGGTATTTGGATTTGCTTGGACATTTTTAATGTTATGCTTTGCAGTTTATCTTGCTAAACTCTCACTAATAAATACTTCCAAAAAGCTTATTTTAATTGTGTTGGTTCAATATTTTCTTAACATAATATGGAATTATCTATTTTTTAACCAACAAGAAATAATATTAGGCTTAATTGATATCACATTATTAACATTTACGGTTGCATTTATTTTATTAAAGTACCTTCCTGTTATGAAATATTATTCACTACTAATGCTTCCATACTTAATATGGCTTTTAATCGCAACTTCACTAAATCTATACATAGCTATTTATAACTAATGAAAATTTACAGATTCAAAAAAAGTCAATTATTACCAATAACAATAAATGAAGCCTGGGATTTCTTAAGCGATCCAAATAATTTAAAAAAAATTACTCCAGATTATATGGGTTTTAATATTTTAGAAAAAGAGGATACAAAAATGTATGCAGGTCAAATTATTCAATACATAGTAACTCCAATTTTGGGGATACCTACAAAATGGGTAACTGAAATAACACATGTAAAAGATAAAAGTTATTTTGTTGATGAACAACGGTTCGGACCTTATAGCTTATGGCATCATAAGCATTTCATTAAAGAAGTAGATGGAGGAATCGAAATGTTAGATATAATTGATTACAAAATTCCGTTAGGTTTTATAGGTAGGTTAGTAAATCCAATATTAGTAAAACCTAAGCTTAATGAAATATTTAATTATAGAAAAAAGAAATTAGTTGAACTTTTTGGAGAACTTAAATAATGAGAGAAAAGATTAGTTTTTTTTGGTTTAGAAGAGATTTAAGAATAGATGATAATACTGGACTCAGTAAAGCTCTTAACGGGGATCATAAAATAATTCCACTATTTATCTTTGATAGTGAAATCACTGACGAACTTGAAATAGATGATCCTAGAATTAATTTTATTTATGATCAATTAAGTTCAATTAATATTAAAGTCAGTTCACTTTACAACTCTAAAGTTTTAGTATTAAAAGGTAATCCATTACAGGTAATTCAAGATTTAATCAACAAGTATGATACACATGCTTTTTACACAAATAATGATTATGAACCTTACGCTATTAATAGAGACAACAAAGTACATGATCTTTTAAAAGATAATGGTGTTAAATTTCTAAGCTTCAAAGACCAAGTTATTTTTGAAAAAAATGAAATCACAAAAGATGATAAAACTGCATATGTAGTATACACCCCATATATGAAAAAATGGAAAGTCAAGCTACAGACTTTAGATTTAGATAAACAAATCAATAACATTTTAGTAAATAATTTTAGATCTAATAATGAAGATTTTAATTGGTATGATTTAGAGTATTTTGGTTTTAAGAAATCTAATAAAAAAATACCTAATTATAAGCTTAATGATAGTCTTATTGAAAATTATCAAAAAGAACGAGACTTTCCAGCTTTAGACTCTACAACTAAAATAGGGCCTCATTTAAGGTTTGGAACAGTAAGTATTAGAAAAATTGTATCTGAAGTAATTAATAGTGAAAATGAAGTTTTCTTGCAAGAACTAATATGGAGAGAATTCTTTATGCAAATTTTATGGTTTTTCCCCAACACTCAAACTAAATGCTTTAAAGTTAAATATGAAAAAGTACAATGGTTAAAGGACGAAGTCTCATTTAAGCAATGGTGTGAGGGTAAAACTGGATACCCAATAGTAGATGCAGGAATGAGAGAATTAAACTCTACAGGCTATATGCATAACAGAGTTAGAATGGTTACTGCTAGTTTTTTATGCAAACATTTATTATTAGATTGGAGATTAGGTGAGGCATATTTTGCAAAAAAACTTTATGATTATGAATCTTCTAGTAATATAGGTAATTGGCAATGGGCAGCTGGTACAGGGGTAGATGCAGCTCCATATTTCAGAATATTTAACCCCACAACTCAAGCCTTAAAATTTGATAAGGAATTGAAATATATTAATAAATGGGTGACTGATTTAAATGATCTAAACTATCCTCAACCAATAGTTGATCATAAGTTTGCTAGACAGAGGTGCTTAGAAGCTTACAAAAAAGGTTTAGAATAAGTTATTAAAAATTTCTATATTTAGTATCTAAACAATTTTTTTATGAAAAAGCACACTACTCTGTCCTTACTATTCATGTTTTCTATGAATATAATTTTCTCCCAATCTGAAATTTCAGAAATAAATAAAGATATTTTAAATTCAATTGAAAAGCATTCCTCAAATCTGATTAACATTAGTGATAAAATATGGAACCTTGCTGAAACTGCTTTTAACGAGCATGAGTCTTCTAAACTATTAGCCGATTACGCTTCTGAGAATGGTTTTAACGTAGAAATGGGTGTCGCAGGTATGCCAACAGCTTTTGTTGCCACTTACGGACAAGGAGAGCCAGTTATTAGTGTTTTAGGTGAGTTTGATGCTTTGCCTGGAATATCTCAAGAAACTAAACCTATAAAATCTCCACTTGTAGATGGAGGAGCTGGACATGGTTGTGGTCATAATTTATTTGGATCAGGAAGTTTGGGTGCTGCAATTGCTATAAAAGAATTAATAGAGAGTGGAAAAATAAGTGGTACAGTTAAGTTCTTTGGGACTCCGAGTGAAGAAAAATACTTTGGCAAAATATGGATGGTTAAAGAAGGTTTATGGGACGATGTTGATGTTAATATTAGCTGGCATCCTGCTGCACAAACTGCTGCAGATGTACAAAGCTCTTTAGCATTGGTTGATTTTAAAATTGAGTGGTTCGGTCAAGCCGCACATGCATCTATGGATCCATGGAACGGTAGAAGTGCTTCAGATGCATTAGAACTATACACAACTGGTGTCAATTACTACAGAGAGCATGTACAGCCAACTGTAAGAATGCATTATCACATACAAGATGGAGGACAAGTAGTTAATGTTGTGCCGGATTACTCTAAGCTGTGGATGAGAGTGAGAGACACTAAAAGGTCTGGCATGAATCCAGTTTATGAAAGAGTTGTAGAAATGGCTGAAGGAGCTGCAATTTTAGCAGATGTAGACTTTAAAGTATCTCTAATTTCAGGAATTTATGAAGTTTTAGTTAATAGAACTGGAGGAGCAGTTATGCAAAAAAACTTAGAGCTACTAGGTCCAATTAAATATACAGATAATGAAATTACATTTGCAAAAAAAATTCAAGAGGTAACTTTAAAACCTCAAGTAGGTATGGATGCAGAGATTAGACCATTATTAGATACAAGAGAACATCCCGGCGGAGGTTCCACTGATGTAGGAGATGTTAGCTGGAATGTTGCTAATATTAATTTAGGTGTTGCAACTGCACCTGTAGGAACACCATGGCATTCATGGGCTGTAGTAGCTTGTGGAGGTATGAGTATTGGACACAAAGGAATGCTACATGCTTCTAAAGCTATGGCAATGACTATGTCAGACCTATACCTAAATAAAGAATTAGTAAAAAATATTAAAAATGAGTATTTAGAAAGAAAAGGAGATGAAGTATATGAAGCAATGGTTCCAGAAGGACCACCGCCTGTAAATGATAATTAAACCCTTTCTATTTTAGCTCCTATAGACCTTAATCTTTCATCAATATTTTCATATCCCCTATCAATTTGCTCTATGTTATGAATAGTTGATGTTCCCTTAGCAGAAAGAGCTGCTATTAATAAAGAAATTCCTGCTCTTATATCTGGAGATGTCATTGTAGTAGCTTTTAACATTGATTTAAAGTCATGACCTATGACTGTAGCTCTATGTGGATCACATAAAATAACTTTAGCACCCATGTCAATCAATTTATCAACAAAAAATAATCTACTTTCAAACATTTTTTGATGAATAAGAACACTTCCTCGAGCTTGTGTAGCTACTACTAATATAATACTTAGTAAATCAGGTGTAAAGCCTGGCCATGGTGCATCGGAAATTGTTAGTATTGAACCGTCAATATAGTTTTGAATTTCGTAACCATTTTCATGGCCTGAAACAAATATATCATCATTCTTTTTTTGAATATTTATTCCTAGTTTTCTAAAGATAAATGGAATTTGGCCTAAATTTTCCCAACTAACATTTTTAATAGTCAAATCGCTTTTAGTCATAGCAGCTAAACCAATCCAACTACCAATCTCTACCATATCTGGAAGCATAGTATGTTCAGTTCCATTTAGAGTTTTTACTCCTTCAATGATTAAAAGATTTGATCCAACTCCAGAAATTTTAGCACCCATTCTATTTAGCATCTTGCATAACTGCTGAATATAAGGCTCACATGCAGCATTATAAATAGATGTTTTTCCTTTTGCTAAAACTGAAGCCATTAATATATTTGCGGTTCCCGTAACTGAAGCTTCATCTAATAAAATATAAGCACCTAGTAGTTGATCAGATTCAACTCCATAGAAATTATCCTCTTTTCTATATCTAAATTTAGCACCTAGTTTAATAAGTCCTTCAAAGTGAGTATCTAACCTTCTTCTTCCTATTTTATCACCTCCTGGTTTAGGAATATAACCTTTACCAAACCTCGCCAACAAAGGACCAACAATCATAATAGACCCTCTTAAACCTTTTCCATCAATCTTAAACTCATCAGATTCAAGATAACTTAAATCAATTTGATCACTTTGAAATGTATAGGAATTATTGTCAATTTTATTTACTTTAACACCAAGCTTTATTAGTAAACTAATTAGCTTATTTACATCAATAATATTTGGGATATTATTGATTTTAACTTTTTTATCTGTTAAAAGAACAGCACAAAGTATTTGGAGTGCTTCATTTTTTGCACCTTGAGGAAATATCTCTCCTTTAAGTTTGTGTCCACCTTCTATTTTAAATGATTGCATTAGAACTTAATATCTTTTTCTTGGTTTATTACTCTTCTTAAAAGGCTTTTTAACAGGAAACTTTTTTCTATCTTTTAGTAAGAGTTCTGAATCTTGAAGTTTTTCATCAGAGTTACGTAAATCAATTTTACCATCAGACAATTCAAATAATTGGTTAAAAATAACAACATCAGTAACTGTATCTTTATTCCAGTTTAAAAAACATTTCTTCATGTGGTTAGCAATGGTATACATCAATGCTTCTTTCATTTCACCTTCGTCCCATGTTATAGCAACATCTATCATCGTTTTGATATTGTTTCCATAATAACGATATTTTGGAAAATTTTGAGGATAAGCTAGAGGAGATGGTCTTGCTTCCAGAACTTCTCTGGATGGTTTATCATAGGGAGACTCTGCATCTAATTTGAAGTCTGACATAATAAATAATTGATCCCATAATTTATGCTGAAAATCAGCGACATCTCTAAGATGTGGCTGCATGTTACCCATAACAGAAATAATAGCTTTAGCTAATTTATTCCTTTCCTCTTTTGTTTCTCTGGAAGTAGCATGGTTAATCATTTTCTGTACATGTCTACCATATTCAGGAATTATTAAAAACTCTCTTTCAGTATTGTACTCTATGTTATCGATCAAAATTATATAAATTAAATTATGTTACTAGTGAAGTATTATTAACCAGCAAAATACAAAAAAAAATCAATTACCGTAACTTTATAAGGATATTACTTCTGGTATTTTTTCACCAACTTCTTTATATATATCAATAATATCTAACGGAGATTTCATAAAAACTTTTATAGAAATACTTGAATATTTATTATTTTTTGAAGACTTGATATTTATCTGAGGTTTTAAATCTTTAAAGATAACTTTGATTAGTTTGAGATTATCCGATTCAGACTTAATTATAAACTTGTAAAGATAAAAATCAGGCCAGGTATTTGTAGAGCCTAATTGTAGTTGTAATTTATTATAAAATTCGTCAGATTTACTCATATGAAAGTAAAATTAAGTAATTATTTAAATATAGTGGTAATTAATATTTTTTATATTACTTATTAATCACGATTTTTACTAAATAATAAATTAAGTATGTCAAAAAAAATCCTAATTACAGGAGGCCCTGGCACAGGTAAAACCGCATTAATAAACAAACTAGTTAGTAAAGGCTGTACTTGTTTTGAAGAAAAGTCTAGGGAAATAACTTTATCTTATAAGAAAAAAGGAATTGACCAATTGTTTTTGAGTAAACCACTACTTTTTAGTGAATTATTACTTGACTCAAGAATTAGCCAATACTTAGAATCAAAAATAACGAAAGTTGACCATGTGTTTTTTGACAGAGGTATACCTGATATTTTAGCTTATTTAAATTTTAAGAAAACAAAATATGAAGAAAAATTTTTAAATGCCTGTAAAGATTATAGATATGATATCGTATTTATGTTAAGACCTTGGGAAGAAATATTTATCAATGATAAAGAAAGATATGAAAACTTTCAAGAGCTAGTAGAAATTGACAAATGCCTTTACAAAACATACACAAAACTTAATTATATAGTGATTGAAATCCCAAAAGCTTCTATTAATGATAGAATGGATTTTATACTACAGTTTATAGAAAATAACAAGTTATGTTAAAAACTTTTAAAATTGCTTTTTTTGGAACTACTGATTTTGCTGTGGAAACATTAGATCTAATTAAGGATCATTATAATGTAGGTGCAGTGGTTACCTCTCAAGACAAACCAGCTGGTAGAGGCTTAAAAATTAGAGAATCTGCAGTTAAAATCTATGCAAAAAAAAATCAATTAAAAACTCTTCAACCTGTTAACCTAAAAAGTATTTCCTTCGAAGAAGAGTTAATTAAATTAAATTGCGACATGTATGTAGTCGTAGCATTTAGAATGCTGCCAAAATCTATTTGGAGTATCCCTAAATTAGGTACAATTAATCTTCACGCCTCTCTCCTACCCAATTACCGAGGAGCTGCACCTATAAATTGGGCTATTATTAACGGAGAGACTAAAACAGGTGTATCTACATTTTTTATTAATGAAAATATTGATACAGGAGATATAATAGATCAAAGTGAAGTTGAAATAGATAAACATGAAAATGCAGGAGATTTATACAATAAATTAAAAAAAATAGGAGCAACTTTAGTTATCAATACAATTGGGATAATTATTTCGAATGACATTATATTAAAACCTCAGATAGAATTATCTGAGCCAAGCTCTGCAAATAAACTCACAAAGGAAAACTGTACATTAAACTGGACTAGTAATTCAATAAATATATATAATAAAATAAGAGGTCTTAGTCCTTATCCTGGTGCTACAAGCACTTTGAATCATTTTAATCAAAATTTAAAAGTTATTTTTTATAGTTCTTCTATAGAAATAGTACCTCATGATTTAAAATTTGGGGAAATTATTATAGAAAAAAAACAAATTAAAGTAGCAACTAAAGACGGATTTATAATTCCTTTAGAATTAAAAATTCAAGGTAAAAAAAGAATGAGAATTTCAGATTTAATAAATGGATTTAAGTTTAATGTAAACTCTAGATTTATTTCATAATGACAAATTTAAAAAAAGGAGACATACTAATAGCTGACCCTAGTATAATCAATGATAATCAGTTTAACAGATCATCAATTATTATTACATCTAGCTCTATTGAAAACGAAGTCGTAGGTTTAATAATCAATAAAAAGTTAAATTATAATTTACAAGACGTAGTGCCAGAAATTAAATCACATTTTGATGTGTACGATGGAGGACCAGTAAACAAAGACAATTTATATTTTATTCACAACAATAATCAATTAATACCAAACAGCATAAAACTGCGTGAAAATCTGTACTGGAGTGGTGATTTTAACAGCGTAATAGAATTAATTAATTCAAAGAAAATAAACAGTGAGAATATTAAGTTTTGTTTAGGCTATACCGGTTGGTCAGCCAAACAACTAATAGATGAAATGAAAAATGAAAACTGGATAAAATGCAAAGAAACAAGTAATAAAGAGATTTTTTCTAATATGAACTCATTTTGGAAGTCAAAAATGATAGAGCTTGGGGGTGAATATTCTCTTTGGTCTAACACTCCTAAAGACCATTTACACAATTAGTGAGTTGAGTCTCTTTTTTATAATTTCAGTTATACTACTAGAAAATATTTTTTTTCTGAAGCTGTTAACAGACTTAATGCCAAAATCAATATTGATAACAAATAATTCGTCAGATTTTTGAATATCAAAAACTGATAAAGACTCTTCTAAAACTGTATATCCATCAATATTATTATTAATAAGTTCAATTATTTTAGATCTCATAACATTATTACTACAACCATCTTTTAAAGGGGGTGTAAAAATTTTATTTTCAATTATAGCAAAAACATTACCATTCAAAGTTTCTGAAACAACTTTAGAATTGTTTAAAACTATGCAATCTTTAAAATCATTTTCTTTACAATACCTTAGGCCAATCTTATTAATTAGTTGATTATTTGCACTAATATTAGACAACAAACCTGTGTTTTTGAAATAGTCTTTAAAAACATCTAGATTATATTGTATAGCACTATCATCTAGATAATTCAAATCTCCCATAGAGTAAATATAAAACTTAACTGAATTACTATTTTCATTGGCTAATTCGGGATTACAAATTAAAACTTTCATTAATTTATTTTCCGAAACAAATCCTGATGTAGTGTATAAATCTGTTAGTTGCTTTTCTAAGTACTCAGGAGTGAAAGACATGGGGATTTTCATTTTTAAAATCCTCATTGAAGAAAGGAGGTTGAAATAATGATCCTCAAAAAAAAGAACTCTTTCTTTGTTTAAAATTATATTTTCAAAAATAAAGTCACCAGAAATAAGACTACTATTAAACAAAGATATTAAAGCGTCGTCATTAGGGAGTATTTGTCCATTAATGTTTACCATAAACTTACTATGAAGAACCTAATATTTTCTTTAAGTCTGAAATTTGATTAGCCCATAACATTTTAGACTCTTCCATTTCGTCTTCATCAGAAAAATCAGTAACTATTAAGGAAACATCTTTAGTGATATCATCAAATTGAATTCTAAATTCAAAAAAAGAATTGGACTGGTCATCTTCAAGCCATTTAAAGCGGACTTTTTCATTATTTTTTTTACTTAAAAGCTTAGCACTTTCCTCTGCTCCATCCCAAATAAAAATAAAAACATCACCTCTAATATTCACATTATCCGCAAACCATTCAGAAAGACCAGAAGGAGATGATATATACTGAAAAAGGAGTTTTTCCGATGCTTGAATTGGAAACTCAATTTCGTATTTTATTTTATCGCTCATTTATATAATATTAACAAGCAATATATACATTAAATGTGAAGTTTTATAATAAAAAAAAATAAATATTAACCAAACAATTATTGTTCTATATAATTTTAATTTTATATTTGCACCACCTTAATATGGCGAGATAGCTCAGATGGTTAGAGCGTCGGATTCATAACCCGGAGGTCCCGAGTTCAATTCTCGGTCTCGCTACTATTTTAAACTTTATTTATTATTATTTAGAATTTCAACAATTTCCTTAATAGAGACTAATTTCTGCGTACCATCTTTCATGTTTTTTAAACAAAATGATGATGATTCATATTCATTTTCTTCAACTATAATTACATAGGGAACCAGTATGTTATTAGCATATTTTAGTTGCTTTTTCAAACTACTAATATCGGGGTAAAAATCAGAGTTAATATTATTAGCTCTTAAACAACTAACAGCCTCTATAATATACCTTGTGTATTTAGAGTTTAAATTTGTGAAAAGAACTTTAGTATTTGATATATTAAATTCCGGAAATAGATTCATGGAATCCATTACAATATAAATTCTATCTAGGCCAAAACTTATTCCTATTCCACTAACATCATTAAGACCAAAAAGAGAAGTTAAATCATCATATCTTCCACCTGCAGCTATGGAACCAATATCTATATCGTCACTTGCATTTACTTCAAATATAGTTCCTGTATAATAACTCAAACCCCTTGCTAAAGAAGTATCTAACACTAACTTCGTAGTGTTTAGGTCATCTACAATTACAAGCTTATTAATAATAGATAAATCCTCAACTCCTTCTAAACCAACCTTGCTAGATTTAAATAATGTTTTAAGAGAGTTTAATCTAGAATCGAAATCACCATCGATAGACAAATACTTGATTAAAAAAGGTCTTAAAGGCTCATCCAATCCTAATTCTATAAATTGATCTACAACTTTAACTATCCCGATTTTATCAATCTTGTCTAAAACCACAGTTAACTCAACAAGTTTATTTTCTAAATTTAAAATTTCAGATAAGCCTATTAATATTTTTCTATGATTAATTCTGATTTTACAATTAGGAATACTTAAGTTTTTAAAAACATCAGAAAATAAATGAATAAAATCAACTTCCTGGAGTAAAGATTTTGAACCAATAACATCTGCATCACATTGAAGAAACTCTCTAAACCTTCCTTTTTGAGGTCTATCAGCTCTCCAAACCAATTGTATTTGATATCTTTTGAAGGGTAAATTAATTTCGTTTTGATTTTGAACTATATATCTAGCAAATGGTATTGTCAGATCATATCTAAGTGCCTTGTCTGAAATAGTAGAAGAAATAAGGTTTAGATCATCAGATAATAGCGTTGTATCTGTAATATTTTTTTTAAAATTTCCTGATTTTAAAATTTTAAAAATAAGCCTGTCCCCTTCATCTCCATATTTTCCTAGTAAAGTTTCTGTATTTTCAAAACTTGGAGTTTCAATTGGTGAAAAGCCAAACTTATTAAAACTAGATTTTATTGTATTAGTTATATAATCTCTTTTGAATACTTGAACAGAGTTAAAATCTCTTGTACCCTTTGATGTTAAGGCTTTAGCTTTCATAATAGAAATATATACAATTATTAATTAATTCAATAACTAGGGAATAATTAATTCGTTAAAATAGTCAAATAAATCGCCTTTGGTTATAACACCACCTTTTGTGATTAAATCAAATTTATCAGCTAATTTATCTTCCGAATAGTTTTTAGAAGAATTATATATTTTAACATTATCATCAAATAAATTATCTCTTAACCATGAAAATCCTTCAGAAGTGGAGAAATCTAATTCACTAAGTTCAGTGTAAATAGCAATAAAATGCATTTGTGATTTCTCAAAATGAAATAAATAAATATGATTTTTTGAAATATTTTCTAAATACTTTGTTTTCTCTAACACTTTAGCCCAAACAATATCACTAAACATATCTAGTATACCTTCAGCCTTTCCATCGCTACTATCTTTTAAAATAGTCCAATCTTCTTGAGTAATAGAATTTGAAGATAGAAAGTCAATAAACTCTTTATGAAGCTCAACAAATTGATTTTTAGTTAATCTGGAATATTTCATAATTTTAATAAAAAAAAACCCCAAGATGTTTTGGGGTTTGAATTAATGTGTAAGTTATATTATTTAGTGTCCGGTATGATCTCAAAAGGAAATTCAACACTGACTTCTCTATGAAGACGAATATTGGCAGTATACTTTCCTAATTGTTTGATAGAACCACCAGGGATAATTATCTGTTTTTTATCAAGTTCAAAACCACCCGAAACGAGTGCTTTTTGGAGATCTATATTGTTAATAGATCCAAATAGCTTGACTCCTTGACCAACTTTAGATTTAATCTTGATTTCTAAAGCTAGTAATTTTTTAGAAAGCTTGTTTGCATCATCGACAATTTTTTTCTCCTTAAAAGCTCTTTGCTTTAAGTTCTCTGCTAAAACTTTTTTTGCTGATGAGGTAGCTAAAATAGCAGAACCATTTGGTATTAAAAAATTTCTACCAAACCCATTTTTAACGTTAACTAAGTCATCTTTGAACCCAACACCATCAACGTCTATTTTTAATATTAATTCCATTTTGAATATTTTTTATTTCATTAAATCAGCTACGTAAGGCATAATTGCTAGATGTCTTGCTCTTTTAACAGCAACAGATACTTTTCTTTGAAATTTCAAAGATGTACCAGTTAGTCTTCTTGGCAGTAGTTTCCCTTGCTCATTTACGAATTTTATTAAAAAATCTGGATCTTTATAATCAATATACTTAATACCAGACTTTTTAAATCTACAATACTTTTTTGCTTTATTTGTATCAATTTGAAGTGGAGTTAGGTACCTAATCTCACCATCTTTTTTACCTTTTGCTTGTTGTTCTAGTGTTCCCATAATTTAAGATTTTACTTTTAATTTTTCTCTTCTTCTTTCAGCCCAAGAAATTGCATGTTTATCCATCTTTACAGTAAGAAAACGCATAAATCTCTCATCTCTTTTGAATTCAGTCTCAAGAGGGTTAACAACAGTACCATCTGATTGATACTCAAACATATGGTAAAAGCCACTTTTTTTGTTTTGAATTGGGTAGGCTAATTTTTTTAGGCCCCAATTTTCAATAAATATCATCTTTGCTCCTTTTGAGGTAAGAAAACTTTCGTATTTCTTGACTGTTTCCTTTATCTGATCTTCAGATAAAACGGGATTTAAGATGAAAACAGTTTCATAATGATTCATAAAAATTCTTTTTTTGTTTTATTAAACGGCTGCGAAAATAGTTATTTTATATCATATCTACAATTATTTAAACTTAATTATTTAATAAAAATGTGTTTTTAAAATTGGATGATATTTCTTAATTTTAGTAAAAATATTGAAATGAACTGTATAATCATTGATGAAAATATTGAAGATCTAAATTTAATAGATTTAAAACTAAAGCAATTTTCAAACCTACAGGTAGTTGAAAAGTTTTCAAACTTCATTGATGCAAAATTATATATTGTTAAGAATTCAGTAGATTTAATCATAATTGAAATTGGAGTTGAGCACGAAAATTGCTTTAGCTTTTTAGATTCCTTAACAGAAAACCTAAAAATAATATTCACTAGCTATAATACTGAGTTTGCCTTTCGATCTTTCAATTACAACTGTATAGATTATTTAAAAAAACCTATACAAGATGATAGACTTAAAAAGTCTATAAAAAAAATAACAAAACAATCTTCAAAAAAACACAATGGTAACCATATCTATGTAAAGAGTAAATTAAAAAAAAGAAAGATTTATTTAACAGATATAAAATGGATAGAAGCTCTAGGAGATTATATAAAACTTATTACACCTTCAGAAAATATAGTTATACTATCATCACTAAAGTCTTTTGAGAAGGAGTTACCCAAAGATAAATTTATGAGGATTCATAAGTCTTTTATAGTAAGTCTTGATAAAATTGAAACTTATGATAGTAAAAATGTTTTTATAGATTCTAGTGAAATACCACTAAGTAGAAACAAAAAAATTGAATTAGATGCAATACTAAGTTTGAAAAACCATCAATAGCTGTCAACATTTATTATAACCTGAACAGATCTAAATTTAGCAATACTAGCTAGACTAGCTTTAGATTTGATAATAATTTTTTTTGTCTGACTTAAGGATTGGTTTTTTTGAATTTTTATCAAAATATTTTTTTGAAACTTATTTCTGACTCTTATAACGTGAGGGAATTCTGGACCCAAAATGTTTTTATTAAATATTTGTTTTAAATATTTACCTAACCAATCTGAAGATTCGTTAATTGTTAAATAATCTTTGTGTTTTAAAGTGATTTTTATAAGCTTACAATTTGGTGGGTAATTATATTTAACTCTCTCAGAAATTTCAACTTCAAACATTGATAAATAATCATCATCAATTATATTTTGTAAAATCTTATGTTTAGGGTTATATGTCTGGACACAAACTTTACCTCTTTCAGTTGATCTTCCTGCCCTACCAGCAACCTGTTGAATTAACTGAAAGCTTCTTTCATAAGCACGAAAATCTGGAAAATTCAAAGAATTATCAGCATTTAAAATACCTACTAGCTTTACATTTTTAAAGTCTAACCCTTTAGTTATCATTTGAGTACCTATTAATATATCAATTTTTTGATCTTCAAAATCTGAAATTAATTTTTCAAAACTATTTTTTTTTCTTGTCGTATCATAATCAAGTCTTTTCACTCTAAAGTTTGGGAATAGCTCTTTCACTTCCTCTTCAACCTGCTCAGTTCCAAAACCAACTGTAATAATATTATTTGATTTACAGGAAATACAGGAGTCTATAAGAGGTGTGCCATAGCCACAATAATGACATTTTAAAGAATTTGTATTTAGATGGAAAGTTAAACTGACATCACAATTCACGCAATGAGGTGAAACCCCACAATCTTCGCATTCAACTATAGGAGAAAAACCTCTTCTGTTTTGATACAAAATCACTTGTTTGTGCTGACTAACAGTATTAAATATCTCTTCAATTAAAGTATCACTAAAATGTCCATTCATTAATTTTCTTGAATACTTTAACTTCAAATCGATAAGATGTACAATTGGCATTAAAACATTATTAAAACGTTTTTTTAACTCAACTAAAGTATACTTCTTAAGATTTACTGCATTATTATAAGATTCTATACTTGGAGTTGCAGAACCTAATAAAATATTAGAGTTAAAAATCTTCGCTAAAACTAATGAAGCATCTCTAGCATGATATCTAGGAGAAGGCTCTTGCTGCTTATAGGATTGTTCATGCTCTTCATCAACAATAATTAAATTAAGCTTTTTAAAGGGCATTAATAATGATGACCTAGCACCTATTATAAGCTGAGGGGTCTTATTGGTGGATATTTTGTTCCAAACCTCTACTCGTTGATTAATTGAATAACCTGAATGATAAACTAAAACTTTGTCGCCAAAAAAATTAGTTAATCTTTTAACTACCTGAGTAGTTAAAGCTATTTCAGGAACCAAATAAAGAACTTGACCACCCTGCTTAAGAGTATTAGAAATTAATTTAACATAAACTTCAGTTTTCCCAGAAGATGTAACCCCGTGAAGAAGAACAGGTTTATCGATTTTAAAGGAGCTTAAAATTTCAGTAAATGCAATTTGCTGACTATCACTAAGTAAATTAATCGGAGTTAATTCTGAATTTGAATTTTCATAACGATTAATTTCAATAAAATGCTCAATTAATATTTGCTTATCAATTAATTGTTTTATTAAGTTAGAACTACAATTTAGTTTTTGTTTCAAATTTTCAACTGAAATAAATTCAATTAAATTAAGGTTTAACAATTGAATAAATAACTCCAACTGTTTAGGTGATTTTTTCAAAACCTCTTTAGTATCTTGGTAAACATTATCATTAGAATAGACACTATTTAACTCGACATGCCTTTTTAACTTAGGCTTGTATTTAGAATACAGTTTTTCATCAATTTCAAGAATATGCTTTTCATTGAGAGATTGAATAAATTTAAATACATTTTTTTTATTTAAGATATTAGAAACTTCACTAATAGTCAACTCTTTTACATCTAATAGAGCCTCATAAATTAAAAATTCATCATCACTTAAAATATTTTGATCTATTTCTATTGTTTTATTTAAAGTAACTATGGTTTCACTTTCAAAAAGTAAAACAGAAGGTATAGAAGCTTTCATAACATCTCCAATACTACACATGTAGTATTGAGACATCCAAGCCCAGAATTGTAATTGATTATCATTTACTACGGGTGACTCATCTATAATTTGATGAATAGACTTTACATCATAAGATATTGGGGCTACTTGATGAATATTACAAACCATCCCTGTTATAATTCTGCTTTTACCAAAAGGAACCGCTACACGACAACCAGATTTAATAAAACTAAATTCAGTTTTAGTGACTTCATATGAAAATAGCTGGTCAATTGGAACTGGTAGTATAACATCTATGTAAAAACCCATTTTTTAAATACTCAAAATAAAATTAATATAGTAGTCATAATAACTCCAATAGAGAATATTTTAGCTTTATAATTGTTTTTCGCACCTAAATAATACAATGCAGAACTATTTAAAATATTATTTAGTTGATCTTTAGACATGAAAAATAAAAAAGAATATATTGTATAAAAATACAATTAAATTTTATTAATGAATATAAAACTAATAGTAATTGGTGAAACCAATAGCAAAGATTTAAAACAACTAATTGATCTGTACACAGCTAAGCTGAAATTCTATATTAATTTCGAGTTAATAATTTTAAAAGATCAAAAAAGTAAATTGCAAAAAAATATTCAAATAAAAAAGGAAGGAGAGAAAATAATATCTGTTTTAAAGAAAAATGATTTTATTGTAATACTTGATGAAACTGGTCAACATAAATCATCTTTAGAGTTTTCTGAATTTATTCAAAAAAAGTTAAACTCTGGAATGAAAACATTGACTTTTATTATTGGAGGCCCGTATGGCTTTTCGGAAAAAATTAAAATGTTATCAAACCAACAATTATCTCTATCCAAGATGACCTTTTCACACGAAATGGTTAGATTGTTTTTTACAGAACAATTATACAGAGCATTTAGTATTTTAAATAACGAACCATATCATCATAAATAACTATGAAATTAATTTTCGCAACTAATAACAAAAATAAAGTAACTGAAGTTCAAGCCCTCTTAAATAGAAGTTATAACATACTAAGCCTTGAAGACATTAACTGTTTTGAGGATATTATAGAAAATAAAGACACTATTGAAGGAAATGCAATTTTAAAAGCCAAATATATTTTTAACAAGTATAAAGTTGATTGTTTTGCTGATGACACTGGTCTAGAAGTGGAAACTCTTAATGGTCAACCTGGAGTTATGTCTAAAAGGTTTTCTGGCTCAGACTCTACTTCTGAAAAAAACATGAATAAACTTTTAAAATTGATGGAGTTTTCAGAAAATAGAAAAGCAAATTTCAAGACTGTTGTGGCACTAATTTACAATGGGCAGCTAACAACTTTTACTGGCTTGTGTAATGGAGAGATAGTCTTAGTTCCAAGAGGAAAAAAAGGTTTTGGCTATGATCCAGTATTTAAACCGGCTGGCTATAAATTTACTTTTGGTGAAATGGATTTAGAATTAAAAAATCAAATTGGACATAGAGCAAAAGCCATAAATAAATTAACAGAATTCTTGTCAAAAAAAATATCCAACAAATAACACTATATTTGCACTTTTAAAAACCTTAAAGGATAAGGTAGTGTTTCAGAAGTCTCAGTTTAAGTATGTCGATTACAACTTCGTAAACACAATTATAAATCGAATATTTAAACAAAAATCATGAGTGAATTCAAAAAAATTGGATTAGAAGAAAATTTAGTCCTTGCAGTTGAAAAAATGGGATTTGAAACTCCTTCCGAAGTTCAAAGTAAAACCGTACCTATATTATTAGAAAAAGACACCGATTTAGTAGCTCTAGCTCAAACTGGAACTGGAAAAACAGCTGCATTTGGCCTTCCTATGATCCAAAAGATTGATATTAGCAGTAAGACAACTCAAGGTCTTATACTTTCTCCCACAAGAGAATTATGTTTACAGATAACTAACGAAATAAAGCAATACGGCCAATTTTACAAGGGTTTAAATGTCACAGCTATATATGGAGGTGCAAGTATTACAGATCAAGCTAGATCTGTAAAAAGAGGCGCGCAGATAATTGTTGCTACACCTGGTAGAATGAAAGATATGATTAAGAGAAAACTAGTAGATATCTCTCAAATCAAGTATAGTGTTTTAGATGAAGCAGATGAAATGTTAAATATGGGTTTTTATGAAGATATAACTGATATATTATCATTCACACCAGACGAAAAAAACACTTGGTTATTTTCTGCTACTATGCCTAGAGAAGTTTCTTCAATAGCTAAAAAATTCATGAACAATCCTATTGAAATTACTGTAGGAACTAAAAATGTAGGGAGTGATCAGGTTTCACATGAATATTACCTAGTTAAATCTAGTGATAGATATGTAGCACTTAAAAGGCTTGTAGACGCAAATCCACATATTTTTTCAGTTATTTTCTGTAGAACTAAAAGAGATACACAAAAAGTTGCTGAAAAACTTATTGAAGATGGATATAATGCTGGTGCCTTACATGGTGATTTAAGTCAAGGGCAAAGGGACTTAGTTATGAAATCGTTCAGAAACAAGCAAATTCAATTCTTAGTAGCTACTGATGTAGCTGCAAGGGGTATTGACGTAGATAATATAACCCATGTTATAAATTACCAATTGCCAGACGAAATTGAAACATACACACATAGAAGTGGAAGAACGGGTAGAGCAGGTAAAACAGGTATCTCATTGGTAATTATTTCCAAGAGTGAACTAAGAAAAATTGGTCATATTCAAAAGAAAATAAAAAAAGAATTTATAAAAAAAGATATACCAAGCAGTGAGGAAATATGCAAAGTTCAACTATTTACATTAGCAAATAAGGTTAATGAAACTGAAGTAAACAATAATATAGATGAGTATATAGAGGATATCAATAACTTGTTTAAAAAGACAAAAAAAGCTGATTTAATCAAAAAATTCTTTTCAGTTGAGTTTAATAGATATTTTGATTATTATAAAAAATCTAAAAATTTAAATATTGAAGGCGGAAATCAGCATAGCTATTCTGACTTTTCTGACTCAGATGATTCAAACTCTGCTAGGTTTTTTATAAATGTTGGTCAAAAAGATGGTTATGATTGGATGAGCCTAAAAGACTTTTTAAAGGATGTTCTTGAGCTTGGAAAAGATGATGTATTTAAAGTTGATGTAAAAGAAAGCTTCTCATTTTTTAATACTGAAGAAGAACATAAAGAAAAGATTTTAGCATTTTTTACAGATTTTAAACAAAACGGAAGATTCGTTAATGTTGAAGTATCTAAAGATATTAAAAGAAATAGTGGCAAGGGAAGATCTAACAGAGGGGGAGATAGACGTGGTGGTGGCGGCTTTAAAAAGTCAAGCTCAAATAGAGGGTTTAATAGATCTAACTCAAGAAGTTCCGAAAGTAACTCAAGCTCTAGAAGATCAAGTTCAAGAGAATCTGATGGAAACTCAAGCTCTAGAAGATCAAGTTCAAGAGAATCTGATGGAAACTCAAGCTCTAGAAGATCAAAATCTTTTAATCCTGATAGCTTCTCAAGACCAAGAAGAAATAGAAGAGATTAACATTTGTTAAAAATGAGTTAAGTATCTGATATTAAATATAAATAAGTGCTTAAGTTTATTATATTTGTTTTTTAATAATAATAATGGCCAAAACACATTTTTTTAATTTCATATTCTTTATATCTAGTTTTTGTTTTTCTCAAGAGATAACAACTGTTAAAGGGGCTATTATAAATGCAAATAACAATACTCCGTTAGAAAACGTTAATATTGTTAATCTATCCCAAGTTATTGGTACTTCTACAAATAAAAAAGGAGAATTTACAATTGATGTAAAAGCAAATGATACGCTCCATTTTTCATATTTAGGCTTCAAATCATTAAAAATAAAAGTAACTAATGATTGGATTAAATTTGGCTCAGCTACTACTATAGAATTAACTGAGTTAGCATTTGCTTTAGAGGAAGTTTTAGTTAGCCGAATAAAACTTACTGGATACCTAGAGGTAGATATAAAACAAGTCCCCATAAATAATAATTTTAGATATAGTATTTCTGGATTACCAAATGTTAGTTATGAATCAGCAGTTAGGCCAGCTAGCGCAGTAACTCAGGCTCTAAATGCAATATTTAATCCATTGGACTTTTTACACAGAGTTTTTGGTAAAGAACCTAACCAGTTAAGAAAACTGAGAAAAATGAAAAGAGATGATCAAATCAGAGATATATTATCGAATAGATTTGATAGAGAAATGCTAATGGTCTTACTACAATTAGAAAAAGCAGACTTAGAATTGTTAATCAGTGAATGTAATTATTCAGACGAGTTTATTAACAAAGCAAATGATTTACAGTTACTAGATGCCATTAGCGAATGTTATGAAGAATATAAAATCTTAAACAGAACAGTTAAATATTAATTATACGGCTTTAACTTGTTCATAAAACTTAGCATAAACGACATACTGATATGGTAATAACCATAGGAATCCTATACCTAAGGTTAGTAAGCATAGTAACCCAAGCCCAAATAATCTTAATCCAATTTTAAAATATTGCCATTTATAGCCTTTCATCATATTCTTACTTTTGATGATAGCATCATAAGAATCCATTGATGGGTTTTCTGCTAAAATAAACCAGGTTTGAGAAAGGGCCAATGCAACAATTATACCTGGAATAATAAGTAAAATAAAGCCTATAAAAACAAAAACAAAAACTAATAGATATGCAAGTATTGAATTACCTAAGTTGTTATTAAAGCCAAAAAATAAGTCATCAGTCTTAGCTGCTTGCTCTCTAACTATATTCAATGCAAAAAAGGCACCACCTACAGCTAAAGGACCTGCAATCAAAAACCCAATTACTTGACCAGCAAAAGGAATTAAAGTTGCACCTATTGAGATTAATAAAAAAATTAAAAATGTACCAATAGCGAGAGGCCATTTTCCAGTAAGTGATTCTCTAGCATCACTCATTATTTGAGCATTATTTGTCATGTGAATAATTTTTCACTAAAAATACATTTATAAGTTAGCTAATCCAAAAATTAAATGAAATACCTATATTTGTAAATTATTCTAATTTTAAAAAAATATGTCAACATTTTCACTTAACGCTATATCCCCCATTGACGGCAGATATCAAAATAAAGTTTCTCAATTATCTGAATATTTCTCAGAACACGGATTGATAAAAAACAGAGTTCTAGTTGAAGTTGAATATTTTATTTCTCTTTGTGAGATTCCATTACCTCAATTAAAAGAATTTGACAAATCTTACTTTAATAAATTAAGATGTATTTATGAAAACTTTTCATTTGAAGATTCGATAGCTATAAAGGAAATTGAAAAAACTACAAATCACGACGTTAAAGCAGTTGAATATTTCTTAAAAGATAAATTTGAGATGTTAAACCTTTCTAAATACAAAGAATTTATTCACTTTGGTTTAACTTCCCAGGATATTAATAATACTGCCATTCCATTAAGTTTAAAAGAAGCTATTGAAAATATTTATATCGTAGACTTGAAGCAGTTAACTGACAAGCTAAAAGATTTAAATAATCAATGGAAGGATATCCCTATGCTTGCAAGAACTCATGGTCAGGCTGCATCACCTACAAAACTAGGGAAGGAAATTGAAGTCTTTACCATAAGAATACAAGCACAAGTTGAGTTATTAAAGTCCATTCCAAATTCTACTAAATTTGGTGGAGCTACTGGAAATTTTAATGCTCACCACCTAGCATACCCTAATATAGATTGGAAGGGATTTGCGAAAAGTTTTACTGAAAAAAGATTAGGCTTAAATTATTCTTTTCCAACAACACAGGTTGAACACTACGATAATATGGCGGCTATTTTCGATAATTTAAGTCGAATCAATACCATTTTAATAGATTTAAATAGAGATTTTTGGACATATATCTCAATGGATTACTTCAAGCAAGTAATCAAAAAAGGAGAAATTGGAAGTTCTGCAATGCCTCATAAAGTTAACCCTATAGATTTTGAGAATAGCGAAGGGAACTTAGGTATAGCTAATGCGATTTTTAATCACCTCTCAAATAAACTGCCTGTATCTAGACTTCAAAGAGATCTTACTGATAGTACAGTCTTAAGGAACATAGGAGTTCCTATCGCTCACTCTATAATAGCATTTAAGTCAACTCTTAAAGGTCTAAATAAATTAATACTTAATAAAGAAAAGCTAAATTCTGATCTTGAAGACAATTGGGCAGTAATAGCAGAAGCAATACAGACAATTTTAAGAAGAGATAATTACCCTAACCCCTATGAAGCATTAAAAAATCTAACTAGGACTAATGAAAAAATAAACAAAAGGTCAATATCGGATTTTATAGAAACATTGGAAGTGTCAGAATCTATTAAAAATGAACTAAGAGCATTAACTCCCCAAAATTATACTGGTATTTAATTTAAGTTTTTTAAAAAATCTGCGCCTGGAATATCTAGTTTATTAACCACCTCAACTATTTTAAGTAAATCAATTTCACCTCTAATTTGCAGATAAATAGTATTCAAATTATTAGAGTTTTTCACAAGCATTGATATTTCTTTTATTTCTAAATCCTCATTCTCTAACGCATAAATATTAACTAAATAGTCTTCTTCCTTAAATTCTGCCAATTGTGATAAATCAGGATTTAACACATAGATGTTAAAAGAAGACTCAATAGCTGTAGAGCCTAGTAAAGTACTGGTTGAATACGACTCAATACTATTTAGGTTTTTTAGTTGATCAATTAGTGGTTGCCAATCTTTATCTCCAAAATTCATTTGAAATTTAGACATTAAATCAAATACATTTGAGCTAATTTGAACTTTAGATATATCTTCTAGTGAAACAAGCTTGAATTCTGATTGAGAAAACAAACTAATATTAAATATTAATAAGAAAATAGTTATATTAAATTTCATAAATTTATAATAAACATAAAATTAATTGAAAAATGAAAAATACAAGAAAACTCATGCATAAATTTATGTTAATTTCCTTATTTGGGTTATCCGTATTTAGTTGTTACGAGGATAAAGATGATAATGGAGCTTTTGCAAGTGAAATAAATGACTATGTATGGAAAGGAATGAATGCTGCATATTTATATAAAGATTACGTAACTGACTT
This sequence comes from uncultured Flavobacteriaceae bacterium, assembly GCA_949372955.1. Taxonomy (GTDB): domain Bacteria; phylum Bacteroidota; class Bacteroidia; order Flavobacteriales; family Flavobacteriaceae; genus SGZJ01. Next base: position 172,990 of record CASIAX010000001.1, on the reverse strand, counting down.
ATTAGATGATAGGTTTTTATCAAATAGCGAATATGCAATATATTTAAACTCACACGAAAACCCTGAGGAATTATTTGAAAACTTAATTTTTGATAGAGAAACAATCGATAAACACAGTATCATAGTTGATAATTATATAGAACTTCAGCAATATTTTGAAGGAGTATCTAATAGCAATGGAATGGAATATGGACTTCGTTATATTCCAGGGAGTAACTTCAATGTATATGGATATGTAAGGTATGTACATCCAGGCTCAATATCAGAAATTGAAAATATACAAAGAGGGGATATTTTCTTTGGAATTAACGACAACAGTTTAAACCTCGAAAACTATTCAACTTTACTTTCTTTAGATAACTACACAGTTAATTTCGCCAATTATAATGACAACAACACAACTGATATACTTGATGATACTGTAGTTAGTAATGATATTAGTAAAGATTTATATAAAGTGTATTTAGAAAAAAACCCGATTTTTTATTCCAATATAATAGATGGTTCTAACGGAAAGTCTGGATATTTAATGTATAACCAATTTACATCAACATTTGACGATGAATTAAATCAAGTATTTGCAAATTTTAAATCTAATAATATCGATAATCTAATTTTAGATTTAAGATATAATCCTGGTGGATCAGTAAACTCTGCTCTATTAATTTCTAGCTTAATAACTGGTCAGTTTAATGATCAAATTTTTAGTACTGAAGAATGGAATAGTGAAATACAAAATTACTGGCTAAATAATAATCCAGAATACCTAATAAATAGATTTCTGAGTAATGCAAATAGCTTAAATCTAAATAGAGTATTTATTATAACATCTAAAAGTTCAGCATCTGCCAGTGAGCTAGTCATAAATTGTTTAAAGCCATATATTGATGTAATACAAATTGGAACCAGCACTTACGGAAAGTATCAAGCATCCGTCACTTTATACGATTCGCCTGATTTCTCATTAAACGGAGTTAACTCTTCTCACACTTATGCTCTACAACCATTAGTTTTAAAAACTCTTAATTCTCAAGGGGTAACCGACTATTATGATGGTTTAAGCCCTGACATTCTAGCTAATGAAAGTTCTTCAAACCTAGGGGTTATTGGTGATGTAAACGAACCTCTTTTATCTTTAGCTCTAGGCCTGATATATCCAGATAAATACAGAGATAATTTTAATGTAGAAATAGATTTAGTTAGTGACAGTAACGCTTTAGATATATTAAATAAAGAAATGTATTTATTTATTGATAATTATAGTAAATTTGTAGAGTCCTATGAAAGAAAAAAATAAAAGAATACTATTTATAACTTTATTTATAGTTATAGCTGCTTTAATGAGGCTAATTCCTCACCCTCCTAATTTTGTACCTATCACTGCTATTGCAATTTTTGCAGGTGTAAAATTTAGTAATATTAAACTAGCATATGCAATTCCAATTGCAGTAATGTTAATTTCAGATTTATTTATTGGGTTTTATTCAATATCATTATTTGTATATCTAGCATTTATATTAATTACTACTTACAGCTACATATTTAAAAAATACAGTATTAAAAACATACTTTTAAGCAGTCTTATATTTTTTGTTGTTACAAATTTTGGAGTATGGTTAATTGGTGGTTATCCAAAAAACATTGAAGGAATAATCTTATGCTATACAATGGCAATTCCATTTTTCACTAATTCATTAATGGCAGACCTTTTCTTCTCAGCAATACTTTATTATGGATTTGAGAAAATTGAAAAGAGATATCTAATTTTCGAAAAGTAGCAATATTCAGCTTAAATTAATGAGAGGATTTATACTAGTCTAATCTATCAAAATCAATTTGATTTTCAATTTTAGGAATTTCACGAAGCTGCATTTCTTTTTCTAGTTTATCAACTTGTTCTTTTAAATCTTTAGTAAGAATTGATTTATTTCGCTTTTCCATTGGAGGATTAAGCTTTTCAGCATTTTCAAATTTAATTACATTTTCTAAAATATCTCTAGGTAGTTGAGAACCAGCTTTTGTTAGAGTATCTAAAAATTCACGAGCAAAAAACTCATCAACCTGAATTCTTCTTTTTGTTGTATGTGCAAACTTACCAATGATCCTACAAACATTATCACGATCTTCTGGACTTAATTTATCAGCAAATTCATATTCTTCCACTTTTTTTAGACTTAAAATAATAGGTTCTAATGCATCTTTTGTGATTATAAATACATTGTAGTCACCAATATTGTAGTGGAACTGATTAATGACTTCTAGTGTGTTAGATGGTATCACTAAGAACAAATCATTTTTTACATCTTCATGTTTAGCGTATTTCTTTAAATTCTCTGTTTGTAACTTAATATATTTAGGGAAATTTGATAAATCATCATTTGCAGGGGATTTTGCATCAAATACAATAAGTTGATCCATAATTTCAATCGAGCTGTCTGGTTTATTTCTGGGATGAGGAAAATCTTCTTGACTGATATAAGTAATGATATTATTTTTACAAATAATTTGCAGATGATTTTGAACATCTTTTTCATGTTCAGACCACTTAGATTTCATTTTTTCAAAATGAGCTTCTTTAACCTTTATTCTATCATCATTGAATCGTTCCTTTTCCTTATCTAAAGATTCCTGTAGTGTAACCACAGCAGCAAGATGCTTGCTAGCTTCTTTTTGCCTTCCCTCTTCTGCATTCTTGTAAGAAGTTGTTTCATTTTTAAGATTATTTCTTTCAATCTCTACCTGTTTTAAGCGTTCTTCAAACTGTGTTTTTTCAGTCTTTAATAGATCGAAAGTTTCGATTTTAGTATTTGATACTGCCAGATTCTTATTTAGATTTTGAACCTCAGCTTCCTTTATTATTATTTCTTTTTCTAATTGAGAAACCTGAGAATTTAGTTCTTCAATCAACAAGTCAGAATTCTTGTTTACAGAATTATTGTCAAATCTTTTATTATTAACGATAAAAAATAGCAAACCCATAATAGTTAAGCCAATTAAAATAATGATGTAATCCATAAAAATATATAAGTGAACTAAATTTAGTTATAAAAAATTAAGAAAAGAATTATTTACTTAAATACATTTTTCTTCTAGAGTATAACTCATAAAATTGATCATCTTTAAGATCATCAATAAACAAGATACTCTCACCAGTACTTTTCATTTCTGGACCTAAGTTTTTATTTACATTAGGGAATTTATTAAATGAGAATACAGGTTGCTTAATAGCGAAACCTTTTAAATCAGGCTGGTAATTGATATCTGAAACTTTAAGTTCACCAAGCATTACTTTAGTAGCATAATTAACATATGGCTGTTTATATGCTTTTGCTATGAAAGGTACAGTCCTAGATGCCCTAGGATTAGCTTCAATGATATATACAATTTCATCTTTAATTGCAAATTGTATATTTATAAGACCTACAGTATTTAATGCTAGTGCAATTTTTTTAGTATGTTCTTTAATTTGATCCATTACTAATTTACCTATATTAAAAGGAGGTAAGGTAGCATTTGAATCTCCTGAGTGTATTCCACAAGGTTCAATATGTTCCATTATACCAATAATCAAAACGTCCTTACCATCACAAATTGCGTCAGCTTCTGCCTCGATAGCTCCATCTAAATAATGATCTAATAAAAGATTGTTATTTGGCATTCTTTTAAGTAAATCAATAACATGCTCTTCTAACTCTTGAGGGTTGATTACAATTTTCATTCCTTGACCACCTAAAACATACGATGGTCTTACTAAAATTGGAAAGTCTAATTTTTTAGCAACTTCCAAAGCTTCTTCTGCTGTTGTAGCAGTATCAAACTCAGGGTAAGGAATGTTGATTTTTTTGAGTAGTTCAGAAAACAATCCTCTATCTTCAGCTAAATTTAAAGATTTATAATTAGTTCCAATAATCTTTATTCCATAACGCTCTAGTTTTTCGGCTAATTTTAGGGCAGTCTGTCCACCTAGTTGAACTATTACACCTTCTGGTTTTTCGTGCTTAATTATATCATAAATATGTTCCCAAAATACAGGTTCAAAATACAGCTTATCAGCTGTATCAAAATCAGTGGAAACAGTCTCTGGATTACAGTTGATCATAATTGTTTCATAACCTGCTTCTGCGCTAGCTAATACACCATGAACACAACAGTAATCAAACTCAATACCTTGACCAATTCTGTTTGGACCAGATCCTAAAACTATAATTTTCTTTTTATCTGAAACAACACTCTCATTATCTGAATATGCCTTTTCACCTTTAACTTTTAATTGACTTTCAAAAGTAGAATAGTAGTATGGAGTTTTAGCTTTGAATTCAGCCGCACATGTATCAACGAGCTTATAAACTCTATTAATATTCATTTCCTGACGTTTGTTATAAACCTGACTTTCTAAACATTTTAAAATATGAGCTATTTGTCTATCTCCGTAACCTTTTTGTTTAGCCTCAAGTAATAATTCTCTGTTTATAGAGTCAATATTGTAGTTAGAAATTTGTTTTTGCAAATGATATAATTCTTCATATTGTCTTAAAAACCATATATCAATTTTTGTAATATCATGAATTCTACTTATTGGAATGCCCATTTGAATAGCATCAAATATTACAAAAACTCTATCCCAAGAAGGGTTTGCTAACTTACTAATTATTAGGTCATAATCTTTGTACCCTTTACCATCAGCTCCTAATCCATTTCTTTTTATTTCTAAAGATTGAGTGGCTTTATGCAAAGCTTCTTGAAAGGATCTTCCAATACCCATTACCTCACCTACAGACTTCATTTGAAGGCCTAGAGTTCGATCACTACCTTCAAATTTGTCAAAATTCCATCTTGGTATCTTAACAATAACATAATCAAGTGTAGGTTCAAATAATGCAGATGTAGATTTTGTGATTTGGTTACTTAATTCATCTAAATTATATCCTATAGCTAACTTTGCTGCAACTTTTGCAATAGGGTACCCAGTTGCTTTACTAGCTAGAGCAGAGGATCTTGAAACTCTTGGGTTAATTTCAATTGCTATAATATCTTCATTTTTATCTGGACTAACGGCAAATTGGACATTACACCCACCAGCAAAATCACCAATACTTCTCATCATATGAATAGCCATGTCTCGCATTCTTTGATAAGTTGAATCACTTAATGTCATAGCCGGAGCTACTGTTATAGAATCTCCAGTATGTATGCCCATAGGATCCATATTCTCTATGGAACATATTATAACAACATTGTTATTAGAATCTCTTAAAAGTTCAAGTTCATACTCTTTCCACCCAATTAAAGCCTTATCAATCATGACTTCATGTATAGGAGAAATCTCTAACCCTCTAGTTAATAACTCATCAAAATCTTCTTCTTTGTATACAATAGAAGCTCCTGCTCCACCAAGAGTGTAAGATGCTCTAATTACTAGTGGAAATCCATATTCTTGTGCAATCTCTTTACCTTTTAAATATGAATTTGCAGTAGACTGAGGCGCCATAGGCACACCAATATCTAGCATAAGGTTTCTAAACTGCTCTCTATCCTCAGTAATATTAATAGCTTGAATATCAACTCCAATAATTTCTATATTAAAATCTTTCCAAATTCCTTTGTCATCAGCTTCAATACATAAATTAAGAGCAGTTTGACCACCCATAGTTGGAAGAACAGCATCAATTTGAGGATGATCTTTCAATATCTTTACAATAGATGAACTTGTTAGGGGTAATAAATAAACATGATCCGCCATAGATGGATCAGTCATAATAGTGGCAGGATTAGAGTTTATAAGGATTGTTTCTATCCCATCTTCGTGTAAAGATCTAAGAGCCTGGGTACCTGAATAATCGAATTCACAAGCCTGTCCAATTATAATAGGACCAGATCCAATTATAAGAATTGATTTTAAATTATTATTTTTTGGCATTAATTAAGAATTAAATTGAACCTGAATTCAAAAATAGTTATCAAAAAGGTAAAAAAAAAGGCATTGCTAACAGCAACACCTTTATTATATTAACAATTGTTAATCATTATTTTTTATGACGAATTTCTGAGGATACTGAAAGTTTTTTTCTACCCTTAGCTCTTCTTCGAGCTAAAACTTTCCTGCCACTTACTGAAGCCATTCTTTCCATAAAACCATGTTTGTTTCTTCTTTTTCTTTTAGAAGGCTGAAATGTTCTTTTTGGCATGTCTTAATTTTTATTTATTTAGTACTTGATTTATCTGTTCTTAATTACATTAAAAACTGCTCGCAAATATACAAAGAGTTTTTACTTTGACAAATCTAAAATTTAAAAAAATTATTAATTGTTTTTCTTAACTTTGTATATCTTAAAAAAAGAACCAATGTTTAATAAAAATATTAAAATCATTTTAGCTATCGGAATATTATCTTATTCTGTTTACGAATTTACTGAAGGTTATATCGGAGCTGGAATTATGTGGATCCTACTAGCCACTATATTTATATTTCTTTACTTTAAAAATGAAATGATATTATTAGCGTTTTTTCAATTAAGAAAACAAAATTTTGAAGGAGCCAATAAATGGCTGGGTAAAATTAAAAACCCAAGATCATCGTTAACAATAAAACAACAAGGCTATTACAATTATATAAAAGGTATAATGGTTTCACAAACCAATATGAACGAAGCAGAAAAATTCTTTAAAAAAGCAATAAGTTTTGGATTAAGTATGGATCACGATTTAGCTATGGCTAAATTAAATCTAGCAGGAATAGCATTTAGTAAAAGAAGGAAAATTGAAGCTCAAAAATTGTTAAGTGAAGCTCAAAAACTTGACAAGAGAAACATGTTAGCAGATCAAGTAAAAATGATGAAAGCTCAGATGAAAAAAGGTCAAATGCCTAATCAACATTTCGGAGGGCAAAAAGGGCAAAGAAGGTAAGTGTATTAAAACAATACTTATTCACTTTCTATAATCTGAATTAAGTTTTTATTCAACCATCGGTATTTAGTTAAAATTAAAGCATGGGTACCTCCATGAATTGTTATACAATTTTTTATTAAACTAATAGGAAACGTTAGATCCTTATCTCCATGTAAATGAATTACTCCATCTAATGGTTCTTTTTGCTTCCAATTTAAAATTTCACGTATAGCCCACTTTAAATAATTCTCATCTCTAACTGATAAATATTTGTCCGCTAAATCTATTTTTTTATAGATTTTATTGATTTTTAAAAATTTAGATATATTAAAAATTTCATCAAATAGCTTGAGGGGGAAGTAATTATATAATTTTAAAAACTTAGCTGACTTCATATAAAGTGGAAGTTCTCTGTTGGATTTAACACTTGATATTATAATCAATTTATCAACTTCTAATAATTTACTTATTTCTTGAACTATTAAACCTCCAAAAGAAACTCCTATTAAGACTGGTTTATGGTGAATAATACCTGTTGATAGTCTAGTTGCATAAGACTCAATACTTTCATTTAGAATGGGGGGAATCCACTTCATTAAATGAACTTCATAAATATCTTTAGGAAATTTAATCATTTCAAAAATTAGAGGATTAGCCGACATCCCTGGCATTAGGTATATATGTTTAGTTTTCAATAGTTTATTATTTATTAAATTCTAATATCGAATATTTTTTTGTAATTTTGATAAATAATTCCTCATAATATTTACTAATAAAATCATGTTGAATGGCATTAATTGACAATACTTTTTTGAGACAATATGAGTTACAGGTAAGTGATGATTTAGCTATAATTGAATACTCTCTCCAAGATAGAAAAATTTTTTTAACGAAGCTTATAATTCCTGAATCTGTTAGTGACGATAGTTTTACGGAAGAGTTTCTTGTTCTAGTTCTTGAAGACATTAGAGACAGGGAAATTAGTGTTGTACCAACAGCACCAACAATTGCTAAATTCATTAGAAAGAATAGGAAATACAAAAAAATGTTACCTGTTGGGATTAGAATTTAAACAAACTCTAGAGTTTTTACTCAATCGTATATTATCTAAAAAATCTATAGACTTTAATTTAACTAATGCATACCATTAATTAAGATTTTTGTCGAATGATTTATTACTTTTTACAAAGTTGTGGATTCACAAATTAAAATTATATGATTAAAATTGAATTAATATTATCAATAATAGTGTTGTTAATACTAAATACGTGTAGTGTTAATACTTATGATGATAATGATCACTTAGTTTTTCGATATAATGAGCATAAAAACATCAGCTCTTTAGATCCAGCTTTCGCAAAAGATAATTCCGATATATGGGTAGTAAATCAATTATTCAATGGGCTTGTTGAAATGGACAAGAACTTAAATATTATTCCTTCAATAGCAAAAAACTGGAATATTTCTAATAGCGGAAAAGTTTATACATTTAATTTAAATACTAATATTAAATTTCATGATCATGAGTTATTAGATAACAGAAAAGTTATTGCCAAAGATTTCTCATATAGCTTTGACAGAATTCTAGACGAGAAATTAGCCTCTCCGGGAGCATGGGTATTAGAGAAAGTTGAAGATTATAAAGCAGTAAATGACAGTGTTTTTGAAATTAGGCTAATAGAGCCCTTTAATGCCTTTTTAGGAATCCTTTCAATGAAATATTGCTCGGTTGTGCCTAAGGAAATTGTTGAGCACTATGGTAATGACTTTAGAAGAAATCCAATAGGAACTGGACCATTTAAATTTAAAAGATGGGAAGAGAATATAAAATTAGTCCTTAGAAAAAATGAAAGTTATTTTGAAAAAGACAAAAGTGGAAGTGCTTTACCATATCTCGAAGCAGTTTCAGTAACATTTATTCCTGAGAAACAAAGTGAGTTCTTAGAATTCATACAATCAAACTTAGATTTTATTTCAGGCTTAGATGAATCCTACAAAGATGAGCTTTTAGATAGAGTAGGAAAATTATCTGATAAATATTCAGACAAAATCAATATTATTAGAGCACCATATCTAAATACAGAATATTTAGGGTTTTACAACAAATCTTCAAATCCAATTGCTACATCTAAGTTAATTAGACAAGCAATTAATTTAGGCTTTGACAGAAATAAAATGATAAAATTCCTAAGAAATGGGATAGGTATAAATGCAAATACTGGTTTTATACCAAATGGATTACCTGGTTACTCTAATGAAGTTTATTATAAGTACAACCAAGAGTTAGCAAGGGAATTAGTTAATCAATACATAAGTGAGTCTGGTGATAAAAACCCAACAATTAAACTTACAACCACAAGTAATTATTTAGTTTTTTGTGAATTTATTCAAAAAGAAATTGAAAAAATAGGAGTTAATATTATTGTCGATGTAATACCCGCCTCGTCCTTAAAGGAAGCCAAAGCTAATGGCAAATTAGATTTTTTCAGAGCTAGCTGGGTTGCAGATTATCCAGATGCACAAAATTACTTATCCCTATATTATTCTAAAAATTTAGCACCATCTGGCCCAAATTATACTCATTTTTCAAATAAAATTTATGATAAATTATATGAATCATCATTGAGTGAAAAAAATCAACAAACAAAAGAATCTTTATATAGAAAAATGGATTCAATTATAATGGAAGAATCCGTTATTGTACCATTGTACTATGACGAAGTAATTAGGTTTACTCATAAAAATGTAAAAGGCTTAGGAGTTAACCCAATAAATATTTTAGATTTAAGAAGGGTTACTAAAAATTAGATCGGTAAGGACTAGTAATAGTCTTTAGGTGTGTGTAAATTGCTTTATCTTTTTCAGAAAAAATACATTTTTTTCTCTTCATAACTTTTTTATTAACCTCAAAAACTTTATCAATATTATATTCAGTAAAACCCTTATTTCCACCCCAAGAAAAACTTGGTACAAAATTTCTTGGAAAGCCAGAACCAAAAATATTAGAACAAACGCCTACTATAGTTCCAGTATTAAACATTGTGTTTATAGCACTCTTACTATGATCTCCCATTATAAGTCCACAAAACTGTTCTCCTGTTGTTAGAAATTTATCCTCTTCATAATTCCATATCTTAACATCTGCATAATTGTTTTTTAAATTAGAAGTGTTTGTGTCAGCTCCTAAGTTACACCACTCTCCAATCAAAGAATTACCCAAATAACCATCATGCCCTTTATTGCTATAACCAAAAACAACAGAATTAGTAACTTCACCTCCTATTTTACAATAAGGACCAATAGTTGTACCTCCATAAATCTTAGATCCAAGCTTTAATATTGAGTTTTCACATAATGCAAAGGGGCCTCTAATTAATGAACCTTCCATAATCTCGCAGTCTTTAGCTATATAAATTGGTCCATCAGTTGCATTTAAAGTAACAAACTCCATACTAACACCATCTTCTATAAAAATATTTTCAGGATGAATTAAATTATTAGTATTTGATATTTTTGATGAAACCCTGTTATTAGTAATCAAATCATAATCAGCTTTAATAGCCAAGGAATTAATTTTAAATATATCAGTCAAACAAGTTATTTGCAATAACGGAGTTGTGAAATTTATTTTCTTAAAAGTGTCTAAGTCAATTTCTTCTTGGCTTTGATTTGAATAAAAAGCAATTAAATTATCACCTGAATTAATTGACTGATTAGGTTTTAAGTTAGATATTAACTTAACAAGTTCTGGATTTGGCAAAAAAGAAGCGTTAATAAAAATATTTTCATCAAACTCTACCATTGGGAACTTATCAGAAAGATAGTCTTCTGTAATTGTAGTAATAGTTGAATGCAAAAAAGTCTCCCATTTTTCTCGAATAGTTAGTACCCCTACCCTAATCTCTGCAACGGGTCTTGTATAGGTTAGTGGAAGTAAATTATTTCTACTAGGTCCATCAAATAATATATAATTCATGGGTTACATTTTATGTAAAAATAAAAAAAAGCCTTTCAAAAAGATGAAAGACTTTAATAAAATAAATATTTTAAATATGTTTACTTCTTAAATTTAGAGTATTTAGTCTTAAATTTATCGATTCTACCAGCTGTATCTACAAGTTTAGATTTACCGGTGTAGTATGGATGAGAAGTTCTTGAAATTTCCATTTTAACTAATGGGTACTCAACACCTTCATGTTCAATTGTTTCACTTGTATTAGCAGTTGATTTTGTTAAAAATACATCGCTGTTTGACATATCTTTAAAAGCTACTAATCTATAATCCTTAGGATGAGTGTCTTTTTTCATCGTTAAATGTTTTAAATTTTGAGGTGCAAATCTAAATATTTTTTTAATATATAGCAATATAATGTTAAGTTTATTTACAGAAGAAATTGCTTTTGTTATATTTGTTTTTAATAATAAATTAAAAATATGGAAACTAAGATGAAAAATATTTCAGTAGATATTGGTTATAAATTAGGTGGTGTACTAGCATTATCAACAATATTGGCCTATGCTATAGATTTTAAATTATTTCTAAACCCAATGTTTGGAGTTGGTTTTTTTATAATTATCGTTGCTGCAGGGATTTACTCTACAATTCAATCTAGAAAAATCAATAATGGAGCTTCTTTTAAACAAGCCTTCACATCTTATTTTATAGCTATTGCAGTAGGATATCTGTTAGGTAATTTAACCACAATTTTAGTGTTTGTAATCGTAGATCCTGATGCTGCTAAAGTTTTAGATGAAGAAATGCTCATAATGACAAAAGAAATGCTTGAAGGTTTCGGAATGTCAAGTGATCTGATAGCATTAAGTATGGACGAAGCCTCAAAAAAGAGTAATTTCTCTTTATCAACTATAGCTATGCAATATGTTGGAAATCTTATCTTCTTTTCGCTCATAGGTCTTGTAACTTCATTAATACTTAAAAGAGATAAAACAGAAGCTTAATGGACATATCTATTATAATTCCATTATTGAATGAAAGTGAATCTTTAAAAGAACTAAGTCATAAGATAGATTCAGTTATGAAAAAAAGTTCATTTAAATATGAAGCTATATATATTGATGATGGTAGTAATGATAATTCGTGGCATATAATTAAAAGCATCTGTCTTAATAACAAATCATTCAAAGCGATAAAATTTTTAAAAAACTATGGGAAATCGCAAGCCCTTCACGCTGGATTTAATATTGCAATGGGAAAAATAGTTTTTACTATGGATGCGGATTTACAAGATGATCCTGAAGAAATTCCAGAGATGTATAATTTAATTACAGAAAAAAATCTTGATATAGTTTCTGGCTGGAAGAAAAAAAGATTCGATCCAGTATTAACAAAGAATCTACCATCTAAAATTTTTAATCTTTGTGCTAGACTAACATCTGGTATAAAATTAAACGATTTTAATTGCGGTTTAAAGGCTTATAAAAATGAGGTCGTAAAAAACATCAATGTATATGGAGAAATGCACAGATATATACCCATACTAGCTAGCAATGAAGGGTATACTAAAATTGAAGAAAAAATTATTAAACATAGACCTAGAAAATATGGTCAAACAAAATTCGGTATGAATAGATTTACTCACGGTTTTTTAGATCTTGTGACAATATGGTTTTTGTCAAGATTTGGCAAGAGACCAATGCACTTTTTTGGAACCATAGGGGCTTTAATGTTAATGATAGGGTTTGCATTTGCAGCATACTTAGGAATCGATAAAGTATATTTCAACCCTAGCGGTAGATTAATAACTGAAAGACCAGAATTTTTCATAAGCTTAACAACAATGATTCTTGGAAGTCAGTTTTTTGTTGCTGGTTTTTTAGGCGAAATGATGACTAGAAATAATCAAAGTAAAAAACACTACAATATCGATACTACTATTCAAAATTAGTTTTAACAACATTTTTACATTTAAATACTCTCAGTTAACTAGTTTTGTTAAAAAACACTCTGTAAATAATGAATTATAAAGAAATATTTCAAGAATGGCTAGAACCACCCTTTGATCAAGCCACTATAAAAGCAACTAAATCCTTAATTGAGAATGAAGATCAACTAGAGGATAGTTTTTATAAAAACTTAGAGTTTGGAACTGGAGGTATGAGAGGCTTAATGGGACCTGGTACTAACAGGATAAATAAATATACATTAGGTAAAAATACTCAAGGGATTAGCAATTACTTAACCAAAATATTTAAAAAAAATATTTCAGTAGTTATTGCTTATGATTGTAGGCATAACAGTAAAAAATTAGCTAAAGTTGTTGCGGATGTTTTTTCTGCTAATAACATTAAAGTATATTTATTTAGTGATTTAAGACCAACTCCTGAATTATCTTTTGCATTAAAATATTTAAACTGTAAATGTGGAATTGTTTTAACAGCTTCTCATAATCCTCCTGAATATAATGGATATAAAGTCTATTGGGAGGATGGAGGTCAAATTGTACCGCCTGAGGATAAAAATATAATAGAGGAAATTAACAAACTGAATTACAGGGAAATAAATTTCAAATCAAATACTGATTTAATAAAATACATCGATAAAGAAGTTGATGATGCATTTATTAAAAATAGTATTCAAACTGCTAAGTTATCTGACAATAATGATATAAAAAATAAACTAAATATAGTTTTTACTTCATTACATGGAACATCAATAACTTTAATGCCAGATGTCTTACAAAAAGCCGGATTTAATAATGTATTTATTGTAGAGGAACAAAGGGTTCCTGATGGAGATTTTCCGACTGTAACATCTCCAAATCCTGAGGAAACTGAAGCTTTAGCTATGGCGCTTAAGCTAGGATACAAGCATAAAGCAGATATTATCATAGGTACAGATCCAGATGGTGATAGACTAGGGATAGCAGTCCGAGATAAAAACAATGAACTGGTGCTATTAAATGGTAATGAAGTTATGGCCATACTAATAGAGTACTTGTGTGAGAAATGGAAAAACGAAAATAAATTAAATGGCAATCAATTTATAGGTTCTACAATAGTATCTACTCCATTAATTAATAAAATATCAAACTATTATAATATTGAATGTAAATTAGGACTAACAGGCTTTAAATGGATAGCTAAAATGATTAAAGATCATCCAGAGTTAGATTTTATCGGCGGTGGAGAAGAAAGTTTTGGTTTTATGGTTGGTGACTTTGTAAGAGATAAAGATGCAATCACCTCCACTCTACTAGCTTGTGAAATCGCAGCTCAATTAAAAAGCAAAGGAGACAGCATCTACTCAAAACTGCAAGATATACATATGAAACACGGAATTTTTAAAGAAAAACTAGTTTCATTGACAAAAAAAGGAATTAACGGTAATAAAGAAATAAATAGTATCATGGAGAGTTTCAGAAATAATTCTCCCAATGAAATTGATAAGTCGCAAATTATTAAAATAGATGACTACTTAACTTCTAAATCTATCAGCACCACTAATAATTTAAAAACAAAGATATTATTACCACAATCAAATGTTTTAATTTTCACAACTGCCGATGGTACAAAAGTTGCATTAAGACCTAGTGGAACCGAACCAAAAATTAAGTTCTATATTAGTGTTAATGAAAAGGTAATTAAGAAAGAGAATTATGTTGATTATGAACACAAACTAAATTTAAAGATTAATCGAATAATTTCAGATCTCAAGATAAATTAATGGAATATTTTAAAAAAATACTAAAATATGCAATACCATATAAGCATTTTGCTATACTAAATATTATATCTAATATTTTTTATGCTTTTTTTGGTACATTATCCATGATATCTTTATTCCCAATGCTAAAGGTGTTGTTTAATCAAACAAAAACTTTACAAGAAGCTCCTGTATGGAGTGGATTTGCAGATTTAGTATCCTTTGGTGAAGATTATCTAAATTTCTATGTTACAATGAAAAAAAGTGAAGGCAGTAATGATGTCTTAATTTTTATGATATTAATTATTGTGATTACATTTTTATTAAAAAATATATTTAATTATTTGTCTTTGTTTTTTATTACATATCTCAGAAATGGAGTTATTAAAGATGTTAGGAATGATTTATATAATAAGATTACAGAGCTTTCAGTTTCTTATTACTCAGAAAAAAGAAAAGGAGATATCTTATCAAGAATATCATCTGATGTTATTGAACTTCAAGTATCTTTTTTAGGAATATTAGAATTAATTGTAAAAGAGCCTTTAATGATAATTTTTACTTTGATATCGATGCTCCTTATCAATAGTAAACTTGCGATTTTTGTATTTATATTTATTCCTATTTCTGGACTAATTATATCATTTATTGGTAAATCCTTAAAGAAAAAATCAAATAAAGTTCAAAAAGAACAAGGGATATTTTTATCTCTTGTTGATGAAACTTTAAATGGTTTGAAAATCATAAAAAGTTTTACTTCTGAAAACTTATTTAAAAAGAAGTTTAATAACTCAACAAAAAAATATTATAATTACTCAAATAACTTACTAAATAGAACAAATCTTGCTGGGCCAATTAGTGAGTTTTTAGGTATTTGTTCAATAACTGTTTTACTTTGGTATGGTGGTCAGATGGTTTTGGAGGACAAAACATTAGACCCGAGTTCATTTATGGTTTTTTTAGGATTAGCCTATAATATCTTAACTCCATTTAAAGCAATTAGTAAAGCAAGTTATAAAGTTAGAAAAGGTAATGCAGCTGCAGAAAGAGTAATTCAGGTTTTAGAGAATAAATCAATTGTAACTGACCCTAAAGACAGTAAGGTTATTTCACAATTTGACAAATCGATACAATTTAATAATATAAGTTTTAGCTACAAGAATGATAAAGTAATTAAAGAATTTAGTTTTGAATTAGAAAAAGGCAAAACACTAGCTTTAGTTGGTCAATCTGGAAGTGGTAAGTCTACTATTGCTAACTTAGTAAATAGATTCTATGACATTAATCTAGGTGAGATTTCTATTGACAATATAAATATTAAAGATGTTACAAAAAAAAGTCTAAGAAATCTAATAGGCTTAGTAACTCAAGACTCAATATTGTTCAATGACACTATTAAAAATAATTTAATTATAGCGAAAAATAATGCTACAGACGAAGAAGTTATTAGTGCTTTAAAAATCGCAAATGCATGGGAGTTTGTTAAAGACTTAGAACAAGGTATATACCATAATGTTGGAGATTCAGGAAACAAGTTGTCAGGTGGGCAAAAACAAAGAATCAGTATTGCTAGGGCAGTATTAAAAAACCCTCCCATTATGGTTTTAGATGAAGCTACATCTGCTTTAGATACTGAAAGTGAAAAACTTGTTCAAGATGCTTTAGAGAAGATGATGAAAAACAGGACATCAATTGTTATAGCTCATAGACTTTCGACTATCAAAAACGCCGATTATATTATTGTTCTTAATAAAGGGTCCATAATGGAAAAAGGTAATCATAAAGATTTAATGAAACTAAGAGGGCTATATCATAACTTAGTTGAAATGCAAACTATTAATGAATGATAGTATTTTACAAATTTCTCTTTCCATTAGTACTATTAAGCTCCAATTTAATAGACAACGATAAAAAAGAACTAGTTCTAGAGTTACATATTAACAACAAAAACATAACTCTTAATAATTCCTATGAAAATATTAATACAAATATTTTTAAAATCAATAAGCTAAAATTTTACATTTCTAATCTTAAGTTTTATTTAAAAGATAAAGAAGTTTTAGAGTATCACAAAAAACATATTTTAATTGATATTGAAAATGAAAAATCACTAAAAATACTAATACCTAATAGTCTAAGGGTTGATGAAATAATATTTAATTTAGGAGTTGATACAGAAACAAATAAATCTGGAGCTAAAAGTGGAGATTTAGATCCTGTCAATGGAATGTACTGGACATGGAATAGTGGCTACATAAACTTTAAATTAGAAGGGGTTTATAAAGGGTTTAATGAATTTTCATACCATATTGGCGGATTTATGAAGCCACACAATACGCTTCAGTTGATTAAACTGAATTTAGGTAGCAAAAATAAAATAGTGTTAAATTTCGATGAATTTTTTAATAAAATAGATTTCAATTTAAGTGAAATATTGTCTCCTGGTAAAAATGCAGTAAAACTATCAACTTTATTAGCTAATTCAATTAACTAAAAATGAAAAAATACACAACAATTATTTTAACATTAATTGTTGTTATAGCTTTAGTTCATCTATATAAAATCAAAAATTTAACTAATTTAAATTATCCAAAATATTTTCCAAATATTGAGTATGATCTATCTAAAAATCCAATTGATGAAGATAAAATAGAATTAGGAAAAATATTATTCTACGACCCTATATTATCTAAAAACAACCAGGTTTCTTGCGCCTCATGTCACTCTTCATATAACGCATTTGCGCATACAGATCACAAATTAAGTCATGGAATAAATGATAAGATTGGCAATAGAAATGCACCTGGTCTATTTAATTTATTATGGCAGAAAGAATTCATGTGGGATGGAGCAGTAAATCATTTAGATATGCAGGCATTGGCTCCGATTAATAGTCCAATTGAAATGGGGGAATCTACCAGAAACTTAATCTCTAAATTACAAAAAACCAATTATTACCCTGAATTATTTTACTCTGCTTTTGGAGATAGTATTATAACTACAGAGCACCTTTTAAAATCTTTGTCACAATTTCAATTAACACTGATTTCCTCTAATTCTAAATATGATTCTGTAATCAAACGAGAAGCAAAATTTTCTGATAAAGAAAAAAGAGGGTATGAATTATTTAAAAACAACTGTAACAGCTGCCACACAGAACCAATGTTTACAAACTATGAATATAAAAAAAATGGTATTAAGGAAGATTCTACACTTAAAGATTTTGGTAGATATAATATAACCGGAAATGTTAATGATAAATATCTATTTAAAGTTCCATCATTAAGAAATTTAAAATATTCTTATCCATATATGCATGATGGAAGATTTGAAAAATTACAATTTGTGATTAATCATTACTCTGAGATTGATATTGATAATAATTTGATACATTTAAATAACAAGGAAAAAGTTGACTTAACAGCTTTTCTTTTAACTTTAAATGATAAAGAATTTAGCTTAAATAAGAATCATAAATTTCCTTTAAAATTGATTGAAATCTTATATCAATAACTGCAAAATACTTATTATTAATAGTCTTAAACTCATTATTTATATTAGAGATTAACATTTAATTTATCTTTACTAAATTAAAACTAGCTTATGAAAATTAAATTATATTATTTACTTACTTTTTTTAGTTTATCAATTTACAGTCAAGATAACCCTGTAATAACTTCATGGCTTCAAAACACTTCTGAAACAGGCTCCTATTATTTTTCTGGAAATTCTACAACAGTTTCAAATAATATTTTAGTTAACTGTCAATCTGTGGAGTACTCCGACAATTTTGCATACATAAGTACCCAAGGAATTCCAGCATATCCGACAGGACCTTTTTCTGATGGCAATCCATCAAATGCAGAAGCTCAAAACAATATATACAAAATACCTTTAAATCCTCAACCTAATAATGGCACCCCAACTAATACTACAGGTGGTAATATAGGTGTATTTATTAATGGGGTTGCGCTCTTTGATTACAGAGATGGTGTAGCATGGAATAATAATACTAATTATTTATGTGGAGGTCCAGGGAACCCACCATGTCCAGGAGGTCCGATGGCTACTCAAAATTGGAATAGAGATGCAATTCCTGCTGAAATGGGTGGTTTTGATTGTTCTAAAGGTCATCCCGCTCAGGGGAATTATCATCATCATCAAAATCCATCAGCTTTTAAATTAGATTTAGAAGTTGTTTCTGATATATGTAATTTATATGATGCAGAAGGTTTATACGCTATTGATCCGGAAAACCATTCTCCTTTAATTGGTTATGCATATGATGGCTATCCTATTTATGGTGCATATGGATATGAGAATTCAGATGGATCGGGCGGCATAACTAGAATAAAATCTGGATATCAACTAAGAAATATTACGACAAGAACAAATGGTCCCGATTTAGACCAAGTGGTGACTATCACTCAAGGTCCAAATACTGGAAGTCAAGAAACAATGTTTTTAGGATATTTTAGAGAAGATTATGAGCATGTAGAGCATACTGACGAGGAAGAATATTTAGATGAACATAATGGAAGGTTTTGTATAACTCCAGAATATCCAAATGGAACCTACGCATATTTCGCTACGGTTGACGAAAATTGGAATTCCGCATATCCTTACGCAGTTGGTCCAACATTTTACGGCGTTTATGAAAACAGGATCGTTAATACTATTAGTGAATCCACTACCGAGTATTTATCGAATAATGATTTTGAGATTAACGAAGTTGGGGTTAGTATTATACCAAATCCAGCATCAAATTTAATTGCAGTTCAAATTAAAGATTTAATTACAAATAATCTTAATGTAACTCTATATGATATTAACGGAAAAGTAATAAAACATAAGAAAATATATGCCGGTAGTACTATAGCTTATTTTAATGTTCAAACACTTTACAATGGCATATATTTAGTCCGTATTTCTTCTGAAAATTACAGCACAACAAAAAGAGTAATTATTTCAAGGTAATTGACTTTTTAAAATCCATATTATATTAAAATTAAGCATACATTTGTATGCTTAAATTATACTAATGAGATTACACAGAAATTTATGTTTAGCCGTTGTTGATGGAATTTTACTCATATTTAATGAAAATGGATATGCTGATAAAGTGATTCAGAATTTATTGAAAAGAAATAAAACATGGGGAAGTAGAGATAGAGGTTTCATTGCTGAAACCACCTATGACATAGTTAGATGGAAAAGACTTTATTCAAAAATAGCTGAAGTAAAAACACCTTTTTCTAGAGATGATGCGTGGAGGCTTTTAGCAGTATGGATTATTTTAAAAGGGATAAAACTTCCAGATTGGAAATATTTTGAAAACACTCCAAATAGAAAAATAAAAGGAAGATTTGACACTTTAACTAAAGAAAGGAAATATAAAGAATCTATTCCTGACTGGATAGATGATTTAGGTATTAAGGAGTTAGGCGTTAAAAAATGGGAAAAAGAAATATCTGCTTTAAATAACCAAGCTCAAGTAGTTCTTCGAACTAATACTTTAAAAATAGATAGACTATCACTTCAATCAAAATTAGAAGATGAAGAAGTAGAGACAACTATAAATGATTCCTATCCAGATGCATTAATATTAGACGAAAGAAAGAATGTATTTAGAACAGAGGCATTTAAAAAAGGTTGGTTTGAGGTGCAAGATGCTTCTTCTCAATTAGTTGCTCAATACCTAGATGTTAAACCTGGTATGATCGTTGTTGACTGCTGTGCAGGAGCTGGAGGTAAAACATTGCATTTATCTGCTTTGATGCAAAATAAAGGTAAATTAATTGCAATGGATATTTACGAGAGTAAATTAAAAAAATTAAAAATTAGAGCTAAAAGAAATGGTGCACATAATATTAATATTAAAGTAATTGAGTCGACTAAACCTATAAAAAAATTACATAAAACTGCCGACAGAGTTTTAATTGATGCTCCTTGTTCAGGACTGGGTGTATTAAAGAGAAATCCTGATTCAAAATGGAAATTAACAGAAGAGTTTTTAACTAATATTAAAGTTACACAACAAAATATTTTGAGGGATTATTCAAAAATGGTTAAGCCTGGCGGTAAACTAGTTTACGCTACTTGCTCAATTTTGAAATCAGAAAATAATAAGCAAATCAAAGACTTCTTAAAATCAGAATCCGGAGTTGAATTTAATTTCGAAAGTGAAAATATTATTTTATCTCATCAATCGGGTTTTGATGGTTTTTATATGGCTTTATTATCTAGAAATAAATGAGAGAAATAATAATATTAATTTTAATTCTTACAGCACAGCTAACTCATTCCCAAATACCTGAAGGATATTATGATTCTGCTACTGGAGTTAACTACGAATTAAAATCTCAATTACATGAAATAATTAATAATCACAATGATCAAGGTTATAATGCTTTAGATGATTTTTATATAACCCATGATATTGATAATTATTATGAAAATGATAATACAATCTTAGATATTTACTCTGAAAACCCTAGTGGAATAGATCCGTATAATTTTAGTACTGAAAATAGTTGTGGTAATTATTCAAGTGAAGGAGATTGTTACAATAAAGAGCATATAATTCCACAATCTGTTTATGGAAGTGACTACCCGATGCGAAGTGATGCGCATCAAGTGCTACCTACAGATGGAAGAGTAAATGGGTTTAGAAGCGCTTACCCATATGGAGTTGTAGGGGCAAATCTCGTAAGCCAAAATGGAATATCGAATCCAACACAAAATGGCTCAAAATTAGGTAATAACTTAAATGAAAGTTTTTCTAGTGGATATTCTGATATTGTTTTTGAGCCAATTGATGAATTTAAAGGAGATATAGCTAGAATTCACTTTTATTTCATAACTAGATATGAAAATTCAATTTCTTCATGGGCTAATTACAACATGTTTGATGGGAGTACAAATATTGTGCTAGAAGACACTTTTTTAAATATTTTAATGAACTGGCATTTAAATGACCCAGTTTCTCAAAAAGAAATCGACAGAAACAATCAAGTATATTTATTCCAAGGAAATCGAAACCCTTTTGTTGATGAGCCAGATTATGTTGAGCAAATCTGGAGTTCTACAAATGATACTGAAAATCCAACAACTCCAACAAATATTGAAATATTTGATATAACTGACAATACATTAGAGATAAGCTGGGATAATTCAACAGACAATATTTCTGTTGCGTCATACAACATATATAAGGATGGTAGTTACTATGCTAACACTCAAAATAATAATTATTCAATTTCAGGGCTAATTTCAGATACATATTACTGTTTTAGCGTAACAGCAATTGATCAATCTGAAAATAGTTCTACAACTAGTCAAGAAGAATGTACAACTACTTTAGAACAAAGTACATCAACAAATGAGTTATTTATTTCAGAGTATTTAGAGGGGGCTTCTAATAATAAAGCAATAGAAATTGCAAACTTCACTGGTGCTACTATAAATTTAAATGACTATTCCTTAGCTAGGAATATAAATAGTGGAAGTAGCTGGGGGGAAATGCTTCAATTAACCGGAGAAATAGATGATGGAAATGTATATGTAATTTCTAGAGGGAATGCTGACGAAGCAATAACAGTCAACTCAAACCAATTGTCTAGCTCGGATGCACTATCTTTTAATGGTGATGATCCTGTAGGTTTATTTAAAAATAATACTTTAATTGATGTTTTTGGGTTTTTTAATGGAGAAAATGATTATGCAAATAGCACCTATGTAAGAGTTGATAACATATTGAATCCAACCGTTAATTTTGATATTGAAGAATGGTACGAATATCCAAATAATTCGTTTGAATATCTTGGTTTTCATAATCAGAATCTAAATATTACTGAGAATGCCTTTATTGATTTTAAAATCTTCCCAAATCCTACCAAGGACAATATTTTGTTTATAAAGAGTAATTTAAATTACTCTTACGAGATATTTGATATTCAAGGAGTTAGAATAAAAAAAGGTGTTAAATCTGGTAAAATAAACAAGCTTGATAATCTTAATTTTAATAAAGGGGTTTACTTTATTAGAGTTAAGATTAATAATTTCTATTTCACTAAAAAAATAATATTTAATTAAAAATTTATTTTGTTCAAAACATAGTGAATAACTAATAAATTATCATTTATAATTTAATATAATATTAGCTTTAAAAAAGTTAATTTTATCTTCTAAATATTTATTAAATTATGATTCTTTTTTTTGGTGATATTTCTAGAAATAAAATTTTTGCTGTACAGTCAGAAGACAAAATATCAAATGTAGATATTGATAAATTGTCATGGGTATTTGGTGATAAACCATTAATTCAAACCAATGAATTGAAATCAACTTATTTAGGTCCTAGAGCTGAAATGATATCTCCTTGGAGTACAAATGCTGTTGAGATAGCTCAAAATATGGGTGTCAATTCATTATTAAGAATTGAAGAATTTGATAAAATTGATACAGAGTTTACTGATTTTGATTATATGGTTAATGAAAAATACAAAAGCTTAAATCAACAAATTTTTACAATAGATATAAAGCCAGAAGAAATTCTTACGATAGATGATATTGAAAAATATAATTTACAAGAAGGTCTCTCTTTAAATTCAGAAGAAATTAAATATCTTAATGATATTTCTAAAAAGATTAGCAGGAAATTAACTGACTCTGAAGTTTTTGGATTTTCTCAAGTAAATTCAGAGCATTGTAGACACAAAATATTTAATGGGAGATTTATTATAGATGGAGAAGAAAAAAAATCATCTTTATTTAAATTAATCAAGGAAACATCTAAAAAAAATCCTAATTCTATTGTCTCTGCTTATAAAGACAATGTTGCCTTTATTCAAGGACCAAATATAACTCAGTTTGCCCCAGCTAGATCAGATATAGCTGATTATTATCGTTTAAAAAAAGTAAGCTCTGTTATTTCATTGAAAGCAGAAACGCATAATTTTCCAACCACGGTTGAGCCATTTAACGGCGCTGCAACTGGGTCTGGGGGTGAAATTAGAGATAGACTAGCTGGTGGGAAAGGATCTCTTCCTCTAGCTGGCACAGCGGTATATATGACTCCTTATCCAAGAAATTCAAATGGGAAATCCTGGGAAAAAAATATTAAAGAAAGAAAATGGCTATACCAGTCTCCTTTAGATATTTTAATAAAAGCATCAAATGGGGCCTCTGATTTTGGCAATAAATTTGGTCAACCACTTATTACTGGTTCGGTTCTAACTTTTGAACACGAAGAGAATAATAAAACTATTGGTTTTGATAAGGTTATAATGCAAGCAGGAGGGATTGGGTATGGAGTTACAGACCAAGCGATTAAAGACACTCCTAATAATGGAGATAAAATAATAGTTTTAGGTGGTGATAATTATAGAATAGGAATGGGTGGAGCTGCAGTTTCATCTTCTGATACGGGTGAGTTTTCAAAAGGTATCGAATTAAATGCTGTACAAAGGTCTAACCCTGAGATGCAAAAAAGAGTAGCTAATGCTATCAGAGGTATGGTTGAAAGTGATGAAAACTTTATCGTTTCCATACATGATCATGGGGCTGGAGGGCACTTAAACTGTCTTTCTGAACTAGTAGAAGAAACAGGTGGTGAAATAGATTTAGACAAACTTCCTATAGGAGATTCCACACTTTCATCTAAAGAAATTATAGGAAACGAATCTCAAGAAAGAATGGGTCTTATAATAAACCCTAAAAAAGTAGACATTTTAAATAAGATTGCTAAAAGAGAAAGAGCCCCGATTTAT
Organism: uncultured Flavobacteriaceae bacterium; assembly: GCA_949372955.1. Classification (GTDB taxonomy): domain Bacteria; phylum Bacteroidota; class Bacteroidia; order Flavobacteriales; family Flavobacteriaceae; genus SGZJ01. Next base: position 148,672 of record CASIAX010000001.1, on the reverse strand, counting down.
GAAGTAGGAACAGTAACCAACAACAATAGATTTACTATTAAGTCAAAATCAAATGGAAATACCCCTTTGGACTTATCATTAGATAATTTTTTTGGCAGCTCTCCTGAAACTGTTATGATAGATAATAAAAAAATTATCAATTATAGTTCCATAGGTTATGATAAAAATGATTTTTATGACTACTTAAAACAGCTGTTTAAATTAGAGGCTGTAGGATGTAAAGATTGGCTAACAAATAAAGTTGATAGATGTGTTGGAGGAAAAGTAGCTAAACAACAATGTGTAGGTCCTTTACAACTACCATTAAATAATTGTGGTGTTATGGCTTTAGACTTTAATAGCTCAAATGGGGTTGCTACATCAATTGGCCACTCCCCTATTTCCGGCTTAATTGACCCAGTAGCTGGAAGTAGAAATAGTATAGCTGAAGCATTGAGTAATATAATATGGGCTCCACTTACAAAAGGGATAAAAGGAATATCATTATCTGCAAACTGGATGTGGCCTTGTAATAATAATGGAGAAGATAGTAGGCTTTATGATGCAGTAGAGTCAATATCTAAATTTGCTATTGAACTTGGAATTAATGTACCTACAGGAAAGGATTCTTTATCTATGAAGCAGAAATATTCTGATAAAGAAGTTCTAGCGCCTGGTACAGTTATAATCTCAGCAGCAGCAGAATGTAGTAATATAAATAATGTAGTAGAGCCACTATTTAAACTAAATAAAGGAAATATTTATTACTTAAATCTTTCTCAAGATGATTATAAACTTGGAGGAAGTTCATTCGCACAAACATTAAATAAAATTGGTTGTGAAACTCCCACAATTAAAGACTCAAATTATCTTTTGAAAGTCTTTAATGCAGTTCAAAATTTGATAACTAAAGACTTAATTGTTGCTGGTCATGATATTTCAGCAGGAGGCTTAATAACTACCTTATGTGAGATGTGCTTTTCAGATAATAATATTGGTGCTAATTTAAGCTTTGATGAGTTGAACGAAAAAGACTCTATAAAACTGTTATTTTCAGAAAATTCAGGCTTGATTATTCAATCTAAAGATAGTTCTTTAGAAAATTTATTTAACAGTGAGAATATAGAGTTTTTCAAAATTGGAGAAACTACAAAATCTAATAATTTGATTATTAAAAATTTTAATGATGATTTTAATATAGATATTGAAGAATATAGAGATCACTGGTACAATACTTCTTTGTTATTAGACAAAAAACAAACCTCTAACAATCTTGCTAAAGAAAGATTTGAAAATTATAAAAAACAACCATTAGAGTTTAATTTTCCAAGTAATTTTAATGGTCAAATACCTCACATAGACAAATCAATTAGTAGACCAAAAGCTGCTATAATTAGAGAAAAAGGAAGTAACAGTGAGAGAGAAATGGCTAATGCAATGTATTTGGCTGGTTTTGATGTAAAGGATATTCATATGACAGATTTAATATCTGGTAGAGAAAACTTAGAAGAAATTCAATTTATAGGAGCTGTAGGTGGATTTTCTAACTCTGACGTACTTGGATCTGCAAAAGGATGGGCAGGAGCATTTAAATACAATCAAAAAGCTAAATCTTCCTTAGAAAATTTCATAAAAAGAAAAGATACACTATCAGTTGGGATATGTAACGGCTGTCAGCTATTTATGGAATTAGATTTAATTAATCCTGAGCATAAGAATCATGGAAAAATGACTTTTAATGATTCTAATAAACATGAGAGTGCATTTACATCAGTATGTATTCAGAAAAATAATTCAATAATGCTTTCAAACTTAGAAGGAGCTAATTTAGGTGTATGGATTAGTCATGGAGAAGGTAAATTCAAATTACCCCACAGAGAAGAAGAATATAATATAGTAGCAAAATACACTTATAATAACTACCCTTCAAATCCAAACGGATCTGACTATAATACAGCAATGTTGTCTGATAAATCTGGAAGACATTTAGTTACAATGCCTCATATTGAGAGATCAATATTTCAATGGAACTGGGCAAATTATTTAGATGGCAGGAGCGATGAAATTTCCCCATGGATTAAGGCATTTACAAATGCTAAAAATTGGATAATCAATAACGAGTAATATTTACCATAAACTTATTTTTTAACACACATAAATGAAAAAAATTTTAGTTGTATTAATCGGCTTATATTTCACAAATTCATTCTCAAATAATAAAGAATTATATCATCGCGTTAAAATAGAATATAATAATTCTCTAGAATTTAATATGCTTATTAACTCTGGGATAAGTATAGATCATGGTATTCATAAAAAAAATGAGTATTTCGAGTCTGATTTTTCTGAATCCGAAATAGTTTTATTAAATGAGTTAAATTTTGATTATTCAATTGTAATTAATGATGTCTCTTCCTATTATAGAAATAGAAATAATCCAAACCATAAAGATTATGTCTCAGCTAGTGAATCAAAAAATTTTAATTGCGATACAGGAGAAAGCTTTTCATATACAACTCCTCAAAATTATAATATAAAAGATGGAAATGACTTTGGCGGCTTTTATACTTATTCAGAAATGCTAGATGAGCTAGATGAAATGAATCAGCTATTTCCAAACTTAATATCAATAAGGAGTGATTTGAAAGATGAAAGTATAAGTTCAGAACCACATCCCCACCAAACCTATGAAGAAAGATTTTTACAATGGGTGAAAATTTCAGATAACCCAAACACTAATGAAAGTGAACCTGAAGTTTTATATACAGCTGTTCATCACGCTAGAGAACCTGCCTCATTACAGCAACTTGTATTTTATATGTGGTACTTATTAGAAAACTATGAGACTGATCAAGAAATTAAAGATATAGTTGATAATACTGAATTATATTTCATCCCATGTGTTAACCCAGACGGTTATATTTATAACGAAACTGATGAACCACAAGGAGGTGGAATGTGGCGAAAAAACAGGTTTAATACCCACGGGGTAGATAACAATAGAAACTATTCGTACATAGATAATAATGGAAATGAAGTATGGAATACAGCTGGAACTTCCAATAATACCGGAAATGACACCTATGCAGGGTCAGAACCTTTTTCAGAATCTGAAAATAGTGCAATCAGGTATTTTGTTGAAAGCAATGATTTTAAGCTAGCTCTAAATAACCATTCTTACAGTAATTTACTATTATATCCTTTTGGGTATGATTATAACCAGCTTACTGAAGACAATGAAGTATTTGAAAATATATCTAGTTTACTAGTTCAGGAAAATGGTTATGAGAATATTCTTAGTTCCGAACTGTACCCCGCAGCTGGAGATAGTGATGATTTTATGTACGGAATGTTAACAACAGAAAGCGGGGAAACTAGAGATAAAATATTTGCAATGACCCCCGAAATAGGTTCTTCTTTTTGGCCAGCCGCATCATCAATTGAAGATCTGTGTAAAGAAATGATTTTTTTAAATCTAAATGCTGCAAGATTAGTCAATAACTATGCAATACTAAATGAAACCACTTTATACACAATTGAAGGGCTGTCATTTAATAGTACTTATGATTTACAAAGGTTAGGTATTAGTGAGTCTGGAGATTTTAGTGTAAGTTTTGTTCCAGTTTCAGAAAATATCTCCTCAGTTGAGGCTATTAATTATCATAACCTGTTAGACCTTGGTGAAACAATTGAAGATTCATTTTTAATTACTTTAAACAGTGATATTAATGTTGGTGATGATATTTCCTATAAACTAGTTTTGAATAATGGATCATTTGATAAGGAGTATTTAGTAACAAAAATATTCGGAGAATACTCTGCTATATATACTGATTCGGAAAATGATTTTTCAAATAATTGGTCTACAAACTCTAACAATTGGGCTCTCACAAATGAAGACTACTTTAGCGCTAGCACATCCATCACAGATTCACCCGATAGTAATTACTATAATAATCAGAATTCTACTATAACTCTGAGTGAAGAAATTGATTTAAGTGGATATACTTATGCTGAAATAACATTCAATACCAAATGGGAAATTCAAAGTAATTTTGATTATGTACAGTTGGAAGTTTCAACAGACAATGGTGACTATTGGATACCTCAATGTGGGGTATATACTCAAAGTGGTGGTGGAAATCATCAAAATGCATACAATGAACCACTCTACTCAGGTAATCAAGATGATTGGGTTCAAGAAAAAATTTCTCTTACTGATTATTTAGAGGAAACAATCTTAATTAGATTTAAAATAGTTACAAATGGGTTTGGTAGAAGAGATGGATTTTATTTTGATGATTTAGAAATTAATGGAATTTCTAATCAGTTAAATTTAAACGGTAGTGTTAATAAATTAACGCACCTATACCCTAACCCAGTAAGTAACATCCTAAATATAAATACAGAGCTTATAGACTATACTGTTGAAATATATACTATTTCCGGACAATTAATAAAAACTGATGAAAATATCAAAACATTTGACTTTAGTAATTTTAGTTCTGGTTTATATATATTAAAGCTAATTACAAATACTGGTTATAAGGTGTTCAAAATAATTAAGTAACTAGTTTATTCTTAATTAATTAGTCCTTTAACTCACTGCAAAATACTATGCATGCATAATATTTACTATTTACTATGCATGCATAGTATGTTTTTGTTATATTTGATTTTATATAGACAATAAAATTTAAAATGAAAGATAAAACAATAGATTATGTGCTGAGAACCACATGGTTAGCTGTAAAGAAAATGTATAATGAAGATGCTACTAACTATGACTCAACAATGGCTACTGGTTTTACCTTACTGAGTATTGATCCAGGAAAAGGCACACCTTCAACCTCGTTAGGTCCAAAAATGGGGATTGGTGTTAACAGTTTGTCGAGAATATTATCATCAATGGAGCTTGAAGGGTTAATAAAAAGAAAACCTAATCCAGATGACGGAAGGGGAGTTCTAGTTCATCTGACTAAATTTGGGATAATTAGTAGAGAAAAAGCTAGAGAAAGAGTTTTAATGTTTAATAATGCTATATCAAATAATATTAACAAAGAAAAAATTGAATCTTTCTTTGAGGTTACAGAGTTAATCAACAACTTAATAGGAAATAAATTAATATTTACAGAAAATAAAGAAAATGCAAAATAGAAAAATAAATAAAATTGCAGTAATAGGATCTGGAATAATGGGAAGTGGTATAGCATGTCATTTCGCAAATATTGGAGTAGAAGTTCTTTTACTAGACATAGTTCCTAGAGAATTGAACGATAAAGAAAAAGCAAAAGGATTAACATTAGAAAATAAAGTAGTTCGTAATCGGCTAGTAAATGATGCATTAATAGCATCATTAAAGTCAAAACCTTCACCTATTTACAATCAAAAATTTTCAAATAGAATTACAACTGGAAATTTAGAGGATGATTTGCATTTAATTAAAGATGTTGATTGGGTTATGGAGGTAGTCGTAGAACGGTTAGATATTAAAAAAACTGTTTTTGAAAAAATTGAAAAATACAGAACACCAGGTACATTAATTACATCAAACACTTCTGGAATACCTATAAAATTCATGAATGAAGGTAGAAGTGAAGACTTTCAAAAGCACTTTGCTGTAACTCACTTTTTTAACCCTCCAAGATATTTAAAATTATTCGAAGTTGTACCAGGACCAAACTGTGATCAATCAGTTACGGATTTTTTAATGATGTACGGAGACAAATTCTTAGGTAAAACATCGGTATTAGCAAAAGATACTCCTGCATTTATCGGTAATAGAATTGGAATTTTTAGTATAATGAATCTATTTCATATTGTTAAAGAAATGGGATTAACAATTGAAGAAGTGGATAAGTTGTCTGGACCTGTTATTGGTCGACCGAAATCTGCAACTTTTAGAACAATTGATGTGGTTGGGTTAGATACACTAGTTCATACAGCAAACGGAGTAAAAGAGAATTGTCCTAACGATGAGATGAGAAGTCAATTTGAGATTCCTCATTTTGTAAATACAATGATTAAAAATAAATGGTTAGGTAGTAAAACAAAACAAGGCTTTTACAAAAGAATTATTAATAATGATGGTAAAAAAGAGATTTTATCTTTAGACTTAAACACTCTTGAGTACAGAACTAAAAAACGTGTAACATTTCCTACTTTAGAATTAACAAAAACTATAGATAATGTTGGTGATCGATTTAAAGTCTTAATACAAGGTAAGGATAAAGCTAGTGAGTTTTATAGAAAATGTTTCGCTGCTTTATTTGCATACGTACAAAATAGAATTCCAGAAATTTCAGATGAGTTATATAGAATTGATGATGGTTTAAGGGCTGGATTTGGTTGGGAGCATGGACCTTTTCAAATTTGGGATGAAATTGGTGTAGAAGTTGGAGTAGAGCTAATGAAATCAGAAGGAAAAGAACCAGCAGCATGGGTGGTAGAAATGTTAAAAAAAGGAGAAAACTCTTTTTATACGATAAAAGATGGAAGCTCTTATTATTATGATATCCCTACTAGAGCACAAGTTAAAAAGCCAGGACAAGATTCGTTTATAATATTAGATAATATTAGAAAAAACACTGAAGTATTTAAAAACTCTGGGGTTTCTTTACAAGATATTGGTGATGGAATTTTAAATTTAGAGTTTCGTTCTAAAATGAATACAATTGGTGAAGATGTTCTAATAGGCCTTAATAAGGCTATCGATATAGCAGAAAAAGATTTTCAAGGTTTAGTTGTAGGTAATCAAGCTCCGAATTTTTCTGTTGGAGCAAATATTGGAATGATATTTTTAATGGCTGGAGAACAAGAATATGATCAGCTAAATACAGCTATAAAATATTTTCAAGATTCTATGATGAGAATGCGTTATTCTTCAATCCCTACTATTGCTGCTCCTCACGGAATGGCTTTAGGTGGTGGTTGTGAAATTTCTTTACACGCAGATAAGGTTGTTGCAGCAGCAGAAACTTATATGGGATTAGTTGAGTTTGGTGTCGGAGTAATCCCTGGTGGTGGGGGGTCTAAAGAAATGGCATTAAGAGCTTCAGATTCATTTCACAAAGGAGATGTTGAGTTGAATATTTTACAGGAAAATTTTCTAACCATTGGCATGGCTAAAGTTTCTACTTCAGCTTATGAAGCATTTGATTTAGGGTTGCTCCAAAAAGGAAAAGATATTGTTGTTATAAACAAAGAACGTCAAATAGCAACTGCAAAAGCACATGCGAAATTAATGGCTGAGAGTGGTTATACTCAACCTGTTAGCCGAAAAGATGTTAAAGTATTAGGAAAACAAGCTTTAGGAATGTTCTTAGTAGGGACTGATTCTATGCAAGATTCGAAATACATTTCAGAACACGATAAAAAAATAGCCAATAAGTTAGCCTATGTAATGGCTGGAGGAGACTTATCTGAACCAACAATGGTTTCAGAACAATACTTGTTAGATATAGAAAGGGAAGCATTTTTATCTTTATGTACAGAGAGAAAAACACTAGAACGTATCGAACACATGTTAAAAACTGGTAAACCATTAAGAAACTAAAAGTTATGAAAACAGCATACATAGTAAAAGCATACAGAACAGCAGTTGGAAAAGCACCTAAAGGAGTTTTTCGATTTAAACGTGCAGATGAGTTGGGTGCAGAAACCATTCAACATATGATGAAAGAATTACCAAATCTTGATGTAAAACGCATAGATGATGTTATAGTCGGAAATGCTATGCCTGAGGGATCACAGGGTTTAAATATGGCCCGATTTATATCTTTAATAGGATTAAAATCAGTAGATGTGCCTGGAGTAACTGTGAATCGTTTTTGCTCTTCAGGATTAGAAACAATTGGTATGGCTGCTGCAAAAATTCAAGCAGGCATGGCAGAGTGTATTATTGCTGGTGGATCAGAAAGTATGAGCTCAGTTCCAATGACAGGCTATAAACCTGAATTGAATTATAACACTATTAAATCTGGTCATGCAGATTATTATTGGGGAATGGGAAACACTGCAGAAGCTGTTGCTAATCAGTTTAATATATCTAGAGAGGATCAAGATGAGTTTGCTTATAATTCTCATATGAAGGCGTTAAAAGCGCAAGCAGAAAATCGTTTTCAAGATCAAATAGCTCCAATAGATATAGAAGAAATCTATTTAGATCAAAATGGTGAAAAGTCCACTAGGAAATATACTGTAACTAAAGATCAAGGACCTAGAAAAGGGACTAGTATCGCTGCCTTAAACAAATTACGTGCAGTATTTGCAGCTGGAGGAAGTGTAACTGCTGGTAATTCGTCACAAATGAGTGATGGAGCTGCTTTTGTAATGGTTATGAGTGAAAAGATGGTAAAAGAGTTAAATATAGAACCTATAGCTAGAATGGTTAATTATGCAGCTGCAGGAGTCGAGCCACGAATAATGGGTATTGGACCTGTTGCCGCTATTCCAAAAGTTTTAAAACAAGCGGGATTACAACAGAAAGATATTGAGTTAATTGAGCTAAACGAAGCATTTGCATCCCAATCTTTAGCTGTAATGCGTGAATTAAACTTAAACCAAGAAATCGTGAATGTTAATGGTGGTGCGATAGCACTTGGTCATCCCTTAGGTTGTACAGGCGCAAAATTATCTGTCCAATTATTTGATGAAATGCGTAAAAGAGACATGAAAAATAAATATGGTATGGTAACAATGTGTGTAGGTACTGGTCAAGGTGCAGCAGGTATATTCGAATTTTTAAACTAAATAAATGAAGTCAAAAAACAACATAATTAAAGGTGGTGAATTCATCATTAAAGAAACGAATGCATCAATGGTCTTTACTCCAGAAGATTTTACTGAAGAACACATAATGATGCGTGATTCTGTGAGAGAATTTAATGAACGTGAGGTAATACCGTTTAGAAGTAGATTTGAAAAAAAAGATTATCAGCTAACAGAGTCTGTCATGAAGAAGGCTGGTGAAATGGGGTTTTTAGGTATAGCTGTTCCAGAAGAATATGGTGGAATGGGATTAGGTTTTGTTTCAACCATGCTTGTGTGTGATTATATATCAAGTGGTAGTGGATCTTTTAGCACTGCATTTGGTGCACATACTGGAATTGGAACAATGCCTATAACTTTATATGGAACAGAAGATCAAAAACTAAAATATGTACCAAAATTGGCTTCAGGTGAATGGTTTGGATCATATTGTCTAACTGAACCAGGTGCAGGAAGTGATGCTAACTCTGGTAAAACCAGTGCTACACTATCTAAAGATGGAAATTCTTACAAGATTAATGGACAAAAAATGTGGATTTCTAATGCAGGCTTCTGTAGCCTATTTATAGTTTTTGCAAGGATTGAAAATGATAAAAATATAACTGCTTTTATTGTTGAGAACAACAGTGAAAATGGAATAACTATGGGAGAAGAAGAGCAAAAGCTTGGAATAAGAGCCTCATCTACTAGACAAGTATTTTTTAATGACACTGTAGTTTTAAAAGAAAATATGCTTGCAAAACGTGGTGAAGGATTCAAAATCGCAATGAATTCTCTAAATGTTGGTAGAATTAAGTTAGGTGCAGCTGGAATAGATGCTCAAAAAAGGGTAATAACTTTTGCAGTAGAATATGCAAATAACCGAAAACAATTTAAAAAAAGTATTTCTGAATTTGGAGCAATAAAATATAAAATTGCTGAAATGGCTGCAAATACTTATGCGGGTGAATCTGCTTGTTATAGAGCTGCAAAAAATATAGAAGATAACATATCTAACTTAATAAGCAGAGGTAAATCTCACCAAGAGGCAGAACTTGAAGGAGTAGAAGATTTCGCAATTGAGTGTTCTATTTTAAAAGTAGCTGTTTCTGAAGATGTTCAAAATACTGCGGATGAAGGTCTTCAAATATTTGGTGGAATGGGATTTTCTGAGGATACTCCAATGGAATCAACATGGAGAGATGCAAGAATAGCTAGAATATACGAAGGAACAAATGAAATAAATCGAATGGTTTCAGTTGGGATGCTTCTTAAAAAAGCGTTTAAAAAAGAAATTGATCTAAAAAGTTCAATGGAGAAACTAAAATATGATTTTTTTGGTTTATCCTTTTTAAATAAAAAAAAATACTCTGGCCCGTTAAGTATTGAAAAAAAGAATATTGACAATTTAAAATCTGTTTTCTTAATGATACTTGGTAGTTCTTTAAAAGATAAAATAGATTTAGAAAAAAATCAACAACTTTTACTATGCCTGTCTAATATATTAATAGAAGTATATATGGCTGAATCAACTATTTTAAGAACAGAAAAAAATATAACTAATAAAAGCAGTAATTTAGAGACTAAGAAAGCACTAAGTGAAATTTATTTATATAATGCAAATGATATTATTTTAAAAAACGGGAAAGAGGCTATAAATCTTATTTCTAGTGGCTACAAAATGAATCAGATGCATAAAATATTAAACAAAAAGGTGAGTTTTAACAAAGGAGTAAATGTTATAAAGCTAAGAAATTATGTTTCTGACAAATTTAGTAATGAAAATAAATATTTTCTTTAAATGAGATTATTAAGTTATTGTTTAATATTAGTTTCAATTATATCATTTTCTCAAACAGATTCGGAAATTCATTTGTTAGAGATTGCGGTAACTAGCAATAAAGTTCAAGTTTTAAATTCAAAAATAATTTCAAGTTCAATTGGATATCACAATCAACCTAGTTTTACAAATAACAACAAGCTACTTTTTTCTAGTGAAAGAGATAAACAAAATGATATAGTTGAATACAACATAAAGAATAACGACAACAAACTTAAGTTCATAACATCAACATTTGGAAGTGAGTACTCCCCTATTCAATATAAAAAAAATAAAGTTACTGCAGTAAGTTTAGATAAAAATGGAGTTCAATATTTACGTATTTATGATATAAAAAAAAATACTTTTAAAATCCCTTTTAAGGATAAAGTTGTTGGGTATTATAATCATTCAAAAGAGACAAAAGACCTAATTGTTTCATCAGTACTTGAAAATAACGAGTTAGTGTTATATAGTTCAAATTTAAAAACAAGAGAACATGTTTTTATAGATAGCAATACTGGTAGATCAATTCACCCAATTCCAAATAATAAATTTGGAGAAGAAAAGTTCAGCTATATTTCAAAAAAGGATTCTGTATGGACTATAAACTATGTAAACCTGTCAAATTATAAAACAGAAATCATAACTAATACTCTAGAAAATAACGAGGATATTTGTCTACTTAAAAATGGTACAATCTTAACCTCAAAAGGAAATAAGTTATATATAGTTAACCCAACGACTGACAGTAAATGGGTTTTGCTATGCTCGCTAGAAGATTTTGGGATTACAAACATATCTAGAATGTCGATCAATCCTAATAATGATAAATTAGCATTAGTTAATTCTAAATAATATATTTATAGAAAATATTATTTAATCCTAAATCGGCATCATGAAATATCAGTTCCCTAAGTTATTTTTGTTCTTATTATTTACTTCTTTTATTTTTTCTCAAGACTTTTCTGTTGAATTATTAAAAGATATTAGCCCAAGAAATATAGGACCGGCTGGAATGTCTGGTAGAGTTACATCAATTGATGTAGTACTTAATAATACTGACATTATATATGCTGGAACAGCATCAGGAGGATTATGGAAATCTGAATCAGGTGGAATAAAATGGGCTCCCATCTTTGATAACGAGTTAACAGCTTCTATTGGAGCAGTAAAGGTTCAACAATCTAACCCTAGTGTTATTTGGGTTGGAACAGGAGAAGGAAATCCTAGAAATAGTTTAAACGGAGGATTTGGAATTTACAAATCAATTAACGGTGGAAAAACTTGGATTGAAAAAGGATTAAAAGAAACAAGGCATATTCATAGAATTATAATTGATCCCACAAATTCAGATGTAATTTATGTTGGTGCAATTGGATCTCCATGGGGAGAACACAAAGAAAGAGGAGTATACAAATCTATTGATGGAGGAGATAATTGGAAAAAAATACTATTTACAAATAATAAATCTGGAGCAGCAGACCTTGTAATGGATCCTGAAAATCCAAATAAACTAATAGCTGCAATGTGGGAACACAAAAGAGAACCGTGGTATTTTAATTCCGGTGGTAAGGGGTCAGGTTTACATATTACTTACGATGGTGGAGAAAATTGGAAGAAACTTTCTACTAAAGAGGGCTTGCCCAAAGGAGATTTAGGAAGGATTGGAATTGCTATAGCTCCCAGTAGTCCTAATATTATTTACGCGTTAATAGAATCTAAAAAAAATGCACTTTATAAGAGTAAAGATGGAGGAGAAAACTGGAAGAAAATAAATGACAAAAGTGATATTGGTGGAAGGCCTTTTTATTACTCAGAGATTTATGTTGATCCACAAAATGAAAATAGAGTATATTCAATTTTTACCTACGTAAATGTTAGTGAAGATGGTGGGAAAAATTTTAAACAATTAATGCCTGCATATAGAGTTTCAAATGGAGTTCACCCAGATCATCACGCTTGGTGGATTCATCCTGAGAATGGAAAGTTTATGATTGACGGTAACGATGGAGGTCTAAATATAACTAAGGATGGTGGTAAATCATGGAGGTTTGTTGAAAACTTACCTGTAGCGCAATTTTATCATATTAACGTTGATAACGAGTATCCTTATAATGTGTATGGAGGAATGCAAGATAATGGATCATGGAGAGGCCCAGCATATGTTTGGAAAGATCAAGGTATAAGAAATTCTTATTGGCAAGAGATCTCATTTGGAGATGGTTTTGATGTAGTTCCAGATAAAGACGACTCTAGGTATGGATGGACTATGAGCCAACAAGGTTATGTGAGTAGATATGATTGGAAAACAGGTAATAATTATAGTGTTCAACCTACGCATCCTGATGGAGTTACAGATTTAAGGTTTAATTGGAATTCAGCAATAAACATAGATCCATTTAATAATAGTACAATATATTTCGGAAGTCAATTTGTTCATAAGTCCAATGATAAAGGCTTAACATGGAAAATTATATCAAGTGACCTTACAACAAATGACCCAGAAAAATTAAAGCAAGCTGAAAGTGGTGGTTTAACCATGGATGCTACAGGAGCAGAAAACCATTGTACAATCTTAGTTATTGAACCTTCCGAGGTAGAAGAAAATATGCTGTGGGTTGGAACTGATGACGGTAAGGTTCACTACACTTTAGACGCTGGTAAAACATGGATTGATGTTAGTGAAAATATTAAAGGACTACCAAAAGGTAGTTGGATTCCTCAAATTAAAGCTTCTAAAATAAATAAAGGAGAAGCTATTTTAGTTGCGAATGATTATAGAAGATTTAATTATGAGCCCTACGTATATAGAACTTTAAACTATGGTAAGAAATGGTCAAGAATTGTAGATGTAGATGATGTAGAAAGCTATGCACTATCAATCATACAAGACAAAAAATCACCAAACCTATTATTTCTAGGTACTGATGATGGTTTATATTTATCTATTGACAATGCAGATAGCTGGATGAAATGGACTAAAGGCTTTCCAACAGTTCCTGTAAAAGATTTGGTAATTCAAGAAAGAGAAAATGATTTAGTAATTGGAACTTTTGGTAGATCGGCATGGGTGATTGATAATATAAATCCTTTAAGAGAATTAGCCCAAAACAGTTCATTATTAGAAAGTAAGATTGAATTATTTGACCCTTCTACAGCAGTGTTAGCCTCTTATCAACAACCAACGGGAACAAGGTTTGGTGGAGATGCTATGTATAATGGTGAAAACAGAAAATCTGGAGCATTAATTTCCTATTATTTTAATGCCGAGAAAAGTAATGATACTTTGAATAAGGAATTTAAAGACAGTTTATATTTAAATATTTATGATGGAGATAAACTAATTAGAACATTGAAGAAAAAAAGTCCTAAAGAAAGTGGATTTTATAAATGGAACTGGAGAATGGATGAAAAAGGAAAAGATCGACCCTCCAGAACAATTAGAAAAACTAAATTTGAATCTAGTGGGGTAACTGTTAAAGCTGGTAGTTATAAAGTTGAACTTATTTATAATAATGAAAAATCCTACTCTAATATTAATGTTATAAATGATCCTAGAGTAAATATTAATACTAATATTGATCAACAATATAATTCTTTAAAAGACCTTGACCTGATGCTACAAAAATCAGCAGATATAGTTAGACAATTAATTGAAAGTAAAAATACTGCTAATAGCCTTAAATCTAAATTGAGCAAGTTAAACAAAGAAAGATTTAAAGATCAAATAACTTTATCTTCTGAATTGGTTATTCATATAGATAGTTTAGTTGGACTCTTTTTAGGCAATATTGATAAAAGACAAGGAATTACTAGAAATAAAGAAAGTAATGTTCAACAAAATGTTTACAAAGCGTATTCTTATATTAGTTCAAGACCTAACGGAAATACAATAACTGAAAATAATTTATTTAATCATGCAGAGAATTCACTAACAGATGCTGTTAAAGAAATTAATGCTTTTTTTAGAGATAAATGGGAAGACTATAAAAATCAAATCCATAAATTAGAGTATTCTGAATTTAAAGAAATAAAACAATTTTAATAAAAATGAAAAATAAAAAATACTCAGACAAAGTAGTCGTTCCTTTTATAATTGGTGTTATAGCTGTTGTTTATAGTTGTATATCTCCAGTAAAAAAAGATGTTACTACAAATTCATCCAATGAATTAACTATAAAATTAGATCAAAAAAATAGTAGTGGGGTTACTGGTGAAGTTAATTTTAGTGAGGTAAATAATATTACTACAATGACCTCAACAATCTCAGGACTTACGCCAGGAACTCATGCAATACATATACATATGAAAAGTGACTGCTCTTCTGATGATGGGAAGTCAGCTGGAGGGCATTGGAACCCAACTTCTGAAAAACATGGTAAATGGGGTGATCTAGAAGGTTATCACAAAGGAGATATAGGTAATTTTTTAGCGGATGAAAATGGAAATGCAACTGTTTCTTTCAAAACAGATAAATGGTGCATTGGTTGTGATGACGAAAAAAGCAACATTCTGGGTAAAGCGGTAATTATACATCAGGGAGAAGATGATATGATTTCTCAACCAAGTGGAGCTGCAGGTTCGAGAATTAGTTGTGCAGGTATAATAAAATAAGATATGGGATTAACAAATAATGATGTCTTTAAAAAATTAAGAGTAGCTCATAAATTAAGAGATGATGATATTATAAAAATATTTACACTTGTAGATTTTAAAGTATCTAAAAGTGAATTAAATGCATTTTTTAGAAATGAGAATCATCCTAAATATATGGAATGTGGGGATCAAATGCTGCGAAATTTTCTAAATGCTTTGATAATACATTTAAGGGGACCTATGCCACCTAAAAAATAATTACCAACGTCTCTTTTTATCTAATTCATTAATATTATTTATTTCTTTTTCTGAAATAACTTTTAAAAATGATGGATGTTGTTCTATAGCAAATTCAATTTTTTTAACAATGTCTTCAGTAGAATCATTCTCATAATCTATATCTAGTGGCTCTTTAATTTCCATGGACTGAAGAATGTTTTTCTTCTTTATCCTTAACCCCTTCTTGTCAAAAGATCTTCTAAAGCCATCTATTACAATTGGTATAACAATAGGCTTGTATTTTTTAATAATAAAAGCCGTTCCTTTTCTGATTGGTTTAAATGGAGTAGTAGTTCCTTGAGGGAAAGTTATTACCCATCCATCATTTAAGGCAGTACCTATTTTAGAAATATCACTCATTTTAACTTGTCTTTTAACATCTTCGCCTTTGCTTCTCCAAGTCCTTTCAATACTAATAGAACCTGCATAAGCTAAAATTTTAGGTAGAATGCCTGCTGTCATAGTTTCTTTGGCGGCTATGAAATATATATTAAGTTTAGGGTTCCATATATAACCAACATTTTTAATAGAGTCTACCCTACCTTTTAAACTAGCATTAAACACATGGAACATAGAAACTACATCTGCAAAATAGGTTTGATGATTAGAGATAAATAAAACATTTTTATCGGGTAAGTTTTTTATGATTTCAGAACCTTCAATCTTTAACTCATTAAAACCTCTAAACCTTCTGTGTGATAAAGTACCAAAAATACGGATTAACCATTTCTTTACGTATAAAATATGACCAAAAGGATTTCTTTTAAAAAGACCCATTTATTTATTCATTAAATTTAAAACGAGCTAAGTTAACGAAAGTTAGATGACATTTTTAAATAAATCTCTAATTTCGGAAAGCATCATAGCAGTAGCTCCCCATACATTATGACCACCTAATAAAAAAGATGGCACTAATTTATTATTAGTTTTAGTTGAATCATTCAAATTAGCAGGAAATTTAACAGATAATTCATTGATTTTAGATGTAATTAAAGAGTCTAGATCGATAGAAAATACTTCTTTCACCTCTATATCATCTTTTATAAAATCAGGGGTAAAATCAACGGAAACTAAAAATGGAGATACACTAAAATTACTAGGAGGAATATAAAGGGGATGTAATTCTTTGATAATTGATTTTTTAAAAAGTCTAATTCCTATTTCTTCAAAAGTTTCTCTGGCTGCTGTATCAAACATAGTTTTATCACCAACTTCTACTCTACCCCCAGGAAAACCTATCTGATTAGAATGCACACCTTTATAGGTGTTTCTTAAAATTAATACCAACCTCATTAACTTATTATCGTCAGGATACAGCAAAGCTATAACAGCAGCCTTCTTTGAATTTAAATTGAGATTTTTATTTAGCTTTATGTAGTCCTTCCTGAAACTCGGCGCGAGTTTAAGTTGAGATACTTTTGAATTTAAATTAGTTAACTTTAACTTTGGTATTATTAGTTTAAACTCTGCATAATTCATATTAAATGAAATTAATTTACACAATAATAATTATTATATTAATATATAGCTGTAATAAAAAAGATGAGGTAAATATAGACACTATTTCACAAAAGAATATTATTATAAAAATTGACAAAGAAAAAAAAGAAATTAAAAATGTAAAACCTAAATTTAAATTAACAGAAAAAAATTCAATGGATTTTTTTTTAGAGTACGATAAAATTCATAAAGAAAACATTGTTGAGCTAGATACCGATAAAGGCAAAATTGAAATAACTTTGTTTAATGAAACAAAATTTCATAGATCAAATTTTTTATATTTAACCAAACAAAATTATTTTAAAAGCACCCAGTTTTATAGAGTTATAAATAATTTTATTATTCAAGGAGGAAATAGTGATAATAGAAAAATAGCTAAAAAAAGAAAAAAAATCGGAAAATACTTACTTCCTGTAGACAATAATCATGGTTTTAAACACTCTAGGGGAATGGTTAGTATGCCAAGTAGTATTATAAAAAATCCTCATAAACTAGCTTCACCATATGAGTTTTTTATAGTTCAAAGTGAAACAGGAGCTCACTTTTTGGATGGTGATTATACAATTTTCGGCCAGGTTACTAAAGGGATGGATGTAGTAGATGAAATAGCGTCAGTTGAAACAGATGATTTAGATTGGCCTGTGAGTAATATTTTCATTAATAATGTAACAGTGATTAAATGACAATTATCCAATTAAATTATATAATAGCGTTAGAGGAAACTAGAAACTTCACAAAAGCAGCAAATCTATGTGGGATATCACAACCAACATTAAGTATGCAAATTAAAAAATTAGAAGAGGAATTGAAAATTATAATTTTTGATAGATCAAAAAAACCAATTGAATTAACTAAAATCGGAAGTTCTATTATAAAACAAGCTAAAAAAATACTTTTAGAGGTTAATAAAATTGATGATTTAATAAATACTAAAAAAGAAGTACTAAGGGGACAGTTTATATTTAAGAATTTTAACAGCTAAGCTCTAACTTTCAAAGACCAAGTAAAACTAAACTCAGAAACTTTAACATGATTAGAATCAAATCCAACAGATTTTAATTCAATAACCCCCTTATCATTATCTTTATTTAAGGATTTAAACAAGTCTTGTAATTCTTTGCCTTGGTTACACTCAAAAATTATTTTTCCAGTAGCTTTTTTATAAAAAAAAGATTTATTCTTTATTACTAGCATAGAAACGTTGAGACCACTTTGATTAATATTATTTTTCAATAATGAACCAGTTGTTAATTCAGCAGCCATGCCTTGGGCAGCCCAAAAAATAGATTTATATGGGTTTTTATTAAACCAAGAATGTTTAATAGATACTATAGCTTTTGAAGAACCTAAATACTTAAGTCTTACCCCACAAAAAAATGCAGAAGGAAGCTGAAAAAATAAATAAAAATTATACTTAATAGAATTCATACTGAATTATAATGATGATAAATATTTTTCTGCATCTAACGCAGCCATACAGCCTGTTCCAGCAGCAGTAATTGCCTGTCTATATACATGATCAGCAGCATCTCCAGAAACAAATACTCCTTGGACATTTGTTTTACTAGTACCAGGTTCATTTACTATATAACCAGTTTCGTCCATATTTAAGTATGGCTTAAATATATCTGTGTTCGGCTTATGTCCAATAGCTACAAAAAATCCAGTAACAGGAATTGTAGACTCCTCCATTGATTTATTATTCCTAACTAAAACAGAGTGAACAACTTGATTATCGCCTAAGACTTCTACGGTTTCTGTATTAAAAAGAATATCAATATTATCAGTTTTTTTAACTCTCTCTTGCATGATTTGTGAAGCTCTGAATTCATCTTTTCTAACCAGCATAGTTACTTTATTACATAACTTAGATAAATAATGTGCCTCTTCACAAGCAGAATCGCCAGCACCAACGATAACTACATCTTGATTTTTATAAAAAAAGCCATCACATACAGCACACGCAGAAACACCACCACCTAATTTCAAATATTTTTGTTCAGATTCTAAGCCTAAATACTTTGCAGATGCACCAGTTGAAATAACTATAGTTTCACAGTGAATCTCTTCATTATCATTAACCCATACTTTTAAACTATCTTCAAACTCAACTTTTGTAACCCAACCATTTCTAACATCTGTACCAAATCTTTCAGCTTGTTTCTGTAATTGAATCATCATTTCTGGACCAGTGATTCCATCAGGGTAACCTGGAAAATTTTCAACATCATTTGTGGTAGTCAGCTGACCACCAGGTTGAATACCTTGGTATAAAACTGGGCTCATATTTGCTCTAGCAGCATAAATAGCAGCAGTATATCCAGCAGGACCAGAACCTATAATCAAACATTTTATTTTTTGAGGTTTAGATTTCATAGTAAAAAAGTTAAATATGAATTATTTTATAATTTAGTCGGGGTGGCAGGATTCGAACCTGCGACCTCCGCGTCCCAAACGCGGCGCGATAACCGGGCTACGCTACACCCCGAAAAATTATAGAAGCCAAATATATAATTTTCTTTTAATATCTCTCTGATTTTTTTGTAATTTAAAGCAAAAAAAAAAGTGAAAAAAATACTGTCTACTATAATAATATTCCTTCTTACTTTACATACATTCTCTAATGGATTAAATCTTGAAAAAAATTATGAATTAGTTGTTTCTGACTTAAACAACCCTTGGTCATTTGTCTTTTTAAGTGAAAAATCAATGTTAATTACTGAAAAAGAAGGAAAATTAATTCATTTTGAAAATGGAGTTAAAACTATTATAAATGGATTACCAGAAATTGTTGATATAGGTCAAGGTGGATTACTAGACATTGAACTTCACCCGGAGTATAAAGATAACGGATGGATCTATATCACTTACGCTTCTTCAAATGATGATAAAAATGGAGCTAACACCTCATTAATGAGGTTCAAAATCATTGGAACTAAAATTACAAATAAAGAACTTCTGTATAGTGCTACTCCTAATAGTAGAAAAGGACAACACTTTGGTAGTAGAATAATTTTTGATAATGATAATAATCTTTACTTCTCGATTGGAGATAGAGGAAATAGGAATGTAAATCCTCAAAATATTAAAAGAGATGGAGGAAAAATTTATAAGCTACAAGATGATGGGTCAATTCCAATCGATAATCCATTTGTAATGGATAGGTACTCAAAAAAAGCAATATTTTCTTATGGGCATAGAAATCCACAAGGAATGGCTATTAATCCTTTGACTAATGACATATGGATTCATGAACACGGACCAAAAGGAGGAGATGAAATAAATATTATAAAATCAGGTAAAAATTATGGTTGGCCCTTAGCCAGTTATGGAGTAAATTATATAGGTACTAAGTTTACGGACAAGACTAGTATAAAAGGAAGTGAGGATCCTATACATTATTGGGTTCCTTCGATAGCTCCAAGTGGGATGATCTTTGTTGATAGCGATAAGTATCCGGATTGGAAAAATAATATTTTAATAGGCTCTTTGAAATTTGAATATTTACACATGTGTATTGTTAAAGGAAATACGATAACCAAAGAAGAAAAATTATATGAAGGAATTGGAAGGGTAAGATCTTTGGAAATTAGTCCAGAAGGTTATATTTATGTAGGAGTTGAAAATCTTGGAATTATTAAAATTTTACCAAATTAGCCTTAACTTTGTTTGAAAATTTTAATAAATGTATTTAATAGGAATAACTGGTGGAACAGGCTGTGGAAAGTCCACAATAGTAAAGAAAATAATTGACTCAATCCCTGAGAAAGACATTTGTTACCTTTCCCAGGATTCTTACTATAAGGACAACTCAGATCTTACTTTTGAACAAAGGGATAAATTAAACTATGATATTCCAGATGCCTTAGATTTTGATTTATTTTATAAACATCTACAATTACTAAAAAGCGGAAAGGAAATTAATAGACCAAATTATTCTTTCAGCAATCATTTAAGGACAACTAGCACAACAGTGATAAGACCAAAAAAAATCTTAATCATTGAAGGTATATTAATTTTAAGTGACGAAAATGTACGAAATATTTTAAATCATAAAATATATATTGACGCCGATAAAAAAACTCGTGAAAACAGAAGAGTAGATAGAGATTTAATTGAAAGAGGAAGAAACAAAGAAAATACAGTTAAGTTATTTAGGGAGTTACTTCATCCTATGCACAAATTACATATTAGTCCAGTGAAAAAATATTGTGATATAGTTTTAGATAATAATGAAATAGATAGTGCTTGTGATAAAACAATTATTAATTTTATAAAAAAAAAATTATCTGATGAAGCTTAAAATCCCATCTTATTTAAAAAACACTTATGTGATAATTTTATTGTTTTTTATTGTTTGGATGGTGTTTTTTGATAGTAATTCAACACTTGTTCATCTTGAACTAAATGAGCAAATCAACGATCTGAAAAAAGAAACACAGTATTTTAAAAATGAGATAAAAAAAGACAATAAAGAATTATCTAAAATTCAATCTGACAGTGGTTTAGAAAAATATGCTAGGGAGGAATTATTTATGAAAAGAGATAACGAAGATATTTTTATTATTGAGTTTGACAGTAGTAATGTAAAAAAATAAAAATGACTGCTAATATGTTTAAAGAATTTGAATTAGTTTCAGAAAAAAACTGGAAGCAGCAAATTCAATTTGATTTAGACGGCAAGGATTATAACAAAGAGGTCAATTGGGTTTCTAATGAAGGTATTAATATTAAACCTTTTTTTACAGACAAATATAAATCACTTAACAATGTCTACATTCCTGAGTACTGGAATATCTGTCAAAATATCTATCTAAAACACGAGTCCGTTTCAAACAAAGAAATCAAAAAACTAATAAATCAAGAGGTTTATGACTTAACTATTCACATTAATAAAGACTCTATCAATCTTGAATTACTATTTGAGGAGATAGACTTAACATATATAAATATCTATTTTAAAATAGATGAGTATAAGGATGATTTATTCGAAAGTTTAAACAGTTATGCAAAAGAAAATAAAACTCTATTTCATCTAGACTACGATTTATTGGGTAATTATCTATCTACCGGGAATTGGAAATCTAATTATAGTAAGGGCACAAAAGAGTTTAAAAATATAATTAAAAAATTAACTCATTTTAAATCTGTTGTTCAACTAAAATCTTCTAACTATCAAAACTCAGGAGCTAATATTGTTCAAGAGCTTGCCTATTCAATGTGCCAAGCAAATGAATATATTAAACTTTTTGGAGGTAATATTATTAATCAACTTAACTTTCAGATTGCTATAGGATCAAATTATTTTTTTGAGATAGCAAAAATTCAAGCTTATAGGATTTTATGGAAAACGATAAGTAAATCTTACCAGTATCCAATTAATGATGTACATATTATAGCAACTCCATCTTCTAGAAATAAAACAATTTACGATTACAATAATAATATAGTACGATCTACTTCTGAATGTATGGCTGCTATTTTAGGAGGTGCAAATTCCATCAAAAATTTTAATTACGATTCTATTTATAAAAATGAAAACGAATTTTCTAGTAGAATTTCTAGAAATCAATTGCTAATACTTAAGCATGAGTGTCTAATAGATAAAGTTAAAAATCCAATTTCTGGATCATATTACATTAGTTATTTAATAGATGAATTAACAAAAAAATCATTTGAGTTATTTAAAGAATTAGATTCTAAATCGAGCTTTTTAAATCTATTAAAAAATGGAACTCTTCAAAGAAAAATTAAAGAAAGTGCACAAAAAGAGCAAGATAAATTTGATTCTAAATCAGAAATTTTAGTTGGGTCTAATCTTTACATAAACAAGCATGAGAAAATGAAAGGGCAATTAGAAGTTAACCCCTTCCCTACTAGAAAATCTGAAAAAACATTAATAGAGCCATTAATAAAAAAAAGATTAGCTAGGGACACTGAAAAAAAACGATTAGAAAATGAGTAGAGATAGATTTAAAAATATTGAGCTCGAACAGTTAACTAGTTTAAATGAAAAATTAGATAAATTTGAGACGTCTGAGGGTATTTTACTAAAATCAAGCTATAATATTACTGATTTAGATCCAGTAGAACATATAGGCTTTGCGGCGGGGATTGAACCTTTTTTAAGGGGTCCATATTCTAGTATGTATACAACTAAGCCATGGACTATTAGGCAGTACGCCGGGTTCTCTACTGCCGAGGAAAGTAACGCATTTTATCAAAAAAATTTGAAATCGGGTCAAAAAGGATTATCTGTCGCTTTTGACTTAGCTACTCACAGAGGTTATGATTCTGACCATGAAAGAGTTTCTGGTGATGTTGGTAAGGCTGGAGTTGCAATTGATTCTGTAGAGGATATGAAAATTCTCTTCAATGAGATACCTCTAGACAAAATGAGTGTATCAATGACAATGAACGGAGCTGTATTACCGATAATGGCATTTTATATAGTTGCTGCTCAAGAACAAGGAGTAAATATTACTGATTTAAAAGGAACTATTCAAAATGATATCCTAAAAGAGTATATGGTAAGAAATACCTATATATACCCTCCAAAAGAATCCTTGAGAATAATTTCAGATATTTTTAAATTCACATCTGAAAAAATGCCAAAATTTAATAGTATCAGTATCTCAGGATACCATATGCAAGAAGCAGGAGCTACAAATGACATTGAACTAGCGTACACTCTTTGTAACGGAATAGAGTATGTTAAAAATGGTATTGAAGCTGGATTAAGCATTGATGATTTTGCTCCAAGACTATCTTTTTTCTGGGGCATAGGAATGAATCATTTTATGGAAATTGCTAAACTAAGAGCTGGAAGGTTGCTGTGGAGTAAATTAATTAAAAAATTTAACCCCAAACTAAAAAAGTCTTTAATGCTTAGAGCTCACTGTCAAACTAGTGGATGGAGTCTAACAGAGCAAGATCCTTTTAATAATATAACTAGAACATGCACTGAAGCAAGTGCTGCGATATTTGGAGGAACGCAGAGCTTACATACAAATTCATTAGACGAAGCAATAGCTTTACCTACTGAGTTTTCTGCTAGAATCGCAAGAAACACACAGCTATACCTTCAACATGAAACAAAAATTACTAAAACAGTTGACCCTTGGGGCGGTAGTTATTACCTGGAAAATTTAACTAATAGTTTAGTTAAAAAAGCATGGGTACATATTGAAGAGATTGAAAGTTATGGAGGAATGACTAAAGCCATTGAAAAAGGTATTCCTAAAATGAGAATTGAACAATCAGCTACAAAAAAACAAGCGAAAATTGATTCTAAAAGAGAAGTAATTGTCGGGGTGAATGATTTTAAGGTAGATTATGATGAAGAGATCCAATATTTAGAAATTAATAATAAAAAAGTAAAAGATCTACAGCTTAGTAGACTTAAAGATGTTAAAGAAAATAGAGATAATAAAAAAGTACAAGTCTCTTTAGAGAATTTAACTAAAGGGGCCAGTAGTAATGAAAATTTATTAGCTTTGGCAGTAGAGGCAGCTAAAAACAGAGCTACAATTGGCGAAATCAGTACTGCTTTAGAAAAAGTTTTTTCAAGATATAAAGCTAAAATAAATACATTTACCGGCGTGTATAGTAAAGAAATAAAAGACGACAGTACATTTCAAGAAGCTATTGACTTAGCAAATGAGTTTTCTAACCTAGATGGAAGAAGACCTAGAATCCTGATTGCTAAAATGGGACAAGATGGTCATGATCGTGGTGCAAAAGTTATAGCAACTAGTTATGCAGATTTAGGTTTCGATGTGGATATAGGACCTTTGTTTCAAACCCCACAAGAAGCTGCAAAGCAAGCTATTGAAAATGATGTTCATATTTTAGGTATCTCATCTCTTGCTGGAGGACATAAAACATTAGTTCCAGAGGTTATTGAAGAACTTAAAAAATACAAAAGAGAGGATATAATGGTCATCCTTGGTGGAGTAGTTCCAAAACAAGACTATAGCTTTTTGAAAGATCAAGGAGTTTCAGCAATTTTTGGACCTGGCACAAAAATTAGCGAAACAGCTAAAACTATACTTTCTATATTGATGAATAAATAGTATTTACTCATTATTCATCTTGATTTCTCCCTGATATAATGTTAACAAGTTAAATTTTAAATATACCTAATTAGTTGTATTTTTATTTTTTCATATATACCATTATAAATGACTAAAATTATTGCAATTTCTAATCAAAAAGGCGGTGTTGGGAAAACCACTACATCCGTTAACTTAGCTGCTTCATTAGGAGTTTTAGAAAAAAAAGTGTTGCTTATAGATGCTGACCCCCAGGCTAACGCAACATCATCTCTTGGTATAGATACTGAAACAGTTGAAAATGGCACCTACCAGGTACTTGAGCACACGAAAAAAATAAGTGATTGTGTTTTAAAAACAGATGTTCCAAACCTAGACATTATACCATCACACATAGACTTAGTGGCTATTGAGATAGAATTAGTAGATACACCAGATAGGGAGTATATGTTAAAAAAAGCTATCCAAGAATGTGAAGTACATTATGATTATATAATTATTGATTGTGCTCCTTCGCTAGGGTTAATCACATTAAATGCATTAACCGCTTCTAATTCTGTTTTAATTCCAATTCAGTGCGAGTATCTAGCATTAGAAGGATTAGTGAAATTGCTAAATACAATAAAGAATATTCAGAAAATACACAATTCAGGTCTTGAGATAGAAGGAATGTTGTTAACAATGTATGACTCAAGACTAAAGCTTGCTAATCAAATTGTATCAGAGGTTAATAACCATTTTGGGGAAATGGTCTTTAAAACAATCATCCAGCGAAATGTTAAACTTGGAGAGGCTCCTAGCTATGGAGAAAGCATAATCAATTATGATGTTGGAAGTAAGGGGGCAGAAAATTATTTGAGTCTAGCAAGAGAATTAATTTCTAAAAATTAACTAAAAATGGCTAATAAAAAACAAGTATTAGGCAGAGGCTTATCTGCAATGTTGAGTTCAGAAAAAATAGATACTAATACCTCCAACATTAATGAAGTTCAAGTAAATGAAATTTCTGTTAACCCATTTCAACCTAGATCGAATTTTAGTAATAATTCCTTAAAAGAGCTAAGTGTTTCCATTAAAAATATTGGAATAATTCAGCCTATAACAGTTAGAAAAATTGGAACTAATAATTATCAGCTTATTTCTGGAGAAAGACGACTAAGAGCTTGTAAAGAAATTGGTTTAAGAAAAATACCTGCCTTTATAAGGGAAGCTAATGATCAAGATTCATTAGAAATGGCTCTTGTTGAAAATATACATAGACAAGATTTAGATGCTATCGAAATAGCAATATCATACCAAAGATTAATTGAAGAGATTAGCTTAACCCAAGACGAGCTAAGTGATAAGATTGGTAAAAACAGAACCACTATTAGCAATTATCTGAGATTATTAAAATTAGATCCAATAATTCAAAGTGGAATTAGAGATGGGTTTATTTCAATGGGACATGGTAGAGCGTTGATAAATATAAATTCTAATCAAGATCAACTAGATATTTACAAAAAAATAATTTCTAAAAACCTATCTGTTAGAAATACAGAACTTCTTGTTAGGGATCTTAAGAGCGAAACTGTAAAATCAACTAAGAAAATAAAAACAAAATTCAAGAGTTCTTTACTTAGTACAGATGTCAATGTTACCAAAGAAAAAAACGGTAAAGGAAATTTTGTTATAAATTTTGAAAACGAAATTGAATTTAATAGAATCAATAAATTATTAAATGAATAATAGTAGGCTAATTTTATTTTTAATTACTTTAATTATATCTCAGAGTATATTCTCTCAGGAGGTGGATCAAAAAGAGGAAAATGAAAAAATATTAGCCCCTTCAAAAGCAGCGTTTTTTTCTGCTATTTTACCTGGGCTAGGACAGGCTTATAATAAAAAATACTGGAAAATACCTATTGTATATGGGGCTATTGGAACAGGTATTTATTTCCATAACGAAAATAACAAGAGCTATAAAAAATATAGAGGCGCATATAAAAGAAGACTAGCTGGTTTTACGGATGATGAGTTTTGGGGAACTGGCCTTACACCAAATATCTCAAATGACGGCCTTGTAAGAGCTCAAAAGCAATTAAAAAGAAACAAAGAGATGTCTATTCTAGTAACTATCGGTCTTTATGCACTGAATATAATTGATGCGAATGTAGACGCACATTTAATGCAGTACAACATTGATGACAATCTATCGCTATCACCAGTTTATAACTTTAATGAAATTAACTCAACATCAGACCTTTCTCTGAGCTTAAAATTATCCTTATGAGAATTGGTTTAATTGGATATGGGAAAATGGGAAAAGCAATAGAAAAAGTTGCTATGGACAGGGGGCATACAATAAGTTTTAAAACAGATAATTGTACTGTAAACTTAATTAAAGATATTGATATTGCTATTGAATTCAGTACTCCAGAATCGGCATTTACAAATATTAAAAATTGTTTAAACAATAGCATTCCGATTGTAACAGGCACTACAGGTTGGTTAGATAATTTAGATAATATTAAAGAGTTATGCGAGCAGAGAAATGGCAGTTTTTTATACGCATCCAACTTTAGTCTTGGAGCCAATATTTTTTTCGAATTAAATAAAAAGTTGGCTCTTCTAATGTCCGATAAAAATCAATATAAAGCTTCAATAGATGAAACTCATCATATACATAAAGTAGATAAACCTAGCGGAACTGCGATTACAGTAGCAAAGGATATTATTTCTAATTCTAGATATAAAAATTGGGAGTTAGATTCTAAATCTGATGATATAATTAATATGAATTCTTTCAGAGAAAAGGAAGTAAATGGGATTCATAAAGTGATATATAGTTCTAAAAATGATATTATCTCTATTAAGCATGAAGCTCTGAGCCGAGATGGATTTGCTTTAGGTGCAGTAGTTGCGGCAGAGTGGTTAGTAAATAAAAAAGGTTGTTTTTCTATAAGTGATATGTTAAACATGGGTTAAATAGTAGTTATTGTTTTAACTGAATTATTAAATTTAAAAAAATTTAAAAAAAATGTCTTACCAAGATTGGTTTATAATATTTATTGCAGTACAATTTATACATGGCCTAGGAACATGGAAATTATATATTAAAGCTGGTGAAAAGCCTTGGGCCGCATTTGTGCCTGTTTATAATGCCATTGTTTTAATGCGAATAATTAATCGTAAGTGGTGGTTAGTGTTTTTACTTTTCTTTCCTGTTATAAATGTTATGATGTTTATAGTACTATGGGTTGAAATTGCAAGAAGTTTTGGTAAAAACACATACCTAGATACTTTTCTTACAATCATTACACTAGGTTTGTACACCTATTACCTCAACTATTTTTTAGATCTAAATCATGTTAAAAATAGAGATATAAACCCAAAAAGTACTAGTGGAGAATGGACCAGCTCAATTTTTTGGGCAATTATTGCCGCTACCCTAGTACACAATTATGTAATGCAACCTTACACGATTCCTACATCTTCATTAGAAAAATCATTATTAGTAGGAGATTTCTTATTTGTCAGTAAGTTTCATTATGGTGCTAGAGTACCAATGACTACAGTTGCAGCTCCTATGGTGCATGATACTATTCCTTTTATTAAAACAAAATCGTATTTAGAAGATTTTGAATTACCCTACTTGAGACTCCCAGGTTTTCAGAAAATAAAAAATAATGACATTGTTGTTTTTAACTGGCCTGTAGATACTATGCTAAACATGTATCACACAGATAAATATTACTACAAGCCTATTGATAAGAAAACCAATTACGTAAAAAGATGTGTAGGCATAGCCGGTGATACAATAGAAATCAAAGACGGATATGTTTATATAAACGGAGAGAAAAATAAATTAAATGATCGTGCAGAGTTACAGTTCTCTTATTTGGTAGAACCAAAAAACAGAACTTTCAGTAAAAAAGTAATGGTTAATAATTATGATATAACTGATCCTTTTGGGATAATTAACAGAAACAATACATATCAATTTATCGCTATGAGCGATAAGATTGTGGATAAATTCAAAAACCATCCTAATGTTGGTTCAATTGAAAAATATTTAGCGGTAGAAGGAAATAGAGACTCTAATATATTTCCACATAACGAAAATTACAACTGGAACAACGATTATTTTGGTCCTTTATACATACCAGAGGAAGGATCTACGATAGATATTAATTTTGAAAACTTACCTCTTTATAAAAGGGTAATTGAAGTTTATGAAAATAATACACTAAGTGTAGAAGGTGATAATATTTTTATAAATGGAGAACTTACAACTGAGTATACTTTCAAACAAGACTATTATTGGCTAATGGGTGATAATCGCCATAACTCTCAGGATTCAAGAGCTTGGGGATTTGTTCCATTTGACCATGTTGTTGGAAAACCAGTATTTAAATGGTTGAGTTGGAATACAAATGGAAAAGGGTTTAATAAAATAAGATGGGAAAGAATGTTTACAACAGTCCATGGTGAAGGTAGTCCTACCTCCTATTTTGTACCATTTTTAGTATTTCTTGGAATTTATTTTGGAGTAAAAAAGTGGAAAAAATATAAAAAAGAAGATTAATGGATATTATAATTCATCCAAATTACTTTCCTAATATTCAGCAGTTTACACAGATTATCAAAGCCGAAAAAATCCTTTTTGAAGTAAGTGATAACTATCAAAAACAAACTTATAGAAATAGAACCTATATTTACGGAGCTAACGGTAAGTTAGGTCTCTTTATCCCTGTAATTCACACCCATAAAAACAGAGAACTCTATATAGATATCAAAATATCTTATGAATCAGATTGGATGGCACTACATCTTAAATCTTTACAGAGTGCGTATAGAAGCTCACCTTATTTTGAATATTTTGAAGATGATTTTATAAACCTTTACTCGGAAAAAGAAATGTTTTTAGTGGATTTTAATATCAAATGCATCAATCTAATTAGTAATTTATTAGACGTTAATATAAATTATGTGAAAAGTGAAAGTTATAATGAAAATTACTCTGGACTTATTGATCTAAGATATTTAAGTGTCGCTAGAAAAGAAAAAGAATATGCTACGCCTAAGTATATCCAGGTGTTTGAATCAAAATATGGTTATCTACCAAACTTAAGTATTCTAGATGTTCTGTTCTGTGAAGGAAATAATTCAACCTCACTTATAAATTAAAAGTAGAAATTATAGGAAAGTGATCTGACAAGTTTTTATCAAAAGTCTTGAATTCATTTATTCTAAATGAATTATCCATTAAGATAAAATCTATTCTCATAGGAAAATATTTAAAGTTGTAGGTACTACCAAAACCACTACCTGCAGAATCAAAAGCATCTACTAAATCATCTTTTAAAAGCTTGTAAACATATGAATAAGCAGTATTATTAAAGTCACCAGAAACCACCACTTTATAAGGAGATTGTTTAATATGTTTAGAAATAATTTTAGATTGGTTTTCCTGAATCTTGAATGTGTTGTCGAATACATTTAAGATTTTATCAGAGTTGGTTTCTGAAATAATTTCTAATTCCGATTCTAATTTAAAAGACTTGAGATGGATATTATAAAACCTTAAAGTATCTCTATACTTTATAACATCTATATAAATAGCAATAGCAGAAGAGTTTTCAGATAATATAACTCCCTGATTTACTATTGGTAATTTAGAAAAAGAAGCCAAACCATAACTAGTTTTACCATCACTTAAAGATGAGTGTTTATAGGGGTACGCATCTAAAGAAAATTCCTTAGTACTTCTAAATTCTTGGATATTAATAACATCAGGATTTTCATTATTGACAAAAGACTTTATATCATTTAATATTTCATCATTGTCAATCCAATTATATAAATTAAAAAGTCGAACATTATAACTCATAACACTAATATTGTCAGGACTAACTCTTTCAATATTTTTAGATAGTTTAAAAAAGGAAAGCACTTGACTATATCCAATTAACAAAATTAACAGAGATAATATAAACTGCTTTTTTAATTTAATTATCCAGTATACACAAAATAAAAAATTTAGTAATAATAATATTGGTACAGATAAGCTCACAAAAGATAAATAAGGAAATAAACTAGGTTTTATGTACTGTAGAGTAAAAGAAAATAATAAAAGTATAGCTAAAATAGAATTAATGAAATAAAGTAGTTTATCAATAAGATTAAGGTTTTTCATATGATACTACTTTTTTCCAGCCTTAAATAAAAAATCTTTTTCATCTTTTGATAAATTTTCGTAACCACTTTTACTGATTTTATCTAAAATAACATCTATTCGTTTTTGAGCAACAGCATCACTTTTAAGGTTTTGTTTTTTAACATCCTTATTTTTATAATATTTCATTTTAGATTTACTAAAAAAATAGGATTGGATGGTTTTCCAGTCAAAAAATGAACCCTTTTTAGATGGATATAAATTAGAGTAAAAATACATTCCTAGTAAATCACCTCCAAGGTGTGAAATATATCCACCTGAATTAACTCCAAAAGCACCTAAAACATCAATTAGTAGAATTACATATGCTACATATTTTAATTTAACCTTCCAAAAAGCGATAGAAACTTCTTTATAAGGCATATACAAGCACAAAAAGATCAAAAGTGCTCTAACTCCTGCTGATGCACCAATTAAGTTATAAACACGATCAATAGAGATTAAAAATGAAGATGATAACACAAAAAATAAACCACCTATTAAAATTCCATAAAAATATATTTTTAGAGGTAGAGTATTTTTAAAAATATTAACTAGTGGTGTACTAACATAAAAAAGTATTAACATATTAAAAAAGAGATCCCAGATACTTATGTGTACAAAAGAGTAGGTTACTAAGGTCCAGGGATTAAGTAAGAGATTTTCAATATTTGAATTAAGCTGAAAGAAATCAAGAATAAAGCTTTTAAAAGCTAAAGAAAGGAGAAATATTGTAGAATTAAAAAATATAATTTTTTCAAAAATTGAAAAAGATTTATATTTAATTTTTAGGTCATTTAATTCCATCTATTTGAATTAAATTGGTTCTTTCTCCAATAGTACATTATTAAAAAACCTGTAAAAGCACCACCTAGGTGTGCAATGTAGGCAGTATTACTTGGACTAAAAATTGAAGCACCAGTTACAGCAGAAAATAAATCCAGTAAAATAATTCCAGGAATAAAATACTTTGCCTTGATAGGAAAAGGTAAAAACAATAGCATTAGCTTACTTTCAGGAAATAGATACCCAAACGCTACTAAAACTCCCATTATAGCTCCCGAGGCACCAACCATAGTTGTATTAAATGCTGAAATAAAAGCACCTAAATCTGATTCGCCAATTACAGATAACCAACCCGAGTTATATTTACCTTGATTTAATAAATTTAAAATCTCAGACTTACTTATATCCGATGAAACTAGTATATCTAGAACACTATAAAAACTATAGTAGGAGAATGTCAAAGAAATTAAAGCTGCCCCTAAACCACAAGAAAAATATAGAAATATAAATTTATTG
Organism: uncultured Flavobacteriaceae bacterium; assembly: GCA_949372955.1. Classification (GTDB taxonomy): domain Bacteria; phylum Bacteroidota; class Bacteroidia; order Flavobacteriales; family Flavobacteriaceae; genus SGZJ01. The sequence goes on along the minus strand of CASIAX010000001.1, from coordinate 116,196 downwards.
GTGCCATAGACCTGCTCTACTGCAGTTCCAAACATATAAAGAGCTACCATATTAAATATTAAGTGCATTAAATCTCCGTGCATGAACATATGGGAGATAATTTGCCATGGTTGAAATATATTATTTTCTGGGAAATACAAACCAAAAAGAGAATACATTAAATCAGGATTAATCAAAAAAGTAGCACCAAACATAATGACATTAATTATTAATAGGTGTTTAACTCCGTCTGTAATAGTTCTAAGCATATTTTAGTTGAATTTAGTATCTAAATCTTCAGAGGTTAAAGTAATGTATGTTCTTTTATTAAATGGAGATATATTTGGTTCTTTACAAGCAAATAGTCCATTAACGATATATTCCATTTCATTGGGGTTTAAATTTTGTCCATTTTTAATAGACATACTTTTAGCTAAAGATTTTGAAATCATATCCGTTTGGCTAAAATTATCGTCAGGAATTTCATTACTAATATTATCCAACAGCTGTCTTATTATTGACTCTATATTACTTTCCTCAATAGATGCTGGTAAGGAAGAGAAAGATAAGGTCTCATTATTGACAGTATCAAATAAAAAACCAGAATTATTTAGTTGTGTTTTAAAGTTATCAATAATAGCAATTTCTTTTATTGATAAATGTACCTCAATAGGATATAATAATTTTTGTGATTCATTTCCCTGAACAGTAATATATTTAAGGAAATTTTCATATAAAATTCTTTGATGTGCTCTGTTTTGATTTATAATAACAAGCCCAGATTTAATTTTATTTACTAAATACTTATTTCTAAGCTGAAATACAGTTGGTTTAGAGTCTTTTAAGCTGTCAGATACATCTAATTGTGAATTTAAATTTTCAGATAAGCTAGAATATACTAATTCTTCCTCTTTAGCAAAATCTTGAGTATTGATTTGAGACTTGAGTTCACTATTGTTTTTTTCAAATGGGTTATAATTACGATCCACTTCTACTTCAAGATTAGCACTAGCTGGCATAGAGGTGTATTTATAAGGAATATCTAAGTTTTTATCCCTATCAAAGTCTAGAACTGGAGATATATTAAATTGACCTAAACTATGTTTAATAGCAGATCTTAATATTGCATAAATTGTATGATCATCATCAAATTTAATTTCAGTCTTAGTTGGATGTATATTTATATCTATACGTTTTGGGTCAACTTCTAGAAAAAGAAAATAGGATGCGTTATATCCGCTATTAATTAAACCTTCAAAAGCAGAATTAACTGCATGGTTTAAGTAGGCATTTTTTATATATCTATTATTTACAAAAAAAAACTGTTCTCCTCTTGATTTTTTTGAGAATTCAGGTTTGAAGATAAAACCTGAAAGCTTTAAAACTTCAGTTGTTTCATCAACTGGGACTAGTTTTTCGTTCGACTTAGACCCAAAAATATTAACGATTCTCTGTCTTATGTTGGAAATTGGTAAACTAAATAATTGTAAGTCATTATTATCAAATTCAAAATGAATTTCTGGGTGAGCTAGTGCCACTCTATGAAACTCATTTATGATATGTCGAACCTCTACATTGTCAGATTTTAAAAAATTTCTTCGAGCTGGTACATTATAAAAAAGATTTTTAACGGAAATAGAAGAACCAATATTGGAGACAATTGACTTATTTTGAATGATTTTATTTCCCTCAATCTTTATAAATGTACCGATGTCACTAGATTCGTTCTTTGTAATTAACTCTGTATGTGAAATTGCTGCTATACTAGCTAAAGCCTCACCCCTAAAACCTTTTGTAGATAAATTAAATAAATCGGCTGCATTAGTAATTTTTGAAGTTGAATGACGCTCAAAGCAAATAACCGCATCTTTTTCAGACATCCCACTTCCGTTATCTACAACTTGAATCAGAGTTCTACCAGCTTCTTTTATTAATAAAGATATTTTCTTAGCACCAGAATCTATAGAGTTCTCTAATAGCTCTTTAACTACTGAGGAAGGTCTTTGGACTACTTCACCTGCAGCTATTTGATTAGCAACGTGATCTGGTAATAATTTAATTAGGTTACTCATTAATTATAAAATATTTTTAAATCAAAGTCTATTATATAAAGAAAAACTAATATCAAAATAAATATAATTACAACTAAACGTTTTTTGACTGATTTCTCTGTTTGATTATCATAATCATTAACAGCTTTCGTAAATTTATTTTTAATTCCATTATTAGAACCTAGTGTTGATCTAAATTCATCAAATTTAGGTTTTAGTTTAAGTTTTGTTTTAGCAAATCTGCCAGAATAATTATAAACTTTATTATTCTTAGAATTAAAATTGAGCAAGCCCATTATGAAATTTTAAATAAAAATAATGAATTAAATCTTTTATTAAAATAGTTTCTTCACTATTTAATAGCAGAAAGTTTTAATGCTGTAATAGCTGCCTCTACACCCTTATTTCCATGCTTACCTCCAGATCTATCTACTGATTGTTGCTTATTGTTATCAGTTAATACACAAAAAACAACTGGTGTGTTAAAATTAATATTTAAATCAATAATACCGTTAGATACAGAATGACAGATATAATTAAAATGTTCTGTTTCCCCTTTAATTACACAACCAATAGCTATAACAACATCTACATTAGATTGAATCATTTTTTTAGATCCATAGACTAATTCAAAGCTTCCAGGAACATTAATTCTTTTAATGTTATTGGATATGACGCCACGTTCAACAAGAGTATCATAAGCACCACTATATAGGGATTCAGTGATATCTTCGTTCCACTCAGAAACAACCAAACCAACAGTTAAGTTATCTCCACTTGGAACACTAGCCATATCATAATCTGACAAATTTGAGTGGTTAGTACTCATAATAATTATTTAGAAGAAGCGCTTGCCATACCAATCAACGCATCGATATTTGTAGCTTCAATTGAATTTGAAAAATCATTTTTTATCCTATTAAAAAAGTTCAATGATTTTTTTGATTGATTAATTTCTAAACCAATATAACCAGCTTTAAGCAAATACATCGGGGTAGTAAAATCATTTGATGTGAAATTGATTGCTTTTTGATAGTATTCAAAAGCATCTTCAAATTGATTTAACTGAGAAAAACAGTCTCCAATAGAACCTAAAGCAGTAGAACCAAGAATTTCATCCTCAGATTTAAATTGACTTAAATATTTTATAGAGTTTTGATAGTCGTTTAAATTTAAGTAAGACATTCCAGCGTAGTAACTAGCTAAATTAGATGCTTTGGTACCTGGATAATTTTCTATCAAATCAATCATACCAAATTTACCATCCGTTCCATTTAAAGATAAATTAAATAGTGAATCGTTTTTCGTTTGATTAGCAGACTCAAAATAAGTTTGGGCATGATGCATTTCGTTCATTGCATTAGATTCCGCTGGTTGTTGAACGTACTTGTCAAAACCTAAAAAACCTAAAACAAAAACTGCTGCAATACCTATCACAATAAAAATGTATTTCTGATTTGCAGCGACCCATTCTTCTGTCTTAGAAGCTCCATCATCTAAAGTGTTGAAAACTCCAGCTGTTGCTGATTTACTCTCTAACTCTTCTAAATTGCTAAGAGATGACTTAGATTTAGATCCTTTTTTTTTATAAGTTGCCATAAATTAAAAATATTTTGAGTCGCAAAAATATATTTTTATTCTTAAAAAAGGATAAAATATTTGTAATTTTTCAATAATTTGCAGTATTAAATCTCAATTTAATCATTTTTTTTATTAATACCTCTAATGATATTAAAGTCAATAACATTAACTAATTATAAAAGTTTTAGCAGTAAAACCATAAAATTAGACAATAATATTAATTGTTTTATAGGTCCAAATGGAGTTGGTAAATCAAATATACTTGATGCTATTTATCATTTATCTTTTGGTAAAAGTTATTTTAACCCCATTTCTTCACAAAACATAAAACATGGAGAAGATTTCTTTGCAATTAAAGGCTCTTATCTTAAAAACCAAAAGCAAGAAACTATTATTATAAATTTTAAAAAAAATGACAAGAAGGTTATTAAAAGAAATAACAAAAAATATGAAAAATTTAGCGATCATATAGGCTTACTTCCATTAGTCATCATATCTCCAAGTGACAGAAATTTAATCGCTGAAGGAAGTGAGACAAGAAGAAAATTTTTAGATAGTGTAATTTCCCAAAGTGATAAGGATTACTTAGATAATATTATAAATTATAACAAAGTACTAACCCAAAGAAATAGTTTATTAAAACTCATCTATAAAAACAAAAATATTGATATCAATACAATTGAGGTATATGATTCACAGCTAGAAATTATTGGGGAAAGTATTTTTGAAAAAAGGAAATTATTTTTGAAAGATTTCGTGTCGGTATTTAAAGATAAATACAAGTCTATTTCTAATGATAATGAAGATGTGAATATCACTTACAAAACAGATCTTGACGCAGAAAAACTATCTATTCTACTAAAAAATAGTTTAGAAAAAGATATGTTTTTACAATACACATCTAAGGGTATTCATAAAGATGATTTAATTTTCAACATTAATAATTACTCAGTTAAAAAGTTTGGTAGCCAAGGTCAACAAAAATCCTTGTTAATAGCATTAAAACTAGCACAATTTGATTTTTTAAAAAATCAAACTAATAATAATCCGATTTTATTATTGGATGATATTTTTGACAAATTAGACAAAAATAGAGTTAAACAGATAATAAATTTAGTTAGCGCTAATGATTTTGGTCAGATTTTCATCTCGGATACAGAGGAAGAAAGAACAAAAGAATCTATAAAAGAAATTACCAACTCAAACTCAATATTCAACTTGTGAAAAAAACTATAATTCTTTTTTGTTTATGCATTACATTTTCTTGCGATGAAAAACCGAGTCTAGATATTAGCTTGTTAAATGGCTATTGGGAAATTCAATCTGTAAAACAAAACAATAAACTTTTAAAAACCTATCCATTCAGTGGAACAATTGATTTTTTTGAAGTGAATAATAATAAAGGTCTAAGAAAAAAAGTTAATCCAAAGTTCGATGGGAAATTCATCACCTCAATGCATCAAATTAATTTTAACGTGTATCAAGGAGATGATAATAAAACTCAAATAGAATATTACGACTTAAACAATAATAAGTTTATTGAAACTATAATTAAACTAGATTCGGTAAATTTATATCTCACTAATAAAGATAATTATATTTATCATTATAAAGTATATGAAAAACTAAACCTAGATTAGATGAATGAAGACGAAATAAAAATTGGAACATTACTTAATAGCTTTCTTAGGAAGAATAATTTAGAAAAAGGGCTTGAAAAAGTAGATGCTAAAGATGCATGGTTTAAAATAATGAAAAATGGTGTAAGTAATTACACTACGGACATTCACTTAAAAAACAAAACTCTATATGTGAGTCTAAGCTCTTCTACACTAAGAGAAGAACTGAGTTATGGTAAAGAAAAAATAATTAATCTTTTAAATGATGCTCTTGAAAAAGATGCTATAAAAAAAATAGTTCTTAGATAGATGATCTTTACTAAAATACTCTTAATAATAACCCAAATTATAGTTATGCAAACTGACAGGACTAACCAGATTAATACAGATATCGACCAGTGGTTCGTTGTTAATGACAATGTAATGGGCGGAGTATCTAATTCGTCAATGATTTTCACAGAAAATGAAACACTAGTCTTTAAAGGAAGAGTATCCTTAGATAATAATGGTGGCTTTGCTTCTGTAAGACTAAATACAAGAAACTTAAAAGTTAAAAAAGATCAAAAACTTAAATTAGTTCTTATTGGTGACTCTAAAGAATATCAAATAAGAATCAAGCCTAGTAGTAATAATTATTACACCTATTCAAGATTAATAAAAACAACTAACTCTAAGCAAACAATAATAATACCACTAAATGAATTTTCAGCTCAATTTAGAGGTAGAAAATTAAATATGTCTAATTTTAATTACGAAAAATTGTCTGAAATAGGAATACTTATTGGGAATAAAAAAAATGAAGATTTCAGGTTAGAAATTATCAAAATTGAACTAACTAATTGAAATTTTAACGACTGAAAACTAAAAGATTAATATATTTAATGTATATTTGCCGCTTATTATAACAATTAAATTTAAAAGATGAGTAAAGGAACAGTAAAATTCTTCAATGACACAAAAGGTTTCGGCTTTATTGTTGAAGATGAATCAAACAAAGAACATTTTGTACACATTTCTGGTTTAATCGATGAGATTAGAGAAGGAGATGCAGTTGAATTCGATTTAACAGAAGGCAAAAAAGGTCTTAACGCAGTAAATGTAAAAGTTTTATAAATATAAAATTTAGATTTATCGATAAAAAAGAGTCAAATTTAATTTGACTCTTTTTTTTTTACAATAATTTTAGTTATTAAAAAACTTCTCTAGCTGAAAAGTGAAAATCACATTCTATTTTAGCATTATCATCACTATCACTACCGTGAACTGCATTTTCACTAATTGAGTCAGCAAATTCATTTCTTATAGTACCTTCAGCTGCATCAGCCGGGTTAGTAGCCCCAATTAACAATCTAAAATCCTCTACAGCATTATCTTTTTCTAGTACTGCAGCAACAATAGGGCCTCTTGTCATATAACCAACTAAGTCATTAAAGAAAGGTCGATCCTTGTGTACAGAGTAGAATTTTTCAGCATCTGAAACACTCATTTTAGTTAATTTTAATGCCAGAATTTTAAATCCTGCAGCATTAATTTTACTCATAATTGCACCAATATTACCTTTCTCAACTGAGTCAGGCTTAAGCATAGTGAAAGTTCTATTTGTAATCATTTTTAAGTTTTTAAATTTAAGTGCAAAAATAATACATTTGCACAACTAATTAAATGATTTTCTTAATATATCGTATATTTGTAGATTATGGTTAAAATAAATATAGTAGAATTAAAGCCTCTTCTAGAAAGCTCAAAAAAAATTATTGTAATACCACATAAAAATCCTGATGGGGATGCCATTGGATCGTGTATAGCTCTAAATGAAGTTTTAAAATCCTTAGGTTATCAATCATCTGTTATATCCCCTAACAATTTTCCTGATTTTCTGAAATGGATTGACGATGAAAACGAAATAAAAATATACGAAAACAACCCAGAATTATATAATAGCGAAATATTGAATTCTGACTTAATATTTACTCTCGACTTCAATTCTTTATCTAGAATTGGGTTGATGGGAGAGGTTGTTAAAGAGTCTAAGGCAGTTAAGGTAATGATTGATCATCACCAAAGCCCTGATGATTACGCAGCGTATATTTACTCTGATGTTCTGATGAGTTCAACCTGCGAGATGGTATACCATTTTATAACAGAACTATCATTTACAGATAAAATCACTCCAAAAGTAGCTAGTGCACTTTACACTGGAATAATGACTGATACTGGATCTTTTAAATTTCCTTTAACCACAGAAGTTACCCATAGTGTCATCTCTGAATTAATTAAAAAAGGTGCTAATGGAAATGAGATAAATAATTTAGTTTACGATAACAATTCATTCGATAAGGTATTGTTATTAAGCCATACCCTATCCAATATGGTAGTAAGTGCAGAATACAATACTGCATACATGTATCTAACTCAAGAAATATTAAATAAATATAATTTTAAAAAGGGAGATACAGAAGGTTTTGTTAATTATGGATTGTCTATAAAAGGTATAAAATTTGCGGTAATATTTATAGAGAATGAAGTTGATGAAATCATAAAAATATCATTAAGATCTAAAGGAGATTTTGATGTTAATGATTTTTCAAGAAATAACTTCAACGGAGGGGGACACATAAATGCAGCAGGAGGTTTTAGTAAAGAAGACCTACAAACCACTATTTTAAAATTCAAAAAACTATTACCTCAATACAAAGCAAAGCTTAGATAATGAAATTGTTAAAATTTATTATAATCGCCTTACTATTTTCTTGCTCTGAAAACAAGCCTAGGTATGCTGTAAATCATAATAAAAAAAGTATTGAAAATACATCTATACTAAAAAATATCATAGCTGAACAAAATCAAAAAATAGATAATTATCTATCTAAAAACACTGATAAAAATTATATTAATTCAAAAAGAGGTTTTTGGTATTTTTATAATAAAAAAAATGATTCTAATGATAAATCACCAGAATTTGGTGATAGTATAATATTTGATTATTCCATGGCAGATTTAAATAATAAAATTATTTATAATTATAAAGCTATTGGAGAACAGAGTTATATAATGGAAAAACAACAAATAATAACAGGGATTAGAGAAGCATTAAAAATCTTAAAAAAAGGTGAAATAGCTACGTTTATACTCCCATCTTACAAAGCATATGGTATGTATGGAGATTTAAATAAAATACCTCCAAACACTGCTATAATTTGTACAATCAAAGTAAAATCAATAAATTCAATCAAAAATTAATATAAATGAAAAAACTAATTTTATTATTATCAATTGCTTTAGTAATAACAACAAGCTGTAATAGCGTTGCAAATCAATATCAAGATCTCGGAGAAGGTTTATTTGCAGAGTTTAATACTAATATGGGGACAATGGTTGTGAAACTTTCTTATGACAAAACTCCTATAACCGTTGCTAATTTTGTAGCTCTAGCAGAGGGAAATCATCCAGATGTAGATTCAATTCATTTAGGCCTACCTTTTTATGACGGATTGATCTTTCACAGAGTAATGAATAACTTCATGATTCAAGGTGGTGATCCTGAGGGAAATGGAAGGGGTGGACCAGGATATAGCTTTCCAGATGAATTCGATGAATCCTTAATGCATGATAAGCCAGGTATATTGTCTATGGCTAACTCAGGACCAGCAACTAATGGTAGTCAGTTTTTTATTACGGAAACTCCTACCCCACACTTGAACAATAAACATAGTGTCTTTGGCGAAGTTGTAATGGGTCTTGAAATTCAAGATTCGATTTCAAATGTAGAGACTGGTGTTGCAAATAGACCAATATCAGATATAATAATTAAAAAATTAAATATTATAAGAAATGGTGATGATGCTAAACAATTTGATGCAGTAAATGTATGGAATATTGAATTGACTAAACTAGTTGAAAAAAATAGATTACTGGAAGAAGAGAAAGAAAAGACTAGATTAACAAACCAAGTCAAGGGCAAAGACAAGGCCATTAGTTATTTACCTACTTTAAATAACTACAAAGCAAAATCAAAAATGCTTAAATCTGGTCTTAGAACATTTAATATAATTAAAGGTGATGGAATAAAACCAAAGCAAGGAGATAATGTCAATCTCTTTTATGAACTTTACGACACTCAAGCAAACCTAATTGATTCTAATTCCAAAGAATGCGAAGAAGGTTACGGAAAATATAGCTCGGAGAAAGAGTTAAGAGGAAGATATAGCGCTATGCCAATGCAATTATCTCCAGATGCACAAATGATCACAGGCTTTAAAGAAGCTGTTGGAATAATGAAAGTTGGAGATAGAATGTTTGCATACCTACCATCTAATATCGGCTATGGTGCACAGGGAAGTGGATTGATAAAACCTAACCAAGATTTGATATTTATTATCACAATGGTGAATGTTAACTAAATTTCTGATAAATTAAACTATCTATTAGGATTTTAATAGCCTGTATTTTATAATACAGGCTATTTTTTTTATTTAAAAGGGATATTTAAAAGTACTTCCTTTAAGAAACTCCAAAATTTAATTGTGGATTTAATTGAAGCTCTTTCATCTGGTGAATGTGCACCTCTAATCGTTGGACCAAAACTTATCATGTCCAGCTTAGGATAATGAGAACCAATTATCCCACATTCTAAACCAGCATGACACGCAGCTACATTTGGCTCAGAATTATTTAGTTTTTTATAAACCTCAATTAGTTTAGTAAGTATTTCTGAATCCATATTTGGCTGCCATCCTGGGTAATCACCAGAAAATTCAACACTATAATTGTGCTTAACAAAAAGTGATTTAATAATGTTTTTTAATTCCTCTTTTGAAGGTTCATCTGAAGACCTAGTTAAACATTTAATGATTAATTCACCTTGCTTTAACTGTATGTTTGCCAGATTATTAGATGTTTCCACTAACCCAGCTATGTTATCACTCATTTTATAGACGCCATTAGGGCAAGCTTCAATTAAACTTAGTACGTTAACTTTGCTTTCACTTTCAAGCACTTTAAACGCTTGATTTAATTTCACAACATTTAACTTCACAAAAGGATCTGTAGCAGCATATTTGTTTTTTATAATGCTAAACAAATTTTGTGAATGGGATTTAATATTTTCCAAATCGGATAAATTAACACCAATTATAAACGAACTCTCTCTGGGAATTGCATTTCTTAAACCTCCACCATTTATTTCAGCTATACTAATAGGAAAGTTATTATTTAAATCTTTAACAATACCGCTTAATAATTTATTAGAATTTCCTAAATTTTTATGAATTTCCATTCCAGAATGTCCACCAGAAAGACCATTAAGAGTTATTTTAATGAAAGTTAAGCTATCCTTATAATTAGTATCAAAACTATTACTAATTGTGATATCTACCCCTCCAGCGCAACCAATACCTATTTCATCATCCTCTTCTGTATCTAAGTTAAGTAATATGTCACCTTTAAGAATATTTTCATCTAATTGAAGTGCTCCTGTCATTCCAGTTTCTTCATCAATGGTAAATAAAGCTTCAACACGTGGATGGGAAATATCATCACTCTCTAAAATACTCATTATAGTTGCTACTCCTAAACCATTATCAGCGCCTAAAGTAGTCCCCTCTGCCCTAACCCAATCATTATCAACATACATCTTAATACCTGAGTTGTCAAAATCAAAAACAACATCATTGTTTTTTTCATGAACCATATCCAAGTGTGATTGTAGAATAACCGTTTTTCTGTCTTTCATATCAGATGTAGCTGGTTTAATAATAACTACATTACCGATTTCATCTATTATAGTTTCAAGACCTAAGCTAATACCAAAGTCATATATAAACTTTATAACTCTCTCCTCCTTTTTTGATGGCCTAGGCACAGCATTAAGTTTACAGAAGTTATTCCAAATAATTTTAGGTTCTAGGTTTTGAATACTATTACTCATTTGTTTATATTTAAATTAGAATTCAAATTTAATTAATACTAGTTATATACTGATAGTATTTTACTATTTTTAAATAATGATTTTAAAAAAAAACTATATAGGTTTATTCATTATACCTCAACTACTCTTTGTCCAGTACATTTCTAATTATCCTGAATTAATTGAGAAATATTATAGCCTTTGGCTTTATCAATATTTTTCGTTTTTTACAAGAAGTATATCTTCAATATTACCGTTTTCGTTAGGTGATATTTTATATATTATTATTGTACTAAGTATAGGCTTTAGGTTATATAAAAAAGTAATCCAAAAACAGTTTTCTGTTTTTGTTTTTTTTAATTATTCTCTTTATTATCTATCAATAATCCACTTTATTTTTTATTTACAATGGGGACTTAATTATCATCGGACCCCAATTCAAGAAAAATTATTTATTGAATCTACTTATACAATCGATGACTTAAAAAAAATATCAAAAGAATTAATCATAAAGGCAAATACTTTACATCGTAAAATAGCTGCTTCAGATAGTTCATCGACAGAAATCCCATATAGTCAAAAAGAAATTAGTAAAATTGCTTCTCAAGGTTACAATAATCTGAGTATTATTAAGAATAATTACCCGGAAATTAAACTAAACGGATTAATAGTCAAAAAGTCTTTATTAAGTCTACCTTTAACTTACCTAGGCTTTAGCGGATACATTAATCCATTTACAAATGAATCTCAGGTAAATAGTTTAATCCCAAAAAATAACATGCCTCATACTATATCACATGAAATAGCACATCAACTAGGGTTTTCTCATGAACTAGAGTGTAATTTTTTAGCTTTTATAAACACCGCATATAATAATGATATTTACTTTAAATATAGTGGCTATACTTTTGCCTTGAGACAGTGTTTAAACGAATTGTATAAATATGACAAGTCTTATTACAGATCTCTATTAAAATTGGTAAACAAAGGCATTTTAAAGGATTACAGTAACAGTTCAGACTTTTGGAAAAAATATTCAAACTCTATTGAGAAAGTTACAAAATCAGGTTATGATAAATTTTTAAAATTTAATAATATAGATAATGGAATTAAAAGTTATGACCAAAGTGTTTCATTAATTATAAATTATTACAAAATAAAATAAAATTTAACATGTTAAAATTAGCTTAATAAGCTACTATATAATTACAAAAAATTATATATTTAAGAACCTTAAATTAAAAATTATGCAAAAACAACTTACACTACTACTTTTAATTTTAACTTTCAATTTTACTTTTTCTCAAGATTATTTCCCAACAAACGATGGTATCAAATTTGATAACACGAATTACACAACATTTACAAATGCTAAAATTTATTCTAGTCATAATACTACTATAGAAAATGGCTCAATGGTTGTTAAAGATGGTAAGATAGTTCAGATAGGAAAGTCTGTTGAGATACCTAAAAACTCAACTATAATTGATCTTGAAGGTAAATCAATTTACCCTTCATTTATTGATATATATTCTAAGTTTGGAGTTAAGGCTCCAGAAAGAAAATCTGGAGACAGAAGATCTCCTCAATATAACAATACAAGAAAAGGTTATTACTGGAACGACCACATAAGACCAGAACAAAATGCTATAGAATTTTTTAAATATGATGACAGAAAAGCAAAAGAATTAATAAAAAATGGTTTCGGTGCTGTTAATACCCACCTAAGCGATGGTATAATTAGAGGAAAAGGTGTTTTAATTGCACTAACCGATAGTGGCGACTCAAATAACATTATTGATGATAACTCAACTCAATATCTTTCATTATCTAAGAGTGTTACTTCAAGTCAATCATATCCATCATCAATTATGGGTGTATTTGCATTACTTAAGCAAGTCTACTTTGATGCCGAATGGTATTCAAAAGGGCTATCTAAAACAAATGACAAATCTTTAGAAGCGTTAAATGAGAATAAAAATTTAATTCAAATATTCGAAGCAAAAAACAAGATAAACTCACTAAGAATTGATAAAATTGGAGATGAATTTGATATTCAATATGTTTTATTAGGAGGCGGAGATGAATATGAAAGAATTGAGGAAATAAAAGCTACAAATGCTAGCTACATTTTACCAGTCAATTTTCCAGATGCCTATGATGTTGAAGACACTTACTCTGCAAATATATTACAACTTTCAGATATGAGAGAGTGGAACCAAAAACCTACTAATCCTAGTCATTTAGAAAAAAATAATATAGTGTTCGCAATTACACTAGATGGATTAAAATCACCAAATAATTTAAAGGAAAATATTATTAAAGCAATAGATCATGGATTAACTAAAGAAAAAGCATTAGAAGCACTGACTAGTATTCCAGCCAAATTAATAGGTAGAAATGATGTCTTAGGTTATTTGAAAAAAGACTATTTAGCCAATTTCTTAATAACCTCTGGAGAAATATTTGATAACAATACAGTTATCTATGAAAATTGGGTTAAAGGAAATAGAAATATTATCAACTCGATGGAGATAAAAGATATTCGAGGTAAATATAAATTAACAGTCGGAGATAAAAATACTGTTTTAGATATTTCTGGAAAACTTGAAAAGCCAAAAGCTAAATTAAAAGATTCCACATTAACTGTTAAAAAATTATCTTATAAAGGTGGGTGGCTAAATATGACTGTTAATGATGATTCTAACTTTATAAGAATCAGCTTAAGAGTTAACAAAGAAAATAATAACCTAAATGGAAAAGCTTACTATTCAGATGGAAGTGTGAGTAATCTTAATGTTGATTTCTTTGAAAAACAAATAAATGATACAAAAAAATCAAAAGAAAAGATTACAAAAGAAATAAATATAGTCCCTATTACATATCCTAATATGGCTTATGGGTTTGGCAAATTACAAGAGAGTCAAGATATACTTATAAAAAACACAACAGTTTGGACTAACGAAATTCAAGGAGTTTTAAAAAATACAGATGTATTAATAACTAAAGGAAAGATCTCTAAAGTTGGAATTAACTTAAAGTATAAAAGTGCACTAGTAATTGATGGAACCGGCAAACATCTTACCTCTGGAATAATTGATGAACATTCGCATATAGCTGCATCTAGTATTAATGAAGGTGGACACAATTCATCAGCCGAGGTCACCATAGAAGAAGTCATAGATCCTGAAGATATAAATATCTATAGAAATTTAGCTGGAGGAGTTACAACAATACAAATTCTTCATGGATCTGCAAATCCAATCGGGGGTAGATCAGCAATAATAAAACTTAAATGGGGTGAAAATGCAAATAATTTGATTTTCAAGAACTCTCCTAAATTTATAAAATTTGCTTTAGGGGAAAATGTAAAACAATCAAATTGGCAAAGCTACAATAGGTTTCCTCAATCCAGAATGGGAGTTGAACAACTTTATGTAGATTATTTTACCAGAGCAAAAGAATATGATAGAATAAAAAAATCTGGAAATATTTATAGAAAAGATTTAGAATTGGAAGTATTAGCAGAAATTTTAAATAAGCAAAGGTTTATTAGTTGTCACTCATATGTCCAAAGTGAGATAAACATGTTAATGAAAGTAGCCGAAAAATTTAATTTTAAAATAAATACTTTTACGCATATTTTAGAAGGCTATAAAGTTGCAGATAAAATGAAAGAACACGGAGTTGGAGCTTCAACTTTTAGCGATTGGTGGGCATACAAATTTGAAGTGAATGATGCTATTCCTTACAATGCGTCCATATTACACAATGCTGGGGTTACAACTGCTATAAATAGTGATGATGCTGAAATGTCAAGAAGGTTAAACCAAGAAGCTGCAAAAACTATCAAATATGGGGGATTAAGCGAAGAAGATGCCTGGAAAACCGTAACTCTAAACCCAGCAAAACTTCTTAGAATTGATGATAAAGTTGGAAGTATTAAAATTGGAAAGGATGCAGATGTTGTTTTGTGGAATCAAAATCCATTATCTGTTTATGCAATAGCTGAAAAAACTATCATAGATGGAGCAATATATTTTGACAAAGAAAGAGATAAAAAACTTCGAAAAGAAATTAAAGAGGAGAGAAACCTTCTTATTAATATGATGATGGAAGAAAAAAATAAAGGTGGAAATACTCAACCGGTAAAAAGAAAATTTAAAACATTATTAACCTGTGAATCAATATAATCAAATGAAAAAAGTAGCAAACATATTAATAGCGGTAACTTTTATAAGTACTCAACTATTTGCACAACAAACTCCGGGTAATGTTCAAAAAGAAGCAATTACTCTTTTAGGTGGTATAGCACATATCGGTAATGGAACTGTAATCAAAAATAGCGCTATCATATTCGAAGATGGAATTATTAAAGCCTGTGTTGATGCTGACAAATCTAGAATAGCATATAAAGGGGAAATTATTAATATAAAGGGGCAGCATGTTTATCCTGGATTTATAGCAGCAAATACATCTCTTGGATTAGTTGAAGTAGATGCTGTAAGGGCTAGTGATGACAAAGAAGAAATAGGGAAAAATAATCCAAATATCAATAGTTTAATAGCCTATAATGCTGAATCAAAAGTTGTTGAATCAATGAGGCCAAATGGGGTTTTAATAGCTCAAGTATCACCTGGTGGAGGTAGAATTTCTGGAGCATCTTCTATAGTTCAACTAGATGCATGGAATTGGGAAGATGCCACAATAAAAACCAATGATGGAATACATTTAAACTGGCCTAATAGCTTTTCAAGAGGAAGATGGTGGTTAGGTGAATCTAGAGGTTTTAAACAAAATCCGAAATATAATAACGAGATAGATGAATTAACAGATTATTTTGAAGAATCTGTAACTTATCTAGGTGGTAATAAAACTATGAAAAATTTAGCTTTTGAAGCCATGAGTGGTTTATTTAACAATAGTCAATCACTGTTTATTCATGTAGAGGATGAAAAGGGAATTATTGATGCTGTTAATTTTTCTAATAATTTTAAGATCACAAATATTGTTATAGTAGGAGGTTATCAAGCTCATTTAGTAACAGATTTTTTAATAAAGAATAACGTATCAGTACTATTACAACACACACATAGTTTGCCTAATTTTGAAGATGAAGATTATGATTTTACATTCAAAAATCCGAAAAAATTGCTTGATGCAGGTGTATTAGTAGGAATACACACAGGAGATGCAGCTAATTTTCAAACAAGAAATTTACCTTTTTATGCTGGACAAGTAGCTGCTCAAGGAGTAGAAAAAGAAATCGCATTGCAATTGATAACATTTAATACTGCAAAGATATTGAGAATTGATCAGAAACTTGGAACATTAGAAGTTGGAAAAGATGCAACTTTATTTGTAAGTAAAGGAGATGCTTTAGATATGAAAACAAACCATTTGACTAGTGCTTTTATTTCGGGTAGAAAAATAAGTTTAGAAACTCATCAAACAGAACTTTGGAAAAGATATTCAAAGAAATATCAATTGACTAATTAATTAGATGAATAGAAAGTTACTAAGTGTTAACAATAAAAAAGTAAAAGAGTTTTACCAACTGACTTTAAAATCCAAACATAGAAAGAACTCTAATTCGTTTCTTATAGAGGGTTTAAGGGAAATTAAACTAGCATTAAATAATAATTATGAAATTAAACAATTATTATTTTGCCCTAATATAATTAAGGAGATTGATTTAGATAAATTAATAGATTCTAAAATCGAGAAAACAGAAGTTTCTATGGAGGTATATCAAAAACTAGCATATAGAAATTCTACCGAAGGATTAATAGCAATCTCAAATTTCAAAGATCATAAGCTTGAAAATTTAAAATTTAAATCTAAAAACCCATTAGTAGTAGTAATCGAAGCTCCAGAAAAGCCTGGCAATATAGGAGCAATACTTAGAACAACTGATGCTGCAAATATTGAAGCTGTTATCATCGCTAACCCTAAAACTGATCTATACAATCCAAACATAATAAGATCAAGTGTTGGGTGTTTATTTACAAATAGTATTTACTGTGGAAACACTACGGAAGTTATCTCTTTTTTAAAAAATAATAATGTTAATATCTATGCTGCTTCACTGCAAGCAAAAGAGCACTACCATAATCAAAATTACAAAGAATCTAGTGCTATAATAATTGGAACAGAAGACAATGGTCTCTCTAAAGAATGGACAGATAATTCATTTAAAAATATAATAATTCCAATGCAAGGAGACATAGATTCTCTAAACTTATCCAATGCAGCTGCTATTCTAATTTTTGAAGCAAAACGACAAAGAAACTTCTCATAAAAATATCTACAATACTATAGGCTAATAGAATAGTTTGTGTTATTTTTAATATATATGCCATTAACTGAAGTCGAAATAGAAAATAATGCAATAGCTAAAGAGTACAAGGAACTTCTGAGAATTAGTTACCAAACTCTATCAGCAGCTGACAAAAAGTTAATCAGAAAAGCTTTTGATCTTGCTGTTGAAGCGCATAATGGTCAAAGAAGAAAATCTGGAGAAGCTTATGTTTTTCACCCAATAGCTGTAGCAAAAATTGTATCGTCTGAAATAGGACTTGACGCAACATCAATAGCTGCTGCATTAATTCATGATGTAGTTGAAGACAACGAAAATTACACAATAAATGACATTGAGCAAATGTTTGGTAAAGTTGTTGCTAAAATTGTTCATGGACTTACAAAGATTTCTAAACTAAGTAAAAGTTCCGATGTTTCGTTACAAGCAGAGAATTTCAAAAAAATGCTACTAACACTTAACGATGATGTTAGAGTTATTATAATAAAAATTGCAGATAGATTACATAATATGCAAACTATGCATGCTATGAAGCCCGATAAACAAATTAAAATTGCTTCAGAGACACTTTATATTTATGCCCCATTAGCCCACAGGATTGGCTTATATAACATTAAAAATGAACTCGAAGACTTAGGTCTTAAATACACTGAACCTGAAGTATATAACGATATCTCAAGTAAGTTAATTGAAAGTAAAGAAGAACAGGATCAGTACATCAATGAAATCAACGAAACATTAAGTGGTAAATTAAACTCCGAAAAACTAAAATATCTTATTAAAGGAAGACCAAAGTCTATATACTCCATTAGAAATAAAATGGTAAAAAAAGGAGTTTCTTTAGATGAAGTCTATGATAAGTTTGCAGTGAGAATTATATATAAATCAAGTCTAAAAAACGAAAAGTTCTTAGCTTGGAAAATTTACTCAATAGTAACTGATTTCTTCACTCCTAACCCAATTAGATTAAGAGACTGGATTTCATCCCCTAGGTCAACTGGATATGAAGCGCTTCATATAACAGTTGTTGGACCAAAAAATAGATGGGTTGAAGTTCAAATAAGAAGTGAAAGAATGGATGAAATAGCTGAAAAAGGATACGCAGCTCATTATAAATACAAACAAGTTGGTGACTCAGATGGAAGTTTAGATCTCTGGATAAATAAACTACAAGAAACATTAGAAAGTAATGAGAGTAATGCTGTAGATTTTGTTGAAGAATTTAAACTAAATCTATACTCTGAAGAAATTTTTGTTTTTACTCCTGCAGGGGAATTAAAATCATTACCAAAGAATGCGACTTCCCTCGACTTTGCCTTTAGTATACATACACAAGTTGGTTTAAAAACGAGAGGAGTCAAGGTCAATGGAAAGTTAGTTCCTCTAAACTATAAACTACAAAGTGGAGATAGAGTTGAAATTTTAATATCAGAAAAAACTAAACCCACTGCTAACTGGCTAGATTATGCTACTACAGCAAGGGCAAAAAATAAAATAAAGTCTTCTTTAAATGACGAAAAGAAAAAACTTGCAGAAGATGGTAGAGAAATTTTAAGAAGAAAACTCAAACAGTTAAAAATATCATTAAACGATAGTACAATAAATGAACTAATTACTTTTTTTAAACTAAAGACGAGCTTAGATTTATTTTATAGAGTCGGTATCAATACAATTGATAATCCAATGATAAAGAAATATGCAGCTTCTAGAAGCAATATTTTAATGAGTTTTTTGAAAAATAGAATTAGAAGAAAAACTAAAGAAATAGATTTAAATAAAGATGAAATTACTCTTAAATATGACATGTTGGTCTTTGGTAATGATGAAGAAAAATTGGAATACAAGCTTTCTCCATGTTGTAACCCAATTCAAGGAGATACGGTCTTTGGATTTTTAACTATAAATGATGGAATTAAAGTTCATAAAATAAACTGCCCAAACTCTTTAAGTTTACAGTCTAATTACGCTTATCGAATAATTAACGCAAAATGGATTGACTCAACTGAACAAGTTTTTACAGTTAAAATAAATATAAGTGGGATAGATACATTTGGTCTGGCTAACAACATAACTAAAGTTATTTCTGATAATATGAATGTTAATATGAAAAAGTTGAATTTCGAAACTAATAGCGGAGTTTTTAGCGGAAGTATAACCATGTCAGTAAATAGTAATAATTATGCTATTAAGGTTATGGATAAAATTAAAAAACTTAATGGAGTTGAGAAGGTCAAAAGAATATAATTTTTATAAATTAGCAATATGAGTTCAAAGACACATTCAAAAAATCAAGAAATTGTAAAAAATGCATTCACACATTTTTTGCAAGAAAATGGTCACAGAAAAACTCCAGAGAGATACGCTATATTACAAGAGATTTATAACAGTGATGTTCATTTTGATATAGAATCATTATATATTAAAATGAAAAACAAAAAGTATAGAGTCTCAAGAGCAACTTTGTATAACACCATTGAATTATTATTAGAATCTTCATTAGTAAGAAGACATCAGTTTGGGAATAATCAGGCACATTATGAAAAGTGTTACTTTGACAAACAGCATGATCATTTAATAATAAGTGATACAGGAGAAGTTATTGAGTTCTGTGATCCAAGAATTGAAATTATAAAAAAAACAATTGAAGAAGTTTTTGATGTGAAAATTGAAAACCACTCTTTATATTTTTACGGAACAAAAAATAACGAAAACAAATAAAAATTTATATTAGCGATGAGTGTTGATTTACTACTAGGATTACAATGGGGAGACGAAGGAAAAGGAAAAATTGTAGATGTTTTAACATCTAAATATGACATTATAGCCAGATTTCAAGGAGGCCCTAATGCTGGACACACACTTGTATTTAACGGACGTAAGCATGTATTACATACAATTCCATCCGGAATTTTTCATGAGAATAAGATTAACCTAGTCGGAAATGGAGTAGTTATAGATCCTGTTATTTTTAAAAATGAGTTGGACAAGCTTGAAGAGGTTGGTGTTGATTATAAAAAATCGATGCTTATTTCAAGAAAAGCCCACTTAATACTTCCTACACATCGAATAATAGATGCAGTAAGTGAGAAATCAAAAGGTAAAAAGAAAATTGGATCAACTCTAAAAGGTATAGGTCCAACATACATGGACAAAACTGGAAGAAATGGTATTAGAGTTGGTGACTTAGAATCTGAAAAATGGTTAATCAAATATCGAAATTTAGCTAATAAACATCAAAAAATGGTTAAATTTTATGATACAGAATTTGACTATAATTTAGAAGAACTAGAAGAAGAGTTTTTTAAATCAATAGAAGTATTAAAAAGCTTAAACTTCACTGATTCAGAAGAGTATATATTTAATGCCCAAAAAAATAATAAATCAATTTTAGCTGAAGGAGCACAAGGTTCACTTTTAGATATAGACTTTGGTACATATCCATACGTAACTTCTTCTAACACTACAGCTGCAGGTGCTTGTACTGGATTAGGCGTTGCTCCTAATTCGATAAAAAAAGTATATGGTATCTTTAAGGCATATACAACTAGAGTTGGATCTGGCCCATTTCCTACAGAGCTTTTCGATAAAGATGGAGAAACCATGGGAGTGGTAGGAAAAGAGTTCGGAGCAACAACAGGACGATCTAGAAGATGTGGTTGGTTGGACTTAGTAGCACTTAAATATGCATGCCAAATAAACGGTGTAACAGAGCTAATGATGATGAAAGGAGATGTACTCTCAGGTTTTAAAACAATAAAAATTTGTACATCATACTTGTATAACGGAGAACAAATAGAACATTTTCCCTATGATATTGAATCAGACAGTATAAAACCTAATTACAAAGAGTTCAATGGGTGGAAAGAGGACCTTACTAAAAAAGAGAGTTTTGATAGTTTACCAAATAGTTTAAAAGATTACATAAGCTTTATAGAAAAAGAATTAAGTATCCCAATAACTATTGTGTCAGTTGGACCTGACAGAAAACAAACAATATTTGTGTAAAAGAAATATACAACACCAAGTTGAAAAAAAAAATTAACAAATACTTATTCACTAGTTTATTTTTAATTTCCTTAACTAATTTATTTTCTCAGGAGAGAACGCGCATTCAAATTGATAGCGCAGGTTTTTTTGAAAAGAATGATGTTAAATTCTCTGATGCGACTGTTTTAACTAGAGATAATAAAAACAAAGTTAAAATATCTCATGAGGGTATAGAACTGTGGTGCAATCAAGCATATTTTTATGAAAAAAGTAATTATATTGAAGCATATGGGGATGTAGTTTTAATACAAGGAGATACTATAAATTTAAGTTCTCAGTATTTAGAATACAACGGCAACACTAAAATTGCTTTTGCTAGTGGAGATGTGGAGTTAATAGAACCGACTTCAGTTTTATCTACAGACTCTCTGTATTTTAATAGAATTAATCAACAAGCATTTTATAATAACTTTGGAAGAGTCATAAAAGTAAAAGAAGATACAATTTATAGTAAAATTGGAAAATTTTTTATAGAAAAGAAAAAATATGAATTCAGAGAAAATGTATTACTAAAAAATCCTAGATATAACATAACTACATCAAGATTAGATTTTTACACAGAGAATGGACATGCGTATTTTTATGGACCTACAGAGATAATTAGTGATGAATCAAATATATTCTGTGAACTAGGTTTTTATGACACAAATTATGATAATGGATATTTTATAAAAAAATCTAGAATTGATTTTAATAACTCAACTATATACGCAGATAGTATATATTTTGACAGAAATATTAATTTTGCATCTGCAACAAAAAATATTAAAATTATTGACACTATCAATGCGAATACTACAAGAGGAAACTACGCAGAGATATTTAAAGATAAAGACTCTATGTATATTACCCAAAAAGCAATTATTGCTTCGAAACAAGCAGTAGATTCATTATACATACATAGTGATACTATCTTAATAACTGGCAATGAAGACAATCGAATAATTAGGGCTTTTAAAAATGCTAGAATTTTTAAACAAGATTTAAGTGGTAGGGCTGATTCAATTCACTACAACAAATCAAAAGGTTTAGCACAGTTTATAAATATTAATAATAAAAAGGATTTATCATTTAAAAAAACCAAAAAACCAATCATTTTTAATTTTAATAATCAAATAACTGGTGATACAATACATTTGAAATTTCAAAAAAATACAAATAAAATTGATTCACTAATTGTCTATAATAATGCATTTGTTCTTGAAAAGGACTCATTAGGAATAGGATTTAATCAAATTTCTGGCAAAGCATTGTATGGTGGGTTTTATAATAACGAATTAAAAAGTATAGATATCATCAAAAATGCTGAATCTATATATTATCTTAGAAATGACAAACAAGAATTAGTTACAATTGACAGATCTAAATCTGCAAAATTAAAAGTGTATTTTAAAGCTAATGAAATGGATCGAATTCAAAAAATAAATCAAATTGATGGTAAGACATATCCAGAAAATGAATTTAATGATAATTTAAAAGAATTAAAAGGCTTTAATAATAGGCTAGATGAAAAAATCAACTCAATTAATGAACTTTTTAACAAAATTAAAGAAAGAGAAAATTAAAAAAGATTTTCATAAATACCAAGCTCAAGTAACCCCCTATCCATTAGAAATAGAAATAAAAAGAGCGGAAGGATCATATATATACGACACAGATGATAACAAATATTTAGATTTTATTGCAGGCGTTTCTGCATGTAGTGTAGGCCATTGTCACCCCAGGGTAATTAAAGCAATAAAAAATCAATTAGATAAATATCTTCATGTAATGGTGTACGGAGAATTTATTCTAAAACCAGCAGTAGATTTAACGAAACTGTTGTCTAAAAATTTACCTAAAGAATTATCTTCAACTTATCTAACTAACTCTGGAACTGAAGCTATCGAAGGGGCTATAAAATTAGCAAGAAAATTTACTGGAAAAAAAGAGATTATTGGAGCTAATAATGCTTATCATGGAAGTACATTAGGCTCTCTTACTTTAATGGGCTTAAAAGAAAACAGAAAACCTTTCGAACCACTAATCCCTGAAGTGAATTTCATTAACTTTAATGACATAAATGATATTAGTAAAATTACCCACAAAACAGCTGGTGTGATCTTAGAAACTATACAGGGTGCAGCAGGTTTTATAGAACCAAAAAATAATTATCTAAAACTAGTTAGTGAAAGGTGTAAAGAAGTAGGAGCACTACTAATATTAGACGAAATACAGCCAGGAATAGGGCGTACTGGTAAATTATTTGGATTTGAAAATTATAAATGTAAGCCAGACATAGTTGTTAGTGGAAAAGGTCTCGGAGGAGGAATGCCAATTGGTGCATTTATTAGCTCAAAAGAAATTATGAATACTATTAGTGACAACCCTAAATTAGGACATATCACAACATTTGGAGGAAATCCAGTTATAGCTGCCTCTGCATTAGAAACATTAAAAATTATCACTAGTTCAAGTTTAATGAAAGAAACTCTTAAAAAAGAAAGAGTTATTAGAAATATCCTAAAGCATGAATTGATTACAGAGATAAGAGGTAAAGGTTTAATGCTGGCAATTATACTAAAAAACTCAACTATTGCAGATAAATTAGTGTTAAGAGCAAAGAGAAAAGGGTTATTACTTTTTTGGTTATTAATAGAAAAAAAGGCTGTCAGAATCACTCCCCCCTTGACAATTTCTGAAAAAGAAATATTAATAGGTTGTGATGTAATTATTAATCTATTAGATGAGATAAATAAAGATGTTAATTAGTTTGTTAAAAAACTAATTTTTAAAATACTGAATTCAAGAAATAGAGTATTAATTTTGAATTAATAAGCTAATTTGATTTATATGGAATTTGAGGAATTCGAAAGTGACACAAACCCTTCTCTAACTAGGTTTGAAAAAATGTTAAAGACAAATAGAATTCTATTTTTCGATTCAAATGAATTTGAAAATATTATCTCCTACTACTTAGAGAATGGAAAGATAAATTTAGCTAAAAAAGCAATAAAATTAGCATTAGAACAACATCCAGCTTCTACTAATTTAACTTTATTTAAAATAGAAATTTTAATTTTCGAAAATAAATTAGAAAAAGCAGAACGACTACTTGATGAATTGATTTTTTCTGAACCTTCTAACGAAGAAATTTATATTCAAAAAGCTAATATTTATTCAAAAAGAAAACTTCATCAAAAAGCTATCATTTGTTTGAACAAAATATTAAAATTCAGCACAGATAATGCAGAAGTTTATTCTCTTATAGGTATAGAATACTTGTTTATGGAGGATTTTGAAAATGCAAAAATAAATTTTATTAGCTGCTTAAAATATGATGAATCAGATTATAGTGCGTTATATAATATTGTTTACTGTTTTGAGATATTAGAGCAAAATGAGAATGCTATTGAGTATCTAAATAATTATTTAGACAACTACCCTTATTGTGAAGTAGCATGGCATCAGCTGGGAAAACAATATTTATTTTATAAAAGTTATAAAAAAGCAATTTCGGCATTTGATTTTGCAATTATTTCGGATGAGTACTTTATAGGAGCATATATAGAGAAAGGAAGAGTTTTAGAAAAACTAAATAATTATAAAGAAGCAATTGAAAATTACAAGTTAATTATAGCTCTAAAAGACGAATCATGTTACCCGATACTAAGAATAGGTGTTTGTTACGAGAAATTAGGAGACTTTAAAAAAGCAATTGAAAATTTTAATGATTGTATCGAAGTTGACCCACAAATGAACAAAGCTTGGTATTTGTTGTCAAACACTTATTACAAAAATCAAGATTACCATAATGCTTTACTAAATATAAATAAAGCTATAGATATTAACGCTGAGAAAGAAGAGTATTGGAAACTCTATGCGAAAATCAATATTGGGTTAAGTTTATATGAGGAAGCCGATATAGGATTTCAAAAAATTATTGAGCTAGGAGTAGCAGATGAAAGTATATGGATAGGCAAAACTGATATGTTAATTAAATTAGGAGAATATAATTATGCGATTGATATATTAGATGAATGCTATGAGATCATAGAAGATAAATCTATAATTTCGTTTAGACTATCTGGAATTTATTTTTTACAAAATAAACAAGAGGAAGGGATTCTTGAGTTAAAAAAAGCGTTATCAATAAATAATAAAAATAAATACATCTTTAAAGAGTTGTTTAACAAAGTGGCAAATTATAAATATGTGCAGAATTTATTAAACTAGATTTTTAGACAAAAAAAATGAAAAATAATATTATCAAAAATATTAAATTATATACTAAAGGAATAGCAATGGGAATTGCGGATGCGTTCCCCGGAATATCAGGTGGTACTATGGCTTTAATACTTGGTATTTATGAAGAATTAATAAACAGTATAGGTAATATTAATTACTCATTATTTTTATGCTTAAAACAAAATGGTATAAGAGTGTTTTGGAAGGAGTTAAATGGAACATTTTTGATAATATTATTTTCCGGAGTAATATCTAGCTTAATTGTTTTTATGAATTTAGCCAGTTTTTTAATTGATAATTATCCAATCTTGATTTGGTCATTTTTTTTAGGTTTGGTTAGTGCTAGTATACATGTAATTTTAAAACCAACTGATATTTTCAATTTTGATAAAAAAGCAATTCAATCTTGGAGACTTGTGTTAGTTTCTGGAGTTGTTTCTTATTTGTTGACCAGCTTACCACAACTAAATGGATTGAATGAAAATATAATTTTTATATTTTTTGCTGGTTTCATAGCTAGTTGTGCAATGATTCTTCCAGGAATATCTGGATCATATATATTAGTTATTCTAGGTTTGTATAAAACTATGAGTGAGGCATTAATAAATTTTGAATTATTTAAGATCTTAGTCTTTGGCAAAGGAGTAGTTCTAGGTTTACTAACTTTTAGCAAAGTGGTTAAGTGGGGTTATGAAAAATATCCGAATAAAATATTAGTACTAATGACTGGATTAATTATTGGGTCAATCCATAAACTGTGGCCATGGAAATTAAACGAAATAAATGTATCTCCTTTATCTTTCCCTAAAGAGAACTATCTTATTGAGTCGATCCTATTATTTATAGTCGGATTTTTCTTAATTATCTTAATAGAAAAAAAAAATAGTGGGGAAAATATTCAAAAAATATAATATAAAAAAAAATAGACTTGTAATAATTCTTAATGGAATAATTATGGGGACAGCTAATAAAATTCCTGGTATTTCTGGTGGAGTAATAGCTTTAGCATTAAACTTTTATGACGAACTAATAGATTCTATTAAAAATATAAATTTAAACAGCTTAATAAAACTTAAATTTAAGGATGCTTTTAAAAAATCTAATATAACTTTATTAATATATCTAAGTTTAGGAATTGTAATAAGTTATTTTTCAACATCAAAATTATTAGATTTATTATTAGAAAAATATGAACTTTCAGTTTGGAGTATGTTCTTCGGACTGGTGATTGGAACAATAATACACTTAAAACAGAAGATAAATAAATGGAATTTAAATTCTATTTCTATGATAATTTTTGGTATTGTGATAGGCTTAATTATTAGCTACGCAAATCCAATGAGCGAAAATGATGATTTATTGTTTGTTTTTATTTGTGGTATTCTAAGTGTCTGTGGAATGGTAATTCCGGGTCTATCTGGATCATTCTTGTTAATAATACTAGGTAATTATGTGCTACTTTTAGTTGATAGTGTTAATGTTTTATATGACTGTATCTTTTTCATATTAGCTGGAGATTTTGAATTCTTAAAAGATGTATACATAATTAGTAGATTAAAGATAATAACAGTATTTACATTAGGATCTATAACAGGTTTATTAGTTTTTTCAAAATTAATGTCATTATTACTTAAAAAATTCAATACTAGTATTCAATCACTAATATTTGGATTTATCATTGGATCATTGGGAGTTTTGTGGCCTTGGAAAAATACAGATCCAAATAGCATGGATATAAACCGATATTTGCCAGAAATAAACACGAGTTTATTTATTGCAATTTTATATATATTTATTGGTATTTTTATAGTCTTAGTATTAAGTAGGTATGAAAGGTCTGAAAAATAATAAATTATATGGGTTAATAGGTAAGAACATAGATTATTCTTTTTCTAAAGAATTTTTTACAAAAAAGTTTAAAAAAGAAAAGCTCGACTGCACATATATTAATTTTGATATTAACGAAATTAAAGATTTAAAAAAAATTATAAATGATAATGATATTAGCGGTTTAAACGTGACTATCCCTTATAAGGAGAAAATTATTAATTATTTAGATTTTATAAGCCCTATAGCAAAAGAAATTGGCGCTGTGAATACAATAAGTTTTAATCATGGAGTTCTAAGTGGTTATAATACTGATTATTTAGGATTTTATAATTCAATAAAAAAGGAGATTTCACAAAACACTAAAGCATTGATTTTAGGAACTGGTGGAGCATCAAAAGCAATAGCGTATGCGTTAAAGCTATTAAATGTGGAGTACTTGTTTGTTTCTAGATTTACAAGCAACAAAAATCATATACTATATAATGAATTAGATAAAAAAATAATTGATAAATATAATCTAATTATTAATTGTTCACCTATTGGAACTTTTCCAAAGATTACAGAAATCCCTAACATTCCAATTAGCTTAATTACAAATAAGCATATAGTTTATGACTTAATATATAACCCAGTAAAATCTGAGTTACTTAAGCAAAGTGAGGAGAAGGGAGCTAGAGTTATTAATGGCTATCAAATGCTTAAAAATCAGGCAAAAGAATCCTGGAAAATTTGGAATACAGAAATTAAATAGACTTTGCTTGATTCCAGTATTTAATAACTTCATTTGAGCTCATTTCAGAAATAGGTTTATTTAATTTATTCGAAATATCTTCTAAATAATTAAATCGATGGATAAACTTTTTATTGGTTTTCTCAAGAGCTTTTGCAGAGTTAATATTGTTATAACTCGCATAATTAATCAAAGAGAATAATATATCACCAAATTCATTTTCCATTTTTTCGTTGTCAGAATTCTTTAATTCTATTTTGAATTCTTTAATTTCTTCAACAACCTTATCTAGGGCATCACTTTTGTCATCCCATTTAAAACCGATTCCAGAAGCCTTCTCTTGGATTCTCATAGCTTTAATTAATGAAGGTAAGCCCTTAGGAACTCCACTTAAGGTTCCTTTAGACCCTTCTTTCTTTTTTATTAACTCCCAGTTTTGTTTAACCTCATTAATAGTGCTTAACTTTAGGTTTGTATAAATATGTGGATGTCTATTGATTAACTTATCACAAATAGAGTTAATCACATCATTTATATCAAAATCATCAGTTTCACTAGCAATTTTTGAATAAAATATTATATGTAAGAGTAAATCTCCTAACTCATTTTTTATTTCATTAATATCATTATCTAAAATAGCCTCTGACAATTCATAAGTCTCTTCGATCGTTAAATGTCTAAGAGATTCAATTGTTTGTTCCT
Organism: uncultured Flavobacteriaceae bacterium; assembly: GCA_949372955.1. Classification (GTDB taxonomy): domain Bacteria; phylum Bacteroidota; class Bacteroidia; order Flavobacteriales; family Flavobacteriaceae; genus SGZJ01. The sequence continues at coordinate 87,206 of CASIAX010000001.1, read as the reverse complement.
TATCCCATGGACATTCGTTTCTTAAACGATCCATTATATTTAATAATCTATTAAAAGACTCCATTTTTTAAATTTTATTTATTAATGATTTATTTTTTAATTATTTTTTTTACAAAAGATTTATTTTTACCATCAATTTGATAAGAAAAATTTAACAAATATATTCCATCAGAAAACTCATTAATATTTATAGATTCTCGTGGATTAGTTAAGTATTTAGAATACAATAATCTACCATTTAAGTCCAAAATATCTAATTGGTAGTTTTCAACACCCCATTTAGAGATTATATTCAAATTATCTGTAGTTGGAATTGGAAAGATTAAAAAATCATTTAAAGATAGCTCTAAAGCTAGACTATGGGCTTTTGAAAAGTTAGGAATTCCATGTCCTAAGTAATAATCAGGATTATTAAATTGAGAGGACGATTCTCTAACTAAATCCATTATTTCATCAACATTTAAACGTGGAAAAGCTTGAACAAAACAGGCTATGGCACCAGCAAGAATTGGAGAGCTAAATGATGTACCACTACTATTAACAATTTCATCTGTAATATTTATAACCTTACTTTGGTAACCTTGAGCTACAACATCAGGTTTAATAACAGACTGTATATCACTACCTTGAGAACTAAACGATGCATAGAATCCTTCTGAATTTACAGCGCCAATTGACAATACACTTTGTGAATCAGCAGGAGCAATAACTCCACTTGAGGATGAGTTACCAGCAGAATTCAGTAGTATTATTCCTTTATCAAAGGCTATGTTCGCTGCTCTAGTAATAAAAGTTGTATAACCATTTAAATCCTCAGAGGAATGGCTATAATTAGAGTTATCATATCCTTTATAGCCTAGAGATGTATTTATTATATCAACTCCTAGACTATCAGCTAACTCCACAGCTTCAACCCAATAACATTCTTCTACAGGGGTCTCTGAAGAAACATCTTCTGTGCGAAAAAGATAAAAAGAAGCATCTGGTGCAGTTCCATAAAACTCATTTTCTTTAAATCCAGCTATTGTACTAAGTACTTTAGTGCCATGGGAATTACCTTGATAATCATAAATATTTTCTGTATCTAAAACAAAATCGTAGGTGTATAAAATACCTCCTGAGTCTCGCAGTCTAGAAAAAGAAGTCATAGAGTTAACATTAACAAAACCTGCGTCTATTACAGCCATATTAACTCCTTTACCAGTAAACTCTTGCTCATGTAAAAAGTCTAAATTTAGCATTTCAATTTGGTTTCTAGTTGAGCCATATTCAAAAGAACTCTCTAATGATTTATATTTTTTATATGTGTGTGGACTTAAAATTAAATTTTTATTTGGATTTAAAGACTTATTAGCAAATTCAATACTATCAACAAAACTCAAATCTATTAAGCTCGTTAATAAATCTATTTCAGCCTCAACATATACACAGTTGAACCATTTGGATTTTGATAAAACGGATAAGTTATCTAAATCACTAATTATTTGTATATAATCATTATTAATAGGTACATCCTTGTAATCTATAGGAATTCCCTTTGACTGCTTTTTTAAAATTGAAAGATCTGAAAGAATTAATTCTGGATTATTAACAAGGTAATCAACATTTTGTTTATCATTAAAATAAACCCAAGCAAACTCCTGCTGGGCGTTAATAATATTAGACAATAAAAAAAAAATATAAATGATTACGTATCTCATTCTATTAAGAAATTACACCAGATCCTAGTAATTCATTATTTACATACCAAGCGACAAACTGACCTTCAGTAATAGCAGACTGATATTCATCAAATTCAACATAAATTCCTTCAATTGTTTTTATTAAAATAGCATTTTGAAGAGGTTGTCTATATCTAATTCTAGCTTTTATCTTTAATTGTTCACCAATAGCTAATGATAAGTCTGACCTTAACCAATGCTCATCAAAACTCGCAACAAACAATACTTTTCTTAATAAACCTGGGTGGTCGTCCCCTTCTCCAACAAATACAATATTGTTTTCAACATCAGTATCAATTACAAATAATGGTTTTTCATAACCACCTATACCTAAACCTTTTCGCTGGCCTTTAGTGTAGTAATATGCACCTTGGTGATTTCCAATAAATTTACCGTCAGATTCATCATATTTAACTCCAGAAGATAAACTTTGAAGATTTTCTGATTTAGAGTTATAAATATTATATTTATTTAACTCATTATTTATTTCAATGATTTTGCCAGACTTAGGCTTAAGTTGCTGTTTTAAAAAATCTGGTAATTTAACTTTCCCAATAAAGCATAAACCTTGAGAGTCTTTTTTATTGGCTGTAATTAAATCTAAATCATTTGCGATAATTCTAACCTCTTTTTTAGTAAGGTCACCCAAAGGAAATAAAACTTCTGATAATTGTTCTTGAGATAATTGACATAAAAAATAAGACTGATCTTTATTTACATCTTTAGCATTTACTAGCTTATGTATTTTTTTGTCATTGATAATTTCTGTCTCTTTTTTACAATAATGACCAGTTGCTACTAAATCAGCTCCAATACTTTTAGCTATTTTTAAAAAAACATCAAATTTAATTTCTCTATTACAAAGAATATCTGGATTAGGTGTTCTTCCTTGTTCATACTCATTAAACATATATTTAATGATCTTTTCATTATACTCCTTACTTAAATCTATTGTTTGGAAAGGAATATTTAATTTATCAGCTACTATCATAGCATCATTACTATCTTCAAGCCAAGGACAATCGTTAGATACAGTGACAGTATCATCATGCCAGTTTTTCATAAACAAGCCTATAACCTCATATCCTTGCTTTTTAAGTAAATAGGCCGCGACACTTGAATCTACTCCTCCAGAAAGTCCAACAACAACTTTTCTCATAGTATTAAATTACAAATAATACAGCTTAAAACTGTAAGAAGATATTATTATTTATTTTGAGATTTTTTTTGTTTTTCAGCCTCTTCCATTAATTCCTTCATTTTCTTTTGAAAACGACCAGGTTTTTTTTGTGGCTTTGCTTTATTAACTTGAATTTGTGCATGAATCTTATCTTCATCAAGGATATAATGTTTAATAACTAGCATAATAGCTATTGTAATTAGATTAGATATGAAATAATACAAACTTAATCCACTAGCATAATTATTGAAAAACACTACTAACATAATAGGAGAAAAATAAATCATGTACTTCATCATTTTTGCCATATCTGGCATTCCTTCCTGCGCAGGTTGTTGAGAAGCTACTTGTTGCCCAGTTGTCATTTTCATATAGAAAAATATTGCTATACCAGCTAAAATAGGAAACAGACTAACGTGATCTCCATAAAAAGGAATATAAAAAGGTAAGTCTAGTACGTTATCGTAAGATGACAAATCATCTGCCCATAAAAAACTTTTTCTCCTTAGGTCAAAAGCTGTTGGGAAAAACATAAATAGAGAATAAAAAACTGGGATCTGTATTAGAGCAGGTATACATCCACTCATAGGATTGGCTCCCGCTTTATTATATAGAGCCATAGTTTCTTGCTGTTTCTTCATCGCATTATCCTTGTACTTTAACGTAATCTCTGCTATTTCAGGTTTTAATATTTTCATCTTAGCCTGAGATAAATATGATTTATATAATACAGGAGATAACACCAACCTTACAAGTATTGTCATAAAAATAATTGCAATACCATAAGGGAGAAAAGAACTTAACCAACTAAATAAAGGGATGAAAATTGCTCTATTAATAAATCCAAATATTCCCCATCCAAATGGGATAGAACTTTCTAAATTTTTGTTATATGCTGATAATGTTTTACTATCAGTAGGTCCAAAGTATAAATGAAACTTTTCATCGAACTCATTATCACTATAATTTAATGGAATTTTTGAAATGTAATTTTTTGTATATGTCGTATCTATATCCTCATCAATTACCATATTGATTTGAGATAACTTTACATTATTCAAAGGTTTGGAAGACAATAAAATAGTGCTAAAGAAATGTTGTCTGTACGAAAACCAATTTAGTTCTGAAATAGTATCCTCATCGTCTCCTGTTTGACCTAATTTATCAATCTTATCTAACTCATACTCATAAGTTAATCTAGAATATCTATTTTCATACGAAATACTTTTTGAATTTCTTAATGATTTGTAATCCCAAGTTAATTCATAATTATCTTGTGTATTAACAATAGTGCTTAATCCATTAGAATTGATTGAAAAATCAATCATATAGTCATTTGGCTTAATTGTATATCTATACTCTAAGTATTGAACATCAGAAACAATATGTTTCATAACAATAACCATATTTTCATCATCCTCAAACTTAGATGAATCAAAGATTAGGTTTTTTGAATTAACATTTCTGTTGTTACTTAGATTAAAATTTAAATTAAATTCAGAATTATCGTTGTTAACCAAATAAATAGGTTGTTCTAAGTGATTAGTAAAATTTTTCAAATAAAGTGTTGAAATAAACCCTCCCTTAGTATTAACTTCTAAGAAAATTAAATCATTTTCATAAGTAATTACTTTATTATCATCGACTTGATTCTCATTAAAATTAAGGTTATCGTTCTTAATTAAAAACGAATCATCACCAATCTCTAAATTATCTACAATATCTTTTCTTATTAATGTCTTATCATCAATAGTCTCTATTGTTTGATTTTCATTATCTGAAACAATATTTTCTTCTACAGGGGGTTGCATCCATAGGTAAAAAAGCAAAACGCCTCCCATTAAAGTAAAGCCGATAAGTGAATTTATATCTTTTTTTTCTTCCATCATTACTGAATTAATTTACTATGTTTTAAACCTGCTTTTACAAAAGACACAAATAATGGGTGAGGATTGTAGACAGTACTTTTATATTCTGGGTGGAATTGAACTCCAATAAACCAAGGGTGATTATTTAATTCTAAAATTTCAACCAAGCCTGTTTCTGAGTTAATACCCGATGCAATTAGACCTTTGGACTCAACCAGATCTAAGTAATCACTATTAAATTCATACCTGTGTCTGTGTCTTTCATGAATGATATTCGCATCATAAATATCACTAACATTGGTTTTATCTTTCAATTCACATTTCCATGATCCTAGTCGCATTGTACCACCTTTATTGGTAACCTTTTTTTGACTTTCCATTAAGTCAATTACCGGAAATAATGTGTCTTTCACCATTTCTGTTGAATTTGCATTTTTTAGTTTTAAAACGTTTCTAGCAAATTCGATAACTGCCATTTGCATTCCTAAACATATACCAAAAAAAGGAATATTATTTTTTCGGACATATTCAATAGCTAAAATTTTACCTTCAATTCCTCTTTCTCCAAAACCTGGAGCAACTAACACTCCATTAAGTTGACTAAGTTTAGAATTAATATTTTCTTTGTCAATAAATTCAGAATGAATTGAAATAATTTCAACTTCAACCTCGTTCTCAGAGCCTGCGTGAATAAAAGACTCTAAAATAGACTTATAAGAATCTTGCAACTCAACATACTTACCTATTAAGCCTATTTTAATTTTATTTTTTGGATTTCTATACCTTTTTAAAAAACTATTCCAAATATCAAGATTTGGTATATCACTTTTTAAATTTAGTTTCTTTAAAACAACTTTATCAAGCCCCTCGTCCAGCATTAAGTTAGGAACATCATAAATGGTAGATGCATCTATAGATTGTATAACCGATTCTTTATCAACATTACAAAATCTGGCTAGTTTTTCTTTAATAGAGTCTCCAATTTCATGTTCAGTTCTACAAACTAATATATCAGCTTGTACACCACTCTCCATTAATGTTTTTACACTATGTTGAGTTGGTTTAGTTTTTAGTTCTTTTGCAGCAGATAAATAAGGAATTAGCGTAAGGTGAATTGCCAACACATTAAACTGGCCTAAATCCCATTTCATTTGTCTTAAAGCTTCTATATAAGGAAGAGACTCAATATCTCCAACAGTACCTCCAATTTCAGTAATTATTATATCATATTCACCTGTTTTTCCAAGCTGCTGAATTCTTTCTTTAATTTCATTTGTAATATGAGGAATTACTTGAACTGTTTTACCTAGAAAAACACCTTTTCTTTCCTTTTCGATAACACTTTTATAAATCTTACCTGTAGTTACATTATTAGCTTGTGAAGTAGGTACATTTAAAAATCTTTCATAATGTCCTAAATCAAGATCTGTTTCAGCCCCGTCATCAGTGACATAGCATTCACCATGCTCATATGGATTTAAAGTTCCAGGGTCAATATTTATATACGGATCAAGTTTTTGGATAGTAACAGAATATCCCTGAGACTGAAGTAATTTAGCTAGGGAGGCAGCTATGATTCCTTTACCTAAAGATGAGGAAACTCCTCCTGTTACAAATATGTATTTAATTGATGGCATGTACGCGTTATAAACGCAAACAAATTTAGGGATTTAGATTCAATTTAAGCTATTTATGAACAAATATTAATCGACAACTATTAATTGTAAATTTTCATATTTAATTATAAAACTGGCAATATTTCTGTAACCTAAACTGTCCTTATTTTTTAAATATTTGAATCTATTTTCTATGTGCTCAGTCTGTTGCATGACAACTTGTTCAAATTCAGCGTCACTAGAACTTAGTCTAAGTAATAGATCTAACACTAAATCATAAGCTCGAACTACGTATTTGTTTGGAAGAAAATTATATTTATTTTTAAAATTATTAATGAAATCTGAATAAAAATTATAATCCAGAGGTTTGTTAATTGAAGGGTAATGAAAATTAAGATTAGATAAATAATAATTTGAAATATTATTTCCTGAAAATGCTTTACTTGACGATGTAGTATATAATGATATTTGTACAGAGTCATTAACAAAAGAGTTTAATATACTAGTCACATTAGAAACAAAACCTTGATCTCTAGTTTCTAAAAAAACAATATTTTTTTTGTCAACAAAAGTTGAATCTAAATCATCTAAAACTAAAGACTTAGTATCAACACCGGAATCATTAATAGTTGAATAAAATCGAGTAGCATTTTGAAACCTTTCTTTAAGTTTATCGCTAGAAATAATGCTTTGTGAATCAGAAATAATATATTTCTTGTGTGTTGTTGTATCTGAATCTACAAAAGAGACTATTCTTTCAAATAAAATATCATTATTTGTTATAGTGTTAACAACATTTTTTTTATGAATGACTTTGCTTAATGGAGAGACAAGTTGGACTGACTCATTTTCTAACAACTCAGAGGTGTAATTGAAAGCATCTGAAGTAAGAGGCCCAATCAATAAGTCATAATCACTAAGATTATTTCTCTTTATAATTTCATAAATATCAGATTTACTAGATGACTTGGTATCAAAAACTTCCATCTCAATAGGTATTCCATAACTAGCAATAGAATCTATAGCCGTTGAAACCCCAACGTAAAAATCTAATGATAAATTTAAAAGTTTATCATTAGTTAATTGACTCTTCATGTTTTGAATGGAATCAAAATTCATATCATCTATACCAAAAGGGAGCATAAGAGCTATTTTCTTTTTAGTATAATTTGTAATACTATTCGATAAATTAAACTTTTGGTCATTAACTAAGTTTTCATCGAAATTAATTTTTTTTGGTAGTTTAAGAACCATACCCTCTTGTAATTCAGTATCGGATAAAAATGGGTTTAAATAAACAATTGTATTTTCATCAACATCTAACTTTAACTTTAATCTGTAAAACCCTTCTTTTGGTAAAACTTTGTAGTAGGCATAGTTTTCATCAATTTTATTTACTTTTTTTAAATCAATATTAGGAACTAATATTTTTTCAGAAATCTTTAAGAATTCACCAATATTAGGATTAATTAATTCAAGTTGGTCTATCGTAATACCATATTTATATGCAACCCTCCACTTTCCTTCTTTTGCAAGAACTTCGTAGTACTTAACCTTGTTTGCCTTTTCATAATTTTGTGAAACTATAGATTCAGATGGTATTTTAATTATTGAACCTTTAATTAATTTAAATGAGGTTAAATTATTATACTTTTTAAGTACATCTATATTAACATTATATAGATTTGAAATCTTTTCTAATGTTTGCTTTCTTTTTACCTTGTGAAAAATAAAATCATCTTCATTTATAAAATTATCTTGATTTTTTACATTGATTATTTCGTCTCCAATATTTAACAACTGTTGATTAAAATTTGGGTTAAGTGCGGAAAAATCAAAAAGAGTAATAGAGTTGTCAAGACAAAATAAATCAATAGATTGATTTTTTTTAATAGTTTGTTTATAGAAATTTTGTGAAAAAATATTTCCATAACCAAAAAATAAAATTAAAAAGCATATGTTTTTATTCCACATTCTATTCCCATTCAATTGTTGCAGGAGGTTTTGAACTAATATCATAAACGACCCTGTTAACTCCTTTCACTCTATTAATAATTGTATTAGATATTTTTTGTAAAAATTCATAAGGTAAATCAACCCAGTCGGCTGTCATTCCATCAGTACTTTCCACAGCTCGAAGAGCTACACACTTTTCATAAGTTCGTTCATCTCCCATTACCCCAACACTGTTAACAGGTAACAAAATTGCACCTGCTTGCCAAACCTTATCATATAAATCCCATTCTTTTAAACCTTCAATAAAAATGTGGTCAACTTCTTGTAAAATTTTAACCTTATCCCTAGTTATATCACCAAGTATTCTAATCCCTAATCCAGGTCCAGGAAAAGGATGTCTACCTAATAATTTAGGGTCTATTCCAAGTGAAGCACCCACTCTCCTTACTTCATCTTTAAAAAGTAATCTTAATGGTTCTACTACACTAAGTTTCATAAAATCTGGTAAACCACCTACATTATGGTGACTCTTTATAGTAGCAGATGGTCCACCAGTTGCAGAAATACTTTCTATAACATCAGGGTAAATAGTTCCTTGTGCTAGCCAGTTAGCATTCGATATTTTTTTAGACTCTTCATCAAAAGCTTCAATAAAAACTCGGCCAATAGTCTTTCTTTTCATTTCTGGATCTTTTATACCTTCTAAAGCTTTATAAAACTGATCACAATAATCTATACCCTTTACATTTAAATTCATTCCTTGATATTGATTAAGCACATCTTGAAACTCATTTTTTCTTAACAAACCATTATTTACAAAAACACAATTTAAATTATTGCCTATAGCCTTATGTAATAAAACAGCTGCTACAGTTGAATCGACACCTCCTGACAGACCTAAAATAACTTTATCATTACCTATCTTTTTTTTCAAAGACTCAACTGTAGTGTCAACAAATGAATCTGGGGTCCAGTCTTGTTTTAGTTTAGATATATTTATAAGAAAATTTTGTAGAAGCTTCTTTCCATCCGTTGTATGATAAACTTCAGGATGAAATTGTAAGGCATATATGTCCTTGTCATTTATTCTGTATGCCGCATTTTGAACATCATTAGTACTAGCGATTAAAGTAGCATTAATTGGTAGATTCTTTATCGTGTCACTATGGCTCATCCAGACTTGGCTACCTTCTGAAATATCAGAAAATAATAAGTCGTTACTATTAATATAACTTAAATTAGCTCTTCCATATTCTCTAATATTTGACTCAGAAACTAATCCCCCATAATTTTGCGCAATTAGTTGAGCCCCATAACAGACTGCTAAAACTGGTAAGTTATCAAGTATATAACTTAAATCTGGTTTAGGAGAATTATCATCTCTGACAGAAAACGGACTGCCTGATAAAATTACAGATTTATAAACCTTAAGGTTAATTGGGATTTTGTTGTAAGGGAAGATCTCACAATAAATATTTAATTCTCTAACTCTTCTAGCTATTAGCTGTGTATACTGAGAGCCAAAATCTAAAATTAATACCTTATTTTGCATGTGTAAAAATATAAATAGATTTTAAAATAAATAGATAAAAAATTAAATATTTTTAAAGTTCTATTATAGTGAATTTATTATTAAGCGGTGAAATATTTTCTTTTAATATTTTTATAAAATTCTCTCCGTATTCCGAATAGAATTCAGAAAAATTAACAGATCTTTCTTGCAGTGAGTTATTCGGAAATAATTCATTCTGTAATGAAGTAATTCTAGATAAATCTGAATGATATTTCTTTTTATTAGCTTTCAACAATCTCTTTTCTAAATTTATTAAGCCTTTTAGTTGTTTTTTTTCTTGAGCGTTAACAGCTCCCAAAAAACTAATATCCGTAAGTTTAGTTACTTCTCTTAAATTATTAAATTGTTTCATTAAAAATAATTTTTGGTCATCAAAATCAAATTTTGCAGATGCTAATAATTTAGTTTTAGATGCTATTAAATTATTTTGATTCAAAAATAGCTCGTTTACACTAGTATTTACTTTACTTAATTTACCGAATTGTTTTTTCTTTACTAACAAAACCGAGTTTCTATTTAAAAGTATTGGAAAACACAAATCTGATTCATCAAAGCATTTTTTTAATTCTAACCAATATGAAATTTCAGACCCACCGCCAACATAACATATATTGGGAAGGATTGTCTCCTGATACAAAGGTCTTAACAAAACATTCGGAGAGAAGTTTTCAGGATGAATGTTTAGTTCATTAATAATCTCATCTTTTGTCCAAATAAATTTTTGGTCATCAGTTGAAAAACCATCTTTATGATTAATAATTCTATTTCTCGAATCCTTAGATAGGTAAAATAAATTTATTTTTCTAGGGTTAACTTGAGCTTTATATTGTTTATTTTTTAAATCATCAATTGTTTTTAACGAATTGTTAAAAATAAGATTGTTAATTAATTCATTTTTAATGATGGGTGAAAATATTTTTTTTAATTCTCGTTCATTAGAATCTAAAATAACAAGTTTATATTTTTGAAATAACTCGTGAACAAGTTTCCTTGTTGCCTCAGATAAATCTTTAGATTTTATATATGATTCTTCAAATAACTTAACGAGTTTATTTGAATTGATATTATTTGGCAATAATTGAGAGAATTTATCTAAAGTAGGTTTTAAATTACTAGTTAAAAACTTACCAACTTCGCCATTTTGATCTGACTCCCATTTAATGTTTTGATCCTTATATTTAAAACTTCTAATTTCTTCAAAATCATGATCTTCAGTTGCCATCCAGTATACTGGTATAAAGTTAAATTTGGGATATTTAACTTTTAATTCTTCTGTTAAGTTAATTGTTGAAATTATTTTGTAAAGAAAATATAAAGGACCTGTAAATAAACAAAGTTGATGACCTGTTGTTACTGTAAACGTATCCTCATCAGCGATTGAGTTAATACTATGTTTTAGCTCATCAGAAATATTTATATCAGAATACTGTTTAACCAAAACATCTCTTAAAGTTAATCTATCCGCTTTTTTAAAATTTTCTTTTTTTGAAAGTATTTGGTTATTAAAGCTTTCAAGACTAGGTTTATTATTATAAAAAGGTGTTAAATCATCTGCCCCTTCAATGTAATCACAAAAGAGTGAATTGAAATAATTAGTATCTCTATATGAAATATATCTATTAGACATTAATTTATATTGATTAGTAAATATAATATAGTTTAATATTATAATTGCAAAAGAATAATTAATTAGTTTTCTTTATGTAATATACATATCCCTAAATAACCAATTATGAAAAATTTACCTCTAATATTTTTGATATCCTTATTAAGCTATAATTCAACATATTCTCAAGAGGTCAAGTCTCCATCTGAATTTTTAGGCTATGAACTAGGAACTCAGTTTTCAAGACACAGTCAAGTATTAGATTACTTTAAGTACGTTAGTTCTGAATTATCTAACCAAGTGGTTCTTGAAAAATATGGTGAAACTAACGAAAGAAGACCTCTATATGTTTCATATATCTCCTCAGCTGAAAACATAAAAAATATAGAAAATATTAGATTGAATAATTTAAAACATGCTGGTATTATTGATGGTGATGGTGATACTTCAGATAATAAAGCTATTGTTTGGCTAAGTTATAATGTACATGGAAATGAATCTTCAAGTACTGAAGCTGCAATGAAGACACTATACAAACTTGTTACAGATAATAATAATTGGCTAGACAATACAATTGTTATTTTAGACCCATGTATTAATCCAGATGGTAGAGATAGGTATGCTAACTGGTTTAACCAAAATGTTACAATCCCCCTAAATACAGATCCAAACGCAAGAGAGCACAATGAACCTTGGCCAGGCGGTAGGGCTAATCATTATCTATTTGATTTAAATCGTGATTGGGCTTGGGTAACACAAAAGGAATCAAGAGATAGGTTAAAGGTATATAACAAATGGTTACCACACATTCATGTAGATTTTCATGAGCAAGGAATTGACATGCCTTATTACTTTGCGCCTGCTGCAGAACCCTTACATGAACAAATTACTGATTGGCAAAGAAAATTTCAAAAAGAAATTGGAAATAATCACGCTAAGTATTTTGACAAAAATGGTTGGCTTTATTTTACTAAAGAAACATTTGATCTTTTATACCCAAGCTATGGTGATACCTATCCAACATTTTTAGGTGCAATAGGCATGACTTATGAGCAAGCAGGTGGAGGAGATGCTGGATTAGGTGTCCTTAATTCAGAAAATGAAATACTTTCTTTAAAAGACAGAATTAATCATCATACAACAACAGGGTTATCCACAGTAGAAATCTCCTCTAAAAATGCTGATAGGCTGAACAATGAGTTTATTGGTTTTTTCAAATCTCAAAAAAATAATAAAACTAATTATGTAATTCAGGGAAATAAAGATAAAGTCAAAAGCTTAACTAGCTTGTTAGATTATCATGAAATAAAATATGCTTTTGCTAAGAACAACGATAAAATTAGTGGTTACAGTTATTTAATGAATAAAGACACTAAAGTTGAAATAAACAAAAATGATTTAATTATAAAAACCAATCAACCTAAGGGTAGATTAGTTGAAATCTTATTTGAACAAAAAACAAAATTATCAAACCCTCTAACTTATGATATTACAGCTTGGAGCTTACCTTATGCATATGGACTAGAAGCTTCAGTAATAAAACAAGACATAGAAACTATAAACCATGAATTTAATTTTGAAGTAAACAAAATCAATTTAAATTCTATGGGATATGTTTTTGACTGGAGTAGTTTAGTTGATGCACAGTTTTTAACAGAACTGTTAAATAATAATTTTAAAGTTAGATACACTACAAAAACAGTTACAACAAACGGTAAAAAATTCAATCCAGGATCACTAATAGTTTTAGATAGGGATCAAAACATTACTGATTTTCATAAATCCATTATTGACTTAGCAAATTCTCATAACAGAAGATCTCATGATATATTAACAGGTATTTCTGAAAATGGCCCAGATCTAGGTTCATCTGATGTTAAATTAATTCACAAATCAAAAGTAGCAGTATTAACAGGTGATCGAATATCGTCTCTAAATTATGGGGCAATCTGGCACTTTTTTGAAAAACAATTAAACTACCCACTTATCCATCTAAATTATGATACATTTAATAGCGTTGATCTTTCCTTAATAGATGTTTTGATTCTCCCAAGCGGGTTTTATAAATCTAATAAGGAAAATAGTAACGTGCTTAAAGATTGGGTTTCTGGCGGCGGCAAAGTAATTGCACTCGATAGGGCACTTAATAGTTTAACAAATTTAGACATTGGATTAGAAAAAAATCTAAATGAAAATGAGAATGAGAATGAGATCAATAAGCTAGTAAAATATAATGAAAGAAATGAAAGCAGAATTAACCAATCGATTTCAGGGGCTATATTTAAAATAAATCTAGACAATACTCACCCCATGGCTTATGGATATAAGGATAATTATTATTTTTCTCTAAAGATCGGTAACAGCTCATATAAATTGCTTGAAAATGGATATAATGTAGGGTACCTAAACAATAAACCAAAGCCTACATCTGGTTTCGCAGGTGAAAAAGCATTAGATAAAATTAGTAATTCATTAGTGTTTGGACATCAAAATTATGGAAGTGGAAGTTTTATTTACATGGTAGATAATCCACTATTTAGAAGTTTTTGGGAAAATGGAAAATTATTATTAGTTAATTCTATTTTCTTTGTGGATTAAATAATATAGATCTTATCTCTTTAATTTTTAAAGAAAGAATCTACAAATTCATGTTTATTAAAAACCTGAAGGTCATCAATCGACTCTCCTACTCCAATATATTTAACAGGAATTTTGAATTCATCACTAATTCCAATAACAACACCACCTTTAGCTGTTCCATCTAATTTAGTAATTGCAAGCGCATTTACATCAGTTGTGTTAATAAACTGTTTAGCTTGTTCAAAAGCATTTTGACCTGTTGAACCATCTAAAACAAGTAATATTTCATGAGGAGAGTTAGTAATAACTTTATCCATAACTCTTTTAATTTTAGATAACTCATTCATTAAATTAACTTTATTATGTAATCTTCCTGCAGTATCGATTATAACTACATCCGCCTTCTTCAACTTAGCTGTAGTTAGTGTGTCAAAGGCAACTGAGGCAGGGTCACTACCCATGTCTTGCCTTATTAAAGGAACATCTACCCTATCTGCCCAAATTTGAAGTTGATCAATAGCAGCTGCTCTAAAAGTGTCACCTGCTCCTAATACAACTTCTAAGCCTTTAGACTTGAACTGATTAGCTAACTTTCCAATAGTAGTAGTCTTACCAACTCCATTGACACCAACAACCATAATAACATAAGGATCATTTGATTTAGGAATTTCAAAATCAGTTGAAGATAACGTGTTGTTTTCAGAAAGAAGTAGACTAATCTCTTCTTTAAGTAATATATTTAACTCATTCAATCCGTTGAACTTGTCCTTAGCAACTCTAGACTCAATACGATCAATAATTTTTAAGGTAGTATTTACTCCAACATCACTAGAAATTAGAACCTCTTCAAGATCATCCAGGAAATCATTGTCAATCGTTGATTTACCAGCAATGATTTTGTTTAATTTTGAAAAAAAGGAAGTTTTAGACTTTTCTAATCCTTTATCTAAAGAATCTTTTTTAGAACTCGAAAAAATATTTTTAAAGAAACTCATACTTATATAATAAATCTATAATGTAAATATAAAAATAAAAGCCGCTTTTTTACAAAAGCAGCTTTTTTAAAGTTAATATTTAATCTAGTAAATTATTTTTTACTTAAGAAGTCATTTACTTTATCTGGTTGTAATATAGTTTCAACAAAAGAGTAAGCTCCAGTTTTAGGAGATTTCACCATCTTGATAGCCTTTGTTAATCTTTTAGAACCTGTCTGTAACGATGCAACTGATTTTTTTGCCATAATATTATAATTTACTTAATTTCCTTGTGGATAGTCATTTTCTTTAGGATAGGATTGAATTTTTTTATTTCAACTCTATCAGGTGTGTTTTTTTTATTCTTAGTAGTAATATATCTGGAAGTTCCAGCCATACCACTAGCTTTATGCTCTGTACATTCTAATATAACTTGTACTCTGTTGCCTCTTTTAGCCATCTTTTAAATTATTTTAAAAAACCTTTACTTCTAGCATCTTTCAAAGCTGCAGAAATTCCAATTCTATTTATTGTTTTAAGAGTTGAAGTAGCGATTTTAAGTGTAATCCACTTGTCTTCTTCAGGAATATAAAAACGTTTTTTAATAAGGTTAGCATCAAACTTACGCTTAGTTCTATTAAGGGACTTGGAAACATTGTTTCCTACCATTCCTGTTTTACCTGTTAATTCACAAACTCTTGACATAATCTTATAAATTTATTACAAATGTTTTTTATTACGAGGTGCGAATTTACAAATTCTTTAATATATGACAAATATTATATGTCAATTTTTTAATAATTCTTTCAATAGCAACTCAAAAGATTTATTAACAGCCTTATTAGTGACTCTTTCCCTAGAATTACCAAAGTTAAATTCGAATGAAAACACCTCTTTTGGAGTTGCGATACCAATAAAGACAGTACCTACTTCTTTATTAGAGTCGCCCTTGTTTGGACCTGCATTACCAGTTGTTGCTAATCCGTAATCAGAATTAAACATTTTTTTTGTCTCAACAGCCATAGATTCTACAACTTGAGAACTTACCACAGAGTATTTTTCAATCAAATCAATATTAACCTTTAAAGTATTAATCTTAGATTCTGTAGAATAACAGACTACGCAACCTTTGAAAAAGGTAGAAGCACCAGCAATAGAGACTAAAGAATCAGATATTTTACCTCCTGTAAAACTTTCTGCTAAAGAAATAGTTGAGTTATTCTTAATTAGTTCATTAGAAATTAACTTTTCAATTGATTCGTCTTCCTCATAACCAACAAATATATCCTTAATTAAGGGTAATAATTTGTCAATTTGAACTTTAATATTTTCAGTAATTTTACTTAAATCTTCCCCTTTTGTTGACAATCTCAACTTAACTCTGCCAAGACTTGGCAAGTATGCTAAACTAATTTCAATAGGTAAATTATCTTCCCATTTTTTAATTATCTCAGCAATACTACTTTCCCCCATTCCATAAGTTAAAATAGTTTTATGAAGGATATAAGGTAAGCTAAATTCTTTAAGAATTTTTGGTATGATACTATCGTTTATTAATGACTTCATTTCAAATGGCACACCTGGTAAAAAAACAAAAACAGTATTGTTTTTTTGTAACCACAATCCTGGGGCACTTCCCTTAGTATTTAAAAAAACATGAGCTTTAGAAGGTACTAGAGATTGATCGATATTGACTTGTAAAAGTGGTTGTTTGATATACTTTTTCCAAATAAATTTAATATTATCTAAAACATTATGGTCAGTAATAAGTTTATCGTTAAAAAACTTGAGTAGTGTGTTTTTGGTAATATCATCGTTAGTTGGACCTAAGCCTCCAGTAACTATTACTATATCAGAATAATTTAAACAGCTATTTAAAGTAGTTAAGATATCAGATTCGCTATCTTTAATTGAAGAGATTCTATTAATTGAGAGTCCAATTTTGTTAAACTCTTTAGCAATAAATGTAGAATTAGTATCTACAGTCTGTCCGATTAAAATCTCATCCCCAATTGTAATTATTTCTGCAGTCATTATTTTATTTTAATCTTAAAAAATTCATCATCACCTATCTTGCCAATAAGGGAATCATTAATGTTAACTCTTCCAACTCCAGATGGTGTTCCTGTAAATATAACATCCCCTATTTTTAATGTAAAAAATTGAGAAACATAAGAAATAATTTCGTCTATATTCCACAACATCAAGCTACTGTTACCTTTCTGAACAACACTTTCATTAAGTTCTAAACTAAAATCTAGATTATGTATATTTTTAAATTTAGTTTTTTCAACCCATTTACCAATAAGGGCAGAGCCGTCAAAAGCTTTTGCTTTTTCCCATGGCAACCCTTTAGACTTTAATTCTGACTGTAAGTCTCTGGCAGTAAAATCAATTCCAAGTGATACTTGATCGTAATATTTATGACTAAACTTAGAGTCTATGTGCTTTCCTACTTTTTTTATTTTTACCAATAGCTCTACCTCGTGATGCACATCGCTACTAAAATTAGGAATAAAAAATGGTTGATTTTTTAAAATAATTGAAGTATCTGTTTTTAGAAATATGACAGGGTCCTTAGGTCGGTTATTTTTAAGCTCTTTTATGTGATCAACATAATTTCTACCAATACAAATTATTTTCATTTAGGAGAATTTATTATTAAGCAAATTTAACTTTATGGATCTTAATGTTTTTTTTGTATAAAGGGGGAAATCCGCATTTAATAGCCAGTTAAAATAGCCAGGGTCAGTTTTTAAAATATCAACTACCAATTTACCCTTATGTTTTCCAAAAGAAAAGCATTCTTGATTATTTCTATTGAAAGTAATGAAACCAGCCAAATCAGCAAACTTACTTCTTGTACTAAATTCTGATAAAAAAGAAATATTATTCTCCAAATCATCATATTTATCTACCTGTGCTTTTAAAATCTCATAAGTTGCTTTTGTATCTGACTCAGCACTATGAGCTCCAATTAACTCTTTATTACAATAAAACTCATACGCAGCTGATAAATTTCTTTTTTCCATTTTATGGAATATATTTTGAATATCAACACACTTATTTCCTTTTAGACTAAAATCAATATCTGCGCGTATCATTTCTTCCGCTAGTAATGGGATGTCAAAACGGTTAGAGTTAAAACCTCCTAAATCAGAATCTTTAATTAATAAATTAATTTCTTTAGCAAGGTCTTTAAAAACAGGAGATTCTTTAATTTTTTCATTTGAAATACCATGAATAGCAACTACCTCATCAGGAATTTGCATTTCTGGATTAACTAGCCAAGTATGTATTTCTTCTTTTCCAGATGGAAATACTTTTAAAATTGAAATTTCAACTATTCTATCCTTAGAAATATTTATACCTGTTGTTTCAAGATCAAAAAAACAGATTGGCTTGGTTAAGTTTAACTTCATTAAATTTATTTATTGTTATTTTTTAGATCTCTGTATTAATATCCCATGCTTCAAGGTATTCTTTGATACATTTGATAAATTGACTACCTAAACCACCATTAACAACTCTATGGTCATAGGAGTGAGATAAAAACATCTTATTTCTAATTCCTATAAAATCACCTTCTGAAGTTTCAATAACTGAGGGCATTTTTCTAATTGCACCTAGAGCTAGTATACCTACCTGTGGTTGATTAATTATTGGAGTACCCATTATACTTCCAAAAACTCCAACATTTGTAACAGTATAAGTTCCATCTTGAACATCGTCTGGGTTTAATTTACCACTTCTAGCTTTATTAGCTAGTTCGTTAACAGACTTAGTCATTCCAACTAAATTTAATCTATCTGCATTTTTTATAACAGGAACTATTAAGTTACCATCAGCAAGAGATGTAGCCATACCAATGTTTATACTCTTTTTTAAAATAATATTATCATCTACAACAGAGACATTCATCATTGGATAGGTTCTTAAAGCTACGGCGACAGCTTGCATAAAAATTGGAGTTAATGTAAGTTTTTCGCCTTCTCTTTTGGCAAAATCAGACTTAACTTTATTTCTCCAATCCCAAACCTTAGTAACATCTACTTCAATAAATGACTGTACATGAGCAGAAGTTTTAACTGAATCAACCATGTGTTTTGAAACTAACTTGCCCATTCTAGACATTTCAACTATCTCATCATTATTATTTAATAGGTTTGAATTAGTTTGAATATTTAAAGGTTTAATTACTTTAACAGGGGTTAATTCAATTTTATTTAAATCACTTTTTGATTCAATATATTGTAGAATATCATTTTTATTAATTCTGTTGTCTTTTCCAGAACCTTTAATTTTTTCTAATTCCTTAAAGTCAATACCTTCTTGTTTTATAATGTTTTTTACTAAAGGAGAAAAGAATCGATCAGAGTCACTAAATTTTATTTGGTTTACAGAATCTTCATTAAGATCAAAAGTTGGAGGTATAACTATTTCTATGTCTTTTTTTTCAGAAACAAGATCTTCATTATCATTATTTATGACTTGTGAAGAAACTTGACCTTCAACTTCAATAATAGCTATAGTCTGACCAACCTGCACTATTTCGTCAACTTCAAAACACTTTTCAATCAAAACACCTTTAAACTCACATGGGACTTCAGTATCAACTTTATCAGTAGCAATTTCTAAAACTGCTTCATCCATTTCAATTTGATCTCCAATTTCTTTTAACCAAGATGTAATAGTAGCCTCAGCAACACTCTCACCCATTTTTGGTAATTTCAATTCAAACTTTGACATTTAGATCCTATTATATTAATATACAAAATTAAGTAAAATTCATTGAACAAAATGAGGAAGGCAATAATTTATTTATACTAGAATTTAATAATTTGACCTTTTTTATCGGCATAATCACTGCCAATATAAAAGTTTGTGTTAGGAACTATTATTCGAAAACTGTTACTCTTTGATATAAAATTATAATGATTTATAATTTCAGATAACGAAATTGAATTCAAATCAAATATCAATAATGAATTTTCAGTTTTATTGATAGTTAAATAGTTTAAATCAACCCTTGTTGCTATAATATTAGTTTTATTATTTGTAGACCTAGTTACAAGAAAAGTATCTTTATATACAGGCTTAGAATCAACTAATTTTAAACCTAAATCACTAAAATTAGATAAATTTTTTATAGAAATTATGAACTTAAAAAAAGAATAGGCAAATATCTTAGTAACTAAAAACTTGTTAAAATGCTTTGTGTAAAATATATACATAGCATTATAAAATCTATTAACATAGACAGAGTTTTTATCTGTACTTTCGCCTTTAAAGTGTATTATTTTAATATCTCCTAAGTAATAATTTAAATAACCTTTTTTCAAAGCCTTATACGATAAATCAATGTCTTCCCCGTACATAAAGTAGTCCTCGTCAAATCCTTTCAGAGAATCATAAATAGTTTTTTCAACAAACATAAATGCACCAGCTAAAATATCGACATACCCCCTCTTATCTTTGCCTAATGCAGAATAATAAAATTTAGAAACACCTAGGACTTTCATAAAAGAACTAAAAATACTAGGAACAACTCTCTTACTCTCTTCGAGGAATGTCCCATTACCATCTAACATATGACAACCAACAAAACCAACTTTCTGATTAGATTTGTAAAACTTTAATATTACATCAAATGTGTTTTCTTGTAAAACAGTGTCTGGATTTAGGATACATATATACTTTCCTTTGGCTTTGCTAACACCGAGATTATTTGCTTTAGAAAAACCAACATTTTTATCATTCTGAATTAATTTTACAAATGGGAATTTGTTATTTAAAATTTCACAAGAATCATCTGATGATGAGTTATCCACAACAATAACTTCAGATTTGAGTTCCAGCTGAGAAATAGCCTTAGCAACACTGTGCAAACATAACTCTAAAAATGAGCTTGAATTATAGTTTACAATTATAACTGATAAAATCAAGTTGGTTAAATTTTAATTGAACTCTCAAATGGAATTCTATTTGTTATACTTCTACCTAAAGTAATTTCATCTGCATATTCTAAATCATCTCCAACAGAAACTCCTCTTGCTATTGTAGATGTTACAATTTCGTATTTATTAATTAATTTATATATATAGAAATTAGTAGTGTCTCCTTCCATTGTAGAACTTAAAGCAAAAATAAGTTCTTTAACTTCTCCTGATTTAATTTTTTCAACGAGTGAAATTATATTTAAATCATCCGGACCTATACCATCCATTGGAGAAATTTTACCTCCAAGCACATGATACAAACCTTTAAATGAGCTTGTGCTTTCTATAGCCATAACATCTCTAATGTCCTCAACAACACAAATAATTGAATTATCTCTCTTTGGATTAGCACATATCTCACAAGTATCAAAATCAGAAATATTATGACAATTAGCACAAAATTTAATGTTATTTCTCATCATTACTAATGAGCTAGCTAAATCTTGAGTTTGACTTTTTTGTTGCCTTAGCATATGTAAAGCAAGCCTTAAGGCGGTTCTTTTACCTATACCAGGTAATTGTGAAATTTCATTCACAGCATTTTGAATTAATTTTGATGAAAATTCCATAAAACAAACTTACAAATTAAATGAATTAGTTTAGAAATTATATTTTACAAAATATGACTTTTAAATATGTATTTTGATATATTTACAAATATGAGTTCAATACAAATATTAATAGTTATTTCATTGTATTTTGGTGTATTACTTTTGATCTCCAAATTAACTTCTAAAAACGACAATAATTTAGATTTTTTTAAAGCTGGGAAAAAAGCTCCCTGGTATTTAGTTGCATTTGGCATGGTGGGAGCTTCATTATCTGGAGTAACATTTATTTCTGTTCCTGGATGGATTGAATCCTCACAATTCAGCTATCTACAGGTAGTTTTAGGCTATTTTGCAGGATACATTGTGGTGAGCAATATTTTACTTCCCGTTTATTACAAATTGAATGTTACTTCTATATACGAATATTTAAATACTCGATTTGGGTATGTAGCTCACAAAACTGGAGCAGTTTATTTTTTTATATCTAGGCTACTGGGAGCCTCTTTTAGACTATTTTTAGTAGCTATTGTTTTACAACAATTTGTCTTTGATAAATGGGGAGTTCCATATTTTATTACTGTAATTATTTCTGTTCTTTTAATTTGGATTTATACTAATAAAGGAGGTATAAAAACAATAATTTGGACCGACAGCTTACAAACTTTATTTATGATTTTAGCAGTTGGAATATCGATTTATGAAATATTAAATAGCCTTAATTGGACTTTTGTTGATTATTTAAGTTCGGAGGAGTTTTCCAAATACAATAAAATATTTTATTTCGACGATATTTATAATAAGCAACATTTTGTTAAATCTTTTATTGGAGGAGCTTTTGTAACTATTTGCATGACTGGATTAGATCAAGATATGATGCAAAAAAACTTAGCATGTAAATCATTAAAAGATGCACAAAAAAATATGTTATGGTTTAGTATTGTACTTGTAATTGTCACTGCTTTATTTATGATTTTAGGAAGTTTATTATATGTTTATAAAGCTAAAAACGGAATTGAAATGCCGTTGCTTGACGGGCAAATAAAAACAGATTTATTATTTCCTGAAATTGCACTTAATGGAGATCTGGGAATTATACTATCTCTAACTTTTATTTTAGGACTCATTGCAGCTGCTTACAGTAGTGCGGATAGTGCATTAACGTCATTAACAACTTCATACTGCATAGATTTTATTGACATTAATAAAAAAAATGAAAAGGAACAGATAGCTATTCGAAAAAGAATTCACATTTTGATGAGCTTAATCCTAATTATAATTATAATTGTATTTAAGTATTTATTGAGCTCTAATGTTATAGACAGTTTATTAAGAGTAGCTAGCTACACCTACGGACCATTATTAGGTTTATTTTCTTTTGGCTTATTTACTAAGCTAGATATTAATGAAAGGAAATTAATTCCTGTTGTACTTTTAGCTCCTTTATTAACTCTTTTAGTTAATTATTCACCAACATTTTATGCAATAGTTAGCATAGATTTACAAACATGCATAGAACTAAATACAAATGAATGCATAGCAAACAATTGGAGTGAAGCATCCACTTTTGCTAAAAACAATTTCTATCAATTCGGTTATGAATTATTACCAATAAATGGATTTATAACCTTTATTGGATTATATATTATAAGGCTTAAAAATATTACCAACGAATCATAACAGAGCCCCAAGTAAATCCGCTACCAAAAGCAGCAAGAACAACCAAATCATTGTCTTTTATCTTACCTTGTTCCCAAGCTTCTGTAAGCGCAATAATTACTGAGGCAGCAGTAGTATTACCATACTTCATAATATTATTATGCACTTTATCATCAGAGAGTTGAAATTTCTTTTGTATAAATTTAGAGATACGTAGATTCGCTTGGTGAGGAATAAGCATATCTATATCTTCCTTTTGTAAGTTATTTGCATTTAAACCCTCAATTATAGCTTCAGAAAAGCGTGTAACGGCATGCTTAAAAACAAATTGCCCATTCATTTGCGGGTAGTAAGATTGATCATCTGGGTCATTTTCTGCTAATATTTCCGGAACCCATCTTCCAGTATTAGGTCCATCTAACATTAATTCTCTAGCATGTTTTCCTTCTGAGTGTAAATGAGAAGATAAAATTCCTTTTCCTTTTTCTTCGCTTCTAGATAAAACCGCTGCTCCTGCACCATCACCAAAAATAACAGTCACACCTCTACCTCTTGTAGATTTCTCTAATCCACCAGAATGATTTTCAGCACCAATAACTAGAATATTTTTATACATTCCAGTTTTTATAAATTGATCTGCTACAGACATTGCGTAAATAAAACCAGAACATTGATTTCGAACATCAAGTGCACCTATTGTTGGCATATCTAACATATCTTGAACACGAACTCCACCTCCCGGAAAATACATGTCAGGACTAAGAGTTGCAAAAATTATAAAATCAATTTCTTCTTTTTCCAAGCCAGATCTCTCAATTGCAATTTTAGAAGCTTTCACAGCCATTGTTGAAGTTGTCTCACCTGTTTTAGGATCAATCCAACGTCTTTCTTGAATACCTGTCCTCT
The DNA here is from genome assembly GCA_949372955.1 of uncultured Flavobacteriaceae bacterium. Lineage (GTDB taxonomy): Bacteria > Bacteroidota > Bacteroidia > Flavobacteriales > Flavobacteriaceae > SGZJ01. The sequence goes on along the minus strand of CASIAX010000001.1, from coordinate 63,020 downwards.
CTTGAATCCATTCATCAGAAGTTTCCATAAACTTGGACAAGTCATTATTAGTAACAATATTTTCAGGAACAAAATAACCAAGTCCTATAATTTTTGAATTGTACATAAATATTTTTTTTAAATATAATTAATTATTTTATTTTAAAAATGTCAGTTTGTCAGTAAGTAACCTTTGGCATTCTTATTGAATATTAAAATTAAACTTAAAATAGTTAAAAAAATGAAAAAAGGTAACATTAACGTATCTGTTGAAAATATATTTCCATTAATTAAAAAATTTCTGTACAGTGATCATGAGATATTTTTAAGAGAACTAATTAGTAACGCAACTGATGCAACGTTAAAATTAAAGCATCTATCATCGATTGGAAAAGAAAAAATTAAATATGGATCTCCATTTATTGAAGTTAAAGTTGATAAAAAAGGAAAGAAACTACACATTATAGATCAAGGTTTAGGAATGTCTGCTGATGAGATTGAAAAATACATAAACCAGGTTGCTTTTTCTGGGGCTGAAGAGTTCTTAGAAAAATACAAGGATTCCGCAAAAGATTCAGGCATAATTGGGCATTTCGGTCTTGGATTTTACTCTGCTTTTATGGTTTCTAGTAAAGTTGAAATTATTTCAAAATCATACAGAGGCGATGAGGCTGCTCATTGGTCATGTGACGGTTCTCCAAATTTTACTTTAGAAAAATCTGACAAAAAAGAAAGAGGTACTGAAATAATTCTACATATAGATAAAGACTCTAAAGAGTTTTTAGAAGATTCAAAAATAACTGAACTATTAACTAAGTATAATAAGTTCATGCCTATTCCAATTAAATTTGGAACAAAAGAAGAGGAACTTCCACTGGCAGAAAATGCTGAAAAAGATGCAGTTGCTGAAAAAGTAACAGTTGACAATATTATTAATAATCCTAACCCTGCTTGGACAAAACAGCCTAAAGATTTAGAGGATCAAGATTATAAAAGTTTTTATAAAGAACTGTATCCAATGCAATTTGAAGATCCATTATTTAATATTCATTTAAATGTAGATTACCCTTTTAACTTAACTGGTATTCTTTATTTTCCAAAAATTAATAATGACTTAAATATTCAAAAAGATAGAATTCAACTTTATCAAAATCAAGTTTTTGTAACGGATAACGTTGAAGGGATTGTTCCTGAATTTTTAACAATGTTAAGAGGTGTTATTGACTCACCTGACATTCCTTTAAATGTTTCTAGATCTTACTTACAAGCAGATGGTGCTGTTAAAAAAATATCTTCTTACATAAGTAGAAAGGTAGCAGATAAGTTAAATTCACTATTCAAAAACAATCGTGAAGATTTTGAAAAAAAATGGAATGATATAAAAATAGTTATCGAATACGGAATGCTGAGTGAAGACAAGTTCTACGACAAGGCAGATAAATTTGCATTGTACCCTACAGTAAATGATGAGTATTTTACAATAGAGGAGTTAACTACAAAAATAAAAGATACTCAAACTGACAAAGATGATAAGCTTGTAGTTTTATATACTTCTAACAAAGTTGAACAACACAGCTATATTGAAACTGCTAAAAATAAAGGTTACGAAGTTTTGTTATTAGACTCACCTATTATAGGTCATTTGATCCAAAAACTTGAATCTTCAAAAGAAAAAATATCATTTGTAAGAGTTGACTCTGATCACATAGATAATCTTATTAAAAAAGATGATACTAAAATTTCAAAATTATCAGATGAAGAAAAGAAAACACTAGAAGATGTATTAAAAGAAGAAATTCCTTCTGAGAAATTTACAGTACAACTAGAAAGCATGGATAGTGATGCTGACCCTTTTATAATCACTCAACCAGAATTTATGAGAAGAATGAAAGAGATGCAGCAATCCGGAGGTGGAGGTGGTATGTTTGGAATGGGTAATATGCCGGAAATGTTTAACCTCACAGTTAATACTAATTCAGAACTTGTTGGTCAGATACTCGGCACTAAGACTAAGAAGAAACAATCTAGGTTAATTAGTCAGAGTTTAGATTTAGCAAAATTATCTCATGGCCTTTTAAAGGGAGAAGAACTAACAAACTTTATAAAAAGGAGTTATGAAATAATTAAATAATCATTTAAAATTTTTGTTCTAAAAACCCGTTACTAAGTTTAGTAACGGGTTTTTTTATATCTTTTTTAACTAACACATGGACTATATTGTGTTATATTTATATCCTTTAAATCATTCCCTATGAAAAACTTTAGTATTGCTTCTTTGGTTCTTTTTTTACTTTTATCATGTGATTTCAATTCAGAAAATATTCAAAATAATGTAGAGTTAAATACTATTCTTGAAAACTATTACCAAGATGGCTTAAAACTAAACCCTATTAACGCAACCAATGAGGGAGACTCGAGATATAATGATAAATTTCCAGAGTTAATTACTGATGATTATAAAAAGAGGCAAGCAGAATATTATAATAAATATCTAAATAAGGTTTCAAAATTTGAAATAAATGATTTGTCGGATATTGATAAAATGAGTAAATCTATACTAGAATGGGAATGTAAAATTAATCTTGAATCGTTAAATTATAATACTCAATATACACCCATAGACCAGATGTGGTCAATTCACTTAATAGTTGGGCAACTAGCAAGTGCTGAGGGTGCTCAACCTTTTATAACAGTTTCTGATTACAGCAATTGGCTAGTTAGGTTAGAAGGGTATATAAAATGGCTAGGAAATGCTGAAACAAAAATGAGAGAAGGAGTAAAAAATGGATACATATTACCAAAATCACTAATATCTAAAGTAATTCCGCAAATTAAAGCGATAACAAACAGTGATTTAAAAAACAATCTTTTTTATAGTCCAATAAATAAATTTCCCTCTGACTTTGACGAACAAACCAGAGTAATGCTAAAAAAAACATATACATACATAATTCAGGAAGAACTAATTCCAGCTCACGATAAATTATATCAATTCTTAGAGAAAGAATACCTTAAAGAAGGTAGGCTTTCCAGTGGAATTGATGATGTGCCAAATGGAAAAGAACTATATAAGCATCTTATCAAATTATTCACTACGACTGAAATGACAGCTGATGAAATTCATAATCTTGGGCTATCTGAAGTTTCTAGAATATCCAAAGAAATGATAGAAGTGAAAAATGAAGTAGGATTTAAAGGCAGTTTAAAAGAATTCTTTAATTATGTTAGAAATAATGATACTCTAATGCCTTTTAAAACTGCTGAAGATGTGTTGAAAAACTTTAATTCTATTCATGATAGAATGAAACCTCAAATTGAAAAAATGTTTGATTTAAAACCCAAAACAAAGTTTGAAGTTAGAAGAACAGAAGAATTTAGAGAAAAATCTGCTAGTGCTGAATATAGTCCTGGTTCATTAGACGGGTCTAGACCAGGAATTTTTTACACCCCGATTCCTGATGCTACAAAGTATAATACTTACTCTGATGAATCTTTATTTTTACATGAAGCAATACCTGGACACCACTATCAAATTTCTTTAACTCAGGAGAATGAGTTACTACCTATGTTTAGAAAAACACTATGGTACAGTGGCTATGGTGAAGGCTGGGCTTTATACTGTGAATCGCTAGGTAAAGAACTAGGTCTTTATGATGATCCTTACCAGTATTTTGGAATGCTTGGAGCAGAAATGCACAGAGCTATTAGATTAGTAGTAGATACAGGAATACATTCTAAAGGTTGGACTAGAGAAGAAGCTATTCAATATTCTTTAGATAATGAAGCAGAAAGTGAAGCTGGTATAATTTCAGAAATCGAACGCTACATGGCTATGCCAGCACAGGCACTCTCTTACAAGATTGGACAATTAAAAATTAAAGAATTAAGACAGACTATCTCAACTAAAACTAGGAGATAATTTCAACATTTCTGAATTTCATAATAAAATTTTAGAATCTGGATGTATACCTTTAGCTCTTTTAGAAAACAAAATCAATAACTGGATTAATTCAAAACTTAATTAAATGACAGTATTAAAGTCTATTAAACTTACGTTTTTTTCTTTATTCTTTTTATTTTCTCTAAACTCATTTTCTCAGTTTAGTAAGACACATTATATACCACCAATTAGCACTAGTGGTCAGGGCTCATCTTCAGCTGAGATTCAATATCTATATGTTTCTACTCCAAATGAAAATCCTGTTAATGTTGTTATTACTCCTATAGGTGGAACCCCATTAGATGTAACTGTTTCAAACTCTGCACCTTACGAATATTTTATGGGTGACGGGAATGATACTAATTTTATAGCCTTATCTGGAGATTCGGGTCAGGTATATACCAATAAAGGTTTTATAATTGAAGGAGAAGATTTAATATATGTTTCGGCTAGGTTATTTACAAGTGATGCTTATTATCAAGCAGCGGGCCTGGTAAGTAAAGGCTTAGCTGCTCTTGGGAAAACTTTTAGAGTTGGGACTTTTGAAAGCGTAGGAAATGATCCAGCTGGTAATTTTTTAAATTTTGTAAGTGTATTAGCCACAGAAGATAATACATTGTAAATTTTTCAGATTTCCCTAATGGCGCTACAATTATAAACAATGCAGCCACTAATGATATACTACTAAACTCAGGAGAAAGTTATGTAATTGCTATACAACCAACTAGTGTTAATCCAGACAACGATAATGCGATGATAGGTGTACTGGTTGAATCCGATAAACCAATAGCTGTAAATTCTGGATCAATAACTGGAAGTAATCAAAACACGGATACTGATGCAAATGGACAAGATGCAGGAATAGATCAAATTGTACCCTTAGAAAGAGTTGGTACAGAATACATATTTGTAAGAGGTATTGGCCCTGATCAAATTGAAAGACCGCTAATTGTAGCACATGAACCAGATACGGAAGTCTATGTTAATGGAACATTAGAATTTACGATTGCTCAAGCAGGAGAACACTGGTCTATACCATCTTCTTTTTATGGAGTCTCATACGATCAGTACCAAGTTGGCCCAGAGATTGGAGAATCCAGTAATATGTATGTCCAAACTTCAAAACCAGCTTTCGCATATCAATTTTTAGGAGGAATAAGGCCAGGTGTTGAAGGCCCATTTGGAACTGGGACTGGAGTACCTAACCAAGGAATGTTTTTTGTCCCACCAATTAACTGTCAAACTCCAAGTGTTGTAAATAATATTGCTGCAATCAATAAACTTGGTCCCGATTATGAATTTGAAGGGGTAGTAACTATTGTAACCGAAACTGGTTCCACAGTTTTAATTAACGGAAATGACATTTCTGACTATCCGGGTGGAGTTCAGCCCGTAAATGGAAATGCCTTATTTGAGTCGTATACCGTTGAAGGCTTGACAGGAAATGTATCTGTTGAATCTACATCTCAAGTATATGTTGCGTCATTTGGAGCATATGATTATGCAACTTTTGGTGGGTATTACTCAGGATTTGCATACCAGCCTGAAATTATTTTAGATGAAATATCAGTAGATTCCGAAGGTTGTATCCCTAACTTGGAATTAAGATTAAATAGCATATCTACATTTGATCAGTATCAATGGTATTTCAACGGAGAAATGATTGATGGTGCTGTTGGAAATAGCTTTACTCCTACTGAACCTGGTTATTATCAAATTTCCGGTGCAGTGGATGATTGCCCTGGTTTATTACTTTCTGATGATATTCCTGTTAGTGCATGCCCGCCAGATACAGACTCTGATGGAGTAAATGACAACATAGATATAGATATAGATAACGATGGAATATTAAATTGTGAAGAATCATTAGGGGATAAAAATTTAGATTTTTCAGGTAATGTCAATGGTGATATTGAAGGATTAGCAAATTTTACATGGGATGATACAACTTCAAGTGATTCTGATCCAGTTTGGAATGGGAACTCTTCAGGTAAATTTTCATCTTTAGCACCACCAGTATATGATTCTGTAGATGCAGAAGGTATTACAGTTCAGCTTGATGGTTACAACAATAGGTCTATAACTTTTGATTCTGAAGTAAGCCTAAGTATTGAGCAAGATGAAATTTCAAAGTGGATCCTTTGATTACAATATTGATAATCAAGAGTCTTTTAAATTTAAGGTTCCACCATCAAAGTCAATAACAATTTTAAACCCAGATAATCAAATATTGATTGACACTAATTTTGATGGTATTTATGAATCTGGAATAACTTCATTCTCTAATTTTGAAATTCGTTTTAAATTAAATGGAACTAGTCTAAATGCTGCTGATGCCACCTACAAGCTTTATACTCACCTTACCAGTTCAATTGAATTCACTCATTTTAACTCTAGTTCAGAATACAATGGTATATCCTTTAAAATGATTGCAACTTGCTTCCCAATTGATACTGATAATGATGGAATTGTTGATTCTAGTGATGTTGATAGTGATAATGATGGGATTTTAGATATTATAGAAAATAATGGTATTTTATACCAACCATTGTCCAATATTGATGAAAATCAAGATGGATATGATGATATTTTTAACGGTACATCTCCATTAGATTTTGACGAAGATGGAGTTCAGGATTATTTAGATCTTGATTCTGATAATGATGGAATATATGATTTACAAGAAGCTAATAGCTCTGCTGTAGACTTTGATACTGATTTTGATGGGATTATTGATGGAGATTTTGGAAGTAATGGGCTTTCAGATAATTTGGAAGACCCTTTAGATTCAGGAATAACGAACTTTATTCTATCTAATATTGATGAGGATGATAATTTTAATTATTTAGATTTGGATTCCGATGGTGACGGTTGTTATGATGTTATAGAATCAGGATATAATGATGCTAACGGAGATGGAATTCTTGGTGACACTACTGTAACTACTGATGATGTTGATGCTAATGGTAGGGTTACTCTTGATAGTAATGGATATTCTAATAACTCTACTGATTATTTAATATTTGCACCATTATCTATTGTAGAACAACCTGTTGAAACATTAACCGCTTGTGAAGACTCTACAATACAAATTTCGATATTATTAAATACTTTAGACTCAGCTGTTGAATTAATTGATTCTTATCAATGGCAATCTAGTGTTAACGGCATTGATTGGTTTGATATTACAGATAACCCAACTTACAGTGGATCAAATAATGCAATTTTAGAAATCAATAACACTCCATTCTCTTTTGATAATTTTAGTTTTAGGGTTATCATTGACAGAGAGGGAAATGGTTGTGGAGTTATATCAAATCCTTCATTAATTTTAATTGATCCGTTACCTATCATTACAATCCCAACTCCATTTGAGGAGTGTGATAATGATTATGATGGTATAGATATCTTTGATTTATCTCAAAAAACAGATGAATTATTAACAGCTGGTGAACCTAACGTCACGGTTTCCTATCACGAGACGCAAGTTGACGCAGATAATGCTGACAATCCTATTACAGAACCTTATTCTAATATAAATAGTCCAAATTCTCAAATCATATTTGCTCGTTTAACAAATGATGAAACTTTCTGTTTTGCTACCACTCCCCTAGAACTTGTAGTAAACCCTATTCCTGAAGTAATTGATCTTGCTATTATTGAAGTGTGTGATGATGATTATGATGGTGTTGGATCTTTTGACTTAAGTTTAGTTCAAGACTATATACTTAGCGAACAACCGAATACTACATCGGTTACCTTTCATCAAACTCAAGAACAGGCAGACACTGCTGCTGGGGTGTTACCTTTGGACTATGAAAATACTACTAGTCCAAATACCCAAGAACTTATTATTCGTCTAGAAAATGCAGAAGGTTGTTATTCAACTTCTGTTCAAGGTCTTATTGTTTATCCTCTGGCTTTAATTGAAGTTATCGATTACGAAATTTGTGATTATGTCAATCCTGGAAGCATGGTTGAAGTATTTGATATTCCTTCTTATATAGGCGACTATTTTACTACACAAAATGTAACAGAAACCTATCATGATTCTTTGGCAGATGCACAGTCTGGTGATGATCCTTATACTACTGCAGAACTGACTAATTACTCTAATTCTACTTCTGCGTCAGAAGAAATATTTATTCGATTAGTAGATAACGTAACCGCTTGTGTGACTACTGGATCGTTTAATATTGTAGTTAACCCATTACCGAATGTTACTGAAAATGTAGATCTAGTTCAGTGTGATATTGATGATGTTCAAGATGGTATAACTATCTATAATTTAGAGGAAGCTGCTGAAAACCTTGTTATTGGAGATGATCCAACAAACTATGTACTTACCTTCCACTTGTCTCAAGAAGATCTAGATGCAAGTGCAAACGCTATAGAAAATCCAACTTCTTATGTGAATCTTACCCCAGAACAAAGAGTCTATACAAGAGTAGAAAATATAGCTACTACCTGTTACACTACTTCTTATTTTGATATAGACACTACCTACAACCCTATTCCAGATGATGCAGGATTAATTGTTTGTGATAATAGTGAAGGCAATGGAAATGATTACGATGGACTTGGTTTATTTACCCTTAGTAATGCAGATGATTACGTACTATCTATAATTGTACAAGTAAACGATGATATAAATGATGCTAGTGAGTTAACGGTTGCCTATTACGCAAATGAAAATGATGCTTTACTAGAACTTAATCAGCTGCCAAATCAGTATACTAGTGAGGTAGCTAACGAGCAGTTAATATACCTAAGAGTAGAGAGAGGAAATGATTGTTTTGGTATTAATTCCATGTTAATACAAGTAGTCCCTGTACCTGTGTATAATGAAGTGCTAGATGAGATTCTTTGTACCTATACTCCTGGAAGTTTTGATGTTGACTTAAATGAGTATACTTCTACAGTCCTTGGAGGTCAAAATGCCGAAGAGGTTATAATAACTTATCACGACTCACAACTAAATGCAGACACTGGTTTTAATGCTTTAGATGTAGAGAGTCCTTACACTATAAATGAACAAGCAACTATTTATGTACGTGTTGAAGTAGAAGATGGAGATCCTTTTGTTACCGCTTGTTTTATCTCTAACATAAACTTTACCCTTACCGTAGAACCTAGACCTGTATTTGTTGCACCTGAAGATATCATTGTTTGTGATGATGACGGTACTTTAGATGGTCTTACCACTATCGATATTTCTATACAAACAGAAACGATAGCAGCAGGTGTTTTAGAAAATGTAGTTTCCTATCATATCTCACAAGAAGATGCCGATACTGGAGACAACCCATTAGCAGATATATACACTACAGTAATAGAAAATCTTCAAACTATTTTTGTTAGAATTGAAGATGACATGACTCCTATTACAGATTGTTATTCAACTACACCAATGGATTTAATTGTAGTAGGTCCACCTGCTGCCACTGTACCTACTAACTTAGAATTCTGTGATGCTGATGCCGATGGTTTTGGAGTATTTACTCTAACCGATGCAGATGAAGAGATTACAGGAACCTTATCGAACTTACTTATTAGCTACCACGAGACTTTTTCTGATGCGGAGAATAATCTTTTCCCTATCGTTGGAGAGTACAACAACATTGTAGCCTATGAGCAATTAATTTATGTACGCGTAGAAGACACTACAATTAGTACCGACTGCTTTACTTACCTAGAGCTTATCCTTGTAGTTTATGATGTTCCACAGATAGAGACTAATCCGACTCCTTTAGAGGTTTGTGATAATGACACGGATGGTTTTGCATTATTTGATTTAAGCCTTGCTAATCAAGAGATATTAAATGGATTGGATCCAGATGATTTTGAGGTAAGCTATTACGAGACACTAGATAATGCTGAACTAGAAACTAATCCAATCACCACTCCTTTAGCCTATACCAACGTAGCTCCTTTTACACAACAGGTATATGTACGTGTAGAGAATATGGCACTACACAATGTTACAACACCACTGCTTTAACGCTTATTGTAAACGAACTTCCTGTACTTATACAGCCAGATCCATTAGAGCTTTGTGATGATAACAACACAGGAGACGAAGTAGAAGAATTTACTTTAGAGGATAGTATTGGTCAGGTATTAAACGGACAGACGGGAATAGACATTACTTTTCACCAGACTCAAGAGGATGCAGATAATGCAGAGAGTCCAATCTTTAGTCCATACACCAATATTGTTAATGCACAGACCATTTATATTCGTGCAGAGAACAACATTACTGGTTGTTTTAACACAATCACTCTAGATTTAAGAGTTAATCCATTACCTAGTCCAGTCGAGGTGGAACCTTTAGAGGCTTGTGATGTAGATGCGGATGGATTTGCTAGTTTTGATTTAGAGAGTGTATCAGAAGATATTATTAATGGAGAGCTGGATATCTTTGTTACTTACTATGAGACCTTATCCGATGCAGAGAATGCGCTGAATGCTTTAGATAGTCTTTATGATAATATAGTTCCTAATAACCAGACTCTTTTTGTTCGAGCTGAGAACAGTATAACTGGGTGCTTTAGTATTGTAAATCTAGAGCTTGTAACGCTTCCTTCTCCACAGCTGCCTATTGTTATTGATGATATTATTATATGTGATGAAGATTTAAATGGATTCTTCCAGTTTGATTTAACACAAAATAGTAGTCTTATACTAGCAGATCAGATAGATTCTGAGTTTAATCTTACCTATCACCTATCTCAAGAAGATGCTGATACAGGAGATAATCCTATTGTAAATCCACAGACTTATAATAACCTGTCTAATCCACAGACTATTTATGTTCGATTGGAGAGTATAGAGAACCTATGTGTCTCTACCGGAGAGTTTGATCTTATTGTATCGCTTCCTCCAGATATCATACAACCATTACCACTAGAGGTATGTGATGATCTTGTAGCTGACCAGATGACAGAGTTTGACTTAAGGGTTAAAGATGAAGAGATTACCGGTGGTAATCCTTGGATTGTAGCATACTATGAAACAGAACAAGATGCACTAGAAGGAACTAATGTTATTGTAGATCCAGAGGCGTATACCAATACTGCTGTAGGTAGTAATGCATTAAACCCGCAGACTTTATTTGTTAGAGTTACCGATCCATCGACCACATGCTATTCTTTTGTTACCCTTACTATAAGAGTACTTCCTAATCCTACACCAAGTATTGATCCACCCAAAATAGAGCTATGTGATTATAATAACCCAGGAGATGGGCTTGAGGTATTTGATATTACGGTAAACGAAGCTTATATCATTAACGGAGAAGAAGGTGTAAGTGTTAGTTACCACGAGAAACTAGAAGATGCTGAAAATAGAACTGATGCAATTGTAAATACTACAGCATATACCAACATAACAGCTGGTCAACAAATTATTTACGTAAGAGTAAGTAACGACGATACAGCATGTTATACGATTGTAACCTTTTATCTAGTGGTTAATCCACTGCCAGATGTATCTGCTGCAGATCAGTATATTGCTTGTGAGATCGACACTGATGGATTCTATGACTTTGATTTAGATACCGTAAGCGCATCGATACTAGGAACACAAGATCCGTTGAACTTTACAGTTAATTATTACCAGACTCTAGAGGATGCAGAAAATGCAGAAGGAGCTTTAATTAGTCTTTATACCAACGATACTAATCCACAAGAGTTGTTTGTAAATATTATCAATAATGCTACAGGATGCTTTATTACAGGACAAAGTATTGTATTAGAAGTACAAGAGGCTGCACAGGCAAATAGTGACTTAGATCCTATTAACTATATACTATGTGATAACCTTGGCGATAATGATGGCTTGGCTACATTTACTTTAAGTTCTCAAGACGAAGAACTATTAGATGGACAAGATCCTGTAAACTTTACTGTCAGTTATTATCTCACCCTGGAAGATGCGGAAGCTGGTACAACCCCACTAGCAAACTCTTATGTAAACACAAGTAGTCCTCAGATTATTTATGCTAGAGTAGATAACGATACTACTGCAGATGCGCAGTGTTATGCAATTGCAGACTTAACATTAATAGTAAACTTACTTCCAGAATTTACCCTTGAAGATATTTATCTAGGATGTGTTAATGTAAATGGATCTGAACTCTTAGATATAGTGGTAATGGATATAGGATTAGACCCTGCCTTTTATAGCTTTGAATGGTTCGATCCAACAGGAACTTTAGTTGGTACAGAGGTAACCTATACTCCTTTAGTTGGTGGAACATTTACGGCCATTGCTACTAACCTAGATACTGGATGTGAAAACTCCGTTACTACTTTAGTAGATCCTAGTTCACCGCCTGAAGTAAGCGCTGTAGTTACTACAGAGTTCTTTGCCGATATGCATACAATACAAGCCTTTGCAACAGGGGAAGGCATCTATGAGTTTAGCTTAGACGATGGGCCATGGCAAGATAACGGACTCTTTGAGGACGTAACTCCTGGATTCCACAACGTTACCGCTAGAGACGTAAATGGTTGTGGTACAGCTACTACACAGGTACTGGTTATTGATTATCCACACTTCTTTACCCCTAATGGAGATGGGTACAACGACACATGGAATGTAGAAGGAATAGAAACTAGACCACTATCCAAGATATATATCTATGATAGGTACGGGAAGATGATAAAACAACTTACACCAGGTGGTGAAGGTTGGGATGGAAGATTAAACGGAAGAAACTTGCCTGCTACCGATTACTGGTTTACTGTTAGACTCGATGTTGTCTTCGGAGATGATGAATCCCTAATTAAAGAATTTACAGGACACTTTAGTCTCAAAAGATAAATAACTAAGGAGTGGAAATGAAATCAAAATAAGTGTCTGGAAAAGGCTCGACAATAAAGGTATAATGCCACCACTCTTTAGAATAGGAAGAAAATCCATTTTTTGTCATTATATCTAAAAGTAGTTTTCGGTTTTTTTTCTGATTAATAGAAATATTTTCATACCCGTGAGAAGATTCTAGTCCAAAAAAATCATAAGAACTGCCCATATCTAGTTCTTTACCAGAAGAAATATTAACTAAAGTGATATCTAAAGTGCTACCTCTAGAATGAGAAGACTTATTCGCTATGTATCCTTGCTTAAATAAAACAGATTTAGAGATATTGGGATAATAAGAATGTTTATTAATAGTATCAGAGTTATCAGTAGACCAAGTTAAAAAATGATTAACAGATCTTTGAGGTCTGTAAGCATCATATATTTTTAATGAATATCCAAGCTTATTAAAAATCTTTTGAATAGTAATTAAAGAATGAATAGCATCCATAGTTAATAAACATTTTGAAGATTCATAACCATTAATAATTGAGCCAACAAAATTATCATTAGATGCATATTTTAAATCAATAATAATATTGGGTATATATTCTTTAACATCGGCAAAACTATTATTAGACTGGCTAAAAGAAATAGCAGTAAAAAAAAGAAATAATTTTAAAAACCTCATAAGATATTATCCTAATACAAATGTATATAAATATTAATATAATTTTTTACTTTTACAATAATCAAAAACAGAGCAATGAATAAGATTCAACTACTATTATTTTTAGTATTTAATTTAACTTTTTCTCAAGATCAGAAAAAAGAAATTTATGTTAAATATATAAATTCAGAAATTTCTATAGACGGAGAATTAGATGAAAATGATTGGAATAGTGCTAAAACTGCATCAAATTTTTATGAGCATTTTCCAAATAATGGATCAGCTGCTATATATAAATCTGAAATAAAAGTAATGAATGATGATCAATTCCTTTATGTAGGGATAAGGGTAAATGCAAAAACATCAGATCTAAAAGTAAGTTCTTTAAAAAGAGATTTTTCCGCTCCAAACTCTGATAATATAACTATGATATTTGATACTTTTAACGATGCTACTAATGCATTTGTTTTTGGAAGTAATCATATTGGTGTACAAAGAGAAATGTTATTATTTAATGGGGGTAATGAACTTGAAGACTGGGATATGACTTGGGATAAAAAATGGTTGTGTGAGTCAATTCAATATGAGAATTATTATACTACGGAGTGGAAAATACCACTTTCTGCATTCAAATATAGAGAAGGAGAAACTAAATGGAGGGTAGGAAGCTATCAAAGAGATACTAAAAATAATGCATGGAATTCTTGGCATAAAGTACCCAAAAATCAAGAGTTTTTTAATTTAGCATTTATGGGTGATATGATTTTTGAAAAGCCATTAGGTAAATCTAAATCTAAGAAATCCATAATTCCTTATGTAAATAATTTAGGTTATAAAGATTATGAAAATTCTAATAGTGGAGAAAGCATCAAATTTGGTGGAGATGTAAAGCTAACTATTGATAACTCTCTTACCCTAGACTTAACTTTAAATCCAGACTTTTCACAAGTCGAAGTAGATCAGCAGGTGACTAATCTTACGAGATATGAAGTTACATTACCTGAGAAAAGACAGTTCTTTATTGAGAATAGTGATTTATTTTCAAATTTCGGAAACTCAAAAGACGCTAATCCATTCTTTTCAAGAAGAATAGGTATAGCAAAAGATATTAATGGTAATAGTATCGAAAATAAGATTGATTATGGAATGAGGCTTAGTGGTAAGTTAAATAACAACTTTAGAATTGGTCTACTATCTATGCAAACTCAAGAAGATGTTGAAAATGAAATTGCTGCAACAAACAATTCAATAATTGCTCTTCAGCATAAGGTGTTTAATAGATCTAATATTAGTTTTATATTTATTAATAAACAAGCAACAAAGAACTATGATTTTTCTGATTTAGGAAAAGATTACAACAGACTTATAGGACTGGACTATAATTTAGCTTCTAAAGATAATCAGTGGAATGGCAAATATTATATACATAAATCTTTTACAGAAGAGTATAAAGACAAAGATCTATCGGTAGGTGTAAATACAACTTATAATACTAAAAATATTAGTTTTAGATTAAGTGGTTTATATGTAGGAGATAATTTTAATTCAGAATTGGGATATATCAAGAGAACAGGGGTTATAAAAGTTAATCCAAACTTTAAGTATAAATTCTGGCCAAAGGATAAAAAAATACAAACACACAGCTTAGAAGTAACTCCAGTATTTATTTGGAGACCTGAGCTTAATAATGAACTTTCAGATCGTTTTCTAATTGCTAGATGGGGAGCAAATCAGAATAATAGTTCTACAATGGGAGCTGTAGTTAAAAACAGATTTACCCATCTTTATAGAGATTTTGATCCTACAAGAACTAATGGAGTACCCTTACCAATAGGTAGTGAATATAACTTTACAAATTTCGAAGCTTATTATAGTTCACCATACTCAGAAGATTTTTCTTACTCTGTAACGCCGTCGTTTGGTGAATTTTTTAATGGAAAAATAAAGTCCATTGATCTTCGTTTATCCTATAGAATACAACCAAGGTTTAATAGTTCAATACAGGTAAGCTATGATAAAATTAATCTACCAAACCCTTATCCTAATGCTAATATTTTATTAATAGCACCAAGAATAGATTATACCTTTACAAAAAACTTATATTGGGCCGCTTTAGTTCAGTACAGTAGTCAAAGGGATAACCTAAGTCTGAATACAAGATTACAATGGAGGTTTGCGCCATTATCTGATTTATTCTTAGTATACAGTGATAACTACTATACTGAAGATAGATATGATAGTTTGTTCATCCCAAGAATAAAAAGTAGATCAATTAATTTAAAACTTACATACTGGTTAGATATATAATTATGAAAAGATATTTATTATTACTTATTATTATAAGCTCATGTTCTTCATCAGATAATTTTCATTTAAATGGTAATATCAAAGGACTACAAAAAGGAACCATTATACTTACTAAATCAATGGAAGGTTCAGAAATAGTACTGGACTCAGTAAGTTTAAATGGTTCTTCAGAATTTATTTTAAGCTGTCTGTTAGAAGAACCTGAGGTACTAAAAATAAAATTAGTCAATGCAGGTGTGAATAATGATGAAATTGAGTTTTTTGCAAACAAGGGTGTTACAGAATTTAAAACAAGTCTGAGAAGATTTGGGTATGATTCTAAGATTTCTGGATCTACACAGCAAAAAAAACTAGAGAAATTTAATCAAATGATGACTAAGTATAATGAGGAAAACTTGAGCTTGATTAAAAATCGGATAGAATATTACAGTAAAGAAAAAGAGTTAGATATTATTAATAATAAACTAGCTAATCTTAAAAAAAGAGAAATGTTTTTTATAATAAATTATTCTCTAAATAATAGTAACAGTGAAATATCCCCGTTTATTGCAACCAAATTTTTATATGATGCAAATAAAAAATACTTGGATACAATATACAAGTCACTAAGTCAGAAAGTAAAGGAATCTAAATACGGATTGTTATTAAAAGAAAGAATGAGTATGTAAGGAGTAAATTAAAGTTTATTAATTTTTTCAATTAATAATCTACCATTCTCTTCTAACTTAGTACCGATACTTCTAAAGTGTTTCTTTTTATTTGAAACATCTTTTTTATTTACTTCAAGTATTAAATCATCAAAAACTTTAATTGCTTCATCAATGATTTTTTCACTTTTTTTGGTATCCTTATCTAAGTTTAGATATTCCCAGCTGTATACAGCTTCAATAATATCTCCTAGAACGTAATTAATATCTTTTTTTAAATTTCTAATATTTGCCATCGGTGTTTTGTTTTAACGTTTGCAAAAATAAGGCTAACAATGTAAATAAACTAAAACATAACTATAAATTATGTTTACCTTCCGTAATCATCCTGAACCCTAACTATATCATCTTCATCAGAGGGGTTATTTGCGTCAGTATGTTGCCATATTTCAGCAATGATACCATAATCTTTTAAGCCAATTAACCTATGTCTTTCACCCTGTTTTAAGGTAATTAAACTTCCCTTAGAAAAAACTTCTTGCATGTTTTCATGATCACTATCAGACCTTACCACGGCAACTTCTCCTTCAAATACTTTCCATATTTCAGATCTTCTGAAATGGTACTGCCATGAAAGTCTTGAGTTAGGTTTAACGATTAATATTTTGGGGCTTAGTTTTAGTCCTGTCATAATTAAATTCATGTCAATGTTTTTAAAAAAACACTCAATAAATTCTTTAGATTGAGACTCCTCTATTACTAGAAACCCACCCCACGGTCTATTGAAATCTTTTGAAGTTATATTAAAGCCTAATTCTTTGACCTTTGATTCAATATATTTATATTTAGCTTCCATTAATTCCCAGTATATGTTACAAAGTTTCTAGGTGTTTCATACAATACAACTTCTAGATCAAAATCATTTTTTAAATGTAACTTAATTATGTTATAGATATAGATTGAAATATTTTCAGCAGTTGGTATAATATTTTTAAAATACGGTACATCTAAGTTTAAATTCTTATGATCTAGTTCAGATTCAACATGATCTTTAATAATATTCTTTAAAACAGATATATCTATAACATAACCTGTCTCAGGATCAATAGATCCAGTGACACTAGCTATTAATTCATAGTTATGGCCATGATAATTTTTATTACTGCATTTACCAAATACTTCTTTGTTTTTAATATCATCCCATTTGCTATTAAATAGCCTGTGAGCAGAATTAAAATGAGCTTTTCTAGAAACTTTAACTTTCATACTTATTGACTTATAAATTTATAATACTTTTTAAAAATTATTTTGAACCATGCTGTATAATTTTCTGGAGATTCATTAATATCATCTTGAACATTATTCATGCTCATCCATTTCCAAGAATCTACTTCATCAGAATTAATATTAGGAGGTTTATCGTAATAACCAACCAATATATGGTCAAACTCATGTTCAGTTAGTCCGTTATCAAACTTAGCTTGATATATAAATGATGTTTTTTCAATTAACGTAGTCTCAAACCCCATTTCTTCATTTAATCTTCTTTTACCAGATGTGATATTAGATTCTCCATCTCTTTGGTGACTACAACATGTATTTGTCCACAATCCAGGTGAATGATACTTACCTAAGGATCTTTTTTGCAACATTAGCTCACCATGTTTATTAAAAATAAATACTGAAAAAGCCCGATGTAAAGCACCTTTTTCATGTGCCTCTAACTTGGGCATTAATCCAATTTGATTGTCATTAACATCAACTAAAATTACTTTATCCTCAAACATGAGTGCTAAAATAATAACAATTATTTAATAAGTGATCCAAATTAAAAAAAAAGGTTTTTTTTTGATAAAATCGTCATAGCATAAACTTATATTAGCAAAAAATTGTTGTAATGAATTTTAATGAAGAAATTAAAAGAAGGAGAACTTTTGGGATAATTTCTCATCCAGATGCAGGTAAAACAACTCTTACAGAAAAATTATTACTTTATGGAGGTGCAATTCAAGAAGCAGGTGCTGTAAAAAGCAACAAAATAAAAAAAGGTGCTACAAGTGATTTCATGGAGATTGAGAGACAAAGAGGTATTTCTGTAGCCACATCAGTATTAGCATTTGAATATCAAGGAATAAAGATAAATATATTAGATACACCAGGTCACAAAGACTTTGCAGAAGATACTTATAGGACACTTACAGCTGTTGATAGTGTAATTGTAGTAATAGATGTAGCTAAAGGAGTTGAAGAGCAAACAGAGAAGCTGGTTGAGGTTTGTAAAATGAGAAATATTCCTATCATAGTCTTTATTAATAAACTAGATAGAGAAGGAAAAGATGCATTTGATTTATTAGATGAGATAGAACAGAAATTAAAATTAAAGGTTTGTCCACTAAGTTTTCCAATTGGAATGGGGTATGATTTTACGGGAATATATAACACAATTGATAACAAAGTATCTTTGATTGACGGAGATAACATTAAATTGATTAATAAGGATGAAATAAAAGAAAATATAAGTACAGATTTACATAATCAATTTTTAGAAAATATAGAACTTCTTGAGATGGTATACCCAAAATTTGATAGGATTCAGTATCTCAAAAGTAATATTCAACCTGTATTTTTCGGTTCTGCATTAAATAACTTTGGAGTAGAAGATCTATTACGATGTTTTGTTAAAATAGCCCCAATTCCTCAACCAAAAGAAAGTTCAGTTAGAATAGTCAGTCCTGATGAAGATACATTCACTGGTTTTGTATTTAAAATACATGCTAATATGGATCCTAAACACAGAGATAGGCTAGCTTTTATTAAAATTGTTTCAGGTGAGTTTAAAAGAAATACTCCTTACTTACATGTTCGTTTGTCAAAAAAATTGAAATTTTCTAGTCCCAATGCATTTTTTGCCGATAAAAAAGAAATTGTAGATATATCATATCCTGGTGATATTGTAGGACTTCACGATACTGGAAATTTCAAAATTGGGGATACATTAACCTCAGGTGAGAATTTGATTTATGAAGGTATTCCAAGTTTTTCCCCGGAACATTTTAGATATATTAATAATGCCGATCCAATGAAAAGCAAACAATTATCAAAAGGTATTAATCAATTAATGGATGAAGGGGTAGCTCAACTATTTACACTAGATTTAAATGGTAGAAAAATTATAGGTACAGTTGGAGCATTACAATATGAAGTAATACAATATAGGCTAGAGCACGAGTATGGTGCAAAATGTAGTTATGAAAATTTAAATGTCTTTAAAGCATGTTGGGTTGAATGTGCAGACAGAAAAGGAAAAGAATTTTTAGATTTTAAGAGAATAAAACAACGCTACTTAGCAAAGGACAAGAATAATAATCTTGTATTCTTAGCAGATTCAGTATTTTCTTTAAATATGACAGTTGAAAAATATCCAAGTATTACGTTTCATAATACGTCAGAATTCTAATAATTAAGCTTCACCAGATTGTCCAAAATTTAGTTGGACATTTGGAGGTTGTTGGTTTTCTTTTATTTCCCCATGATTCTTTTCGAACCTTATTATATTATCGTGTAGAGCCTTTGCCAAACGTTTGGCATGCTGAGGAGTAATTATAATCCTAGATTTAACCTTGTTTTTAGGAGTTCCAGGCATAATACATATAAAATCTAATACAAACTCTGAAACTGAATGATTAATTATAGCTAAGTTGGAGTAAGTCCCCTCAGCAACTTTTTCATCTATTTCAATGTTTATATTAGATTTTGATTTTTTATCAGTATTACTCATAAAAGACTTTAACTAATTAATATTTAATTCTTCTTCTTCTTTAGCCTTAGTCAGTGCTTCAATCTCCTCCTTTGAACCTACAATAATATCTTCGTATTTTCGTAATCCAGTTCCAGCAGGTATTCTATGACCAACAATAACATTTTCTTTTAAACCTTCTAGATAATCAATTCTTCCATTTACAGCAGATTCATTTAACACCTTTGTAGTCTCTTGGAAAGAGGCAGCAGAAATAAATGATTTAGTTTGTAATGAAGCTCTTGTAATTCCTTGTAAAATAGGAGTAGCAGTAGCCGGACTTGCATCTCTAGCAACAACTAATTTTTTATCCTCTCTTCTAAGAATTGAGTTTTCATCTCTTAAATCTCTAGCAGATATAATTTGACCTGCTTTTAAATTTACAGATTCTCCAGAATCTTCGATTACTTTCATTCCAAATATAGCATCATTTTCTAGTATAAAATCTGATTTATGAGCTAACTGATCTTCCAAGAATGTAGTATCTCCAGAATCCTGAATTCTAACTTTTCTCATCATTTGTCTAACAACAACCTCAAAATGTTTATCATTAATTTTCACGCCTTGCAATCTATAAACTTCTTGAACTTCATTTACCAAGTATTGTTGTACAGCAGAAGGTCCTTTAATATTTAAAATATCGTTTGGAGTAATAGATCCATCTGACATTGGCATACCAGCTTTAATGAAATCATTTTCTTGAACTAGAATTTGATTTGAAAGCTTCACTAAATATTTTTTAATAATACCATTTTTAGACTCAACTATTATTTCACGATTACCTCTTTTAATTTTACCAAAAGAGACAACTCCGTCTATAGCACTAACAATTGCGGGATTTGAAGGATTTCTAGCTTCAAATAACTCTGTAACTCTAGGAAGTCCACCGGTTATATCACCTGCTTTAGCAGATTTTCTAGGAATTTTAACTAAGACCTTTCCGATATTAATATCTTCTCCATCATCAATCATCAAGTGGGCTCCAACTGGAAGATTATAAGATCTTATAGTGTTTCCCTTTAAATCATTAATAAGTAAAGTAGGTATTACCTTTTTATTTCTAGATTCTGAAATAACTTTTTCTTGAAAACCAGTTTGTTCGTCAATTTCAACTTGATAAGTGACTCCTTGCTCAATATTTTCGAAACTTACTTTACCAGCAAATTCAGAAATAATAACACCGTTATAAGGATCCCATTGACAAACTAATGTATCAGCTTTTACTTTTTGTCCATTTTTAATGTATACAAAAGAACCGTATGGAATATTATTAGTACTTAATACAAGTCCAGTTTTCGCATCGACAACTTTTAGTTCAGAAGTTCTTGAAATAACAACATTTACATCATTTCCATCAGCATCTTTACCAAGTACAGTTTTAAAATCTTCTATCTCAGCTTTACCAGCAAATTTAGTTACTAATTTATTCTCTTCAGAAATATTACCAGCAATTCCACCAACATGGAAAGTTCTTAACGTAAGCTGAGTACCTGGCTCACCAATCGATTGAGCAGCAACAACTCCAACAGCTTCACCTCTTTGCACAATTTTTCCAGTAGCTAAGTTTCTACCATAACATTTAGTACAAATACCTTTTTTAGCTTCGCAAGTAAGTGCAGATCTAACATCAACAGCTTCGACTGATGAATTTTGAATATTATCTGCTATTTCATCAGAAATATGCTCTCCTGCAGATGCTAGAAGTGTACCAGTAGCAGGATCAACTAAATCGTGTAATGATGTTCTACCAACAATTCTTTCATTTAATTTCTCTACGACTTCTTCATTCTTTTTTAGTGCAGTAACAGAAATACCTCTCAAAGTACCACAATCTTCAGAACTAACGATAACGTCTTGAGCAACATCAACTAATCTTCTAGTTAAATATCCAGCATCAGCTGTTTTAAGAGCCGTATCTGCTAAACCTTTTCTAGCACCATGAGTTGATATGAAATACTCCAAAATTGAAAGTCCTTCTTTAAAGTTAGATAAAATTGGGTTTTCAATAATCTCTCCTCCTCCAGCATTTGATTTTTTTGGCTTAGCCATCAATCCTCTCATTCCTGTTAACTGACGAATTTGTTCTTTAGAACCCCTCGCACCTGAATCTAGCATCATATAAACAGAGTTGAAACCTTGTTGGTCTTCTCTAATTCTTTTCATTGATAACTCTGTTAATTCAGCATTTGTTGAAGTCCAAATATCAATAACTTGATTATATCTCTCGTTATTTGTGATTAAACCCATATTATAATTAGCTTTAATTGCATCAACCTCTTTATTTGCCTTAGCAATCATAGTATGCTTCTCTGGTGGTATAATAATATCTCCTAAACTGAAGGATAAACCTCCTTGGAATGCAAATTTATATCCTAGAGTCTTTATTTCATCTAAGAATGCTGCAGTTTCAGGAACACTAGTTACTTTTAATATATCTCCAATTATATCACGTAAAGATTTTTTTGTAAGAACTTCATTAATATATCCAGCAACCGCAGGAACTTTTTCATTAAATAAAACTCTTCCGACAGTAGTTTCAATTATTTGACTTACTAACTCTTTATTATCGTTATAGTCGTCAGTTTTAACTTTGATTGATGCATTTAAATCAACTCTTTTTTCATTGTAAGCAATAATAACTTCTTCTGGAGAATAAAATACTAAACCTTCACCT
Source organism: uncultured Flavobacteriaceae bacterium (assembly GCA_949372955.1). Classification (GTDB taxonomy): domain Bacteria; phylum Bacteroidota; class Bacteroidia; order Flavobacteriales; family Flavobacteriaceae; genus SGZJ01. The sequence goes on along the minus strand of CASIAX010000001.1, from coordinate 40,205 downwards.
ATTACTTTTACTTTTTTAGTTGAAGTTTTTAATTTAGTCATGTAATACAGTCCTAATACCATATCCTGTGATGGTACTGTAACTGGCGATCCATTTGCAGGATTTAATATATTATGAGAAGCTAACATTAGCATTTGAGACTCTAAAATAGCTTCAGGTCCAAGTGGTAAATGTACAGCCATTTGATCTCCATCAAAATCAGCATTAAATGCAGTACAAACAAGCGGGTGTAATTGAATAGCTTTTCCTTCAATTAATTTAGGTTGAAAAGCTTGTATCCCTAACCTGTGTAATGTAGGAGCACGATTTAAAAGAACTGGATGACCTTTTAAAACATTTTCTAAGATATCCCATACAACTGGCTCTTTTTTGTCAATAATTTTTTTAGCTGACTTAACCGTTTTAACTATACCTCTTTCAATTAATTTTCTAATTACAAAAGGCTTATATAATTCAGCTGCCATATTTTTAGGAATACCACACTCAAATAATTTTAATTCTGGACCAACAACAATTACTGACCTAGCAGAATAATCTACTCTTTTACCTAATAAGTTTTGACGAAATCTACCTTGTTTTCCTTTTAGTGAATCAGATAAAGATTTTAAAGGTCTATTGGAGTCAGTTTTAACAGCAGAAGATTTTCTGGTATTATCAAACAAAGAATCGACAGACTCTTGCAACATTCTCTTTTCGTTTCTTAAAATAACCTCAGGAGCTTTGATTTCAACAAGTCTTTTTAACCTGTTGTTCCTAATTATTACTCTTCTATATAAATCATTTAAATCCGAAGTTGCAAACCTTCCTCCATCTAATGGAACTAAAGGTCTTAACTCTGGTGGTATCACAGGGATGGCTTTCATAATCATCCACTCAGGTAAATTCTCTCTATGTAAATTAGCTTCTCTAAAAGACTCAACTACTTGAAGTCTTTTTAGTGCTTCAGTTTTTCTTTGTTTAGAAGTCTCAGTATTAGCTTTGTTTCTTAATTCAAATGATAACTGATCTAGATCAATTCTAGACAACAACTCAATTAAACATTCAGCTCCCATTTTTGCAATAAACTTTTCAGGATCTGAATCGTCTAAGTATTGATTTTCTTGCGGTAAAACATCTATAATATCTAAATATTCTTCTTCAGAAAGAAAATCCATTTTCTTTAAAGGTTCACCTTCAGCATTGACAGCAGAAGCTGGTTGAATTACAACATACCTTTCATAATAGATAATCATATCTAGTTTTTTTGAAGGGAGTCCTAATAAATAACCAATTTTATTTGGAAGGGATCTGAAATACCATATATGAGCTACAGGAACTATTAAATTTATGTGACCAACTCTATCTCTTCGAACCTTCTTTTCAGTGACTTCTACACCACATCTATCACAAACAATTCCTTTATACCTAATTCTCTTATATTTACCACAAGCGCATTCAAAGTCCTTTACAGGGCCAAAAATTCTTTCACAAAACAATCCATCTCTTTCTGGTTTATGTGTTCTGTAATTAATAGTTTCTGGTTTTAGAACTTCTCCTTTTGAAGCAGATAAAACTGATTCTGGTGAAGCTAAACCTATTGATATTTTATTAAACTTAACTACTGGGTTATCTTGTTTTCTTGCCATAATAATGGGTATATATGATAAAATATTTTTATTATTCTTCTAATCTAATATCTAAACCTAAACCTTTTAATTCGTGCATTAACACATTAAAGGATTCTGGTAAACCAGGTTTGGGCATTGGATCTCCTTTTACGATTGCTTCATAAGTTTTGGCTCTTCCGACAACATCATCAGATTTGACCGTTAGAATTTCACGAAGTGTACTTGACGCTCCGTATGCTTCTAAAGCCCAAACTTCCATCTCTCCAAACCTTTGACCACCAAATTGTGCTTTACCACCAAGTGGTTGTTGAGTAATTAATGAATACGGACCTATAGATCTAGCATGCATTTTGTCATCAACCATATGTCCTAGTTTTAACATGTAGATTACTCCTACAGTTGCAGGTTGATCAAATCGATCTCCAGTACCTCCATCATAAAGATAAGTGTGACCGAACCTAGGGATACCAGCTTCATCTGTTAACTCATTAATTTGATCGATAGTAGCACCATCAAAAATTGGGGTAGCATATTTTTTACCAAGGTTTTGACCAGCCCACCCTAAAACAGTTTCATAAATCTGACCAATATTCATTCTAGAAGGTACTCCAAGTGGGTTTAAAACTATATCCACAGGTGTCCCATCTTCTAAAAATGGCATATCTTCTTGTCTAACAATTCTAGCAACAATTCCTTTATTTCCGTGACGTCCAGCCATTTTATCACCAACTTTTAACTTTCTCTTTTTGGCGATATAAACTTTAGCCAATTTAATAATACCAGCTGGTAATTCATCTCCAACAGAAATCGTAAATTTCTCTCTTCTTAATGAACCTTGCATGTCATTTTCCTTGATTTTGTAGTTATGGATTAATTCTGAAACTAATTTATTAGCTTGATCGTCCATAGTCCATTTACCCATAGTCAAATGCGCATAATCATCAACTGAATTTAACATTTTTAAGGTGAACTTTTTTCCTTTTGGAAAAACATCTTCTCCTAAATCATTGGAAACACCCTGTGCGGTTTTCCCTGAAAGAATAGTAAATAATTTTTCAATCAAAACTTGTCTTAAATCTTCAAATTTTAAATCAAAATCATCTTCCAATTCTCTGATATCAATTTTATCTTGAGCTCTTTTTCTTTTATCCTTAACTGCTCTAGAAAAAAGTTTTTTATTAATAACTACTCCATTAAGAGATGGAGAAGCCTTTAGCGATGCATCTTTCACATCACCAGCTTTATCACCAAATATTGCTCTTAATAGTTTTTCTTCCGGGGTAGGGTCACTTTCCCCTTTGGGTGTAATTTTACCAATTAGAATATCACCAGGTTTAATTTCAGCACCTACTCTAATCATTCCATTTTCATCTAAATCTTTAGTAGCTTCTTCTGAAACATTAGGAATATCATTTGTAAGTTCTTCGTTGCCAAGTTTTGTATCTCTAACATCTAATGAATATTCATCAATGTGAATTGAAGTAAAAACATCATTTCTCACTACTTGTTCAGAAATTACTATTGCATCTTCAAAATTATATCCTTTCCAAGGCATAAAAGCAACTTTCATATTTCTACCCAAAGCAAGTTCTCCTTTTTGCGTAGCATAACCTTCACAAAGGACTTGATCTTTCTTTACTTTGTCTCCTTTAGAAACAATTGATTTTAGATTAACTGAAGTACCTTGATTAGTTTTTCTAAACTTAGTTAAAAAATAAGTCTTTACATCACTGTCAAAATTAACTAAAGCTTCTTCTTTAGATCTACTATATTTAATTGTAATTTTTTGCGCATCAACGTACTGTACAACTCCATTGCCTTCTGCATTAATTAAAACTCTTGAATCAGAGGCAACAGATTTTTCCAAACCAGTACCAACAATTGGAGATTCTGGTAGCAATAACGGAACTGCCTGACGCATCATATTTGATCCCATCAGTGCTCTGTTAGCATCATCATGCTCTAAAAATGGTATTAATGAGGCTGAGATAGACGAGATTTGATTTGGAGCTACATCTGTATAATGAACTTCCTTAGACTCTATAACAGGGAAATCACCTTCTTGACGAGCAATAACTTTATCTTCTATTATCTTTCCGTTTTTGTCTACTGCTAGGTTAGACTGAGCTATTAATTTATTCTCTTCTTCTTCAGCACTTAAATAAATAGGTTCAGATTTTAAATCTACGACCCCTTTATTAACTTTTCTATATGGTGTTTCAATGAAACCCATATTATTAACTTTTGCAAATACACTCAAAGAAGAAATTAATCCAATATTCGGTCCCTCAGGAGTTTCTATAGGACATAATCTTCCATAATGTGTATAATGAACATCTCTAACTTCGAAACCTGCACGCTCTCTGGAGAGACCTCCAGGTCCTAGGGCAGACAATCTTCTTTTATGAGTGATTTCAGCTAATGGATTTGTTTGATCCATAAATTGAGAAAGCTGATTCGTTCCAAAGAAAGAATTTATTACAGACGATAATGTCTTTGCGTTAATCAAATCAATTGGAGTAAATACTTCGTTATCTCTAACATTCATCCTTTCACGAATAGTTCTTGCCATTCTAGCTAAACCAACTCCAAACTGAGAAGATAATTGTTCTCCAACAGTTCTAACACGTCTATTAGACAAATGATCAATATCATCAATTTCTGCCTTAGAATTAATTAATTCAATCAGGTATTTGATAATAGTAATAATATCATCTTTTGTAAGAACTTGTTTGCTCATATCTACATTAAGACCAAGCTTTTTGTTCATTCTATATCTACCAACTTCACCAAGACTGTATCTTTGATCACTAAAAAATAATTTATCAATAATTCCCCTAGCAGTTTCTTCATCTGGCGGCTCAGCATTTCTTAATTGTCTGTAGATATGCTCTACAGCTTCTTTTTCTGAGTTAGTTGGATCCTTTTGTAATGTGTTATGAATAATAGCATAATCTCCTTGATCAGAAACAATTTTGTGTAGTAAAATAGTCTTTGCTCCAGATTCTAATATTTCCTCTATATTATCATTATCAATAATAGTATCTCTATCAAGTACAATTTCATTTCTTTCAATAGAAACAACTTCGCCTGTATCTTCATCAACAAAGTCCTCATACCAAGTGTTTAAAACTCTTGCAGCTAGTTTACGTCCATGATATTTCTTCAAACCTGATTTAGAAACTTTTATTTCTTCTGCTAAATCAAAAATCTCAAGAATATCTTTATCTCTTTCATAACCAATAGCTCTGAATAAAGTAGTTACGGGTAATTTCTTTTTTCTGTCTATATATGCATACATGACACTATTAATATCAGTAGCAAACTCTATCCATGAACCTTTAAAAGGTATAACACGAGCAGAATATAACTTAGTACCATTAGCATGAAAAGATTGTCCAAAAAATACTCCTGGAGATCTATGTAATTGAGAAACAACTACACGCTCAGCTCCATTGATACAGAAAGTACCACTTGGTGTCATGTAAGGAATAGTACCAAGATAAACATCTTGAACAATAGTTTCAAAATCTTCATGTTCTTCATCGGTACAATAAAGTCTTAATCTAGCTTTCAAAGGGACGCTATATGTTAGACCTCTTTCGATACACTCTTGAATTGAATATCTAGGTGGATCAACGAAATAATCCAAAAACTCTAAAACAAATTGATTTCTTGTATCTGTAATTGGAAAATTTTCCATGAAAGTCTTGTATAAACCTTCATCTCCTCTTTCTTCAGACTTGGTCTCTAACTGAAAAAAATCTTGAAATGACTTAATCTGTATATCTAAAAAGTCAGGATACTCAATTTGGTTACTAATTGAAGAGAAACTTAATCGTGGGTTGAATTTTATTGACATCTAGCTACTATGTTTAGTTATAAAATGTAAAAAAGTACATATATCACATATGCACAAATAGGTATAGATTTTAAGATAAAATCTTAAAATCTATACTATAAATGGTAATTAAATAGAATTTACTTAAGCTCAACTTCAGCTCCAGCTTCTTCTAATGATGTTTTAAGACCTTCAGCCTCATCTTTACTTACACCTTCTTTTATTGCTCCTGGCGCACCATCAACAAGTTCTTTAGCATCTTTCAATCCTAATCCAGTTAATTCTTTTACAAGTTTAACAACTGCTAATTTAGAAGCACCTGCTGACTTAAGAATAACATCAAATTCAGTTTGAGCCTCCTCAGCTTCACCGCCTCCGGCTGCTGGTCCTGCTGCTACAACTGCTGCTGCTGCTGGTTCTATACCATATTCATCTTTTAAAATACCAGCTAACTCTGTTACGTCTTTTACTGATAAGTTTACTAATTTTTCTGCGAAATCTTTTAAATCTGCCATTTTTCTATTTTTTAATATAATTTTTAATTTTAATTTTTAGTTTTTCTTAAAATCAAACAGTTATTTATTAGATAATGTTTGAAGTATTCCTGATAACTTTCCACCACCAGATTGTAAAGCTGAGACAACATTCTTAGCTGGAGACTGTAATAATGAGATAATATCTCCTATTAATTCTTCTCTAGATTTAATGTTAACTAATGCTTCTAATTGGTCGTCACCTATATAAACGTTCTCTTCTATATAAGCGCCTTTTAATACTGGTTTCTCAGATTTTTTTCTAAAGGCTTTAATAACTTTAGCAGGTGCATTTCCAACTTCAGAAAACATAATTGATGTATTTCCTTTTAAAATAGTTGAAAGGTCTCCAAAATCTTTTTCTGATGCTTGCATAGCCTTATCAAGAAACGTATTTTTTGTCATAGACAAACTAATGTTTGCTTTATAACAGGCACGTCTTAAATTTGAAGTAGCTTTAGCATCTAAACCAGAAATATCAGTTAAATACAAGTTAGTACTTGCACCTAATTTTTCAGTTAATTCAGAAATTGCTTTTGATTTTTCTTCTCTTGTCATTTTTTATTCTAGATTTTTGGATCAATTGCTAAACTAGGGCTCATTGTACTTGACATAAAAACACTTTTCATGTAAATACCTTTTGCAGTAGTTGGCTTTAACTTATTCAACGTTTGTAATAATTCAACAGCATTACCTGTTAATTTATCAGCTGAAAATGAAGCCTTACCAATCGGCGCATGAATAATTCCGGCCTTATCAACTTTAAAGTCAATTTTACCAGCTTTTACTTCAGAAACAGCTTTACCTATATCCATAGTAACAGTACCAGTTTTAGGATTGGGCATTAGACCTCTTGGACCTAAAACTCTACCTAATGGACCTAATTTACCCATAACACTTGGCATAGTAACAATAACGTCTACATCAGTCCATCCAGATTTAATCTTATCAAGATATTCATCAAGACCAACGTAATCTGCACCAGCATCTTTAGCTTCTTGTTCCTTATCAGGAGTTACTAACGCTAAAACCTTCATGTCTTTCCCTGTACCATGTGGAAGAGAAACAACTCCTCTAACCATTTGGTTTGCTTTCTTAGGATCAACTCCTAATCTAACAGCTAGGTCAACAGACGCGTCGAATTTAGTGGTAGTAATTTCTTTAATAAGACTCGAAGCTTCTTCAACTGTGTAAAGTTTATTCGAATCAAATTTATCAGAAACTGATTTTTTATTTTTAGTTAATTTTCCCATTTAATTTAAATTAGCTTGGAGATTGACCTCCATTAACTTTGATACCCATTGATCTTGCCGTTCCAGCTATCATTTTCATTGCTGACTCAATATTAAATGCATTTAAATCTTGCATTTTATCTTCAGCTATTGTTTTAACCTGATCCCAAGTAACTTTTGAAACTTTTTTGATATTAGGTTCACCTGAACCTTTTTTGACCTTAGCAGCCTCCAATAATTGGACAGCAGCTGGTGGGGTCTTAATAACAAATTCAAAAGATTTATCCTTAAATACAGTTATAACAACTGGTAGAACTTTACCAGGTTTATCCTGAGTTCTGGCATTAAATTGCTTACAAAACTCCATTATATTAACACCTGCAGCACCTAATGCTGGCCCTACTGGTGGTGATGGATTCGCAGCTCCGCCTCTTACTTGTAGTTTAACTACTTTTCCTATTTCTTTTGCCATATTAACAATTTAAATTTTACTGTAATTTATAATTGGAAGCTATAAATCACAGAACATTGTAACATTTATTAAATTTTTTCTACTTGCATGTAGCTTAGTTCAAGTGGAGTTTTACGTCCAAATATCTTAACCATAACCTCAAGTTTTCTTTTTTCTTCATTAATTTTTTCAATAGTACCATCAAACCCATTAAATGGACCATCAATTACTTTAACATTTTGGCCACTAGTAAAAGGAATAATAATATTAGATTCATTCTGAAGAGATAACTCATCAACCTTACCTAACATTCTATTTACTTCAGATTTTCTAAGTGGAACAGGCTCTCCACCTTTAGTTTCACCTAAAAAACCAATAACATTTGTAATACCCTTAATAATATGAGGTATTTCACCTGTTAAATTTGCTTTGACCATAATATAGCCAGGAAAGTAAACTTTATCTTTTGTTATTTTCTTACCCTTTCTAATCTGGATAACCTTCTCTGAAGGAACTAAAATTTCATCTACAAAACTGTCATACCCTAATCTAGATATTTCATTTTCTATATAAGTTTTTATCTTATTTTCTTGTCCGCTTACAGCTCTGACAACGTACCATTTATTTTCTATAATAGCTTCTGACATTATCCAATCAAATTAAAGTAATACTTAATGACCTCTCCAAAAACCGAATCAATTCCCCAAATAATTAATGAAAATATAATTGAGAAAACAGCAACTAAAATTGTTAAACTTTGACCTTGAGAAAATGTAGGCGGAGTAACATTGTTTTTTAGTTCTTCGAATGATTCTTTAAAATATGTAATTATTCCTGTCATATATTTTTTATTTGCACGGGTTGAGAGACTCGAACTCCCGACACCTGGTTTTGGAGACCAGTGCTCTACCAACTGAGCTAAACCCGTAAACATAAGTTAAGGTATTCTGTAAAAAACAGAATACCTCAACAAAATATTATGGGTTAATATTAATCTAAAATTTCAGTTACTTGTCCAGCACCAACAGTTCTACCACCCTCACGGATAGCAAATCTTAAACCTATACTCATTGCAATCGGTTGAATTAATTCAACATGAATAGTTAAGTTATCTCCTGGCATAACCATTTCAACTCCTTTTGGAAGAGAAATAGTACCAGTTACATCTGTAGTACGTACATAGAACTGAGGTCTATAGTTATTGTGAAATGGAGTATGACGTCCACCTTCTTCTTTTTTAAGAACATAAACTTCAGCTTTAAATTTAGCATGAGGTTTAACAGAACCAGGCTTACATATAACCATTCCTCTTTTGATATCTGCTTTCTCAATACCTCTTAACAAGATACCTGCATTATCTCCAGCTTCACCTTTTTCTAATATTTTACGGAACATTTCAACTCCAGTAACGGTTGAAGTAAGCTTCTCAGCTCCCATACCGATAATATCAACTGAGTCTCCTGTATTAGCAATTCCTGTTTCGATTCTTCCAGTAGCAACTGTTCCACGACCAGTAATTGAAAATACATCTTCAATTGGCATTAAGAAATCTTTATCAACATCACGTTTTGGTAATTCAATCCATGTATCAACAGCATCCATAAGTTCCATTACAGTATCTACCCATTTTTGTTCTCCGTTAAGAGCACCTAGTGCAGATCCAGCTATAACGGGTCCATTATCACCATCATACTCATAGAATGATAGTAATTCACGAATCTCCATATCAACTAGTTCAAGTAATTCCTCATCATCAACCATATCTACTTTATTCATAAATACAACCATTCTTGGAATACCTACCTGACGACCTAATAATATGTGCTCACGTGTTTGTGGCATAGGCCCATCTGTAGCAGCTACAACAAGTATAGCTCCATCCATTTGTGCAGCACCAGTTACCATGTTCTTAACGTAATCCGCGTGACCTGGACAATCAACGTGTGCATAGTGACGTTTTTCAGTTGAATACTCAACGTGAGAAGTGTTAATTGTAATACCTCTTTCTTTTTCTTCAGGAGCATTATCGATAGTATCGAAATCTCTCTTTTCAGATAAACCAGCATTAGCTAATACAGTTGTAATAGCTGCTGTTAGAGTAGTTTTACCGTGATCGACGTGTCCAATAGTACCAATGTTTAAGTGTGGTTTGGAACGATCAAAATTTTCCTTTGCCATAATATAATTTTTTTTATTGCTTTTAAAATGAGCGCAAATATATACATTTTATACTTAAAAATTAAACAAAAATTATATTTTTTTTACTAAATTATTGGTGTTTAGAAAAATTTGTAGAAATATTATGTAAATCTATGGTTTTTAGTGAAAAGTTTATAATTTCGCACTATGATTATTTATAAAAAAATAAAGGTCTTCAAAAAAGCATTAAGCTTTTATTTATTTGCTATTGTTATTTTTCCGAATTTAACACAAATAGAGCATTTATTTGATTCTCACAATCATCAAGATGTTTGCACTATATCATTAGAACATTTACACCCAACTGCAGATGATTGTAATTTGTGTGATCATCTTCTTCCAAATAATCAAATTTATTTTTCCAATAAACAAGTTGAAAAAAATAATTATTATATTATTTCCAAATTTTCTACTAAGACAATTATTACTTACGTAAAAAATTTAAATCTAAATCATAATTTAAGAGGCCCCCCTGTATTTGACTGCTAATTATTAATACCAGATACACTAATTAAATCAACTTACATATTCGTTATATGAATGAATATAGTATTTTGAAAAATTCAATTATAAACTTTTAAATTAAAAATATGAAATTTATTAAATACGCCTTATTGGCAAGTACACTAATATTCGCTTCATGTAGTGATGATGATGATAATGCACCACCACTTGTAAATGAAGAAGAAGTAATAACTACACTAACAGTAACCCTTGAAAGCGGTTCTGATACAGTAGTAATGCAATTCCAAGATTTAGATGGAGATGGACCTGATGCAGCAACAGTAACGGTTTCAGGACCACTAAGTGCAAACACTTCTTATGATGGATCAATTGTTTTGTTAAATGAGACTGAAGAACCAGCAGAAAATATAAATGAAGAAATTGAAGAAGAAGATTTAGATCATCAATTTTTCTACACTGTAGGTGCTGGGCTAGATGTAGCTACAGAGTATGTTGACTTTGATTCTGCAGGTAATCCTTTAGGACTTAACTTTGTACTAAACACTGCAGGAGCTAGCTCGGGTGAATTAACATTCACATTAAGACATGAGCCAAATAAACCTAATTCTGGTTTAGATAATGCAGGCGGAGAAACTGATATGGAAGTTACTTTTGATGTGACTGTGGAATAATAATGATTTTTATAAATTCCCACTTAAATAGCATTGGAGTTCAAAAGACACCAATGCTATTTATTTTAATAGTTCTTATACTATTTAACAGTCCTATATTATCACAAGACTGCAATTCTTCTTTAACTGTAAAGATAATTGATCTTCACGACAGGTCTGTATTACAAAACGCTTCAATTTTTATAAAAGAATTGGATAAAAAAGGTAAAACAGATTCTAATGGGGAATATATTTTTAAAGATTTATGTAATAGACAATATATCTTAGAAATATCTCATGAAGAGTGTGAAACGATCCAAACAGAAATAAAAATAAAAAACAACACTATTAAAACTATTAGGATGGAACACCATCTTAATGAATTAGATGAAATTATTTTAAAAAGTAATTTAAAAAGTAATTCAAAATCTATATTTGAAAATAAAATTTCAAATCAAACCCTAGAAGATTATTCTAATAACTCAATTGCTGATGTTTTAAGAACTATTCCTGGTGTGTCTACTATTAGCACTGGAAATTCAGTATCGAAACCTCAAATAAATGGCTTGCACGGAAGTAGAGTTTTAATAATCAGCAACAATGTTAAAATGGAAGATCATGAGTGGGGGATAGATCATGCACCAAGTATTGATATTAATTCTGTTGAAAAAATTTCTCTTATAAAGGGTGCAGGAGCATTAAAGTACGGAGGTAGTGCTATTGGTGGAGTAATTATTACTGAAACTTCTAAGGCTCGATTAACTGATAGTTTATATGGTAAATTATATTCTTCTGCAGCAACTAACGGCAGAGGAGGCACAATAACAACTAATATTACTAAAACCAACACTAAAGGTTGGTATACAAAATTTCAAGGTAGCTTAAAGCGCTTTGGTGATTATCAGACATCAAATTACATAATGAGTAATACAGGACTTAAAGAAAAGAATTTCTCAATTAATACTGGTTTAAATAGAATTGATTATGGTTTTGAAGTATACTACTCTCTTTTTAATAATGAAACTGGAATATTAAGAGCATCACATTTAATATCAGCACAAGATATTCTTAGAGGAATTACAAATGGAACCCCTTTAATTATTGAAGACTTTACATACGATATAGATGCTCCAAAACAAAAAACAAAACATAATTTAGCCAAAATCAACATTTTCAAAAATTTCAATATAGGTCAATTTAATTTTCAGTATGATTTTCAATCTAATAACAGAAAAGAGTACGATATTAGAAGAGGAGATGATACAGATAAACCTTCAACCGATTTAGAACTGACAACTCACTCTTTAGCACTAGATTTTGATTCTAGATTTTCAAATAATTTAAATTTAAAATTTGGAATAGTTGGGAAATATCAAAAAAACTTTCCTGACCCATCTACTGGAGTTAGGAGAATTATACCTGATTATAAAAAATATGATTTAGGAATTTATTCAATTTTAGACTACAACTTAAATCAAAGATGGATTTTAGAAGCAGGATTAAGGTATGATCATACTTTTATGGATGTTTACAAATACTACAAGACCTCTTTTTGGGAAGATAGAGGCTATGGCGAATTATTTAGTGATATAATTGTTGAAGAATACGCAAATCAAATCCTCACTAATCCAAAATTAAATTTTGATAATACGTCTGCTACTTTTGGATCAAAATTTTCATTTAATAAAAACAAAAGATTATTTATTAATTACTCTATATCGTCTAGAAGTCCTAATCCGTCTGAACTTTTTAGCGAAGGACTTCATCATGCATCTGCAAGGATAGAACTAGGTGATCTAAGATTTAAATCTGAGATAGGTCATAATTTTGGACTTACCTATCAACAAACTAATGAAAAATTTAGTATTGTATTTAACTCTTTTATTAATAATATTGAAGATTTTATTGTAATTGAACCCTCTGGAATTCAACAAACAATACGTGGCAGTTTTCAAGTATGGGAATACCGACAAACCAATTCGAAATTATTTGGATTTGATTTAAATATCAAATATGATTTTAATAATTACATTTATTTTAATCATCAATCATCAATTATAAAAGGCTATGATTTAGAATCTGACAAACCATTAATTGATATGCCACCTGCAAATACTAGAAATCAAATTTCATATTTTAATTCTGATCTAAATAATCTAAGTATTTCTTTGCAAAGTGAATACAATTTTAGACAAAATGAGTATCCAAATAATAATTTTGAAGTATATGTGCCAACTACGGCAACTTATGAAATTGTAGATGTCAGTACTCCTCCAAAAGCTTATCATTTAATTAATTTAAATTCAAAAGTAGATATACATTTGGATGAAAATTCTTCAATTAATTTAGGGTTTAAAATTAATAACTTATTAAATACTCGCTACAAAAATTATCTAAATAGACTCAGATATTATAGTCACGATTTGGGGCGTAATTTTGTGGCATCCTTGCGATATAATTTTTAGGATAGCTTTTGAAAATTACAAAAATTAATTTTTTATTAATTTGGTCACTCTTGTATTGTTATTGATTTTAATAATTATTAAATAAACCCCTTCCACAGCATCAAATTCCATTTGTACTAAATTTGTATTTTTAAAAGATTTACTTTCAATTAATCTTCCTCTTAAGTCTCTAATTGTAATATCAATATCATCGTAGTAATTTATTAAATTGAGTGAGAAGCTTCCATTTGTAGGATTAGGAAATAATTTAATTTCCTCATTTATAAATTCATTAATATTTAAAGATGATTCTACAATATTTACCGTGTAATCCTCAGTTTCACCATAAGTAGTTTCCTCACATGCATCTGTAGGAACTGGCACACTCCAATTTGTTTTTGCTCTCATTAAATGAGATCCTAAGGTCGCATTTTCTGCGATAATAACATTTATAGTTTCTGTAAAAGATCCAGCTGTAACTGACGGAGACATCAGAAAACCATCAACAATTAATTCATCTTGGGAAAATTCTAAATCATCATTAAAATCAATCCATACATTTAAATACTGATCACCAAATCCCGTAGTTACTGTTAGTGGATATTCAGCGCCTTGCTCTAAATCAGCTGATAAATTTGTAAAATCTCCATATCCTTCACACTCGGACGGATTGTCAATAGTTGAAAGTTGAAATAATTGAAGTCCATCTCCGGAAGAACAACTCATTGATGGTGTACAATATATATTGGCATCGATCATTTGTTTCCAGTCTTGAGAAAAAATAGATAACGAAAATAAAAAAGAGATTGTTAAAATAAACTTCATAAGAATTAATAACTAGTTTTTATAAAAATATCAAATTACGTGCCAAAAAGTTTAATTTATGGATAAATAAGCAACGAATATAACCGCATAAACCAGCAGGTAAAATCTATAATAATTTCTCACTCTTATATAGTTGTTATTTTCAGGATATATATTAAAGACTAAAGCTTTAATTTCTTTAAAAAAAACTGGCTTTATATTTATTTTCCAATCAGTCGTCCTATAAACGATTTTTCTAAACTTACTTCTAAAGTAAGAGCTGGGTGCACCCCAAATAAATAAAATTATTAATAAAATAAATTTCACAGACATTTAAAAAAATTTTAGAATTTAAAAATACAATAATAAAAAGATAAAAAATTAGTTATTAAGAATTACATATACAGTTAATTTGACATCAATGTGTTAATCATAAACTCTTTAGCAAACTCAAATGACTGATTTCTAGCTTCTAGGTTACCTCCAATAGTAACACCTTTTGAAGCACAAAATAAAAAGCCAAGTTTTTGAAGAAATGCATTAGACATTGGCATATTTAAGTAATTCATTAGCACATGTCCATCACTAGTTAAAGTAAACATACAGTCTTTAAAGCTATACCCATTTTCATTAATTTCTAACCCTCCCTTCCTATCAAAACCATGGTGAGAGTCTTTATATATAGTAATATCAATATTACAATAATCGTTTAATTTATTCACTAAGTTATTACAAGGCTCGGCAGGAGTCCAATCATCTGACTCACCAATTAATATATGAATTGGTGATTGAGAGAATTCCATATTTTCAAGATCAAAAAAGCAAGGAGGGTAAAAAGCTAAATGTGAAGCGAAATTTAACTCTTTATTAATAGTGTTTTTTAAAGGTAACCAAGCAGAAAATAAAGTCACAGCACCACCTAAACTCCATCCTGTAATTGAAATCTTTTCTTTATTTATTAGTGGGTGATCAGATAGCATCTCAAGAGCTTTATATGCGTCAACAATCATTGCAGCAGTTGTAACTTGATTTTGTTCTCCAACAGTAGATTTTATATCTCTACTTTTAAAACTATTCAGTTCAAAAGTTGCAAAGCCTAAATTTTGATACATCTTTAGGTATTCTAAATGATGACTTTTCCAACCCATACTTCCAGCAACTCCAATAATTAATGGGTATTGTTTTTTAGGGTTTAAAGAATCATACGGAATAACTAGTTTTCCGAAAACTTCTTGCTCATCTAAATTCGCGAAATTAGTTATAACATCATTAAAAGAAAATGGATTAGAACTAGTAAAAGTTATTTGTTCAGAAATATTTTGACTAACAGATAAAAATGAAGTAAAAAAAATAAACAAAAATATAATAAAACTTAATTTTTTCATAGACACAGTTTTAATCTTTATTCAATCTTCTAATTCTCTTGCTTTAGATAATGCCGTAGCAACTAATCCTGCAGGAACAGTTACTAGCCCTACTCCTATCATCAATACAAAAAAAGTAAATATTTTACCACCTAAGGTTATAGGGTAAACATCACCATAACCTACAGTTGTTAAGGTAACAATAGACCACCAAGCACTATGAAATACTGATTTAAAAACCTCTGGCTGAGCTTCGTTTTCGAAGAAATATATACCTGCAGAAGTAATAAAAATTAAGACCAGTGTAACAATAAAAAATAATGTCACTTCCTCTTTTACTATTTTAAATGCAATCCTAAAACGATTAAGAGCTTTATTATATCTTAAGAGTTTCAATGCTCTAAATATTCGAAATATCCTAAATGCTCTTAAGAATCGTAAATCAAAAACTCTATTTAAGTAAAAAGGTAAAATAGCTAGTATATCTATAATTCCATAAAAACTAAAAATATAGCTTAATGGTTTTTTTGAAACATATATTCTTAGTAAAAATTCAATAGTAAAAATCACAATACTTATTACCTCAAAATAATCTAAAAAAACTCTAGTATTGTAGTTGAGGTTTGGTAGTGTATCTAAAGAAAATGACACTAGAGATAATAATATTAAAATCTGAATAAAGTAATCAAAGTATCTTCCTCTTTTAGTGGTAGTATCTTCCAATATTAACCATAGTTGTTTTTTCATAGTTGAAATATATAATTAATTTAAGAAAAATAACATATTAAACTATACATAACTTATTTATAAGAAATTTGAAAAGTATTGTTTTAGAATAACCGATGTTTAATTTTTAGCTAAATTCCAATTTGTTGAAAGAAAAAAATAGTTAATGCTGAAAATTTAAAAACTTTAGATTATTAGAAGGTTTTTTCTTTATATTTAAGTGATTTTTATAACAAAATAATTTATGGATACTTACGCTTCTTTGTTATTGTGGGTAATTCCGGGTTTTATGGTTTTAATGACAATAGAAATCTCGTATGGCCATATAATAGGTCGACAAACGTATTCTTTCATGGACACTCTTTCTAGTTTGAGTTCAGGAATGACAAACATTTTGAAAAATTCATTAGGATTAATTTTAATAATTATCCCTTATCCTTATTTACTTAATTCGATTGAACTTGTCAGTCTAGAATCAAACTTAACATTATATATAGTTGCTTTTATATGTATAGATTTTGCAAGTTATTGGAATCATAGACTAAACCATAAGATTAATATTTTTTGGAATAGACATGTAATACATCATAGTAGTGAAGAATTTAATTTGGCGTGTGCTTTAAGACAAAGTATCTCTGCTTGGATAGGTTTTGGAGCTTTATTTTTAATTCCAGCTGCAATTTTAGGTGTATCACCAAAAGTCATTTCACTTTTAGTACCCTTACACTTATTTTCTCAATTTTGGTATCACACTCAACATATCGGTAAACTAGGTTTTTTAGAATACATTATAGTTACACCATCTCAACATAGAGTTCATCACGCTATTAATCCAATCTATATTGATAAAAATTTATCTGCTATATTTTGTGTATGGGATCGTATTTTTGGTACATTTCAACAAGAAATAGACGAAGAACCTCCAGTTTTCGGAGTATTAAAACCTGTAAAAACCTGGAACCCAATTTTAATTAATTGGCAACATGCTTTTAATGTTATTCAAGATGCTTATAATTCAAAAAGTTTTATAGATAAACTAAGGATTTGGTTTATGCCTACAGGTTGGAGACCTGATGATGTGGTTGAGGAATTTCCAAGAACTATTACTGTAGATATAAAAAACAGAAAAAAATATGCTCCTAAATATTCTTCATTATTAAAGGTCATAGCACTTTTTCATTTTATTTCTATAAATTTTTTACTTCTATTCTTTTTACAAAACTTTTCAGAGTTAACAACTAGCTTTAAACTTATTTACGGATTTATCATATTTATATCCATTTTTGGTTTTACTTCTTTATTTGATTTTTATTCTTGGGCAACAAATTTTGAAATATTTAGATCTATTTTTGCTATTTTAATATTAACAACCTTTCTTTCAAATCAATTTTTGTCATCAGGTTTTCACATTTCATATATATTGATATTATCATACTTCATGTTTTCGATTGTAATTATACTTTTTTATAAGAACAGATTTAAAGTACATACTCACTAATTAAAGATTCAGTATATAGAACTAATAATAATTTAAAAAATATATATTTTAAACGATAAGTGTTGGTTATATTTGCACTTTCATCAAATAAAAAAAATTAAAATAAATTATGAAAAATCTAATTATAGTTGGACATCCTGATATTAAATCATTCTGCTACAGTGGTATATTTAAGACTATAAATGATGAATTGACCAAGAACAATGAGGAAATTGAAATCATAGATTTATATAGAGATGACTTTTCTAGGCCAAGAGAAAAAACAATTAAGAGATATCAAGAACTTGTTACATGGTCAGAAAGAATGTATTTTATATCTCCAGTTTGGTGGTTTAGATTAACCCCAAGAATGGAAATATTTTTTGATGAAGTTTTTGTTCCAGGCTTTGCATATCAGTTTGTCAATATTACAAAGCTTTACGCATACCCTAAACCATTTTTAAAAGATAAAATAGTTAGGACTTATGTAACTCATGGTGCTCCAGCAATACCAGTTTTAACTCTATATCTAAATTCTGTAAAATTAAGATTAGTAATGGGTGTTTATACTTTTGTATTTGGATGGAGACTGTCTTTGTTTACAAAAACAAAGCAGTTTTGGTCAGTTCCATTTGTATCTGATAAGAAGAGAATAAAATATCTTAAATCAGTAGAAAAAGATATAAAAAATGATCTTAAATAATGGAGATAAATAGCTTACTTCAAAATAACTCATTTTTTATTAAAGAGCATATTGGTATGTTCAAAATATCTAATAATTATGATATATACGACACAAATTCTAAAAAAATAATACTTAACTCTAGAGAACAGGAAACTGACTTACTGACTAAATTATTTAGATTTGACAAATCCACTAAAATTTTTGCTCCGTTTAACCTTAAAATAACTTCTACTAACGGTTCAAGGTTATTAAGTGTAAAAAAAGATTGGAGTTTTTTATATGCTAGAGTTTGTGTATATAACGAAAAAGATAAATTAATTGGATACTTTAAACAGCAAAATATTTTGGGAGGTTTCTCAGGAATTCAATTTAATGCATATGACATAAAAGATAAATTTCTTTTTAAATTTAAAGGACAATACAATTTCAAATTAGTTAAAGATCAAGAAGATTTAGGGTCAATTGTAAAAAAATGGAAAACAGCCAAAGAAATATTTACAAGTGCTGATGATTATGTTCTTGAAATTAATGATGCAGTTCCTAAGAATGATTTTTCTAGATATTTTCTTTTAGCAGCTGTTTTTTGTATTGATATGGTAATTCATGAATAAATTAGAATTTACATTCGAGTTTGATATGTGTACAACTCATGATATCTCCCTTTAGCAGCAATTAATTCTTCATGCTTGCCACGTTCAACTATATCACCATCTTCAACAACAAGAATTTGATCAGCCTTTTGTATAGTACTCAATCGGTGAGCAATTACAAAAGTAGTTCTATTTTGCATTAATAAACCAAGACTCTTCTGAATAAATGCTTCACTTTGCGTATCTAAATTTGAAGTAGCTTCATCTAAAATTACAATTTTAGGTTGTGCTAACAATGCTCTTGCTATAGATATTCTCTGTCTTTGTCCTCCGGATAGCTTTACACCACGCTCACCAATAAGGGTATCAATCCCTTTTTCAAAACGGTCTGTAAATTCATTAACATAAGCGCCATGAACAGCTTGCTGAAGCTCATCTTCTGAAGCGTCAGGACATGGGAATAATATATTTTCTCTAATTGTTCCTTCATATAAAAAATCATCTTGAAGCACAACTCCAAGTTGAGATCTAAAACTTTGTAAGTCAACAGTTGATAAATCGATACCATCAATCAATACTTCTCCTGAGTTTGGAATTAAAAAAGCACTAGCTAGGCTTGCTATAGTAGATTTACCAGAACCAGAAGAACCGACTAGTGCGGTAACACTTCCCATTGGAGCTTCAAAAGAAACATCATGTAATACACTTGTTTTATCATCATAGCTAAACGAAATATTTTTAAAAGAAATATTTCCTTCAATTTTATTAAGCACTACTTTACGAGTAGCAGGATCATTTTCTTCATTTAAACCCATTAATTCTTGAGTTCTGTCTAGACCTGCAAAAGCCTCGGTAAGCTGACTACCAATGTTACTCATTTGAACTATGGGTGCTATCATAAAGCCAAGAAAGAGTGTAAACGAAACAAACTCACCATATGTCATACTATCATTCATTATAAAGTAACCACCCATACCCATTATACCAGCAGATGCTAATCCGAGTAAGAAAGTAGAAGAACTAGTAATGAGTGCCGTAGCAGTCAAACTCTTTTTTACATTTTGAAACAAATCATCAACACCTTTTTCAAAAACTTTAAGTTCTTGTTTTTCAGCATTAAACCCCTTAATTACGCGTATCCCGTTTAGAGTTTCAGTTAGACGGCCAGTAACTTCGGCATTGATTTTACCTCTAGCTCTAAATATGGGACGTATATATCCAAAAGCTTTCAAAGCAATTAATGCAAAAATTATAACCGGAACTAAAACAAACAAAGTCATTTGCGCATTGATTTGTATTAGTATAACCAAAGAAATTATAGCTGTAATCGTACCTCCTATTAGTTGAACCAGTCCTGTACCTACTAAGTTTCTAACCCCTTCAACATCTGTCATAACTCTAGAAACCAAAGCTCCAGATTTATTATTATCGAAAAAACTAACAGGGAGAGTTAGTAATTTTTTCTGCACCTTAGCACGTAGAACAGAAATCAAGTGTTGTGCTTCCACGCTTAAAATACGAGTCAAGGAGAAAGAGCTAATCGACTGAAATAATAGTGCGGAGCAGACAATAATTAACAATAAAGTAAGTCCATCCATATCTTTTGAAGGGATTATATCATCGATTAAAGATTTACTTGCATAAGGCAATACTAATCCTGATAAACTTCTAATAATTATCAGAAAAAGTCCAAAAGAAACTACTTTTCTTCTTGGCCAAATAAATTCTTTAAAGGCCCAGCTAAAGGAAACATTATTTTTACTCATATTTTTAGATAAAAAATAAAATTAAGCCAAAATTTTGGCTTAGTAAGCTATTAATAAAAAAGAATTTTGTGAACTTTTAAATCTTTGTTTTACTAAATGTTAAATTTATACTTACTCAAATCTGTATACATAATAGTTTCTGGCAAATATTGATTTTTTTGAGCCCTATTTCTAGTAATTTTAAGGACATATCAACATGCGTTCCTTCAATAGCCAGCTTTGTTAGGTCTGAAACTGGAGATATATTTATATTAATTGAAAATGGTCCACAATTAGCTAAGCAAACAAGTGAAATAAACAATAAAACAGTTAGTAATTTTTTCATAAATAAGATTACAAAAAGATGACTGACTTAAATTGTAGTTAATTGAACCAAACTTGATTTTTTAAATCATGGGTATTGCCCATTAACACAATTGATATAATTTGTAAAATACAGAGAATTGTGTCCACAACAGATGCTAATGGATACAAATAACTTTAATCATTATGATATAGGAAAACAAAGGTTTGTTATCAATCTTAATGATAATGTTTAACTAATCTATTTAGTGTGAGAACCATCACAAAATCCATCAGGGTTTTGAGTATTTCCACATTCACATTTAGGTTTATTTGACATAATATTTATTTTTATAATGTAAATGTAATATTAAAACACTTTAGAATGAAAATAGATTAGAATAGACTCCAAGACTTAAATAATTAATAAAGGCAAGAGAATTGAGTATAAAAGACAAGGCAATTAAAAGACCTCATGTTAACTACAATACAGAAACTGGAAAAGCAGAAACTACTTTTAAATAAAACTGAAATAAAGTAGTTATGCAGAGTATGCTAATCTTTATTAGATTTTTAAGTCAATATTTTTTCATTGTATTAATTCTTAACAATTTTCTTAGTATAAACTCTGTTATTTTTGATAAATTTTATAAAGTAAATACCATTACTATATTGACTAAGGCTTAACTGATTATCTCCTTCATTAATTTGCCCAGATATAATTTTTTGACCGATCATGTTATATAAATGATAGTTACTACTAACATTGGATTTAATATATATCATTTCAGAAGTTGGGTTTGGGTAAATAATTATGGAATCAAACATGTTTTCTTCAATACTTAATCCAGGTCCAACAACAGTGACTGTCGCTTCACATGAGGAAGTATTTCCACCACTATCAACAACAGTTAAAACTACTGTATTTTCTCCAATGTGACTTTCATTAAATTCATTTTGACTAATACTTAGCACTACATCATCTTCACATTCATCAAAGCTTTCATTTCCTATATCTAAAGCTGAAATAAAAGCAGTGCCATTTTCTAATGTTAATGTAATATCATTACATACAGCTGTTGGGACTTGTAAGTTTAGGAGTGTAATTATTTGTAAGTATTCTGCAATATTACCATTAACATCTGTAGCAATCCAAGTTATTATATTTTCCCCAACTACATATTCATCAGGTGCATTATTAGATAAACTTAAAACTCCACAGTTATCTGTAACTTGAGGTGTACCAGTAATCACATTATTTACCTGACAACTTACTGCAAAATTACCTGAGGTTTCTGTAATTATTGGGGGAATATCATCTACTATTGTTATAATTTGAAAATCTGTTGCAGTATTACCTACACCATCCGTTACTGTCCAAGTTACGGTAGTTTCTCCTATACTAAATGAGTCTGAAGCATCATTGGTAATGGAAGCCACCCCACAATTATCACCTGTTTCAGGAGTTCCCAAATCCACATCTTGACTATTACAAATAGAAATATCACTAGGTGCAGTAATCGTTGGATCAGTATCATCGGTTACCGTTACTGTTTGTGTGGCAGTAGCTGTGTTTCCAGAACCATCCGTTACTGTCCAAGTTACAGTAGTTTCTCCAAGTTCAAAAGCATCAGGAGCATCATTAGTAGTAGAGGCTACTGAGCAGTTATCACTAGTAGTAGATTCGCCAAGAGTAACTTCTATTGCAGTACATCCATCATTAGTAGTAACACTAATAGCATCAGGTGCTGTAATCGTTGGATCAGTATCATCGCTTACTGTTACTGTTTGTGTAGCAGTAGCTGTGTTTCCAGAACCATCCGTTACTGTCCAAGTTACAGTAGTTTCTCCAAGTTCAAAAGCATCAGGAGCATCATTAGTAGTAGAGGCTACTGAGCAGTTATCACTAGTAGTAGAATCTCCAAGAGTAACTTCTGTTGCAGTACATCCATCATTAGTAGAAACACTAATAGCATCAGGTGCTGTAATCGTTGGATCAGTATCATCGGTTACCGTTACTGTTTGTGTGGCAGTAGCTGTGTTTCCAGAACCATCCGTTACTGTCCAAGTTACAGTAGTTTCTCCAAGTTCAAAAGCATCAGGAGCATCATTAGTAGTAGAGGCTACTGAGCAGTTATCACCTGTTTCAGGAGTTCCCAAATCCACATCTTGACTATTACAAATAGAAATATCACTCAGGTGCAGTAATCGTTGGATCAGTATCATCGGTTACTGTTACTGTTTGTGTGGCAGTAGCTGTGTTTCCAGAACCATCCGTTACTGTCCAAGTTACAGTAGTTTCTCCAAGTTCAAAAGCATCAGGAGCATCATTAGTAGTAGAGGCTACTGAGCAGTTATCACTAGTAGTAGAATCTCCAAGAGTAACTTCTGTTGCAGTACATCCATCATTAGTAGTAACACTAATAGCATCAGGTGCTGTAATCGTTGGATCAGTATCATCGGTTACTGTTACTGTTTGTGTGGCAGTAGCTGTGTTTCCAGAACCATCCGTTACTGTCCAAGTTACAGTAGTTTCTCCAAGTTCAAAAGCATCAGGAGCATCATTAGTAGTAGAGGCTACTGAGCAGTTATCACTAGTAGTAGAATCTCCAAGAGTAACTTCTGTTGCAGTACATCCATCATTAGTAGTAACACTAACAGCATCAGGTGCTGTAATCGTTGGATCAGTATCATCGGTTACTGTTACTGTTTGTGTAGCAGTAGCTGTGTTTCCAGAACCATCCGTTACTGTCCAAGTTACAGTAGTTTCTCCAAGTTCAAAAGCATCAGGAGCATCATTAGTAGTAGAGGCTACTGAGCAGTTATCACTAGTAGTAGAATCGCCAAGAGTAACTTCTGTTGCTGTACATGTTTCATTGATAGTAACACTAATAGCATCAGGTGCTGTAATCGTTGGATCAGTATCATCGGTTACCGTTACTGTTTGTGTAGCAGTAGCAGTATTACCACTAGAGTCAGTCACTGTCCAAGTTACAGTAGTTTCTCCAAGTTCAAAAGTAGTAGGAGCGTCATTAGTTACTGAGGAAACCTCTATATTATCGGTTGTAATAGAATCCCCAAGAGAAACTTCTGTAGCAACACACGAATCATTTACACTAACAGTTATAGTGTCAGGTGCTTCTATTGTAGGAGCTATGGTATCTGATTGTAGACAATTATCTCCATTATCTCCACCATCTATAATTGTCCACCCATATGTATTAATTAAAATATCTCTAGCTAAAGTACCAAAACAGTAAATGGAGTTACCAGCATTAAACACTACATTATTTTGAACATTTTGTGATGCCCAAGCAATAAGTAAATTATCATAATTTTCTATTGATAGTGTTACACCATCAAACATTTCTTGCATGTCGGTAACACTAGTTACATCCCACGATCCTATATCTTGATTAAATGCAGTTGCGTTTTTAAACATATTGCTCATATTAGTTACTGCAGCAGTATCCCACGAGCCTATATCTTGATTAAACGAACTAGCATAACTAAACATAGATTGCATATTAGTAACAGAAGAAGTATTCCACGATCCTATATCTTGATTAAATGCAGTTGCGCTATTAAACATATAAATCATATTAGTTGCTGCAGCAGTATTCCACGACCCTATATCTTGATTAAATGCAGTTGCACCACTAAACATTACTGACATATTAGTTACAGCAGCAGTATTCCACGACCCTATATCTTGATCAAAGGAAGATGCATTATTAAATATATAACTCATATTAGTTACTGCAGCAGTATCCCATGACCCTATATCTTGATTAAATGCAGTTGCACTATTAAACATAGAATTCATAGCAGTTACTGCAGCAGTATTCCACGATCCTATATCTTGATTAAATGCAGTAGTATTTAAAAACATATAAATCATATTAGTTACTGCAGCAGTATTCCACGACCCTATATCTTGATTAAATGCAGTTGCACCCCTAAACATTCCTGACATACTAGTTACAGCAGCAGTATTCCATGACCCTATATCTTGATCAAAGGAAGATGCATTATAAAACAGATAAGTCATATTATTTACTGCAGCAGTATCCCATGATCCTATATCTTGATTAAATGCAGTTGCACCTCTAAATATATAACTCATATTAGTTACTACAGCAGTATCCCACGACCCTATATCTTGATTAAAGGAAGATGCACCACTAAACATTCCTGACATACTAGTTACAGCAGCAGTATTCCATGAACCTATATCTTGATTAAATGCAGTAGTATTTAAAAACATATTGCTCATATCAGTTACTGCAGCAGTATCCCACGACCCTATATCTTGATTAAATGCAGTAGTATTTAAAAACATATTGCTCATATCAGTTACTGCAGCAGTATCCCACGAGCCTATATCTTGATTAAAGGAAGTTGCACCCTTAAACATACTTATCATATCAGATACTGCAGCAGTATCCCACGAGCCTATATCTTGGTTAAAAGCAGCAGCATTTGAAAACATACTTGTCATACTAGTAACAGAAGAAGTATCCCATGAACCTATATTTCCATTAAAAGCAGAAGCACCATTAAACATATACTGCATACTAGTAACTGCAGCGGTATTCCAAGAGCTTCCAATAGTGTTAATATCTTGGTTAAAAGCAGCAGCATTTGAAAACATACTTGACATATTAGTTACAGCAGCGGTATTCCAAGAAGATATGTCCTGATTAAAATAAGAAGCATTATTAAACATACCATTCATAGAAGTTACTGCAGCAGTGTTCCATGAACCTATATTTTGATTAAAAACAGTAGCACCTTGAAACACTCCTGACATATTAGTTACTGCAGCAGTATTCCACGACCCTATATCTTGATTAAATGCAGTTGCACCACTAAATATATAACTCATATTAGTTACTGCAGCAGTATCCCATGATCCTATATCTTGATTAAAGGGAGTATTTAAAAACATTCCTGTCATAGCAGTCACAGAAGAAGTATTCCATGAACTTATATCTTGGTTAAAAGCAGCAGCATTTGAAAACATTTGATTCATAGCAGTCACAGAAGAAGTATTCCATGAACTTATATCTTGATTAAAGGCAGATGCACTATTAAACATAGAATACATACAGTAACAGCAGCAGTATCCCATGATCCTATATCTTGATTAAAGGAAGTATTTTGAAACATTTGATTCATAGCAGTCACAGAAGAAGTATTCCATGAACTTATATCTTGATTAAAGGAAGATGCACCACTAAACATATTGCTCATATTAGTTACTGCAGCAGTATCCCACGAGCCTATATCTTGATTAAATGCAGTAGCACCATCAAACATTCTTGACATATTGATAACATTACTAACATCCCATAATGACAAGTCATCATTGAAGGAAGCCCCTGCATCTAAAAATATATTTTGCATGTTTGTAATATTACTTACATCCCAATCAGTTACATGTCCATATTCAACAAGGGCATCAGCAGGGTAATTAACCCATAATTGAGCAGCATCATATATATTGGCGTTAGTAAGTGCTGTTAAAGTTGAAGAATCAGCAACAGGTGCGGTATTTTGAGATAAAAAAAAGTAAGGGAAAATATATAATATATATAGTAATTTTTTCATAGTTTGTAGCTACTTTGTTTTACTTCCATAATGTGTTAAGTAATCTGTAAGTTTATAAACTTTACCATCAAATGTATAAAAATCATATAAAGTATATCGAATTATTTCATCATTTTTATCATATTGATAAATTGCGTAAGTAATTGTAAGACCGCCACGTTATGCAGCTGTTTTTTCAGCTCTTTCTCCAGCTATTAACAAAAAATCATCAAGAGTCACACCTATTTCAATTTGATTATTGATAACTGAAGTACTCTGATACTTTGGGTTAGTTAAATGAATATTATTGCAACTAAAGATGATTGGAATAAACAGTAATATTAATAGTATCTTTTTCATAAAATAATTTAACCAAATATAATGATTTAAAAAAAAAAATCCTAGGCAAGCTATAATACAGAGTTACACTAGACCAATAGCGTATAAAGATCACATATTATTAGATGGAGTTGTTATTATAAAATTTCAATAAACAAACAGTTTAGGGAGAAAGAAATAACATAAAACTAGTAATAATTCTTAAAAGTCTACTAAAAGTATATTTGACTATTTTTGAAATCAATAAATATTAAGAAAATTTAGTCTTCCAACAGCAAGAGCCAATGTCGAGAATTGAACTCGAGACCTCTTCCTTACCAAGGAAACGCTCTACCCCTGAGCTACATCGGCGATTATGATTTTTTAAATGAGTAGATAAAGAAAATTAAAAGAGCGAGAGACCAGGTTCGAACTGGCGACATTCAGCTTGGAAGGCTGACGCTCTACCAACTGAGCTACTCTCGCAATATTTATTTGGTAATATAAAGAAAATTAAAAGAGCGAGAGACCAGGTTCGAACTGGCGACATTCAGCTTGGAAGGCTGACGCTCTACCAACTGAGCTACTCTCGCAATATTTAATTAATGTGAAAAAAGTGGGGAGAGCAGGATTCGAACCTGCGAAGACGTAGTCAGCAGATTTACAGTCTGCCCTCGTT
The DNA here is from genome assembly GCA_949372955.1 of uncultured Flavobacteriaceae bacterium. Taxonomy (GTDB): domain Bacteria; phylum Bacteroidota; class Bacteroidia; order Flavobacteriales; family Flavobacteriaceae; genus SGZJ01. The sequence goes on along the minus strand of CASIAX010000001.1, from coordinate 12,500 downwards.
GGCCGCTTGAGTATCTCCCCATTAATATTATTCACTATGTTAAAGAACTGAGCCGATGGAGGGACTCGAACCCACGACCTGCTGATTACAAATCAGCTGCTCTAGCCAGCTGAGCTACATCGGCTTTTTATCCGTCAAATAAACGGAATGCAAATATATATACTTATTTATTTAAACAAAATAAAATTGGTTAAATTTTTAACTTTTAAAAAAACTTATTAAAACTATATATTTCTGGGGTGAGATTTGGCAAACACCTTTTTAATTTCATCTATGCTTCTATTAGTATAAACTTGTGTAGCTGCAAGACTAGAGTGGCCTAATAGGTCTTTAACAGAGTTTAAGTCAGCACCATTATTTAGAAGGTGTGTGGCAAATGTATGCCTGATTATATGAGGGCTTTTTTTTACTTTTGTAGATATATTATCAAAATACTTAGTAATTATTCGATAAATTAACTTTTCATACACTGGCTTCCCTTTAATGGTTATAAACAAGGATTCTTGAGATGACTTTAGTTCAGATCTAAAAGAAATATATTTATCAAATAAACTAATTGTTGAATCTATTAAAGGAATTATTCGTTCTTTATTTCTTTTTCCTAAAACTTTTATCTGTTTTTTAGAAACATTAAAATCTGAAATCTTTATTTGAATCAATTCAATTCTTCGGATTCCTGTAGTGTAAAATAAGTCAATGATAAATCTATCACGAACTCCCGTAAAGCTATTATCGAAATTGTCTGAGCTTAACGCAGCAAACATTTCGCTTTCAGAGAATGGTAATTGAATTTTTTTTTGAGTTTTGAGAGCTTTATGATATATAAGAGGGTTTTCATTAATTAAATCAATTTTTAACAAAAACTTAAAAAATGAATTTAATGAGGTGATTTTTCGATTTACAGACCTATTAGATAATCCATTATTTACTAGTAATACAATCCAAGATCTAATATGTGAATAGTTTGCGTCGGTAAGAGCGGACAAACTATGCTCATCTACTAAGTACTTGTTAAATACATTTAAATCGTTACGGTACGCTTGGACAGTATTTGGTGAGTAGTTTTTCTCAACCTCTAAATAATCAAAAAAAGAATCTAAACCCATATATACTATAAATTTAACAAAATAAAAAAGCCTCACAGAAACTGAGAGGCTTTTTTTTATTATTTAACTAAACAAATTATATCTGTTCGTTATCTCTTAAATTTTGAATATACTGAGCTTTTTGTATTTGAGCTCTTCTTTTAACAGAAGGTTTTATAAACTGTTTACGAGTTTGAAGGGATCTTTTAGTTCCCGTCTTATCAAATTTTCTCTTGAAACGCTTTAGCGCTCTATCGATGTTTTCTCCTTCTTTAATTGGTATTATTAGCATATCAGGGCCTCCTCTCTTTAAAAATTGTTTTGCAAATATAAACTAATTATTAATTTATAAAAGCTTTAATAAATTAATTTACAATAAATTTTACATTGATTTAATTGCTTCCAAAAATTTATTAAGTTGCTCTTTAACAACAGGAAACAAAAAGTACAATCCAATCATGTTAGGGAAAACCATAGCAAAAATCATAGCATCTGAGAAAGCCCATATTGAATTCATACTTGCAGCAGCTCCAATTACAACAAAAACAAGAAATAAAACCTTGTAAGTTAAATCAGCAACTCTACCGCGACCAAATAAATATTTCCATGACTGTAGCCCATAATATGACCAAGATATCATAGTTGAAACAGCAAATAGCACAACTGCAATTGTTAAAAATATACCAGAGTAAGGAATGTATTCAGCAAATGCCTTAGATGTTATACCAGCTCCTTCATAAACTACTCCGTCAATAAGAACTCCACCCATTCCATCTCCTCCATATACAAAAGCACCATTTGAATTAAATATAACTATTACTAAAGCAGTCATAGTACAAATAACTACAGTATCTATAAATGGTTCTAATAAGGCAACTAGACCTTCTGATGCAGAGTATTTAGTTTTAACTGCTGAGTGAGCTATAGAAGCTGAACCAGCTCCTGCTTCATTTGAAAAAGCAGCTCTTTTAAATCCTACCATTAAAACACCTATTACACCACCAACACCAACAGCAGTTGGATTAAATGCTTCTCTAATAATTAGTGAAATTGCATCATCTATGTAACTAAAATTAATAGCTAATATGTATACACAGGCAAGTATATAAAGTACTGCCATTAAAGGAACTACTTTTTCAGTTACAGATGCTATTCTTTTAATACCACCAATAATAATTATACCAACAAAGGCTGCAAGTACTAGACCTATAATAGCTCCAGCAAATGTAGTCTCTAAGCCAAGTAAATCTTTTAGAACGATTGTTGCTTGGTTAGATTGAGCTGCATTTCCACCACCAAATGATCCTCCTATACAAAATATCGCAAATAATACAGCAGTAACTTTACCTAATTTTTCCCAACCCTTATTTTTCAATCCTTTACTTAAGTAATACATTGGGCCTCCATAAATAGTTCCATCTTCACCGACATCTCTATATTGAACGCCTAAAGTACACTCAACAAATTTTGTAGACATACCTAATAATCCACATACTATCATCCAAAAAGTTGCTCCAGGTCCACCTAATGCAATTGCTAATGCAACACCTGCAATATTTCCATTTCCAACAGTACCAGAAACAGCTGTTGCTAGTGCCTGGAAGTGAGAAACTTCACCCTCTTTATTACCACTTTCGTCCTTATCTAAATCATCATATTTACCTCTTACTACATTTATAGCAGTCCAAAAATATTTAATATTTGGGAAACCAAAATATAGAGTGAAAAACAATGCACTACCTACAAGTAACAAAATAACAAATGGGTATCCAGCTACTTGGAAAAAGACAATACTAGAAAAGAAATCTGATATTGGCGCAAAAGCCTCATCTATTCGTTTATCCAATCCCTTGTCCTGAGAAAAGGAAAGTAATGGAAGAACTAAAAATAATAGTGAAAGTAATTTTTTCATAAAATTTGATTTAATTTAAAAATTAAGATTATGAACAAGATGGTAAAAAAAATGGATTTAAAAAAAATATTTAAACATAATTAAATATTATAAAGGCTATTTAAATGTTGAATTTGTTCTGATTTTCCTAAAACTATTATTTTAGAATTTGCTTCAATAATTAAATTTGCTCCAGGATTAATTGTGTATTTTCCTTGAGGATCTTTATATCCAATTATCGAGCAACCAGTTTTTTTTCTTAAATCAAGATCTTTAATAGTTTTCTTGGTTATTGTATCAAAAAGTTTATCAGTTGAGATTTCTTCCAAATTAATTTCTGACTTGCCAACTATAGAAAGATTATCTACGAATTCTAAAATCCCTGGCACCACAACCAAAGAGGCCATATGATCTCCTCCGATTTTATTAGGCATAATTACATTATCAGCTCCTGCCAATTTAAGCTTACTATATGAAGTTTCTTCAGAAGCTTTACTTATAATTTTTATTTTAGGATTTAATTGTTTTGCAGTTAAAACAATAAATAAATTATCAGCATCTGTTGGTAATGTACATATTAGAGAAGATGCTTTCATAACACCCGATTGCAATAGGATTTCATCTAAAACAGCATCCCCATGTACAAAAATCTTATCGGATCTATCACTTGTTATTATAGCATCATCTTTTTCAATTATAACAAAAGACTTACCATATGCTGCTAGTTTTTTTACTACTTGACTACCATTTTTACCATAACCACAAACTATTATATGATTATCTAAATTATCTATATTTTTTTGCATTTTTTTATCTTTTATTTTTTCAGAATATAAACTAACTATATATTCAGTTATTATTTTAATTGAGTAACCTAAAATTATAGCAGAACTTATTACTAAAATTATAACAAATATTTTAGATTCGGAACTCATTCCTAACTCTTCGAAGCCCACAAATGATATAGTAATAATTGCCATATATATAGCATCAATCCAGCTAAGTCCAGAAATATATTTATAGCCAAAAATTGCAAATAGCAATAAAGCTAGTAACAAAGAAATTGCAAAAAAAAATTTAGATTTAAAAAAGCTTTTAATCATATATCTATTCTATGTAACCCATTTTTTTCATCCAATCATCATTAAACATTTTCCCAACATATCTACTACCATGATCATGAAACAAAACTACGACAACATCATCTTTATTAAATTTACTTTTTAACTGTATTAAACCTTTAACAGCAGCTCCAGCAGAATTACCAAGAAACATTGCCTCCTCCTTAGCTAATTTTTGTGTGTAAATAGCAGCATCTTTATCGGTGACCTTAGTAAAACCATCTATTATTTTAAAATCAACATTTTTAGGTAAAATATCTTCTCCAATTCCTTCAGTTACGTATGGATATATTTCATTTTCATCAAAAATACCTGTTTCATGGTATTTTTTAAATACTGAGCCATATGTATCAATTCCCCATATTTTTATATCTGGATTTTTTGACTTTAAATATTTTCCAACTCCAGATATTGTCCCTCCAGTCCCTACTCCAACTATGAAGTGCGTAATTTTACCATCTGTTTGATTCCATATTTCAGGTCCTGTAGACTCAAAATGAGCTACAGCATTACTGGGATTGTCGTACTGGTTTACATACCACGAATTTGGTATCTCAGAAGCAAGTCTTTTAGAAACAGAATAATAGGATCTAGAATCTTCTGGTGCTACATCAGTTGGACAAACAACAACCTTTGCGCCTACAGCTTTTAATATATCCATCTTTTCCTTAGACTGCTTATCTGATAAAACAAATATGCATTTGTAACCTTTAATAATAGCTGCTAAGGCTAAACCCATTCCAGTGTTCCCGGAAGTACCTTCAATAATAGTTCCTCCTGGATTTAAAAGACCTTGCTTTTCTGCATCTTCTATCATTTTAAGTGCCATTCTGTCTTTTGTTGAATTACCTGGGTTTAAGGCTTCATATTTAGCTAAAACTAGACATGGTAAGTCTTTTGTCAATTTATTTAGTTTAACAAGAGGAGTATTACCAATTGTACCTAAAATATTTTCGAAATATTCCATGAATTTTTTTTTAAGTAAATATACAAAGCTATATCGATTTAGCTTTAATGCAACATCTCAAAATTGCAAATATTTATTATCGAAACTTAATGGAGTTTATAGGTGATATTTTTGAAATAAGATAAGAAGGTAATAGTACACATAATAAACACACTAAAAAAGTAAATAAGTTTAACAAAAAAATATAGTTAAAACTTAAATAAACTGGAATATCTGTAGTATAATATATTTCAGGATCAAGTTTTATCATACTAAATTGTTTTTGAATAAAAAGTAATCCAAGTCCAAGTATATTACCTATAATTAAGCCAAGAGAAATTATGTAAGAGACAATTATTAAAAAAATTGTTTTAATACTGTTATTATTAGCACCAAGTGATTTTAAAACTCCAATCATATTGGTTCTTTCCAAAATCAAAACCAGCAATACACTAATAATGTTTATTGAGCATACAACAACCATAATAAATAATATTGCAATAATGTTTTTATCAAATATTTTAATCCAATCAAAAATGGATGAATACTTCTGCTTCACATTTACAGTGTCATACTGATTAGGAGTTGATAAGTAAATATTTTTTGTAGTCTCACTAATTAGACTAAAATCGTTTATAAAGATTTCTAAAGAACCTGATTGATCATCTTTCCATTTATTTATTTTTCTTAAATGCTTTATATCACCAAAAATTATATTATCATCGATTTCATTAAAACCAGAGTTAAATAAACCAACAATAGTAAATTTTCTTATAATCGCTCTTGTATCTAAATTTCTAGAAAAAATCATTTGAAAGGAATCATCGATACTTAAATTTAATTTTTCAGATAAATTATCTGAGACAAGTACTTGATTAGAAGTTAATTTTGATATTTCAGGGACAAAACCTTTGGACAAATAAGGAGAAATATTATTCCAATTATAGGAGCTATCTACTCCCTTGAACAAAACTCCATCAAAATTGTCAGGAGTTCTAATTATACCAAATTTTAAAGCTGTTTGATTTATTGATTTAACATTATTAATTGAGTCTAAACTTAAAAGTAAATTTTCAGTTATATCAATAGGTAAATTAGATTCATCTGAATTATTAGAATCAAAGTTAGAAATTATTATATGGCCGTTAAAAGCAGAGATTTTGTCTCTAATTTCATTTTGCAGTCCTATCCCCGTTGAAATTGATATTAGCATAACAATAACAGATAATGCAATTGCGATAATTCCAATTTTTATTATTGGAGCCGATATACTACTTTTATAAGCTTTAGTGCTAATAATTCGTTTTGCTAAAAAAAATTCTAATTTCAAAATTAATTATGCTTAAAAAAAGTTTGTTTTTTATTTTCTCAATATCGATTATTTGTTTTTCTCACTCATCCGTGAAAAACAATAATAATAGCCAAATTACAAATAAAATAATTGTTGGAGCTGGCAGCGTCCAGGAATATAAACACTTGCTTATTGGAAAAAATGTTGGTATAGTTGCAAATCACACATCGGTTATATTTAAAACTTCAAAGCATACTAATTTCAACCAACTAAATAAAGATAATCAATCAGATTACACCCATATAGTTGATTCTCTTCTTAATTCTAATATTAATGTTATTAAGATATTCACTCCAGAGCATGGATACAAAGGGGAAAAACCAAATGGTGCAAATATATCTGATGATGTGGACAAAAATACTGGACTAGAAATAATATCACTGCATGGGAAAAAGAGAAAATATGGCGAATTATTAGAAAGCGACTTAAAAGGTGTTGATGTTATGATATTTGACATACAAGATGTTGGAGTTAGGTTTTACACTCACATATCAACACTACACTATGTGATGAAAGCCTGTGCGTTAAATAATATTCCACTTATTGTATTGGACCGACCCAACCCAAATATTCATTATGTTGATGGTCCTGTACTTGAAACTGAAAATAAAAGTTTTGTCGGAATGCATAAAGTGCCAATAGTATACGGGATGACTATAGGGGAATATTCAACTATGATTAACGGAGAAAACTGGCTAGAAGATGGTTTGTTTTGCGATTTAACAGTAGTTAAGATTAAAAATTATAACAGAAATTCTAGCTATAGTTTACCAATAAAACCATCTCCAAATTTACCAAATGATAAATCAATAAATTTATACCCAAGCTTGTGCTTATTCGAAGGAACAAATATAAGTGTTGGTAGGGGAACTAATCAACAATTTACTATTTACGGTAGCCCATTTTTAAACAATAAAATCTACAAATATGAATTTATACCAAAACCAAATTCAGGATCAAACAGTCCAAAGAATCAAGACTTAGTATGCTTTGGTGAACAATTAAATGATGAAACTGATTTTAATAAAATTGAATTAAAATACTTACTTAATAGTTATAAAAATAGCTCACGCAAAGATCAGTTTTTTAATTCTTTTTTTGTTAAACTCTCTGGCACAAAAAATTTACAAAAACAAATTGTTGAAGGCACTTCAGAAAAGGAAATTAGATCAAGCTGGAAAAAAGGCTTGAGAGACTTTAAAACTATTAGAACTAAATACTTGATTTATTAATTACTGGGTTTTCTGTACTTTTGGAAAGGCTGCTTTAATAAGCCTAACAAACTAGAATTTATTTTTACATCTGGAAAAGTATCGACTCCATATTTCACAGATTCACGTTCCAAGTACAAATATGTTCCAAATAATCTATCCCATAAAGAGAAAATATTGCCATAATTAGAATCTGTGTAAGGTAATTTATAATGATGGTGAGTTTTGTGCATATCTGGTGAAACCAATAAATAAGATAAGTTTTTATCAAAGGTTTTTGATAATTTTATATTGGCATGTGTGAACTGAGTAGATATTAATGATAAAGATTGATATAGCATTATTAAACCAATAGGTGCTCCTATAATAAAAACTCCTAGTAGAGTAAATAAAAACCTTATTATACTTTCTAAGGGATGGTGTCTGTTAGCAGTGGTTGTGTCTACAGAATGGTCAGTGTGATGAACCAAATGAATCATCCATAAATATTTAAACTTATGTTCAACATAATGTGGCAAATATGCTCCAATTAAATCTAATAAAAGAATTCCAAAAACCGAATAAAGTAACAAGTTTGAAGCAAATAATAAATTTATAATTCCAAAGTTGTTTTCAACTACCCAGTCAGAGCAAGTGATTAACAAAAAAGCTAAGCTAAAGTTGATAATGATAGTTGTGAGTGTGAAAAATAAATTTGGTAAAGCGTGGACAGTCTTATTATACTTAAAATTCATTAAAGGAAGAATACCTTCTAAGCATCCAAAAAAATGAAATTCCAAGTACCAAAATTAAGCTTCTGTGTAGAGTAGGAATATTTTCAAAATACAATAAAATTGATTCCATATTTTAAGTATTATCTTTTAAAGTTGACTTCAATTTCTCAACGATATTAAATGCTGCTGGACATATTTCTATGTTTTTCATGGTTAAATCTGATATTTTATGAAAATCTTTTCTGTTTGTATGTGGGTATTCTCTACATGCTTTAGGTCTATGCTCGTATATGAAACAACTATTATCTTCATTTAAAAAAGTACAAGGAGACCCCTTTAAAACATAATCATTATCCGAGTCCATAGTTAAATACTGAGAAACGAACTTATCAATTTTAAGATGTAAATGCTTAGAAATGCTTGAAATATCTTTTGAAGTGAAAATTGGACTAGTTGTCTTACAACAATTCGCACAATCTAGACAATTAGTTTTTGAGAATTCATCATCATGAATATCAATCATTAAATAATCAAACTGCTTTGGTAGTTTTTTTTTTAATTTCTTAAAAAAAGAAGTATTTTCCTTGAAATTAAGTTTAGATAACTTAGCAATATTTTCAATTTTATCTTTCATGTATTTGTTACTATTAAAAAAACATCTCTTTGCTAAAATAATACAATTAAGTATTATATTTATATTATGAGTACAAGCATATTAAATATAGATAAGGTTTCTATATATCAACAAGACGAAATTATCTTAGAAAATATTAATATTAATATTAATAAAGGGGACTTTATTTATCTTATAGGCAAGACTGGCTCTGGAAAAAGTAGTCTAATAAAAACTCTCTACGCAGATTTAAAATTAAAAAAAGGATTCATTTCAGTTGGTGGATTTACATTAAAAGACCTAAAGGAGAAAAAAATACCATTTTTAAGAAGAAAGCTAGGTGTTGTTTTTCAAGACTTTAATCTTCTTCAGGACAGATCTGTTTTTGATAACTTAAAATTTGTTTTAGAAGCAACAGAGTGGAGTGATAAAAAAAAGATAAAAAATAGAATCAATGAAGTACTAGAAATTGTAAAAATAAAGGATTTGATTTTTAAGCTACCTCACCAATTATCAGGTGGTCAAAAGCAAAAAGTAGCAATATCTAGAGCATTACTAAATAGTCCAGATTTAATAATAGCAGATGAACCGACTGGAAATTTAGATCCAAAAACCAGCTTGGAAATCATGAACTTGTTATTAGAATTAAATAAGAAAGGAAATACAATTCTTATGGCTACTCATGACTTTATGATGATAAAAAAGTATCCACACAAAACACTTTTATGTAATAACAAATCAATAAATGAAATTGACATTACTGGTATGAGTATTGAAAACATATACGAATGATTTCAATTTTAATCCCTTGTTATAACTATAACGCATTCAATCTAATTTGCATCTTAGAAAAGCAGGCATTGACTCTTGGAGTGATTTTTGAAATTATCTGTATCGATGATGCATCTTTTTCTAATTTAAATGAAACCAATCAAAAAATAAACACACTTACTAATTGCAAGTTTTTTGAAAGTAAAAAAAACATAGGAAGATCTGCCAACAGACAACTATTAGCGGATAAAGCTCAATACGATTGGCTTTTATTTATTGATGTAGATGTTATTCCACTTAACAGTAATTTCCTGGAGATATATACAAATCAAATAAAAAAAGATTTTGAAGTTACTTTTGGTGGTTTTTACTATGAAGATAAAATAATAAACTCAAGAAGTTTAAGGCAGACATTCGGAAAATTTAGGGAACAAATACCAAGTGAATTAAGAAATAAAAATCCTTATAAATATACCATATCATCTAATTTCTTAATTAAGAAAAATGTGTTTAAGTCAATCAATAAACAAATAAAAAGTGATAGTTACGGAATGGATTATTTGTTTGGAGCATTATTGAAAAATAATTTAATTTCTATAAATCATATTGACAACGAAGTTAATCACCATGGTTTGGATGAGAATTTAAAATTTTTAACTAAAACTAAAAAAGCGTTAAAAAGCTTACATTATTTAAAAAGAAATAAATTAATTGGCCAGAACGATATCACTATTTTAAAATACTATAATGTACTAAGTTTTTTAGGGCTAAGAAAAATTACAACTGCTATTATTAACTTATTTTCAAAAAGTATTGAATCTAATCTGTTGGGCGCTAAGCCTAGTCTGTTATTATTTGATTTATACCGACTTTCCTATTTGTGTAGTATAAAATAATTATAAAGATTTTTTAAAATCTTCATAATCTCTAATATAGTCTTGTTCATCATAACTCTTTGAAGCTAAAACAAGACAAACAGAATCTTTTGAAAAATTATTCATTTCTCTCCATATGCCTTTGGGTAAGAAAAAACCAACATTTGGACTACTTAAAGTAATAACCTTACTATTAAAACCGTCATCTATCAGTAAATCAAAACTTCCATTTAAAGCAAATAATACTTGAGATAAATCTTTGTGTGCGTGCCCTCCTCTTTCGCCATTTTCTGGGACATCATATAAATAATATACACGCTTAATAGAAAAAGGAACAATTTCATTTTCAACAAAAGACAATGAACCCATACCTTCAGGGGAAACTATTTTTGGTATTTTTATTTCAAAAACATCTTCAATACTACTTCTTTTCATTATTCACTTTTATAAATTGAAAAATCCCCTTAAGTCCAGTTAAATATTTAGGTATTATTTCTGTAACGCTAATATGTTTAAATATAAACATTAAATAAACATAGTGGACTAACTTAAAAAAAGAAAAAAAATTATAATACTTGTAAAACAAAGCACCTTTAGCAAATAAAATTCTATCACTTCCAACATCTTTTCCTGAACTGATAATATCGTGAGATAAAATTACATCATTTTGAAAAATTATATTAAGATTTGAATCCATAGCATCTCTCAAAAAGATATACTCATCGGCTGTTTGAAATATAGATCCAAGCCCGAAGTTATTATCAAATTTAATATTGTTAAAAATAATAGAATCTCTTTTAAATGCAATAACAACTGAATTAACAGAGTTTAAAGTTTTTTTATCGTGAAGTTTCTTCTTGGGGTATTTTTTAAATAGTTTACCATCAAAATCCTTCATCATAAAGGTTATAATATCTGCATTTGGATTATTAGAAAAAGCATTAAGAATAATTTTATCAAAATCTTTTTCGTAAACTACATCATCATCTGCTAATAAACATATATCTGCAGTAGAGCTATGAATTGCTAAGTTTCTACTTTTTGATAAACCAATTTCATTTTTATTAATTAATTTAATTTTGCCAGTAGATGGACAAGAAAAGTTAATATTCTCCGTTTGATTTATAATTAAGACAGAATTAGAATGAGAATTATTATTCACAAAGATATTATGTAAGAAATCAAGATTATCTCTTTGTTTCGTAGAAATTAAAATTTCTAAACTAATATTTTTGTTGTTTACATTACTCATTAAAATTATATTTGAAACAAATGTAGATAAATTAATGAAAATTCTATTAATAGGTGAATATAGTGGACTTCATAATTCTCTAAAAGATGGTCTACAATTAAACGGGCATACAGTTACTTTATTGGGTACGGGTGATGGGTTTAAAAGATACCCAGTTGATATTTTAATAAAATCAACATTTTTTGAAATCCCTATTTTTAAATTTATAGCAAAAATAATTGATAAAATATTCAAAGTAAGTCTTAATGATATTGAGATAGGTATTAAAACATTTTTTAAAATTAAAAAATTAAAAGGATTTGATATTGTACAGTTAGTAAATGAAAATTCCTTTAAAACAACTCCTATTTTAGAAGTAAAGTTGATAAAAATAATTAAAAACAATAACAAGAATATATTTTTACTTTCTTGTGGCACAGATTTTAAAAGCATTCAATATGCTTTGAATAAAAATTTTAGATATTCAATATTAACTCCATACTTTAATAATAAAAAACTAAAAAATAGCTATCGCCACATTTTAAAATATAATAATAAACATTTCAAAAACCTTCACGAATATATTTATAAAAATATAAAAGGTGTTATAAGCTCGGATTTAGATTATCATATTCCATTAAAAGAAGAGATCAAGTATTTAGGTATGATCCCTAACCCAATTAACCTAAGTA